>NZ_CP146003.1:0-600000 GCF_038095975.1 Mesomycoplasma ovipneumoniae | reverse complement strand
GATTTAGTACAAAATCTGACTCAAATCAGCTCGAGAATTTTGACATTGACACAAAAAGATCTTCACTAATATTAAAATCCAGAAAATTAGTGACTCCAAGTGAACTAAAAGCAAAAATTCAAGACTCCTATTCAAAATTTTTGAAAAATTTAAGTCCAGCTCGGGCACTTGAGCGCGCTTTTATTGAAAACAATATCGGACTTAACCTAATTAACGGACAAAATTTGCCTACTTTTTTAAATTCAAAACAAATTATCACTCCTGTTTTAAAAGACAATAATCTTAGTTTTTCAGAGCTTGACGATTCAAAGGCAACTTTAAGTCTAAATTTAGAAATTCAAAATTTAGACACTAAAACAAAGACAAATTTTGAACTTCCAATTCAAGGACTCTCCAATTTGTCCCAGATTTTTGAAGACTTATCTGTTTTTATTGCCCAAAGTGGCCAAGATATTTTCAAACTAAAACCGCAAGTTCAAGCCGATTTAATTAATAAAGATCAATCTTTAGCAGAAGTTTTATACCAAAAAGCAAATAGCGACTTTAATTTTAGTTCATTTTTTGAATCTAATTTCCTAAAATCTTTTAAATTCCGCGCAAGTGATGGAGACATTTGGGATCTAGAAATCATACCTTCTTTGAAAAAAGTTGAAGACTCCGAAAAAGATGAACTTTTAAAGAGCCAACAAGTTCGCTTTTTAGTCAAGGTTAGTCCAACAAAAAATCAAAATTTAGCACTAAAAGTCCCAAATTTTGACTTAGAAATAGATTTCCAACCTGATTTAAGACCTCTAGAGCGCAAAATTGCAAAAGCCCAAGGAAGTCTTGCAAAATCAACTAATTTTTCATTTCAAAAAGCTGAAAATAGTCCGACAATCACGGCAACTCAAATTAATTTATATGTTAGTCAAATTTTTGATATAATTAAAAATAACTCTGAAGACGAAGACGATAAAATTATTGAAAAAGTTGCTGCTAATACTTACTTTTTAGAAAAAGGAAAAACTGGAACTCCCGAAGAAATCGAGCAATTTACCAAAGATTTACAAGAGCAAATCAAAAAAGATGCCGAAATTAAGCCCCAAAATCCTGATTCTGAAAATAGTCAACAAACTGAAAGTCCAGGCAGTCAAAAATCTTTTGGACTAGGAGTTTCAATCCTAAAAACACTGCTTTTAGCAAAAAACAATGCCCAAAATGTTGAATTAGAACTAAATTCAACCCCGCTGTCAAAAGCTCTTGAATTAAATTTTAGTCTTATTGATAAACAAACCGGCCAAAGTCTTGCTGATTCAAAAATAGTTATTTCCAATATTTTTAGTGAAAAAACTGCTTATGATATTACTCGCGAATTTAATCCTTTAGTTTTTATTGACGGTAAAAATGATGTTGTTCTTCAAGATGATGGCGAGTCAATTCTTAGTGATTTTGGTCGTCCTGAACTGAAATTTAAAGGGAAAATAACTAAAGAAAACGACGGATATTCAATTACAAAAACAATAAAATTCCAACCAAGTCAAACTAGTGCAACTGCTGATTCGGGGACTTCAGGATCTGCAGGTTCAGCATCTCCTTCAGGTTCACAAGGTTCAACAGCAACCCCACAAAATCCAACTAATATTGACAAAGGTTCATTCTTTTTGGCTTTTAAAATTAGTGGAATTAACGATTTTAACAAGCATTACCTAGTTTCTTCAAAAGATGGTAAAGGAATTTTTGTCCAAAGAGTAAAAAACACTCAAGCAAAAGGATCTTTTTTAAGACAAAACGGCACTGGATCTGACAGTGGAACAAACACTCCATCTGTTTCTGAAGCCCAAGAAATCAAAAATGCAAATCCACAATTTGCATATATTTTAGGAATGGATTATGACTTTAAATTTAATTTTGGCAACGGAAGCGACGGTGATCAAGCCAAACCTGTTGGATCCCAACAAGCCCTAATTTTACCACCTGAAGTTCTAAAAGAAATTAAGCCTGATCAGTTTGCCGAACTAACTCGGCAAAGCAGTGATGAGACAACAATTACTTTGCAAAATCGATCACTACTTTATAGAAAATTTAACCAAAAAAATAACTTTGAATCAGACACCCAGTTTATTCAAGATGGATCGACAATTGTTGTTGAGATTTCGATGAACAAAGAAAGTGATGGATCTGGAACCTTAGAGGTAAATGGATATTCATCTTCAAGTCAAAGACCTAAATTTGACAAGGTTTATTCAAAAACTATTTTTAACAAAGATGAACAAGGAAAACCTTCGCGTAATAAATTTAACACCTACAATCTTGATTATTTCCAGATTGGGCCTAATCCTGAAGTGATTTCACAACAACCTAATGATTCAGGACAAACTGATTCTTCAGGTCTTCCAAAACCAATTTTTCCAGATTCAAAAGCAAAAGTTTTAATTAAGGCTTTTGCGGTTGTAAGAAATTCTGATTTTGGCGATGATGAAAATGCTGTCAAAGTTGCTCGTGATAAAACATTAGAATCTTTTGTAGATGCTTATTTAAACTAGTAAATTTAAATAATTTTGAAAAAGCCTAATTAAACTTAATTAAATAAATAAATTGCCCCTTTGAGTTTTAACCCAAAGGGGGTTTTTATTATTTTGAAATTAACCTTTTTCAAAAAAAAAAAAAAATGTTTGGTCTAGGAAAAAATTCTGTTATAATAGAGTCACTAAGAATAAATTAATAAATTTTGATATTGAATTAAGGGGGAATTAGTTATGTTTTTGCATAAAAAATCAGCAAATGCGAATTATCCATTATATTTTTAAATATGATGGAATGCTTTAAATTTGACCGTTTAGAAATCTACAAATTTAAGGCTTTTAATTATGGCTCTTTCAAAACTTCACATATTTTTTTAGGCTCAATGTAAGTAAAAACGAGTTTTCTATTTGCATTGAGTTTAAATAGTAGTTGTATTTTTTATGATTTTTGATGATATTAAAATTAAAATCAATCAAGATGATCGGCTAATTTTAAATAGTTTTTCACTCGAATTTGATAAGAAAAAAATCGAATTTAGTACCTATACTCAATTTTTTTACTGTTTATGCTAATTTATTGAGAACTCTTGACAAACAAGAAGTTCTAGTACATCAGTAATCCTAGAAAATAATGACCCATTATTAACTTTTATATTACAAAATAGTTTTTGTTAAGATAATAAGACAATAAATTTAAGTTTTTTTATTGTTTAAGTTTATCTTTTTGGGCTTTGATAAATTCCGAAACTACGTCATAATGGATGTATTTTCTGATTTTATTTTTGTTATCATCAGTATTAGCTAAATTTTTTATTTTGATAATATTTTCTTTTACTTCTTCATTTAGTCTGCCTTCAACTAACCTCTCGATTCGGTCGTTGTGATCAACAGTGTTATTATCATTAATATAATTCTTAAGTTTTTTACTATCGATATTCATTTGTTCAGCGAATTTATTTATTTCATTATCAGAATTTTCACTCCGTTTTTCATCAACGCAAATATTAATATCAATGCCTCGATTATCATTATACATTTCAATAAAACATTCTCTAGCAAATGGCTGGTCAACTTTAAGAAATTTTGTAATTTCGCCTTGAACTAGCGCTAAAAATTCCTCTAAAGTTAGTTTCTTATTGGACTCATAAAACAAACTTTGAATATATGAAGAATCGATTTTTTCTCTTAAAACACTTGGTTGAAGATTGTCTAATTCATTAAAAACTTCATCATATTCTTTGTTTGGATTGGTGTTGTTATATTCAATTCGAACATCCTCAATTCTCACGTTTAACTTTTTTCACTGCTCTTCATTTAATCAGATTTTCTCATTTTCTTTATTTTTTTTCCAGCTAAATCCGAGAATTTCGGCACAAATTAAACTTTTTTTAATTTTTATAAAACATTCTACAAACTTTTTAGCATCATTTGGGTCGATAGATTCAGGTACATTCTCAAAATCGGGATGCTTTCAATCGCTAAAAAGTTTTTGTAAACTTCTAAAATTCTTGTTAATTTCCTCGTAAAATACTTCAATTTTCTTTGGATCTGCCATTTTTGGATCGGCATAAGCATAAGCTTTTAAAGCTTCAGTAAGCTTTTCATATAAAAAAATTGGTCGGTGATAAAAAATAATATTTCCAAAAGGTTTATTTTCGTTGTTTTCAATGCGGTTTGTTCTTGAAATTGCCTGAATTAAATGTTCGTATTTAAGAAGTCGATCAAAATAAACCGTGTTTATGTATTTTGAGTCATAACCTGTTAAAAGTTGGTCAACAACAATTAACAAATCTAATTGACCTTCGAAACTGCCATTTTCTAACTTAGTTAAATTATCCCTCTTTAATCTGTCTTGAATATCTTTTTTAAACTTTTTATGTGTATTATAATCAAAAGACTGACGAAAATCTTTGTTGTACTGTTGTAAAATTTTTTCAATATCCTCTTTTTTGTCCAATCCTCGCGATTTATTTGACGAATCAACAGATGAATCAATTGAAGGATCAAAAAGTGCTGTAACTTTTAAATTTAGCTTTTGTTCTTCAATTTGTTTGCTAAAAATTTCAAAATATTTAATAGCACTTTCGATTGATTCAACAGTTAGCATTGCAGAATAAAAATATTTATTACTTCGATTAGGCCATCATTCTAAAATATTTTTAACAACCTCTTCTTTATATTGTTTTTCATGAGTTGTACCGTATCTCTTGAAAATTTCCTCCTCGAGATCAATAATTTGTTTATCATTTTTACCAAATTTAGAACGGTATTCAGTAATTCCGATTTTATTTTTAACGTTTTCTTGAACTAAATCTAGTGTTGTAGAAGTCAAGTGCTCCATAAAACTGTATTCTGAACTAAATGCTAGTACTTTTTTATCTTCCATAGCATTTTCCATTGTGTATTTGTGCAATCTTGGGCCAAAATTATCTTCGGTAGTTACCCCGAGATCATCAGAACTTACCCTATTTTTAGCGTTTATATCAATTATTGGTGTACCTGTGAAACCAAAAATAACTGAATTTGTCATGTTTTTGAGAATATTGGTAAACATATCACCAAATGTTGTTCGATGTGCTTCGTCAAAAATGAATATTTTTTTCTTTTTTGTAATTTTGTTTAACTTTTTACTAAAATTTTCATTTGTTACCCGTGATTGTTTATGAATTGAAGTTATAATTAATTTTTGTCTTATAGAATCAGTAGAAAGATGATCAATTAAATTTTCTGTTGATTCTGCTTCAATAACATCGATTTTTCCTGAAGAATTAAAGTTATTAAACGATTTTAATGTCTGAGTGACAAGTTCAATTCGATCAGCAACAAAAATTACAATATCACTAAGCTCTTTTTCCAAAATGAGAGTAGCCAATTTAAAACTAGTCAGCGTTTTTCCTGATCCTGTTGAGTGCCAAACATACCCGCCTTTTTGGCACTCATGCAAATTATTAGAAAAATTTAGATCCCTTTTCAATCGTCTGCCAATTATTTCTTCAACCGCATGAACTTGATAACTTCTTAAAACCTTAAGATTTTTTTCCTTGTTATCCGCGATTATATAGTCGCCAATCATTTTATGAGCCATTGGAATACTGAAAAATTTGTCAATTAATTCTAAATAATCATTTATAGCACGATTATTTTTGTCAGTTCATTTTAAAAAATTTTTATCATTAATATTTTCAATATCATTTGTGTTTGGTAAATACAACATTTCATTAGGTTTCATTGCCACAACAATTTGTACTAATTTGAAGATTCTTTTATAAAATCCACTCTTGGCATAATTTTTAATTTGGGTTATAGCACTTTGAATTTTTTCAGATTGGTTTTTTAATTCGATATGAATTAAAGGCATCCCGTTAAATAAAAGCATTAAATCAGCACGCTTTTCATCATTCTTTGTTGTCTTAAATGTTACTTGACGCGCAATTTGGTAAATGTTATTTCCTATACCGATATCTTTTTTTGAAAATATTTTTAGTTGTACTTCTTGGCCAATTTTTTCCGGGTCTAGCGCTGGATTTGATCTTTTAATGGAAATATACTCATTAGTTAGTAGTATATTTGTTTCAACAAAATTTGGGCAATTATCAATTTTTTCAATAACTTGTTCCATTTCTTCATTACTAAGACTAACATTATTAAGTACGTCTTTGTTGTTATGAAACAAAATATCTTTCCAATTTTTTACTAAAATTTCTTCTGTGACATTTTCCAAAATGACACTATACCCATTTTTATAGCCAGATTCATCTCTAAAACCTTGCCAGCCATTTTTTGGGCTTGTTAATCTATCAACTATTGCTTGTTCAAATTCTTTTTCACTTTTAAAATTTTTCATATGCACCTAAATGAACATTTCATTTAATAAAGTTTTTTTAATTTTTTGAAAATAGGCAATTTTTTGCTCATACGCAAGAATTAGTGAGTCAAAAGTTTCAAAAAGTTGCGAAATTTTTTGTTGTTCACTAATGTCTTGGCTGAATTTTACCTCAATTTGAGCCATATCGATAATTTTTAGAGAAGGGATAATGCCATTTGTGACATTTTTTTTCGTTTGAAATCCAATTACAATGGCAAAAAATTCGTTTTCAGGATATTTTTTTGAAGTAAGTATTCCACAAGAACCTGTTGCAAAAAATTTTCCTTTTCGGAAATTAACAACTCCTGCCTTTACACCTGCGGTAGTCCAAGTTATTACATTTTCAGCCAAAAATTCTTTATAATACCCCAAAATCCCATGATTTTCCGTTTGCGATGAATAAACCGGGTAGATGTATCCGCGGTCTCTCTCTCTCTCTCTCTCTCTACTGACTTAGTTTTTATTTGGCTTTTTGTTAGTGATTCTCCTCGGGAAAGCTCAAATAAATTTTTGACTTGATCAGTAATTCATGCTGATTTAAAACCTTTGAATCTAATTGAAGGAAAATCTGAACTAAAATTAGCAAACATTTTATTAGTAAAACCATTTTTAAGATTTTTCAGAAGGCTAATTTTTTCTTCAAGTTTATTAATTAAGTTTTCAAGTGTCTCAAAAAGTCGCGAAATTTTTTGCTGTTCAGGTCAGTCTGGTTGAAAAAATGTAAAATTAACAAAAAGAGGGAGTCAATGTCTACCATGATGTCTTACATTGTATTTAATTTTTTGTAAAATTAAATAATGAAAGTAAAGATTATCTTTTGGATTTTTATTGATTAACAATTTAAGCGCAGAACTTCTAACTTTGAAATCAAAATCGATAAACCGAGATTGAGTTGTAAAATCATCAAATAAAATTATTGGCGAATTTTCTGATGCTTTTTTAATATTTTTTGTGTCTTTTGCATAACCAAGCACAAAAGTTTTTCCCGGAGTTAAAACGGGAATTCCATGATTAAAATATTTAGTGGATGACTCGATATATTTTCATGATTGTTCGTGTTTTAAAGCATCGCCCAATCTTTTTTTAACTCAAGGCTGATTAAATCCTTCTATTCTAATTTCAGGAATATTTTTATTTTTGGACATTAATTTGCCTTCAAAATATTAGACAATTTTTTAATAGCTTCCATGTCTGCGGGACTTCCCTCAAGCTCATCCAAAAAAGTAGACATTTTTGTTTCTAAATCAGAAACTTTCTTTTGAATATCAACAAAAGTGTGCTTATATTTGTTTAATATTTCGGATATTCCTGAGATTTGCTCATCAACGAATTCTTCACTTTTTTCCTTAAAGTTTTGAATAAACTTTTCTCATCATTTTGAAATTAACAAATCATAAAAATCTTTTTCATTCAAATTCAAATATTGATTGTAGGAATTATTAGTTAAATCATTTTTTAAATTAGTTAAATCTTTTTTTACTTTTTCGATATCTGAATATTTTTCATTAATTTGAATTATTAAAGATTCAAAAGAATCTTTTTCTCTTGATTCTTTTGAATCCTTAAATGTTTTAGCTAATTTTTTAATGCCACTTTGAATTCAAGTGTTTTTCTCATCATTATAAATTTCATCAGTTTTATCTTCGTCACTAATTATCTGGTATAACTCTTTTATTTCAGACTCAATTTGATCAATTTGATCTTGAACCTTATTTAATTGAGCAAATTCATCTGGGAAAAATTTTTGCTCAATTAAATCATTGCTAAAAAGTTTAGATTTTCATGACTTAATTCTACGAGAATCTTTCTCTTTCTGATTAACGCTATCAACTGATTCAATTTGATCATTTAAAAATTCTTTGATATCTAGGCTACCAGAATCAGAAAAATTTTCCCGTAAAAGTTCTAAATCTTCCTTGACATTTTCAAAATTATCAATTATAATTTGGTAAACATCATAAGTATCAATTAATGGAAACTTTAAAGATGAAAAAATGTACTCAGTTATATCTTTTTCTAGCTGAATTAAGTTAATGTTTTTAATTGAATTAATATCAGATACCTTACTTTTGAAAAAATTAATAAAGTCACGCACTTTAGTTTCAAATGATTCTAGATAATTTTGAAAATCACTGTTATTATAAATAATATTTATATAGTCTTGCGAAAGCAAATCGTAATAATCGCTGTTTTCTTGGTTTTCTTTAAACATTTTTTCCTTGATTTTAGGAAAATTGAGGAAAAAACTATCAAAACGTTTTAGTTCTTTTTTGCTAATTGAACCAAAAACTAATGAAAATAGGTCATGTTCTTCTTCTTTTTTTCCAGTTAGTTCAACATATCGTGAAATATTTAAATTAAAATTATTTTTTTCTATTTCTTCAAAACTAATTATTTTTGAAATTTCAGTTTCAAGACGATGGTTAACAATATCAGCAATTTTTTTGATATGTGATTTAGCAAAGCGGTTATTTTTGCCATCTTTAACAAATAAATTTGAAGCATCAACAAAAAGAATATCATTATTCAAACGATCTTTTCTTAAAATGATAATAACTGTTTCAATTCCGGTTCCATAAAACATATTTCCTGGAAGCCCAATTATAGCGTCGATTTGCCCTTTTTCAACTAGTTTTTTTCTAATTTGACCTTCACGACCTCCCCGAAATAAAACTCCGTGAGGCAAAATAACAGCACCAATTCCGTCTTTTTTTATGTGGTATAAGTCATGTAATAAAAAAGCATAGTCTGCTTTGTTTTCAGGCGGCTCTCCATATTCTTCAAATCTTTCTGTATGGCCGGCATTTTTTGGTTCTCATCTTTGTGAATATGGTGGATTTGAGACAACAGCATCGACAGTTAACAATCGATATGTGCTAGTGTCTTCATTTTCAAATAAAGGTCAATCATCTTCCAAAGTATCTCCTCTACGAACATAGATTTGATCGGAATTTATGTTTGACATAATTAAGTTCATTCTTGTTAAATTATAAGTTTCGTTTTTAATCTCTTGAGCATAATAAGTGATTGAACTTTCGCTATATTTTTTAAATTCTTGACCAATGTTTAACAGCAGACCACCTGAACCACTTGTTGGATCATAAATACTAATATCTTTGCGGTCTTTTAAATAAAATGCAACTATTCGTGAGATTAAGTCACTTACCTCATGAGGTGTATAAAATTCGCCAGCTTTTTTTCCAGCAGTTGAGGCAAATTGAGCAATTAAATACTCATAAATAAAACCTAGAACATCGTATTGTTGTCTAGTGGTTGGAATTTCGTTGATAGTGTCAATAAGTTGAGAAATGACTTCAGTTTGTTCTTTGGCATTTGGTGCAAGTTTTGCCAAATCAGTTTCAAATTTAGAAAATAAACCTTTAAATAATGAAGCATGAGAAGACTTTTTAGATTTATTAACTATTTCATTAACTCCATCACTAAAATCCTTAAATGCACCTTGAAAAGCTTTAATGTCAAATTTTTGTTTATTTTTGACTCAAGAATCAAATAAATTCCGATGCTGGATAAAAAATCCATTTTTGTCTTTCAATGACTCTATTTTTCTATCAACCACTCCCCAACTTAAGACCCCAGTATTTCCAAGGTCAATATCACTACGGTCCAATTGATCATCCAAAAGATAGAGATCATCCTTATCAAATTCCTGACTAATTAAATATTCAGTCTGTTTTTGACATAAAAATTTGTATAAAAGTAAACCTAAAATATAGTCCTTATATTCATAGGCCTCAAGATTTTTTCGCAACCTGTTGACACCATGTCAAATTTTGGCACCAAGTTGCTGCTTAGTTATTTTACTCATAAAAACCACCTGTAAATTAAAAAAATTATATCATATTAAGGAATTTTCATAACTTTTTCCACATAAAGTTTACAAATGTCATTTTGCAAATTTTCTTTTTTTCTTTAATTTAGCCCAAAAATAAAAAAAGAAACATAGTAAAAAATACTAATTTACTGGCTTGTACAAGTCATTTTTATTTTTTTTTATTTTTTTCTTCTTTTTAAAAAAGTTGTGGTATAATTAATATCGATTTCATATATATTATGAGATTTTTAAGATAAGTAAAAATATTTTAAAAATATTGGTTTAATTCCCATCTCATAATAATTCTAGCAATCGGTGCGCCGGTATGAAACCAAGCGTAAGTTTAAATTAAAAAACTTACGCTTTTTTATTTTTTATTTACAACAATTTTTTCGTTTTGAATCGCAGTAAATCCCCTCTTTTGACTAGAAGGGTAAAATTCTTTTATTAATTTTGTTAAATTAAAATCTTCAGTAACAAGTGGAATTCCACCTGATAATGAAATATTTGTGTTTAATTTGTCGTAATAATTTTTTTCTATTCGTGAATTATTATCGTAAAAATTGTTAATTAAACCAAATCCATTAATAAATTGGAGTTCACCTTTTTCGTTAAAAACTCCTGAACCAGATGCGCCAGGACCGTTGTTTGTATAAAAATACAATGATAAACGTGAAAAATTTTGCTGAGGATCAGAAGCATAAACACCTTTGAAATTATTTTTCATAGGTTTTGACTTTGGTCAAAAAAGCCCTACATTAAAATCGTAGGTTGAATCGCCTTTTTTTCAAACTTTTTCTGAAATTTGAACAGGTTTTTCTTTGACCATTTTTTCCCAGAAATCAATAAAATTTTGATAAGTTGCTAGAAAATTTTCAAATTTGGACTCAATTGAATTATTTTTAGCACTATTAGGGTCAGTTATTGTTTGATTTTGTTGAATTTTTGCTAATATATCGGTTTTATTTTCTTTATAAAATTTAGCTAATACTTTTAAATCATCAATAAACTTTTTGTATTTAAAATAAAAAACACCGACATCAAATTTTTGATTATCAAAATCAGAAGGAATTTCAAAATAATCATTATAGAAATTCACAACAAATTCTAAAAATTTAGCTTGATCAAAGCTGCTAATTTTTTTCTCATAAATTTCTTTTGCATAAAAAAGTAATGCAATATTATCCCTGTCGAGGCTATAAATTTTTCCATTTTGATATCATTCAAGAAAATTTCCACCTAGGGTATTTCAAAATCTTATTTTTTGGGTCTTAATTTCGAAATTTTCATCGTTGTATTTATAACTTTCCAGTGGTCTTAAAACGTGATTATTTGTAATTAATAATGTTTTTTCATTATTAGAATCTAATATTGTAGCAGTTCCAGTTTTAAATTTTACGTTTTTTTGGTAAATTCAATCATATTCATTGGAATGATTTAAGGGTTGGGCATATGCGCCAATTCTATTAAGTTTAAATATTTGATTTCGAGCTTTTGAATCAAAAATTGTAAATTTTTGATTCAAAATATTAGATTTAAAGTTATTATTTTCTTCAATTAAATTATCAACTAAAGGATAATTTAAGTCATAAACTAATAAATTATTATTTTTTGGGCCAAGAAAATTTTCATCACTTTCTTTTGTGACAAAGTTATTTTCAGTATTAAATTTAAAGCGCTCATAGCCTTCGGGAAAAATAACGTTATTTTTTGTTATTTTTTCAAGATCTAAAAGAGAAAGTTGTTCAAAATAACTTTCTCTTTGTCCATATTCCTGACTTAAATCTTGATTTTGATCACTAAAAAAATCATTAAATTGGTCAAGTTCAGCTAAGTAATCTTTGCTAAATTTGTCTTCACTGTCAACTTTTTTGTCTTTGTCTGATTCAAGTAGTAAATCAATGCCACTAATTTTTTTTACAGGAGCCACAGGTTGATTTAAATAATTGTAGGTCAAAAAAGCAGTAACTGAAGCTGCGCTTACAAAAAATAAACCAAAAATTGAAAATAAAATCTTTTTTTTCCTTGTCATGGTTCCCTTTTACATTAATGGATAATTTAATAAATTATATATAAAAATACAAAAAGACAAAAATAAAACATAGAATATGAGGCAAAATAAAACATCAAAATTCAAAATATGGTAAAATTTAGTTAATTTTTTATTTTATTAATATATTATTAAGAGAAAGTATTTTAATGAAAAAAAGCATTTTTTTGACTTTTGTGGCTTTAGGTTTTTTAGTTTCTTGCGGGAATACTAAAATCGAATTTAGTCCTATTAATTCAAAGCCAGGTTTTCAGGATGAAGTTAATCCCAAAAAAAACCCTTATCGTCTTGAGCTTGTTGATGAAAATTATTCTTATTCAGACTTTAAAGCAAAGTATCAGCAAATTTTTAAGCAAATTAAAAGCAAAAATGTTGATGAATTTCCTTTTGCTTGTGATAATGGTGCAAGAAATTGTCTAAAAGATCAAGAAATTAATTATCTTGTTATAAAACAATTAGTAAAAGATAAAATTCTTAATTTTAGCTCTATTAGTGATTTGCCTTTGCCTGAAAGTATCCCTAAAATACAGGTTAGTTTTATTTCAATGATGTCAAAATTTTTTGATGAAGATAAAAAACTTATTTTACATCTCGAATTTGGCCACTTTCATTCAAATCAACCACACATAATTCAAGATCAACACTTTACGCTAAACTTCAAAAAATAAATATTAAATTGTCCGTAATTTTAAAAGGAGAACAATGCAATCTAATAAAAAAATTCACGAATTTTTGAAAAAATTAGATATTAAACCAAATTCAATAGACATTTATATTCAATCATTAACACATAAAAGTTACAACTTTACAAATCCCTCAACACCGCATTATGAAATGTTAGAATTTTTGGGAGATTCGGCAATTCATTATGCTGTAACTCGGGCAATCTATGATAATTTTTATAAAAATGAAGGTAATTCAACTCAACTTCGTGCTGTACTTACTTCGACAAATTATTTAGCAAAAGTCTGCCAGGATTTAGGTCTAATTGACCTTGTATTTTTAGGTAAAGGCGCATCAGAAATTCGTGAAAATAACAAGTTGAAAGCCGATGTTTTTGAAGCATTTTCAGCAGCAATTTTACTTGATCAAGGCTTTGATAAACTTAATGAATTTTTGGCAAAATATTTGTATAATGGTGTAAATTTTGCATGCGAAAAAGAGTACAAAGACCCAAAGTCAATTTTTCAGGAAAAAATTCAGTCTTTTTCTTCGCTTAGTAAAATTAATTATTTACCAACTCGCCTTGCTGATGGAACTTTTCGCGTTGACCTAATTTGGGAAGAAAAAAAATACGGTATTGGCTACGGAAAATCTATTAAAGAAGCAGAATTTAATGCCGCAACTAACGCACTCAACATTTTTGCCGTTGACACAGATCAATAAAAACTTGAAGATACTCGTTACTAAAGAATGATTTTTTTTGCAAAAATAGGAGAAATATTTTGCTAATTTCGTTTGAAAGTATGCCTTCTAATTTTGCTGGATAGTTCAAAATTTCCTTATTTTCAAGGAATTCTTCCCGGTCAACGATATCAAAACTTTTTTTATTATAAATTTTAATATCGATATCAAAATCAACAAATTTGATTGTATTTTCTTCAAAAATAAAATCTGAAGCTAAATTTATATAGTAATGATAACTAAAATGTTGACCTGGTTTAAAAGTAATAATTGCATTATGCATTGTTTTTTTTGGAAAAACAAAAATAGTCGGTTCAGAAAAACGTCATGATTTTGTGCCGTATTTTTTCACAATGCTACCATTTAAACTAACAACAACATGAGTTAGTGAATTTGAAATTACTCTTGCATTTGATCACTGGCGATACAAAAAACCATTATATTTATAGGCTTGAATGTTGATTATTCTTTCTGGATAAAGTTCTTGAAACGAGTTTTTTTCTACCATTTTTTTAATCCTTTTTTTATTTTTAAATTATAATATTTTATACTAAATTTTTATTATAATTTACCATTAAAACAATGAATTTAACAACATTTAGAGCAAATATTAAAGAATTTTTCAGAGTCAACCATAAAATATTTCAATTTACAAGCTTTGAACTTGTAATTTCAGGATATTTAATGGCAATGTTTTTAGTTATTGCTTTTATATTTAAAACTAGTCTTCCACGTAGATTTAACATAGCATTTGAACTTCCATTTTACGTTTTGATAGGAATAATTTTAAGCTGGTTCAAAGGTGCGATTGTTGCTTTTACGTTTGATTTTGGGAAACTTTTGCTTACAAGTCGCGTTTTTTTCTGAACCCCAGAATATGGAATTGTTCCTATTTTAGTTGCAATTTTTTCCTCGCTAGCTTTTAATTTTGCAAATAAAAATAAAAAAGTATTAATTTTCTTATTAATTTTAACCTATCTAATAACTTTTTCAGTATTTATTTTTTATTTTTTTATGAGTGAGTCTGAAATTCAAAGAGTCGCAAAAGATTGAAAAAGACTTTTTAATAAAAAATTAGTGCTTTTATTAATAGGGATTTTTGGTGTTATTTTATTAGCGTTTACAACATTTTTAGTAATTTTATATTGAAAAAAACCGACTCAAAAATTTAAAAATGCAATAATAACGCTTTTTGTTCTTGGCATTTGCTTTCTCGTTTTTCGTTGATTATGACATCCGTTTGCATTTATCCAATATTATAATCGTTTCTTGAATCGAAGCGGAAGAGATAGACTTATTGAAAATTATTTTTTCTTTTATTTAACACCAATAATTTTAAAATCAACTATTTCATTTCCAATTTATTCAGTTTTTTTGATAAACATAGTGCCATTAATTCAATTTTTAAATGATAAACATAATTTTCGCTGAAAATTTGGCTATTAAGATTTTTTTCTTGGGAAAAAAGGTTTTTCCAGTTTTTCAAAAATAATATTGTCAAATTTATCTAATTTTGTAATTAATTCAAAACTTGTGGTTTTTATTCCTAAAAAATCAATAATTTTTCCGACGGTTTTAGGCATTACACAGTTAAGACATGCTGAAATTGTGTAAATTCCATTTAAAACTAAAAGTAAACTTGCACCTAATTTATCTAAGTTTTTTTCATTTCATAATTGTTTGATATCAAAATAACCGTTTAAATTTTTTGCTAGCTCGATTATTAGTTTAAAGCCCTTTTCAAGCTGAAAATTTGACAAATTTTCGGAAAATGAGTCAAAACTTACCAAAATTTTTTCATAAAAACTAATATCTATTCAGTCTAAATTTTCAATATTAAATTTCAATCCGTTATTAAAATATTTCAAAACAAGTGCAATTGTTCGACTAATTAAATTTCCGTATGTATTGACAAAAAATGAATTATATAGACTTTCTAATAATTTTTTGTCAAAAATACTATCATTTTCAGCACTTATTTGACTTACAAAATAAAATTTAATAATTTCAGGATCAAATTCATCAAGTAATTCAAGAGGATTAATTACATTTCCTTTTGATTTTGACATTTTTCCTTCAGGAGTTATGAGTCAGCCGTGAGTAAAAATTGTTGATGGCAGTCTGAAATTTAATGATTTTAAAAAAATTGGCCAATAAATACAGTGAAAACGGGCTATTTCTTTTCCAACAACATGAACAATTTCTTCAGCCTGGTTTCAAAAATTTTGACTCTGTGGTGAGTCAATATTAATTTGGCCGTCAAAAATTGATAAATAGCTAAAAAGAGCATCAAGTCAAACATAGATAGTTTGGTCTTGAAATTTTTCAAGATTTATTCCTCATTTTAAATTTTTTCGGCTAACAGATAAGTCTTCTAAGCCTTTTTGGAAAAAATTTTGTCTTAGCTCGTTTGCGATTTTTTTGTCAGAAATAAAATTAGGATTGGCATCTAAATAATTTTCTAGCCATTTTTGGAATTTACTGATGGCAAAAAAATAAGAATTTTCCTCTACTAATTCCATTTTTGCGCCGCTAACTGGGTGAAAAAATTCGTTGTTTTTTTCGATACATTGAACTTGAGATAAAAATTCTTCGTCACTTACAGAATAAAGACCCTGATATTGACCTTGAAAAATATCATTATTTTCGTACATTTTGTAAAAAATTTTTTTAACAAAATTTTTATGAGCTTGACTAGTTGTTCTTAGAAAATAATCATAGTCAATGCCAAATTTTTGCCATAAAATTTTAAATTTTTCAACGTTTTGATCAACAAAAGCTTGGGGATCTAAACCTGACTGATGGGCTAGGCGACTTATTTTGTGACCGTGTTCGTCAGATCCTGTTAGCATTAGTGCGTCAAAACCTTGCATTTTTTTAAAATTTCTGACTACTCATGCTAAAGTCGAACTATAAAGATGACCAATATGGAGATTTCCACTAGCATAGTAAATAGGAGTTGTGATGTAAAATTTTTTAGCCATTTTTAACCTTTCGGGCTACATAAAGTTTCTGAATTTCTTTGCGATAAACATGTTCATTTTTATTATTTGGGTGTAAATAGAGATTATGTAGGAATTGGGTTCCCCACTGAGCGTTAAAATCTGATTCAATCAGAACAAATTTGGGACTAGATCCCACTCTTGCCATTACAAATTGAACACGCTTTGGCTCAAATCGACCCTGACGCAAAAATTCTATCACATCAATAAATCTCTCGATTGGTAAAACCAGTGACAGTCTTCCTTTGTCTTGAATAATTTTGCCTGCTCCGAGAATTAATTGCGATAAATTAAGGCTAAATTCATAAATTGCATTTTTAAACTCAGGGCTAACATTGCGGATTTTTTTGGTTCCGACCTTAAAATAAGGAGGATTAGCAAAAATTAAGTCGTATTTTCGTGACTGTTTTTTATTATGTTCAACTCAAAACTGATTAAAATCAGCACAAATTAGATTAATTTGATTTTCTTTTTTATTGATTTCAACGTTTTTTTTCGCTAAATTAATGGCTTTTTCATTAATTTCAATTGCATCAATACTTAAGTCTTTTTTTCTGTGAGCAACAAAAATTGCCAGCGCACCGTTATTTGTTCCTATTTCAAGTGCTAGTTTTACTTTTTTAGTTAGGGTGATGAAATTTCCTAGCAAAATAGTATCAACTGAATAATTAAAGCTTGTCTTGTCTTGTCAAATTTTGAGGTCATCATTATAACCCAAATTATTCAATTCAAGATTATTTTTCATATTCAAAAGTTATTAATTTTGAATTTTTACGATAAAAACGACCAAATTTAGCTAGTTTTTTGCCATTTAATACTGTTGCATCAGCGCTAAAATGATTTCGAATTTGAAGCATATACTCGCCAACACCGTATAAGTCAACAGGGGCGTTTTGTTCTTCTAATTCTCTAATTTTCATAGGGTTTAGTCCTGATGAGGCAATAATTTTTACGTGTTGACCGTTATTTTTATCTAGTTCTTCACGTAGTTTTTTTATTAATTTTGCATTAATTCCAAAATCGTCTTTTTTAGGATCTTCGAACATTTGATCGGCAATATTTGAAGAAGTATCAACTCTAACTCCAGCTAAATCTTGACCAAATTCAGCCAAAACAGCCAAAGATTCTTCAATTACATTGTTGTTAAAATCTACAAGAGCTACTAAGGGTTGATCTGGGAAAATTTTACGGTAAGCCTGCGAAGTTTTAATAAGATCGCCATCAAAATTTTGAATTAAAGAGTGTGGCATTGAACCAAAATTTTTAGTAGTACTTTTTCCTGACTGAGCTAAATTGCTAAATATTGAAATACCGCCTATTTTTGCTGCTTTTCCGTCAATTTGATGCATCAAATAGTGATCAGAACGATCGGCCATAAAGATTATTTCTTTATCATTTGCTGCTTTTTTGCATAAATAAGCATTTGTTGCTATCGAAGTTGAACGGGCTAAAATTCCGTCAATAATTCCTTCAACATGACCAAAAAGATGCAAAGGACCCTCTAATTCAAGCACTATTTCACGTTTTTTTACACGAGTTCCATCTTGTAAATAGCGAATTTTATATTTTTTATAGTCAGTATTATCTACTAAAAAATTTAAAACTTCATCCATTCCGCCAATAACGGCAAAATCTTTACGTTGGAAAAACTGTAAAATAACAATATTTTTCGGATTAAATTTTGCAAGTATTTTTTGACTATCAAGAAAATAGTCAGATATATATTTATTGATTTTTGACATAATAATTTAGTTGATAAAATAATAGTAAAACTACAATATTATTATACTATATTTCCGTCGATTTGGCCATAAAAAAAATTTTTTAAAAAAAATAATACAAAAACACCTTTTTGTTATAAAATTTTGTTTGCGTACTAAATTTTATAATTTTTAAAGGTGTTTTATAAGCATTTACTAAAAGTTTAAATCAAAATCAATTTGCTTAGAAAATACTAAATTTGTTATCGAAGGCAAGATTTAATTTTGTTGCTTTTTTGCTTTCATAACTATGCTTTTTTTGACTTGCAATTATACCAATTTCAATTTCTTTATCTAATTTTGTGTTTGTATACACGCCATAAGAAAATTTTAAGTCTGGTTTGAAATTTTTTCTAATTGTGTTAAGAACATCGTTAATTTCGGTTTGTAAAATTGAATTATTAGCACTAATTGTAATTAACATTTCCTCGGAAGATGAGAGATCAAATTCGACAAAATGGTTTTTAAAGGCATTTTCAGTTGCAACTATTGCCCTATTTGAACCAGTTTCGCTTGCATATCCGACAAAAACAAAGTTATTATTGGATAAAATTGACTCGATTATTGAACTGTTAACATGAATTAATGCATTTTGTTGACAAATAGCTTTTGTTAGAATTGAAATTTTCTTTTGAATAGTTAGGACTATTAATTGAAGAACATTTTCAACCATAAGACTCGGAAAAGTTAAACTTATTTCTTCTGGTGAAATTAAAATCAATGAATCAACAATTTTTTTCAAATTTTGAAGCACGTCAAAACTTGTTTCTCTTCTAAATTTTGACTCATTTTCAGAAGGATTTGTTGCTAAAACTATTATAATTATATTCATTTTTTGAGCGATTTCAGCTACTTCTAAAACTGCTCCTGATCCAGTCGATCCGCCTAATCCTACAATCAAAAAGAGAATTTTGACCCCAGCAAGAATTGATTGAATTTCTAAACTTTTATCTTTTACTGCTTGGTTTGCTTTTTTTCAGTCATATCCAAAATTTGATTGACTAAGAATTAGTGAATTTTGATCGCTAAAATTGAAATTAGAATATTCATCGCGTGAATTTATAAAAAATTTTGGAAAGCTAGCTTGATCTAAATTGATGTTTTGAACAATTTTAGATCCAAAATCACCTAATCCCATTAGCATAATTTTACTACATCTTTCCATAGTATTTTTACCTATTTTTCAATTTTTTCTTTTTATGAATTTTTAATTAAAACTCGTAATTTAGCCGATTTTGCTCTTGGATTTAGCAAAACTTCTTCTGGTGATGGTCGAAAAACTTTCGTTGAGAATTCTGGATCGCCTTTTTTAAAAAAATCTTGCTTAGATTTGCTAACTAAATTTAAAAATGCATCTTTTACTAATCGATCCTCTAGCGAATGGAAGCTAATAATTAAAACTTTTGAACCGTGCTTTAAGAATTTGGGTAACTTTTTTAACAACATTTGCAGAGATTCAAGTTCGTTATTTACTTCAATTCGCACAGCCTGGAAAACATTTTTTACAAAGTTTTTTTTAGATAACGCCAGTGCTGGAATAACTTTTTTGACAATCTTAGTAAGATCAAAAGTAGTTTTCAAAGGTCTATTTTCAATGATTGCTTTTGCAATTTGCCGTGCAAATTTTACTTGTCCGTATTTGTAAAAAATCTGAACTAGTTTTTCTTCAGAATATTGATTTAAAACTCAAGAAGCATCAAGAGATTGACTTGTGTCCATTCTCATATCTAAATTGCCATCTTTAGAGTAAGAAAAGCCACGCTCAGGATTATCAATTTGAGGTGAAGAAACACCTAAATCAACAATAAACCCGTCTATATAATCAATTCCTAATTTTTCTAGGTGATAATCAAAATTTGCAAAATCTGAACAAATAAAATTAACATTTTGACTAATTGCAGTTAATTTAGATTTAGTTTCGTCTATGGCTTGGATATCTTTATCAAAAACAATCAGTTTTCCCGTTGTTAATTTTTCAAGAATCGCCTTGGAATGTCCGCCACGCCCTAAAGTTAAATCAACATAAAATCCTTCGGGATTAATTTCAAGAGCTAAGATAACTTCTTCTAACAAAACTGGAATGTGCATTTTATAATTCTACTCCCGATTTTAGCAATTCTTTTTCTAAATCAGCGGTGACATTGCTGTCAGAAAACTTTGCAAAAAATTGATCGTATCTTTCTTCAGGCCAAATTTCAATTTTGTTATTAACCCCTAATAAATAGATTCTTTTTTTGACAGCGGCCAAGTCAAGTAAATTTTTGGGAATTAAAAACCTACCTTGCTTATCGACAGAAACTTTGACGGTATTTCCAAAAAAATATCTTGCAAAATCACGAAGTCGTGGATCTAATGAGTTTGCTTTTCCAATTTTTTGGGCAATGATATCAAATTCAGCTTGGCTTCTGATTTCGAGAATTTTGTCCAAATTAGCTGAAATATAGAAGTCACCATCAAGTTCATCACGAAAAGCAGGAGGTAGCACAATTCTATTTTTTTCATCTAATATTCTGAAAACAGTTCCAAACATTTTTTATCTCCACTGTCAACCACAATTATACACTAAATCCCATTTCAAACAAAAAAAAATTAATTTTTTTTATTTATCATTTTTTACTTGAAAAAAAATGACTGATTTTAGGCGGTATTTTTTAAATTTTTTGCATTTTATTAGTGGAGTGAAGTGGGAGTGATTTTTATTAAAATCAACAAAAAATTTAAAAAATATACAACTTTTATGATCAAAAGCTCATTTTTTTGGGCTAAAAAAGGTATTTTTATGGAAATATTAAAAATTATTTCAGTTATTAAAATTAATTTCTAAAATAAACCAGTATTTTGAAAAAAATTTTAAAATAATGATTTATTTTTAAAAATTTGAATTAAATTATAGATTTGTCAAAAAATGCAATTTTATTGACTCAAAACAAGCAAAATTTAGCTTAACTGTTTTGCTTGTTATATATTATATAATTAGTGTGTTTTTGATGTCTGAATTTTGTATTGTAAAATTTTTAAATTTATTAATATAAGTTCTTATAAGAATAAAAATGCCGAATAATTAAAAACATGCGTTTTTTTACCTTATTTAATTAAAAAGAAAAAAATAATTAATATTAGTTATAAATTGGTAAAATTTAATGAAGAAATTGAAAAAGGTGCTAATATTAAATTAACTTTTTTAGATTTAAATTAAATTTGTAAAATAAATAGGTTAAATAGTTACTCAGGAGAATTTAATGAATCAAAATCATGACCAAGAAAAAAATAATCAAAAAATAAACGACCAAAATCAGTCTAATTTTTATAATTCAAAAAATTATGGCGCTAACAAATCTCATAATTCGCATTTTGCTTCCCGTGATCGCAAATATCAACACTATAGTAATTTTCAAAAACCAAATCACAGTCAAGATTTAAAAAATAACACCGCCAATCCATTTCAAGGAGATGACAGTCAAACATTTGTAGATCAAAAAGACATCGAAATTCAGGCCCAAAATAGCCCTCAATATGACCATCAATCAGAAAAATACGTTACTTATCAGCCTAATTATCTAAAATCACAGCAAAATTCACAAACAACTCAAGAACAAACAAAAGAGTCAAAAAATTTCCTGCAAAAAGTTACAAAACCAAAAAAATCTAACCAAATTAATTTTTCTTGACTTTTGCATGATGATGAAAATCAGTTTTTTTACTTTCTGTCTGACTCAAGAGCTGTGGCTGAAATTAGTGATTTAAATAAAAAAATGCAATATCGCGAAAAGCACTCAGCTTGAACTTCAAGTTTTTACCAACTTAATTCAGATATTTTTCAAAAACACGAAAAAAGAACCAAAAATAAAATAAATCCTGTTGAAAAACTTTGAAATAATATCTCTTTTACTGCAAAGTCAATTTATTATTCAATTTCAACCTTGTTAGTTTCGATGTTAATGCTTATTTTTTGATTATTTTTTGCCGGAATTAATAATTTTCAATTCTGACAGTATCTAGCATTTGTTGGCTCATTTGTGTTATTTTTAGTAATTATTCAAACTTTAATTTATTTTAATAACTTAAAAAACCGCAACAAGCCAAGGAAATTACTTTTTTATTATATTGCCGATTCAAGTTTTTTACTATTAAATTATATTGTAAGATTAATATTTTTACTTAGCCCGATTTTTAGTCATAAACTGATAGTTTTAAATGTTAATTCTGAAATAATTAGTCAAAATTTAGCCCAATTAAATCCTTATAGTCAAATTTTATATTATATTTTTTGGTTTCCAGCACTAAGTTATTTTTTTGGCCTTGGATTTTTTATAGTTATTAATTGATCTGAATTTGTTAAGAATTTTTGATTTACCTTTGCTATTTTTAAAATTTTATCTTATCAAAAATTAGCAAATGAATATAAAATAAGACATGATGATGAAAAGCTTGCTAAAAAATTGAAAGATAGATGGATTGAACTCTACAAAATAGGACGTCCATTAGGTAACTTTTTACATCCTTCTTTTATTTTTGCTTATAAGCAAATTAAATTAGACCCAAATCTTCCAATTGAAGAACAAGAAAAACTAGTAAATGATGTCCTCCAAATAGTAACTGAGGACGTGGCTAAATATCGCTAGTCCGAAAAAAAAAAAAAAATAAAAAAAAATTATCAAATCAAAAAAAATATGTTATAATTAAAAAGCTGCAACGGATCGGGGGGTTTGCAGAGCGGCCAAATGCGGGTGGCTGTAACCCACTTTCTTCGGATTCGGGGGTTCGAATCCCTCACCCCCCACCATTTTGCCCCATAGCCAAGCGGTAAGGCAACGGTTTTTGGTACCGTCATTCGTTAGTTCGAATCTAACTGGGGCAGCCAAATGTTAATTCACCATTTTTTTTTATTTATTTTATGAAACGACCTGAAAAGATAACGCCAAGTAGTGAAGATTTTGCAAAATGATATGTTGACGTTATAACTCAGGCGAATTTAATGAGTTACGGACCAATCAAAGGAACCCTTTACTTTAAACCTTTTGGATATTCAATTTGAACTAATATAACTAAAATAGTTGATGCATTTTTTGCTTCCCAAGGTGTAAAAAATGTTTATTTTCCGCTTCTTATACCTGAAAGTTTTATAGAAAAAGAAAAACAACATATTAAAGGTTTTGCGCCAGAATTATTAACAATAACTCATGTAGGCCAAAAAAAATTAGCCGAAAATATTTATATAAGACCAACTAGTGAGCTCCTTTTTGCTGATTATTTTAAAAATGAAATTGCTGCAAATAACATTTTACCGTTAAAATTAAATCAGTGAACTCAAGTTTTGAGATGAGAAAAAACTACTAATCCATTTTTAAGAAATACTGAATTTCTTTGGCAAGAAGGTCACACAATTCACTCAGATAAATTAGAGGCTCAAAATTTTACTAAAAAAATAGCTAAATATTATAAATTCTTTTTAGAAAATTATCTTGCTATACCAACAATATTTGGTAAAAAAACTAATCGAGAAAAGTTTGCCGGCGCTGTTACAACTTACACTATTGAATCAATGATGCAAAATTTCCGCGCGCTTCAAACAGCAACATCGCATTTTTTAGGCCAAAATTTTGCTAAAAATTTTGGAATTCAATTTAAAAATAACAAAAACGAATTTGAGACGCCATATCAAACATCTTGAGGGATTTCCACCCGTCTAATTGGCGCTCTTGTGATGGTTCACAGTGATGATAGTGGTTTAGTTTTGCCTCCAAAAATTGCCCCATATAAGGTAGACATTCTTGAGTTTTTTGCAAAAAAACATCCAGAAGTTAAAGATTTTTCAAAAAAAGTAGCTAGAATTCTTAAACAAAGAAAAATTAGCTATCAAATAGATGAATCAGATGAGCAAATTGGCTTTAAAATAAATAAGTCTGAAGTTTCTGGTTCACCAATTCGAATTGAAATTGGGCCAAATGATGTAAAGAAAAATCAAATTTGTCTTGTTCGCCGTGATAACCGCCAAAAAATTTATTTTAGCCTTGATGAATTAAAAGACAAATGCCCTAAAATTCTTGATGAAATTCAAAAAAACTTGTTTGAAAAAGCTAAAACTCGCATAATTGAAAACACAGTTTTTGTAACTTCGTATCAAGAACTTCAAACTGAAATACAAAAAGGCAAATTTGTTATTGCTCCTTTTGGTGAAAGCTCAGCAAAAGAGAAACAAATACAAGACGAAACTACCGCAACAGCTCGTTGTATTTTGCCAAAAAATTCAATATTTAATATACCACAAAGCGCTAATTCAATATTTAGCGGTAAAAAAACTACTAAATTTGTCTTATTTGCAAAATCTTATTAATTTTTTCTATTTATATATTGTAAAAAAGCAATAATGTGGTATCATTTATATAAAAAAAGGAGGTATTATGCCAATCTTTGATATTCACTCAACCGATGACATTAATCAAAAAATTTTAACAAGCAAAGCTGCAATTCTCGTATTTCACCAACCTGGATGCGGAGCCTGTGTTCTTTATGAACCTTCAATAGATCAAATGAACGATAAATATGGAGTAAATGGTCTAGTTATCATTAGAGTTAATGTGCGTGAAAATATTTTATTTGCGCGTGATAACCAAATCCATGGAACTCCAACAACATTATTTTATAAAGATCACAAACTTGTACATCGTCTTGAAGGTTATGTTCCTGCTGATGTATTAGAATCACAATTAAAACACTTTGAATTAATTTAATACTTAATTTAATACTTAATTTAATCTTCATAACTTAAAGATAAAAAAAGCAATTTCTCGAATGAAATTGCTTTTTTTATTATTTTAGAAATTATATTAAAAAGGTTTATAAGGTAAACTAATTGTTGCAAAGGAGTTATTTTTAGATTGAATTAGAATTCTATTAAATTTATAACCTTCTTGTAAGTCAGCTCGAAATTTATTTAATGAACTATTGAAATTGGTATCTACAACTTTTCTCTCGTTATTTTTGATAAATTCAGCTTTTAACTCAACATTTGCATTAGTGTTTATTCAATTTTTTAAAAGTTGGATTTGAGGATCAATTCAAAGCGCAGCATCTTGTTTAACTATCGCAATTTTTTTCTCAAACCAAAGGTCACCTTTTAAATCATCAGGGAATTGATCTTGCGAAATTTCTTCAGAGCTACCATTTTTAACAACTTTAATTTTTTTGAGCGATCACTTATAGTCGTATAGGAATTTTCCGGCTGTGTTAAAAATTGCAGTTGAATTATTTATACTTGCATTAACTTCGGCAGTCATTGGCAGAGTAATAGCTGGATCATCGCTTTTGCCTTCAAAATGGGCCACTACTTCTGTTGCACCTTTGAATTTGTCATTTTTAATAGTAAAAACATGATTACCATTTACGTCAAAGCTTAGACTTGACCCTAATTTGTCAGCGATTTTTGCGCTCATCTGTTGGAGTTTTTGACCTTCTTTTTCCCCCTCGTTTGTTTGGCTAACGCCACAACTTGTTGCTACTAAAAAAACAATAGGGGTCGAAAGGATAAATAAATTTCTTAATTTTGTTAGCTTGCGCGCCATTTACACCTCTTATTTTGTTTAATATTTTAATATTACAAATTATACCATTTTTCTTAATATTTTCTAGGAATCTGACAAAAATATTAAAAATTTACAAAAAATTATAAATTTTAATTTTTTAAAAAAAATCACCTGAGTTTGACAATTTGATGGCAAAAATTCACTTTTTAGTAAATACAAATATGCAAAATACCGCTAAATCCGGGTTTTTTGACCTAAAATTTTAATTTTTATAATTTCAAAATCAAGCTTTTGCAAAAAAAAAAAAAAAATGTTTGGTCAAGAATAAAGTTATGTTATAATAATTCTCACTTAAGAATAATTAATAAATTTGAATTTTAGAATTAAGGGGGAATTAGTTATGTTTTTGTCATAAAAAAATCACAAAATGCGAATTATCCATTATATTTTTAAATATGATGGAATGCCTTAAATTTAACCGTTTAGAAATCTATAAATTTAGGACTTTTGGTTATTGTTCTTTCAAAACTTCATATGTTTTTTTAGGCTCGCTACAAATAAAAACGAGTTTTCTATTTGCATTGAGTTTAAATAGTAGTTGTATTTTTTTATGGTTTTTGTTATTTTATCTATAAATTGATTTTTGCCAGTGTTTTAAAATAGGTAATTAACTTTTAAAAAAAACCAAAATCAAAAGGAAAATGATTTTGGTTTTAAAGAAGAAAAATTAGTCTGTAAAGTTTAGTTTTACTTAATTATTAAGGATTCATGATCCATGTCAGGATGTTTTTTGATATTTAAATAATCAAGAACTGTTGGGGCAATATTTGCCAATCTTCCGTTTTTTAATTTCAAACTTTTATCACTTGAAATTAACATAACGGGAAATACGGTATGTTTTGTTGAGGGTTTATTATTTTCATCCTCAGTAAGTTCGGCATTACCATGGTCGGCTGTAATGAAAAAATGAAAATTATTTTCTTTTGCTCAGCTGTGAATTCGACCAATTTGTGAATCTAAAATTTCAACCGCTTTTATAGTTGCTTTTAAGTTTCCTGTATGTCCGACCATATCTGGATTTGCAAAGTTGACGATAATAAGGTCATAATTTTGCCCAACTTGAATTAATTTATCAGTAATTTCGACAGCCGACATTTGCGGATAATCAGCATAAGACTCAACTTTTAATGAATCGACAAGAATTCGGTCAGAATTTTTTAATTCAAGTTCTACGCCACCGTCAACAAAGAAAGTTACATGGGCATATTTTTGCGTTTCAGCGAGTCGAAGTTGTTTTAATCCTGCCTCATCTGCTACTTTTCCAAGTGGATTTTTGACTTTCATTTCCTCAAAAGCAATATCGCAATTTATCCCTTCATATTTCATCATTGACACAAAAGTGTCGATTTTTACAGGATATTTTGGTTTAAAAGTATATAAATCTGTTTGCAAAATTAAATGTGAAAGTTGTCTTGCGCGATCAGGTCGAAAATTGAAAAAAATAACACCATGATTGTCGTTAAGAAAATCATTTTTATTAACCTGCAAATTTATTGCCGGTTGTAAAAATTCGTCGCTAATTCCTTTTTCATATTGAGAATCAACATAATCAATTGGATTTGTGAAGGTATTTTCGGCTTTTCCGCGAATAGAATTGTATCCTAATTCAACACGGTCAAACATTTTATCACGATCCATTGAATAAAAACGACCAGAAATTGAAGCAATTTTGTAATTTTCAAAATTTTTTAATTTCTTTATTAATAAATTAAGATTTGGCTTAATTGATTCAGGTGCAACATCTCTTCCATCACCAAAAAGGTGCAAATTAAGTTTTTTGACACCAAATTCGGCCGCAAAATCAATTAGGGCAAAAAGGTGATCTTGATGTGAGTGAACGCCTCCTGGAGAAAAAAGTCCCATAATTTGCACTGGCGTATCAGTTTTGATACTATGCTCAAAAACCTTAATAAATTTTTCATTTTTGAAAAACTCACCGGTTTTTAAAGCATTATTTATAATTGAAATTCCTGTATAGACAATAAATCCAGCCCCGATATTTAAATGGCCAACTTCTGAATTTCCCATTTGTCCTTCAGGTAGTCCAACTTCTTGACCCGATGCGGCGATCAAACTATTTGGATAATTGTCAAAAAGGTGGTCAAAAACCGGTGTTTTTGCAAGTGCAAAACCGTTTCCTTGACTTTCTGGACGCAATCCAAGGCCGTCAATAATAATTAAAATAACTCTTTTTTTCATTATTTCCTACTTTTTAGCGTTTTTTACTGATCGCATAACCGCTCTAATTTGTGCCTCAGATGGTTTTCGACCCATTTGCATGTACATTGCGCGAATCATGCCTTCTGTTATTGGTGGATTTTCACGAATTTGTTTTTCAAACATTTTTTTTGAGACTATTAAGGCAATCACGCCGCCAATAATAAATAAAATAATTCCAACACCAATAGTTATGCCAATTCAACCACCAAGACCTACTCCGCCAGCTGTGCCGACATTTGAGATAATTTGTTCTGAATTTTCTTGAAATAATTTAGCTATTTTTTCCATTTTTTTCCTTTAGTTTCGTATAGACTTTATCAGTAATGCTAAAATGTAATTTTACATTTTCTTCAAGGAAAATTGTCCCGTATTTCTGAATTTGCCCGAGACAAAAATTAACAATTTTTTCAATTTGATTTGAACCAGCCGGAAAAATTGCTTTTCATTTTTCTTGCCGTTTGTTGAATTTTTGACTTAAGGCATGTTTTGCAATTATTGAAGCAGCTCCAACTTGTTTAATTTTTGTGTCGGCTTTTTTTTCCAAAATTAAGGGATATTTTTCAAAATTTCATGGCTCAATGTTGAAAAATTTACTTATTTTAGCAAGATATTGACTAAATTTTTGTGCCGAGACAAAACCATCAATAAAAATTTTATCAATTGGAACATCTTTAAAAATTAAAGTCAGTTCTCTAAGCACTTTAAAATATAAAAAAGCTTTGATTTCATGCGAGTTTAGTCCTTTTTGGATTAGATCATTATAGTCTTTCATCTCTAAAGAGATAAATTTATAAGTAATTTTTTGGTCCAAAATTTCAAAAAGTTCACTAATTTTTTTTTCATTTAAAAGTTTTGAATCAACAATTTCTTCAATAAGTTGCCCTTCAATTTCTGACTGGCGAAAAACAGCGCAGCAAACAGTTAAATTTGTAAAATACTCGCCAACGCCAACCTCATCACAGCCAATTACTAAATCATCAACCTGATATAATTCCGGTTTAAACAAGATCATCTTCCTTCAAATTGATAATTTCTTTTTTGAGTTTTTCGGTTACTTTATTTCTATTGAGTTTTCATTCAACAAAATTAATAATGATAATTGGATATTTTTTTTGTTGAATGAATTTGATTGCATCAAAATATTCAATATACTCTTTAGGTTTGCGATATTCTAGTGAGTCTAAATAAATTCCAAGTAAAAATTTGCCTTGATCAAAAATAGCAACATCAATTTGCTCGGTTCCGACAACATAGTTGGTTTTTAGCTCTAAACTTGGAAAAAGTCCTAAAAATTCTTCGGCAAATTCTTGCTGAAAATCAGCAAAAAAGCTTGATTTTGCAACATTTTTTAACTCTGAAAGTGAAAGTTGTACTTTATTTTTACGTGAATAATTTATTTGTGACTGAACATCAAGATCCAAGAAATTAATTCAAGATTTAAAAATTTCTAGATCGTCAGAGTTAGAAGTATTTTGAATTTCATCAGCATTTATTGACTTGCAAATTATCATTTTTTGACGCGCACGAGAGGTAGCAACATTTAGGGCGTTTTTTCCACCTTTTCGCGCTATATAAGTTGAACCAAATTTTGCACTTTGATCGTAGGCGACTGAGACAATTACTAAATCAGCCTCATCTCCTTGAATATTTTCAAGACTATTTACAATAATTTTATCAGTATAAATTAATTTTTCAATTTCTGGATAGGATTCAAAAATTATTTTCTCAATTGCATTTTGCTGATTTTTATTAAAGGCCAAAATTATCATTGTCGAAAACTTGTTGATATTTTTTTGGGCAATATCAACAACTGCTTTTGCCTCAACAATATTTTGCTGACCGTCTCACTGACCATTAACATTATGAACTTCAATTACATCATTGCCTTCAAAATTATGATTATTGGCAATTTTAAGCTCTGAATCATAAAAATGACGGGAGTTAAAAGACATTAAGGAAGCATGATGTGAACGGTAATTTTTGTCTAACATAATGTTAAAAACACCTTTGGAATGGGCATATTCGAGAATTGATTCAATATTTGCAAAGGCATCATCTTCTGATTCATCATTCATTTTTGAAGCAAACCAACGAATTGGTTGCATTTGTTGGTGGTCACCAACAAGAACTTTAATTTTTCCGTAAAATAAAAGTGGGAGCGCTTCTTCTAAAAACATTTGTGAAGCTTCATCAATAATAATATAATCAAAATAACGTTTTTCAAACATTACAAGTTCAATGTCAGGAGTTGTAATAATAACTGGGAACAAAATCTTAATAATTTCAGCATGTTTTAGTAAGAATTTGTAAGGCGACATTTTCTTTTTTTGTTTAACGCTAAGTCTGAAGCGAGTATAGAGCTGTTGAAATTCAGGGTCATTATTTAATTTTGCTAAAACTTCAAAGACTTTTTTTGCATGGTAAATAAATAAAGCCTTATCATCAAGAACTTCAACTTTTGGTTTTTTTACAAATTTGAGAAAATTTTCGAGATTTTCAAAATTAGAAATTTCTAATTTTGAAATTTTGTTATAAATGTTTTCCAAATTATCATCATAATTAGTTAGGTTTTCAAGAATTAAGTCAATGTCTTGGCGAAGTTCATTAGAAGCCATATGCATTGCTTTTTCATAAATTTTTAATTTACGTTTGAGTTTGGACTCAATAATGTGTAATTTTAGACTAGTTTTTGAATGTGGTGATCTTTTTGGATTGATATTAATCGATTTATTTAGTTTAAAAAGAGTTTCAGCAATATTTAGTGCAAAGAAATTGTTAGCTTTTTCAATTGTTTTATAGGCATCAAGTGTATTTGTTAAAGTTTCAATTTTAGGGAAAATTTTTTCTAAAAGTTGTAAATATTGGCGATCATCATCGGAAAAAACTTTAATTTCTTTAAGCTTTGATTCCATATTGAAATTTTCAATATTTTCAATATACTCTTCAATTGGCTTGTAAAAATCTTTATAATTTTCCAATTTTTCATTAATAACAAAAAGACAGAAAAATGACATCATTTTTAGTCTTTTTCTTAAAACAACAAGGGCAATTTTTTTCTGCGAGCTAACAAGTGCGGTTCGATTTAGGGCAATAACATTTGAAATAATGTTTGCAATTGTCTGAGATTTTCCAGTTCCAGGAGGTCCTCAAATAATTGTGTTTTGTAAAATTGCCGAAATATGGGCGCAATCTTGGGTAAAGTTAGTTGGCTGAATTTTAAAAAATCCTGTAAATTTAGGTGAAAAAATTGATTTTTCAACATTGTTTCTGTATGTTGTTTTATTAATATCAACTTCAATTAAGTTGTGAATTTCACCAGTTTTGATCATTTTTTCCATGATTTGACGCTGATGTGATCCACCGATGTTGAAAAATCCTAGAACAACTCCAGGGTGAAAATGTATTGTATCTTCCGGAGTTGAGACATCTTTTGCAATTTTTCCTTCAATATTAGGAATTTCAAACTTATCATTATAAAATTTTTTAACATTTTCAATTACTTCTTCAATTGAAAATTCTGAAAAATCAAAGTCAAAATTAAAATCAATGTCAAGTTTCTTTAAAAATGCAAGAAGTTTATTATTTAGTTTTATATGTCCATCAGCATTAAGTCTTGGCACTGAATTTACAATTGTAACTTCACATTCTTTAACAAATAAAGGTCCAAAAAAACTTCGATCTTCAATTGACAAAGAAATATAACAAAATCCAATGTGCAAAGGTCAAACATTTCGATCTCTAAGAATATCATAAGCTTTTTTGATCAAACGTTTTCATTTTGCCAGACTTGTTTGTTTTTTATATGATATTTTATTTAATATGTCTTTTTTTGCTGACTGAAAATCAGAATTAAGCGCTCTTTGGGCAAGTGGGTTTAGTTTGTAGTCTGAATTTTTTAAGTATTCAATTAATTCATCTTTGTCATTAATTGATTCTATTTTTTCAATAAAATCATCAAATTCACTTGTTGTTAATGACACAGAAGAAATTGGCGAAGAGATTAATTTTCTAAGATCGCTAGTTTTTAGGGCAGAAAATAAATCAATATAATTTTCGTTGTCGATTCTTGTAAAAAGTGCTGAATCTGCACGTTCAATTGTGATTAAATTTGCTAGTAAACGCTCGTAGCTTAAATTTTGATTTGTACCAGTTGAATTTTGGGTTTCACGGGTATGGGTTCCAAATTTTTGCATTTTTTTATGTAATTTCCTTAGGATTTTTTAAACTGTTTTTAAACTTATTCAAAATTATTTATAGCTTTTCAAATAGCCTTAGATTTATTGCCAACTATTAAATTAATCTCGTTTAAACCAACAACAACGCCTGAAATCCCTTTTAATTTTCCAATTTCTTCAACATTGATGCCTTCAGTTGATTTTAATTTAATCTTTAATCTAGAAACTGTAAAATCACATGAGTCAATATTTTTAGTCCCGCCTAAAAACTTAACTAGATCATCAACTTTGAAACCGATTTTGTCATCAAAGGTGATTTCAGACTTTGTTTTATTATGTTTTTCTTTAATACGTTTAGCAAACAAACCAAAGCTAAAAATTTGCAAAAGAAAATAAATGATTTTGGAAATTAGCTTCATAATATCTTTTTAAATTATACTCATTTTCTAAAAAATTCATTATAATTATGCTAAAATTTTTTTGCTATGAAAAAAAGATTAGTAAGTGGAATAACTGCAACTGGAAACTTGACGATTGGTAATTTTCTCGGTTCGATAAAACCGAGTCTTTCGTTTCAAGATCAATATGAAAATTTTATTTTTGTCGCCGATCTTCATGCCCTTACTTTACCAATCGACCCAGAAAAATTAACCCAAAATCGGGCTAGTATTTTTGCATTTTATCTTGCATGTGGTTTTGATCCTGAAAAAACAGTATTATTTTTTCAATCTGATGTTAGTGCTCACAGTGAACTTTTTTGACTTTTACAATCCCAAACAACAATCGGCGAACTCTCAAGAATGACGCAATTTAAAGATAAATCTCGCCAAAAACAGGAAAATAATACCGAAAAAGTTCCAACAGGTTTACTAACTTATCCAATTTTAATGGCTGCAGATATTCTTTTATATAATCCTGATTTTGTAACCGTTGGCGCTGATCAATTACAGCATTTAGAACTTACACGAAAAATTGCTCATCGTTTTAACAAAATTTATAAGACAGATTTTGTCATTCCTAAGGCAATAATTTCCCAAAATGCCCAAAAAATAATGTCACTTACTGATCCAACCAAAAAAATGTCTAAATCAACAAGTCAAAAAAACTCGGCAATTTTTTTAAGTGATTCGCCTCAAGAAGCCTATAATAAAATTCAAAAAGCAAAAACTGATTCTGAAAATAAAATTTATTTTAGTCAAGAAAAGCCTGGGATCAATAATCTTTTGAATATTTATATGGGCTTTACTGATAAAACTCAAGAAGAAACTCTTAATTTTTTTCAAGATCAATCCTATAAGTTTTTGAAGGAAACAGTCGGAACAATCGTTGCTAATTTTCTCGAAGGTTTACAAAAAAAACACCAAAAAATGTTACAATTTGTTGATAATTTTGCAAAAAATGGGGCGAAAAAAGCAAATCAAATAGCAAATTCAAATTTAAAAACAATAAAACAAAAAATGGGGCTTTAACTCATGGAATTAAAAATTGATTATGAACTCAATCATTCTACCTCTCATCTTTTAGCGCTTGCAATAAAAACGCTTTTCCCAAATGTAAAATTAGGAATTGGTCCTGTTTATGATGATGGTTTTTATTATGATTTTGATCTAGAAACTCCACTTTCTGAGTCAGATTTTGGAAAAATTGAAAAATTAATGAAAAAATTAGTTTCAAAAAATTTAAGAATTGTTCAAACAGAAGGTAACAATCTTGATTTTCAAAGTCAAATTTACAAACAAGAGCTAAAATCTGATCTTGAAAACAAATCGGAAAAAGTGACCTATTTTTCAATTGTTGACCAACAAAACAATATACTTTTTGAGGATCTTTGTGCTGGAAGACATCTTGAGAGTCTGAATCAAATAAAAAATTTTAAACTCCTAAAAATTGCAGGTGCCTATTGACGTGGAAATTCAAAAAATAAGCAGCTCACAAGAATTTATGGTACAAGTTGAGATTCAAAGGAAAATCTTGAAAAATTTGTTCAAATTTTACAAGAAAGACAAGAAAGAGATCACCGCCGGATTGGTTCAAAGCTAAAACTTTTTAGTTTTAGCCATTATTTTGGACTTGGTTTCCCAGTTTGACTTGAAAACGGGATGAAAATTCATAACAAAATTAGGCAAAAAATACTAGAATTTGACCGAAATTACGGTTTTAGAGAAGTTTTAACCCCTCATTTTGGTCACCAAAGCCTTTATGAAATTTCAGGGCACTTACAACATTATAAAGATGACATGTTTTCGCCAATTAAAGTTGAAGATGAAGCACTTATTCCGCGACCAATGACTTGTCCACACCATATAATTTTATTTTCTGAGCAACATTTTAGTTATCGGAATTTGCCTTTTAGAGTTTCAGAGCAATCTAGATTATATCGTTATGAAAAATCAGGCGCACTTTCAGGTTTAGAGCGAGTTCGAGCAATGGATTTAACTGAAGGGCATATTTTTGTCACAAAAAAGCAAATTTTTAGCGAAATTAGCCACCTTTTTAAGATGATTCAAGAAGTGCTTGATTTTTTCAAAATAAAAGTTTTTTATATTTCTTTTTCAAAAAGAGACCCACAAAACAAAGAAAAATTTTTCCAAGATGATTTAATGTGGAATCAAGCCGAGAATGATTTAAAGCAATTTCTTGATCAAAACAACGTAGAATATGTTGAAAAAATCGGTGAAGCTGCTTTTTATGGCCCAAAAATCGACTTTCAAATTAAGACAGCATTAAATAAAGAGGTCACAATTTCGACTTTACAGCTAGATTTTCTCTTGCCACAAAAATTTGGAATTAGTTTTACTAACGAATTTAATCAAAAAGAAACTCCAATATTGATTCACCGTGGCCTGATTGGAACTTATGAGCGATTTATTGCAATTTTATTAGAACAAACTAAGGGAAAATTGCCATTTTGACTCTCACCAAAGCAAATTATCGTGATTCCCGTTGGTGAAAAACATTATGAATATAGTAAAAAAATCCATGAAATACTTTTTAATTTAGGGTATAATTCTGAAATTGATTTAAGATCTGAACGAATTACACGTAAAATTCGTGAAGCAAATTTACAAAAAACTGCTTTTCAGATAATTATAGGTGATGAAGAAATAGCAAAAAACGAAATTACTTATCGCGAATTTGGTTCACAAGAATCTTTTAAAATTTCATTAGTTGACTTTATTGAATTGCTAAAAAACCGCGAAAAAAATGTATAAAAAAATAACAAAAATTCCGGATTTTGTTTTTGCATTAATTGTAATTTTTATTCCAATTAGCTTAATTTATATATTTTTTTCGCCTGATTTTTGGCAAAAAGAGATAATTTCATATTGAATTTTAGCCATTATTGGGATTTTAAATTTTTTTGTCTGTTTTTTTGCGTCATTAATTTTAACTAGGCTAAAAGTGGTTGATTTTTCTTTTATTTTTTATTATACTGTTATTTTATTTTCATTAACTTTTTTACTGCTTACCTATCCACTTAATTCAACAAGAGCTTTGCTAATTTTACGTGTTATTTTAGTTTTAATTTCAATTTTTTTAATTATTCCGTCTTTGATTATCAAAAAGAAAATTGCTAACCGTTTATATAAAAACAAACTAAAATCAACCAATAAATAGCGATTATTTTGATATAATTAAGTTATAAAATTATCAAAAGGAATTAGTGACATATGGAAACTAAAAAATTGCAAAAATACGATGTAATTATTATTGGTGCTGGGATAATCGGCACAAATATTGCTTATGAATTGAGTAAATTTAAACTAAAAATTGCAATACTTGAGGCAAAAAAATACGTTGCATCAGAAACAACAACAGGAAATTCAGGAATAATTCACTGTGGTTTTGACCCAAAACCGCATAAATTAAAAGCAAAATTAAATGTTTTAGGACATAAATTGTGAATTGAAAACATATTTCCAAAAGTAAATTTTCCTCGTCAACAAGCAAAAAGCATTGTTCTTGCCTTTGATTCAGAAGAAGAAAAAATTATTCATGATCTTTATGAGCGCGGAATTATCAACGGACTTAGTCAATCACATTTAAGAGTTTTATCAAAAAAAGAGCTGGAAACTCAACATCCTTTAGTTTCAAAACAAGCATCTTTAGCCCTTGAGTGTGATAATTCTTGAGTTATTGATCCGGTCAAATCTAGTCTTGCTTTTTTAGAAATTGCCCTTAAAAATGGTGTTGATTCTTATACTAATACAAAAGTTGTTTCAATTTCAAAAAATGACCAACAGTTATTTGAAATTGAAACAAATAATGATGAAAATAAAATTTTTCAAACTAAAATTATTATTAACGCCGCCGGTCATTATGCTGATGAAATTGGAAAATTAGCCGGATTTTCCGAATTTAGTCAAAAACAAAGAAGAGGTCAATATTTAATTCTTAAAAATCACCCTGATGTAAAAGATGTTTATTTTCTAGTGCCTCAAAAATATGGAAAAGGTGTGATTGTCGCGCCTCGTCCTGATGGTAATATTTTAGTTGGACCAACAGCCGAAGAAAACATCGATAAATCAAAGGTAAATTGTCTTGACTTTAGTCTTGTTGAGCAAATTCAAAAAATTGGTCATAAAATTATTCCAACCTTAGATTATCAGGAAACAATTTTTGCACTTGCAGGCTCAAGACCGATTGAAATTCAGGATAGTGATTTTGTTATTCGACCTTCTTATAAAGATCCTAATTTTATTTTTGCCGCCGGAATGCAGTCGCCAGGTTTATCAGCAGCCCCTGCAATTGCTTTAGAAATTGTAAAATTAGTTGAAAATCAAATAAACTTAATAAAAAAGTAATTTTAGATCAATCTAGCGAATATTTATCACGAGTTTCCCAATTTGATAGATAATCTTAAAAAAGTGTCCGGTTTAAACTAGGCAAAAAAATTAACACTAAGGTGTTGGCTTTTTTGTCCGAGTTTAAGGAGAAAGCTAGCAATCAAAGTGTTAGCTTTTTTAAATTTTCAAATGCAACAAAAAGGAGAATACTAATGTCAAGACACTTTAAAAAAGACGAGTTTGATATGATTTATAAAATTTACAATGAATTTGGATTAAAACAAACAATAAATTATATTAATGATATTTCGCCAGATACAAATTTTATAACCAGAAGTCAACTACTTCGAAGAATCAAAAAAATTATTAGATATTATAATAATGGTATGCAAGATCAATTATTAGATAAAAAAGGTGCAAACAGAAAGCCAGGGAGTGGCAGACCTAAAAAATCAATTGAACCTGATTCAAACGAATTTACAAAAGAAGAATTAATAGAAATAGCTAAGAAATATTACGAAATCAATAAAGATAAAGCAAAATCAGCAAAACTTAGTGAAGCCAAAACACTAAATATTCCCTACAGCAAATCTGCAAAAATTTTTAATGTATGCAGACAAGCAGTGGCAAAATCTAAAACTAGAGTTATAAAAGTAAAGGAGCACAAAAATGACGCAATAATTAAAAAATCCTTTCTTGATAACGAAGGTAGATATGGTCGCTTAAGGTTGAGTGCTTATATTTCTATGAAATATAATATTTACATTCACCCTCGAACTCTTGGAAGACATTTAAAAAGATTGAATTTAGTATGTAAAATTAGAAAATAATGAAGAAAGAGCGAAATTAAGAACACAAAATTCGCACTGCCGGATATTATTAAGCGCGACTACAATGATAAATTAAATAGAAATATTTTTGCTACTGATGTTACATATATAAAAGCTCCCAGAGATGTTAAGGATAGCCATGTATTTTTGCCTGTAATAATTGAGCATAAAACTAAAAACATCAGAGATTTTAAATTATCTGTAAACAATGATCTTCATTTAGTTATGGATAATATAAAGACATTTAGGTCTATTGATAAAGATTTTGTTATTCATTCAGACCATGGATTTCAATACACTTCAAAAATCTATATTGACAAAATAAATAAAATGGGAGGAACTGTTTCGTTGTCTCGTGCAGGAAATTCATTAGATAATAGGGAGCCTGAATACTGATTTTCAATTATAAAAAGCGAATGCTTAAACGAGTTAGACTACAGTAAAATAACTTTAGAAGATCTGAAAAAAATAATTGCAGATTATATATTTTGATACAAGAACTATAGAATTCAATCAATTTTAAATTGAAAAATACCACAGCAATATGCTATGATGTTAAAATAATATTAGACTGTTTTTTTTTTTTTTTGTCCTAGTTTAGTTTTGGGCAGTTTTTTAACTTTTTTAGCAAAAGTTAATTACCTATTTTAAAACACTGGCAAAAATCAATTTATGGATAAAACAACAAAAATCATAAAAAAATACAACTACTATTTAAACTCAATGTAAATAGAGAACTCATTTTTACTTACATTGAGCCTAAAAAAATATATGAAGTTTTGAAAGAACAATAAACAAAAGCCATAAATTTATAGATTTCTAAACGGTTAAATTTAAGGCATTCCATCATATTTAAAAATATAATGGAAAATTCGCGCTATCAGAGCACATTAGACAAAAAACATAATTAACTCCTCCTTAATTCAATATCAAAATTTATCAATTCTTCTTAGTGACTATATTATAACTTATTTTTATTTTTGACCAAGCATAAATTGGTAGAAAAATCTCAGACAATTAGTTTTTTACCTATGATTTTGATTACACCACTTTTGTTAATTTTTTCTAGCATGTTCATTTTAAAAATTTGGGCAAATAATTTACCTCATATAATAGCTTGGAGTTTTATATGATAAACAACTTTGAGGCCTTTGATCGTTATACCAATCAATAAATTCACTTATTTTTTGATAAGCAATAGCCACATTTTCAAAATTTTGGCCCTCAATATTAATCAATTCGCGTTGAAAAACGGCATAAAAATATTCAATAGGTCGGTTTGCAAGAGCATTTCCTTTTGGTGACATTGATTGTTGGATATTGTTTTGTCTTAAAAAATTAGCAAATTTGTAGTTCGCATATTCCACGCCATGATCTGAATGGAAAAATTTTGGTTTAATATTATACTTTTTGATTGTTTCTTTTACTAAGTTTATAGTTTCTTCTGAAAATCTTGTTTTAGAAATCGAAAAATTGAGCAAGTAATTGGATTTTGTTTCAATAATTGAGTGTAGGTAAAATCATTCGTTGTTAATTTTGATAAATTTAATATCAGCAAACCATTTTTCACCAAAATTTTCTGAGCTAAATTCACCTTTGATATGATCTTCAGTCCAAATTCGCGTAAACTTTTTCTCTTTTGGCGCTGGTTTTCCTTGCCTTTTATAAGCAATTGATTTTAATCCTAAAAATTCGTAGTGTTTTTGAAACATGTACGTGCTTACATAATTTCCCTGATTTATGTAAATATTATATAGGATGTCTCGGCCTTTTACCTTTCGATTCAAATTGAAATTTTCACGAATTCACTCAAGTAACTTTTCATCATAAATCATTTTCTTTGGTGGTTTTTTCACCCTTATTTTCTCATAAATCGAACTGCGATTAACGTTAAAAACACTACAAATTCTAGTGGAATTTTCGATTTTGTTTTTATCTTTTTCTTGCTCTTGTTTTCGTTTTTTGACTTCCTCAAGAACAATTGCGGGGTCAATCCCGTATCTTCTAAGAACATTCTCCATTATTTCTTGATAAATTTCACGATCATTTTCAGAAAGATCATTAATTGTATATTTCTTTTTTGGTTTACGCGGAGATTTGATTTTTCCACGAGTGCTTATTAGACTTTTCATATCATTATTATAAAACTTTTTTTGCCAATTTCTTATCAAATTATTAGCATATATATGCAACATTCATTCTTTATGTGCTTTTTTACTTTTTGATTTGCTTTTGTAAATTTCTCTAAATTCTTCAGCAAAATGCAAAATTGCATTTTTTAACCCTTTAGATTCGGCAATTTTGATATATTTAAATTTGTCTTCAATTGTGAATTTGTATTGTTTCATTTTGACACACCTTTTTTTGAATGTGCCTGAAATTAATATACTAATTTAATTTTTGACCAAGCATTTTTTTTTTTTTTTTGCAAAAGCTTATTCAAAATAATAAAAATTAAGATTTCTGCCTCAAAAACACGGATTTACCGGTATTTTTGCACATTTATATTAACGGTGAATCTTTGCCATCAAACTGGCAAACTCAAGAAAATCAAATAAACTTGATAAAAAAGTAATTTTAAAGCAACCCACCTAATATTTATAATACTTTTCTAAATTAAAAAAGATGCAATAAATTACTGCATCTTTTTTAATTTTTTCAGAACATTGGCAACATTTTTGTCAATGTTTGGCGGGTAAATTATTTTCACTTTTCTTAGATCAATTCCTACAAAAGCATTTTCAGAAAATTTTTCAAGACTCTGTGGTATTTGAATAATTGAAAGCGAACTTAGAGAATTAAATGTAAAATCAGGAATTTCTTTTGTGCCTTGGCTAATTTCAATTTCAGTGATTTTTGGATTATTTGCAAATGTATGTGGATCTAATTTAACGTTTTTAGCAGTAATAATTTTGCCTTTATAATTTTTAGGTATAAAAATAATTTTGCTTAAATCGTTGTTGTATAAAATTCCGCCATAGTCTCTAAAATAGTAATTTCCTGGTTCAACAGTGATTTTTTCTAAATTTTTTGCATTTAAAGAAAATTTGTAATCCTCGATTTCTTGGACTGTTTTTGGCAAAACAAATGAAGAAAAGTCGTATTTTTCAGGCATTATAATTAATTTTGTCAAGTTTTTATTATATAAAACGCCGTTTTTTGATGCAAAATAAGGGTTTTGGGGATCAACTTCAATACTTTTAACACTAAAAGTTCCACTTTGATAATCGATCCGCGAAACATTTGGACCAATGTATAATTTACTTGCTTTTTTTAGAAAATCATTAGAAATTCCGACTACTTTAGACTTATTTTTAATTTGAAAGGCAGGCTTAGCATCGCTAGTATTAGCAGAAACAAGCGAAACACCTAAATTATACTCATAAGTCTGACCATTTTCTGAATAAAATGAGTCAAGAATTTTGAAGGTTTTATGATCTTTTGCAAATTCAGCATCATTTCTTCTGAATTGTCCTCAAGTTGGGTCTGAGTGAAAAAATTCTTTGGCTTTTGTATCAAAAACTAAATTTCACTGGTGTGGACCAAATTTTGATCAACCAATGACAATTGAATTTTTAATGCCAATTGAATCAAGCATCGCCTTATATAAATTAGAATAACCACCACAAACAGCGTATAATTCTTCTAAAACAGCAGAAGGTTCAACTGCGGGAATCCGACTTAGATTTCAAGCATATTTTACATTTTTAACTATTCAGTCAAAAATAATTTTTATTTTTTCTTCATCAGTTTTTGCCTTAGATTCATCGATTAATTTTTTAGTAAAATCAGCAACTTTTTTGCGATTTTGTTCGTTATAGCCTTGATATTCAAAATTTCTTACATCTTTTGGATCAATTAAATTCATAAAACTTTTGGCAGAATTATTGGAATTTAAATTACCTTGATAATCTTGGTATTTTTCAATCCCTAAAGGATAAGAATTTTCGTCTTTTTCTTTTGGTTTTTCATCTTGAATTTTTGGCTCAATTATTTCTGAAAAATCAGTTGAATTTTTATAATTAGTTTTAACTTCATCAAAAATTTTTGTTAGTTTTTCGATGCTATTTTTGAAAAAGGATTGATTTTGATTTTTTTGGTCACGGATTTTTTCATATTCAACCTCGTCAATTACTTGATTTAATTTATCCCTGAAAAATTCGTGTTTTAGCTCTTTTAATTCAATGTTAATAAAATTCTTGACATCATTTTCTAATTGCAAATATTTTTGCGAATAATTTACAAAAACAGCCACTTCTGGCTGCTTTTTAGTGATAATTTCAGTTTTATTATTATTTTTTAGACTTAAAAGTTGCTGTTGTTGCTGGTTTTGGTTTTTGTTTAGGTTAAAATTTTTTAAAATTTGTTTTTTGACTGTTTTTGTTTTTATATTAGGTTTTGGAATTGAAACTAGATTTGACTTTTGATCAATTTTTTGTTCAAAATTGTTTTCTTGGCTAATTTGGGTTTCTGAATTATTTACCAAATCGTCGGTTTTTTCAGTTGTTAGAGTTTCTTTTTGAATAAACTTATTCTCTTGATGTTGAGTTTTGGCACTTTCATCTTTTTTGTTTTGCAACTCAATTCGTGATGTTGCAAGCCCACAAGAAGTTAAAAACAAACTCCCTGAACTTATTAACAGTAAAAACAACGATTTTCTAAGTTTTTTCATAATGACCCTAACTAAAATATTAACTATAAATTATAGCAAATTGGCTAAAAATTTCCAAGAAAGAAATCAAAAACTTAGTAAAACAGGCAAATTAAATCGCAAAACCTAGTAAAACTGCGGCTAAACTAGGAGCAATAATTGGATTTCATGAATAATCAAATCCGTAAATTTCTTTTCAATTATTAACATTTAAGAAATTATTATGTTTTTTTAAGACAAATGAAGTAAGGAAAAAGATAAATCTTGGACCAAAATCACGCGCGGGATTTATAGCATAACCAGTTGAAGAACCAAGTGATAGTCCAATTGAAAGCACGATTAGCGCAACAATTACTGGTCCCATTGTTTGAAATGACTTATCCAAAAAGGCAATTGTGGCAAGTAAGACAATAGTTCCGATAAATTCGTATAAAAAGTTGCTTACATAAGATTTTTTAAATGCCGGTCCGGTGTGGTGACAAGAGGCAATAACTTCTGCTTTTGTTTCTTTAATATGACTTCAGTTAATCGTATTTAGAATTATCTGGCCAAAAATTGCCCCTAATATTTGCAAAGGAATAAGTGCTAAAAGTTTGGCATTTTTTGTGCTGATAGCAGAAAAAATTGAGACTGCAGGATTTAAATGGGCAACAGAAATATTACCGGCTATTCCGTTAGCAACCATAATTCCTAAAAGCACACCAAGAGCTCAACCAAGGGCAATAACAATCCATTTTCCTGATTGATTTGCAAACATTTTTGTTGCACTTACAGAATAATTAACGCCATTTCCTAGCAAAATTAGCGTTGCCGTTCCCAGAAATTCAGATAAATAAATGATATTTTCCATGTAAAATTTCCTTTTATTTTATGTCTTTTACTCAGTTTAGAGTTTTTTTAACAGCAAGATCTCAGTTTGCAACTAGTTTTTGAACCTGATTTTGGTCAAGTTGTGGCTTAAATGTTTTGTCAATTTGTGAAATTTGTTTTAATTCGTCAATTGATTTTCAGAATTTTGCATGTAATCCCGCAAGAAAAGCCGCTCCCATTGCTGTTGTTTCGGTGTTTTTTGGCCTTGAGATCTCAAGCTCAGAAATTGAAGATTGGAATTGCATTAAAAAGTCACTTTTAGAAACACCACCATCAACTTTCATTAGTGTAATTTCTTGACCTAAGTCAGATTTCATCGCTTTAATTAAATCATTTGACTGAAAAGCAATTGACTCAAGGGCAGCTTTAATAATATGTTCTTTTCTTGTTCCTCTTTCAAGACCAAAAATTGCGCCCCGAGAATAAGAATCTCAATAAGGAGCTCCAAGTCCGGTAAAAGATGGAACTAAAATTGTCCGGTGGTCATCTTTATCAGTTTTAGAAATAAAATAATCAGTATCAGCGGCATTTTCGATTATTCCAAGTCCATCACGAAGTCACTGAATTGTTGCACCAGCAATAAAAACTGAACCCTCAAGGGCATATTCAACAGGACTATCGCCAATTTGTCAGGCAATTGTTGTTAAAAGATTGTTTTTTGATTTTACAATTTTTTGGCCTGTATTTGCTAAGGTAAAACATCCTGTTCCATAGGTATTTTTTACCATTCCAACTTCAGTGCAAAGCTGACCAAATAAAGCAGATTGTTGGTCACCAATAACTCCATAAATTGGCACTTTTCCTTTCGCATTAATTGATCAAAAACTTGGTTCAACGATTCCATAATCGGCCGCAGAAGGTAAAACTTTTGGCAAAATTTCGACTGGTATTTCTAATAAATCAAGTATTTTTTGGTCTCATTTTTTCTCTTTGATATCAAACATCATTGTTCTTGATGCATTTGAGACATCGGTAGCATGAGTTTTTCCTTGAGTTAATTTCCAAACAAGTCAAGTGTCAATTGTTCCGGCAAGAAGATTTCCTTGTGCCAAAACATCTTTGGCTTTTTGGACATTTTTTAAAATTCAACGTATTTTAGTTGCACTAAAATACGGATTAATTAAAAGTCCAGTTTTTTCTTTAATATAATCTTGGTGTCCTTGTGAAATTAGTTCATCACAAAAGTCACTTGTGCGGCGATCTTGCCAAACGATTGCATTATAAACCGGCTCACCGGTTGTTTTGTCTCACAAAACCACAGTTTCACGTTGATTTGTGACTCCAAGGGCGATAAAATCATTTGATTTTAAATTTGCACGCGTTTTAGCGGTTTGCATTGTGTAAAGTTGAGTGTTCCAAATTTCATTTGCATCATGTTCAACTCAACCTGATTGTGGATAATATTGCTGAAATTCCTTTTGAGAAAGCGAAATTACATCGCCATTTTTATCAAAAACCAAGCTTCGACATGAAGTTGTTCCTGAATCAAGTGTCATTATATATTTTTGATTGATGGTGTTGTCCATTTTTTAGCCCCCTTTTTGGTATTTTTTTAATTTAATTATACCATTTAGATAAGATTTTTTTATTTATAAAAATGTAAAATCTTATAATAAATTTTAATTTTGTCTAAGTTTTGGAAAAAATTAAAAATTAGATAACAAAATTACATTTTTTGCAAAAATTTTTTCTTGACAGTGTTTTTAAATTCAAGGTAATTTTTTAATTAAGACATTAACTTTTATTTAAAAATAGTTAAATTTATATTGTTTAAACTAGATTTGATGAATTTGTAGTAAAATATTTAAATTATTTTTTCTTTTAATTTAAGGATATACAATGTTAAAAAAAATATGTTCCCCACAAATTAGATTTAAACAATTTGACTCAGCATGACTAACAAAAAAAGTAGGGGACTTATTTTTAATAAATCGAAGCGGTAATTTAACCAAAAAATATTTTCGCCCGTTTGTTTCAACAAAATATATCTATCCAGTTTATTCTTCACAAATAGAAAATAACGGAATTTTGGGCTACTATAAAGATTTTTTGACTGAAAATGCAATAACATGGACAGCAAGTGGTAATGCTGGAATTGTCAATTTTCGAAAAGAAAAATTTTTTGCAACCGCTGACTGCGGAATTTTAATTTCAAAAAAGTACAAAGCAAATGAATTTTTTGCAATTGCAATCGGCAACAACACTCGCGATCATATTACCCAAGGGCCAATTCCACATTTAATTAGTTCAGAAATGGCCAAAGTTGAGCTAAAATTTACCCCTGATATCAGCGAGCAGAGAAAAATTTCACAACTTTTTGAAACTTTTGAAAATTTAGCTAATAAACTTGAAGAAAAAATCCACTTCCTGAAAAATCTTAAAAATGATTTCAGTAATAAAATGTTTGCTAATTTAAATTCAGATTTTCCTTCAATTAGATTCAAAGGTTTCAAATCAGCCTGAATTACTGATCAAGTTAAAAATTTATTCGAGATTTCCCGAGGGCAAACACTAAGCAAAAACCAAATAAAAACTAGACCTGTAGAGAGAGAGAGAGAGAGAGAGAGAGAGAGAGAGAGAGAGGCTACATCTACCCGGTTTATTCATCACAAACAAAAAATCAAGGAATATTTGGGTATTACAACGAATATTTGGCGCAAAAAAGAATAATTTTTTCAACTCACGGAAATCCTGGATCGGCTAAATTTATTGAAGAAAAATTTTTTGCAACCTCTAATTGTGGAATCTTGACTTCAAAAAAATATCCTGAAAGTACACTTTTTGCAATTCAGTTCGAAAAAAATTCCAAAAAATTTATTTCTCAAAGCACAATCCCGCATTTAATTAGCTCAAATGTACTCAAAATTGAGCTAAAATTCACCCCAGATGTTGCTGAACAACAAAAAATTTCGCAACTTTTTGAGACTTTTGACTCACTAATTCTCGCTTATGAGCAAAAAGTTAAATATTTAAAAAATTTAAAAAATAGTTTTATAACTAAAATGTTTATATAAAAAAAATGCTTTCTGTTAAAAATGCTTAAATTTCCCGAGTTTCCCGGTTTAATAAGATAATCTTAAAAAAGTATCCTGGTTTAGTTTTGGTCACTTTTTAAGATTTTTGACAAAAGTTAATTACCTATTTTAAAACACACTGGAAAAAATCAATTTAGGACAAAACAACAAAAATCATAAAAAAATACAACTACTATTTAAACTCAATGCAAATAGAAAACTCGTTTTTATTTAAATTGAGCCTAAAAAAACATATGAAGTTTTGAAAGAACAATAACTAAAAGCCCTAAATTTATAGATTTCTAAACGGTTAAATTTAAGGCATTCCATCATATTTAAAAATACAATGGATAATTCGCACTAACTGATTTTTTTATACAAAAAACATCCTTGATTCCTCCCTAATTCAATATCAAAATTTATTAATTTATTCTTAGTACAGTTAATTATAGCATAATTTTATTTTAGACCAAACATTTTTTTTTTTTTTTTGTAAAAGGTTAAATTTACAATAATAAAAATTAAGATTTTATCGTCAAAAACACGGATTTACCGGCATTTTTGCGTATTTATATTCGCTAAAAATTGAATTTTACCATCAAGCTGGGAAACTGGGGAGTTGAATATTTAAAAAATTTAAAAACAAGTTTTATCACTAAAATGTTTATATAAAAAAATTTTGCTTTTTGTTAAAAATCCTTAAATTTAATTAGAAAATGAATTTTTTGAAAAAAATTTTGTTTTTTCATGCTATTTTTTGTTAAATTTTTTAAATGATTATGCTATAATTTAGATTAGGTAAACAGAGGTGTCCGTTTTGGGCTGAGAAAAACTCTTAAAAGTTGATCTAGGTAATACTAGCGTAACGAGTTTGTCCTTTTTCTTTAAAAGCAAATGCTAAAATCGTCATAAAACACCTTGTTTACTAAAACACAAAAGGAAAATTGTTTATAATGACGAAAAAAAATAAATTTCACTCTAAAAAAAGAAATTTTTTAAAAAAATTATCTTTTCTTTCTTCTTTTTTAACAGTACCATTAGTGATTTCTGCATGTACCCATGGTGCAGATCAAAATCCTGAGCAACTAGCTCAAACAAATCCAGAGCAAATAGCTCAAACATGAGATACAAAAGTCAACCTTGGTTTAAGTCAAAGTTGATTTCAACTTAAAACTAAAGAAGAACCTGATCGTGTTAATAATTTTCTTACCAATTTAACAGAAGAATTTAAGAAACTAAAAGAGGCAAATCCACTAACTAAAGACTTGCCTGATGTAACTTTTCATTTTGTTGGAAATGATGATGCAAAAGCAAAACTTTCGCTATTAAAATCATCAAATAACTCAGAAAATGCGCTTGATTTTGCAATTGCAGATGCAACTACAACTATCGAGGATGACCAAGACAAACAACTTTATAATGGTCTACAAACTTTAACATGAGCATTTAAAAATAGCCCTGAATCGGCGGTTTTTTACACCAATGGAACAGAAAATGACCCATTATATAAAGGTGCAAAAGAATTAAATGAACTATTTAATAAAACCCCTTATAATGAATGGTCAAGTGACCCAAATGATGCGCAAAAATGAGACAAAATTGCCTATCGATTTTTATATGATGATTCAAACCCACGAAAAATAATTTCATATTACCGTGGTATGATTATGATTTATGGCGATGAAAAAACAAGAGCTGAAATTAAAAAAAGTTGACATGATAAAGACTGACCTAAATTCAGAAATTATGGAATAATTCATGGAAAACTAACTTCTGCTGGAAAATTTAAAATGCAGAATTTTATTCTAAAAAAACATTTTGGTTCAAGTTTTAGTTCAGCTAGTTTAAATGAAGATCGGCTAGGACATTCAGATAGATATATTCAAGGACGCGGCTATACAATTGGGCAAGATCCAAAGTTTAGAATCGCTTTTGATGATGAGGCTTCTTTTGCTTGAACTGAAAATAAAAAAGATTCAAAACAATATACTTCAAGCGAAACAGACTCTAAACCAGACTCTAAAGTTGAAATTTTTATGCTAACAAACCCTGCTTCATACGACATTGGTTCATACCGCCCAACTTTTAATAAACTTCAAGCTGATTTAATTTCTCAAGCTTTTGTTAACATGGCAAAAAACGGAAAAGATGAATATGGTCCAAACGTTGGGTACAATGGTTATCGAAAAATAAATCAACAGGACCCTGAATTCCGTAAGATTTATGACCAATCAAAATCAAACTAAAAATTGTCTAATTTTTGAAAATTTTTCATTTAGACATGACAAAAACGGAAAAAATTTAATAAATCCCCTTAATTTTAAGTTATGTAATACAGAACTTTTATTTGTAATTGGTCCAAGTGGGCAAGGTAAGTCTTCATTTTTTTTGTCAATTTTACAAAATATTTTTGTTTCAGGCAAGCTAATTTGGCAAGAACAAAATTTATTAGAACAAAACAAAAAAAATAAAAAAAATTTTTTAAAAACAGTTGGATATCTTACCCAAACACCAACTTCAATAAATTTTCAAAGTGTTTATTTAAATTTAGCAAAAAATTTACCTAAGTATAAAAATATTTTTTATAGTTTATTTGCGATTCCAACCAAAAGCCAACGAGAACAAATAATTAAAATTATGAGTCAACTTGGTTTGGAAGAAAAAATTTACTCTATTTTTCAGGACTTATCTGGAGGTCAGCAACAGCGAGTTGAAATTGCAAAGCTCATGTTACACCACCCAAAAATAATTCTTGCTGATGAGCCAACTTCGGCTCTTGATCCAAAAACAGCTGCAAAAATTATTGATTTAATTATTAATTTTGGAAAATTAAATAATTCAATCACAATTATTATTTCTCATAATATTAATTTAGTGAAAAAATATGATGGCAGAATTTTACTAATAAACAATGGAAACGCTAACTTTTATAATTCATTTTCAGATATTGACCAAGAACAAATAGATTCAATATTTGGTAAGGATGACAATGAAGATGACAATCATTAGCGCATTTAAAAACAAGCCTTACCAAAGATTTAAAAAAACAAAAGTTTTTTTCACATTTGTTTTTTTAGTTTTGTTTATTGTATCTTTTTACTCAATTTTTTCCGAAATTAATTTTAATGGTTGGAACCTTTTTAAAAAAAATTTAACTGACTTGTTTGCTTTTTCAAACAAACACCCTTATTATAGTGATTCAGTTTTTTCTTTAAGTATGAGATTTTTATGAATCACAATTAAATACACATTTCTTGGCACTTTTATTGGTGCAACTCTTGCTTTTTTTTCAGCGCTTTTTAGCTCGCAATTTATTAAAAATAAATATTTAAAAAGCATAATTTGATGAATTATTATAATTCTTAAATCCTTTCCAATTCCGTTTATAATTGATCCTTTACAACTTATTTTTGCTCCAAAATTAGCGGCAATTTTAATTGTGACTTGATTTTCTTGAATTTGGTTACATCGGTATTTTTATTCTTTTTTAAATTCGCTTGATTTAAGTGGGTATCAAAAAGCGATAATTAAAGGGAAAAATCGCTTTTTTGCATTTAAAAATGAAATTTTACCTTTTGTAATTAATAAATTTTTTGGCCTATTTTTATTCAGTTTTGAAGCAAATATTCGCTGAACAACGATTATTTCAGCAACTGGTGTTATTGGGATTGGAATTTTAATTAATGATGGAGTTCAAAATCCTGCATTAGGTTGAAAAATTGTTGGAATTCCTCTTGCAGTTTTATTAGTTTTTGCTACTTTTTTGGAATTTTTAATAATTTTCTTTAATAAATTTATATTACACAAAAAATCTGTTAATGTAAACCAAAAAAATAAATATATTTTATGGTTAAAAGTAAATTACAATTGAATTTTACGGATTTTTTTTGGATTTATTATATTGGCCTTATTCATTATTAGCATTTTAGATATCGAATCATGAAATGTTAATCGCCATCAAATTAATCGTTTTTTTGGATCACTTTTTGTTATTGACTGAAGTGTTTTTCTGCAAGGAAAATTAGACAATCCAATTTACATGGTTTGAAATCTTTTAGCTCAAGTTATTGTCTGTCTTGCAATTATTGCCGTAGTTTCAATTTTATGACTACTGGCTGCAAATGAAAAATTAAACCATTGAATTAAATGATCATTCTTTAAATTCTTGCTTAATTTTTTTAGAATAATCCCGTCAATTGTTATTTTTTATCTTTTCCTTAGCTTCGCTGTTCAACCAATTTTATGAGTGACATTTCTTGTTGGAATTAAAAACGGACTTGGAATGGCAAAAAAACTAAACGAAACTCTTAATTCAATCGACTGGCAAAAATACAAATTGCTAAGACTTCGGCAATGAAGTAAATTTAAGACAATAACTCACTATATTTTCCCGTTAATTTATAAGGAATATTTTAAATATTTATCGGTTCAAATTTCAGATTCAATTCATGATTTGCTTCTTTATGGAATTTTTGGCGGATCCTTATTGGGGCAAAAGCTCTCAACCCTTTCCCAGACAGGTATTGCCGGTGATAGAACTGCATTTTTTACTTTTTCATGAGTAGCATGGTTTTTAATTTTATCTATCGAAATTGTTATTATATCTATTCAAAACAATTATTTTAAAAAAATACTCGCGATTATGGTCAAATTGAAAAATATGATTTTTAATGTTACCGCAAAAAAATATTTATTATAACTTTTATCCTTGAAGTTAAATTTCTCCCGAGTTTCCCAGTTTGATGAGCTAATCTTAAAAAGTGTCCGTTTTGGGCGCTTTTAACTTTTTTGGCAAAAGTTAATTACCTATTTTAAGACACTGGCAAAAATCAATTTATGATTAAAATTAGAAACCATAAAAAAAATACAACTACTATTTAAACTCAATGCAAAAAGAAAACTCGTTTTTATTTGCACCGAGCCTAAAAAAAACATATGAAGTTTTGAAAGAACAATAACCAAAAGCCCTAAATTTATATAGATTTCTAAACGGTTAAATTTAAGGCATTCCATCATATTTACAAATATAATGGAAAATTCGCATTTTCTGATTTTTTATGACAAAAGCATAACTCATTCCCCTTAATTCAATATCAAAATTTATTAATCATTCTTAAGTGAAATTTATTATAACATATTTTTTTTCTTAGACCAAGCATTTTTTTTTTTTTTTTTTGCAAAAGGTTAATTTCAAAATAATAAAGATTAAGATTTTAGGTCAAAAAACACGGATTTACCGGTATTTTCAGTATTTATATTCACTAAAAAGTGAATTTTTGCCATCAAACTGGAAAATCAGGATATTTATTATAACCTTTATCCTTAAAATTAAATTTCTTTTAGCAATATAAATGCAAACATGAAAAACAAATATTTTTTCATGTTTTTTTTCTTTTTTAGGCAAAAACTAGATAAAAAATTAAACTAAGTACATGAAAAAAATACAGGTTATCAGTTTAATTGTTTTGGCTGGATCTCTTGCTGGATTCTCATTTTTGGCATACAAACTTCAATCTCATGCCATGCCAAAGAAACAGATTTCTGTAACAATTTTACATGGAGTTCGCAATCCTGGTACAAAATTTTTCAATTATGGAACAAAATGAGGACAAATTTTTGCCGATTTTGATGTAATTCGCGGATATGACACTAGCCAATATGAGTCCGAACTAGAAGTTACAAGTGACCAAAAAATTTCCTTAAAACCTGCAGAAAAAAAATCAACATTAAACAAAATCACCCTAAAAGCATTAGAAAAAATTATCACTAACAAAAAAATAGCAACAAAATTACATGCTTTTTTAAAAGAATCAAAAAATAAACAAACAACTTGAAAAGAAATTGAATGAGCTTTGCATCTTGATTCGGCAACTTTAAAAATTCTTCAAGAAAATTTTATTCTTGACTAGCCATTTTTTTAAGTTGTATTTTTACAATTTTATTAGTGGATAATTTTAGAATTGCCTGAGTTGTGTTATTATTTTTATCAGTTTCATTTTTAATTTTTGTTGGTGAATTTAAAAAAATTATTTTTTTGCTGTTATTATTGTTATTTTTTTTAGTATCTTATTGACTAATGTTTCCAAAAATCGCAAATTCAAGCGTTAGTTTTGAAAGTAAAGTTGTTGATAAAGTTAGTTTTGGAAATTTTGTAAAATTTGAGAGTGACAAAATTTTTATCCGGGGCAATCAATACGAAATTGGAACACTATTAAAACTGAGCGGAAAACTTGTCAGACCTAAAAACACATCAGATTTTGACTTTGTTTCGTACTTGAAGTCTAAAGGTTCGTTTTTAGTTTTAGAAGATGCAAAAATTACTTTTTTAGAAGAAAGCAATACTATTTTTGCAAAAGTTAGAAAATTTTTCTCAATTCAAGAAAATTATTCCAAAAAGTTAATTCCGATGATTTTTATTGCTGAAGCTCCGGCAGATGCTAGTGAATTTCGAAAAATATTAGTAAATCTTGGAGTCTACCAAATTTTTGTCATTTCAGGATTTCATATTAACCTTTTTAAACAATTATTTTTTTGATTTTCCAAAACGTTGAAAATACGGCAATTTATATACAAACCTTTGTTTTTCTGTTTTTTGATTTTTCAACTATTTTTGTTCAATTTTTCAATTTCATTCTTAAGAGGACTTTTATTCTGAGGTCTGATTGAAATTAATAAGTTATTTTTGAATAAAAAATTTAATAAAATAGAACTTCTATCAATAAGCGGAATTTTAATTTTATCTATAAATCCTTTAATTTTTTACTCATTAGGATTTGTTTTGACATTTGCAATCAGTTTTATAATAACAATAATAAATCAAATAAATTTTCCAAAAAATTGGCACAAAGTTGTTATTAATTTCTTATTTATAAATTTTTTTAGCAGTATTTTTTCAACTTTTTTAAATTCGTATTACAACTTTATGGCTCCACTAAATACGATTGTTTTTACCGGTTTTTTTACTTTTTTATACGCAATTTTGCTTATATTCATTTTTAATCCGCAAATTATTGAGTGAATTAGCAAGTTTTTTATCCAAACTGTTGGCTATATCCAGGAATTTCAAATTTTAACTTTAAATATTCAATCCAGTTTAGCTTTTTTAATTATTTCATGTATAATTTCATTAGTATGTTTTTCATCATTGGAAGCGACAATTTCCTTGTCCAAGAAAAAATTTCTAGACTCCCAGAAATTAAAAACTCATTATTAATAAATTTTTTTGTAAATGATTCAGTAGATTTTATACAGGAAAACCTTGAAGGTTCATCACTTTTTGACGAAAAAAAAGTATTAATTTTTAATAATTTTTTGCTTTTTTCAAAAAATGAAAAATTAAACAACCTATTAGCTTCTAAAATTATAAAGACAAAACACACAATCATATTTAAATATGTTTTTGATGAAAATTTAACCAATTTTGCTCTCAAAAATTCATGAATTTATAAGCATTTTACTCCTCAGGCCACTAAAATAATTGAAGTCCAGCAAATTACAAAACAAAACGTTGGTCAATTTATTGCTCAAATGGTCAAAAAATTTAATGTTGAATTAGAAACAACCAAAATTTTTCAGCTTGAATCAGTCTTGCCTCTAAATGGTTGAATTATTTATAATGAAATTGCAAAGCTAAAAACTCTAAATAAACCTATAAATTCAGCAATAATTCGCCAATATATAAGCGATTATTCATCATATTCTACTTGAGGCTTTATTGAATCTTTTGTTGATTTTGATTTAGTAAAAGTTCTAAAATTTTACCGGCAAAAATTATTAGAAGGGCACACAATTGGCTTGTTATTAGGACAAATTAACTCAAAATTATTGCTTAGTTTTATAGTTTTTTTACATAAAAAAGCAGGTAAAAAAGATTCTTACATCACTAAGAGTCTTAATATTTCTGATTTCCAACTTAAAAAAGCAGTCGAACTATATAATAAAAATGGAATTAAAAAAATTGAAAAATTAATAATTAATCTTGCAAAATTAGATACAGAAATCAAAACTTCGCAAATTAATAACAAAATAGCCTTTGAATTATACTTGCTCCAAGCCTTAAGATAGTCGATTTAATAGCCAAAATTGCAAAAAAGGTGGGTTTTTAAATAAATTGTTAGTTAAGAAAGCATTAAAAATAAATTTTAAAAATCCAGAGTTCCCCAGTTTGATGAGATAATCTTAAAAAAAGCGTCTTTTTGGGCGCTTTTTGAACTTTTTTGGCAAAAATTAATTACCTATTTTAAAACACAGCAAAAATCAATTTATCGATAAAACAACAAAAATCATAAAAAAATACAACTGCTATTTAAACTCAATGCAAATAAAAGACTCGTTTTTACTTACATTGAGCCTAAAAAAATATATGAAGTTTTGAAAGAACAATAACCAAAAGCCTTAAATTTGTAGATTTCTAAACGGTTAAATTCAAGGCATACCATCATATTTAAAAATATAATGGATAATTCGCGCTATCTAATTTTATTAGACAAAAAACATAATTAATTCCCCCTTAATTCTAAAATCCAAATTTATTAATTATTCTTAAGTGAGATTTATTATAACATAATTTTTTCTTAGACCAAACATTTTTTTTTTTTTTTTGCAAAGGGTTAAATTTACATCAATAAAAATTAAGAGTTTAGGTCAAAAAGCACCGATTTACAGGTATTTTTGAATATTTTATATTCGCTAAAAAGTGAATTTTTGTAATCAAACTGACAAACTCAGGCCATTAAAAATAAATTTTAAAATTTTTTTCTTTTTGAAAACTTTGTGCTATAATAATGGCAAATTTAAAATCATCTCAAAAAATTTACCGTTTGTTTTTATTAACATGTTTTAATTCAAACAATTTATTTTTTGAGGTGATTTTTTATTTTTAAAAACAAAAAACAAAAAAAAGATGGATCAAAAAACTATGAAAAAACTAGCAAAACCAATTTTATTCTCACCGGTTCTTATCTCGGGATTGGCCTTAGTATCCTGTACATTAGGCACTACGAATGCTAAGGAATTTAAATTTGACGGAAATAATGACGGGCAGCTTCAATTTGTAACAAGTTGAAATGAAAAACAGCCAAGATTTCAAGCCTTAGAACAAGTTGTTAAACTTTGAAATGAAAAACCTGAAGTTAAAGATCAAAATAATCGCGAGTATTTGCCAATTAAATTAACTCCAAATTATGACAAAGATTACACCGTAATGGCTGCTAAATTCGAGCAAATTTTTTCTGCCAATGATAAAAATCAAACCCTAAATCTTGTAATAAATTATCCAGCTGTTGCGGCAAGTGCGGCTAAACATAAAATGCTTTTAGATCTAAACAAATTCCCAGATTTAGCCCAGGCTATAAAAGATACTTATCATCCAAAATTTCTCGAATCTAATACTCAAATAGCAACTCTTGATGAAAAAGGAATTTATACAATTCCATTTGTTAAATCTTCGCAGACTTTAGTTATAGACGGACCTGTTATGGCCTGAATTATTGAAAATGCAAAGAAAAATGGTGCTAAAATTGCAGATTCTCCGGAAGATAAACGTTTTTTTGAGCAGTTTTCTTTGCCAGACTCAGACATGGAACATATTAAAAAGCTCTGAGCACCGCGAAGTTTTGACGATAAAAATCCTAATCCTTGACAGAATTTTGAACTTTCCCACGAGACATTCAAATATTATGATAAAGTTTTTGATTTTTCCAAAAGAATTAAACAAGGATTTGTATTAAAACCAGCTGACATTAGCACAGGAGATTTTCCTTTTGGGACTGATGACATTGAAAATTTAGCTTTTGCCAAAATTTTTGGCTCCGCTGGCGGGGATTATTCTAAGTTTATGTTTGAGGTAACAAGGGAAAAATCAAAAGAATTAGAACGAGTTAGTTTTGATAAATTATTTAACAAAAATTCGCAAAGTTATCAAAATACAAAGAAAAATTATGAACAAATTTTAGATCTTTTTAAATCAGATGCGATTTTTTATCCAGGAAGGTTTTCCCAAGAAAGTTTTGCCAACAATTTGATGAATAATCACCAACTTGCCATGGCAATTTCCTCAACAAGTAATTATCAACGCCGGTTTGTAAAGTCAAATTCTAATTTTGTTTTCCAAGTAAATGGCAAAACTGAAAAAATTCCATTTTCTTCAAAAATCCAAGCATACCAAATTCGTGAGCTAGGTACAGGCCAAAAAGATTCCCAAAAAGCAATTTATGAACTAAAAAATGTCTTAACAAGTCAAATTAGCCAGTTAATAAATGAGACTAAAAGTTCAACTTATGCTGATTCAAATGTTTATTTAGATCCTAAAGACACTAGTCAAGCTAAAAAAGTAAAGGAATTTGTTGATGCTAATGCAAAAGATTCTCGTCAATCTTACTTAGTTTTTGGTGAAGATTTTTCTAAGTTTTACCAAGAAAAAATTAAAAATACTGACTCAGAAATAATTAATCTTACAAATAAAAATGATAAAAACGACATTTTTTTACTAAAAAATGCCAGTGTTGAAAATCCAGGTGGGGATAAACACTTAAACCAAAATGAAGTTGTTTTCCTCCAAGAGCCAATTAAAAATTCAAGCAGTGATTCAAAAAGCATTTATACTTACCAAGGTCCAGATTTAATCGCTTTTCACTCAAATGCCGAAGAAGATATTGCAACAAAAAATTTCCTAAAATGAATGCTAACTCACAAACAAGACTTTACATACCAAGGCCAATCTGGAGAGGCAAAATATCATGGTAGTCCGAGTGAATATGTTGCATTTCGTGGAAATTATCTAGCACCGACAAAACAAGTTTTTGGCCAAAATTTGTCTAATACTGAACAATTTCAGCAAAATAATTCTTTTAGAGCCGCATTTAAAAATTTTAAAACCGTTAATGATGACCCGCAGCACAACTCATTTTATATGGACCCAGTTGACTCAAGAAGTGCGCTAATCCGTCTTGAGGTAAAATCAACCCTAAACCAAATGGGTCGTCTTGTTGCTGATGGATCCCAAGATCAGGCAAGTTTTGAGAAATTTTTAACAGCGCTGAAGACAAAATTAAATTCAGCAAGCGTGAGTTAATTTTGGGTAAAAGCTTAACTTTTTTAAATTAAAGTTTAATTAATTTGAAAAAAATTCAACAAATTTAAGAAAAAAACGTAATTTTTGTTAATTTTTTCTAAAAAGTTATATAATAATCTCAAATGTTAAGCACAACTGGAAATTATTTATTGTTAGTTGGTCTAAATTGTTAAAGTTTTGACTAAGTAAATTAAGATAATTTATTGTTGTGCTTTTTTATTTTAAAAACTAACAGGAGAACAATTTGGAACAATAAAATTAAAAAATTAAAGTCACTTTTAAAAAATAAATAAACACTAATTACAGATACTGCAAATCTTCTTATTAAAAAAGAAATTTAACAACAATGGAAAAAATCAACAAATTTAAGTCAATATTTTTAAAAACAGCAATTAGCTTAGGGCCGGTTTCTTCTTTGGCTATTTTGACATCCTGTTTTTCAAATGCAAATCACACTGAATTAAAATCACAAAAAGACAATCCACTTCATTTTGAAACCGAAAATGACAATACAATCGATTTTCGCGTAATTTTTGGACTTACAGATCCCCGAACTCAAGCTCTAAAAGCAATTTTTGAAAAATGAAACCAAAAATCCGAAGTTAAAGACAAACAGGCAGGATTTTTACCGGCAAAATTAGAAAATATCGCGGCAAATTACATCGATGATCAAACTAATTTAACAACATTTTTACAAGTTAAAGATACAAAAAAACTGCCAAATTTAACACTAAATTACCCAGCTCTGGCAGCTAGTTTGAACAAACACGGTATGATTTTGGATCTAAATTCCCAAAGCGATTTAGCCCAGACTATTAAAAATAGTTATGATGAAAGATTTCTGGTAGAAACAAAAAATGTACCTGGAATTGACCAAAATACACTAGCTTTTTTACCAATACTAAAAACTTCAAAGGCGCTTTTGCTCGACAAACCAGTTTTATCATACATACTAGAATCAGCAAAAACAAGTCCTAATTTTAAAATTAGCGAATCTGACAAAACACGAGTTGAAAATCTAGATCCAAAAAAAACTGATCTTGAATACATCAAAAAAGTCTGAGGAGAGTACAAAAGTTTTCCTTTAGATCAAGGCGGTTTTGATGGCTATACTTTTAGTTTTGAAAAATTCAATAATTACAAAGACCTTATTGATTTTTTAAGTCGAGTTAGAAAATCGTTCCCTGATGCCGAAAAAGGTAGTCAAACTGAAAAAGTTAACTTTTTACTCGGACTAAATGACACAGCCGCACTGTTCTTTTTTGTAGCATTTGCCCAGGCAGATGGTGAGTATGAAAAGTCAAGTTATTTTAAAAATCTTGATGGTGCCTCGCTCAACTATACAAATCTTTTTGACGAATCAAGCACAAATCACCAAAATACAAAAAAAGCCTATGAAATATTGTCAGATTTAGTAAAAAATAAATTACTAGGTCCAACAAGCGGCAGAACTAAAGCTAGCGAATTTTTAAAAAATCACCAATTAGTTTTTGCAATTACTTCAACAAGTGATTATTCGCGTAACTTTGAAAAACAAGGACAAAATTTTTTACGTCTAAAAGTTAATAAAAAAACTTTTGACTACCCGGTTGGCTCAAAATCTAAAATTTGAAAAATAGTAAGTGAAGAAAATATGCCTTCAAATGCAATTGCAAAAGTTCACCAAATTTTAGATAATTCGACCGGTTATGTTTATGAATCAGATGCATTTTCTGTCAAAGAAAATGAAATTTCTTTAAGCAAAACTGATGACAAAGATTTAATTGAAAAAATAAAAAATGCTATAAAATCAAAGACTAATTTAAACAGTTTTAATTTTTTAGCAATTGATTCTGATTTTGACAAGTGAGTTGCTGATAAAACAAAAGAAGATTCAAACACCTCTTCACTTTATGTTGAATCAACAAAAAACAAAGTTAAACTCTTTAATCAACCTGAAAATGCCTTTATTTTTTCAAAATCACACCAAAAACTTAATGAAGACGAGTTAGAATTTCTCAACGAACCTTCAAAAACACAGGAATCAAATAAATTTAATATCGTTACGTCCCAAGGCCCATCTTTGATCGGATTTTACAATAATGAAGTTGAAAATGAAGCCACACTTAACTTTGTTAAATGATTTATTTCGGAAAAAATTGAATTTGACGGGCCAAATAACAAAAAAATGACTGTAACTCCGAGCGATTTTTTAGCATTTTCAGCTTCAAACATAAATCCAACTAAGGCAAATTTGGAATCAAATTTTGATCAAAATCCAGCTTTTGCAAAAAATAATGCTTTCAAAGTTGCTTATGAACAATTCCAAAATCAGCTGAAAAACCCTGAAAAATATAGAGTTTTTACCGAACCTGCCGGGATTGACTCAAATACTTTCCGAAAAGCAACTCTAGGAAGTGTTTCTCAACTTTACAATCAGTTTTTAGCCAACCCGAATTTAAATCTTGAGTTTAATACTTTTCTTAGAATTCTAAAGGAGAATATTGGGGCATCAGTTAAATTAAAAACAGAAAAAAATACACAAAAATAAAATACTAAGGAGAAAAAAATGAACACACATAGTAAAAAAGGTACAAAATTAAGGCATAAAAATAACATAGCAAAGAAAATTAGTCGGATTTTCTTATCTTCTTTATCAGTTTTAACACCAATTGGAATTATGGCTTCTTGTGGTGTTGTGTCCGGTTCAAATGGAGTTAGAGGATTTACATTCGACACTCCTGAAGATGGTAAGTTAGTTTTTGGTCACAATTTTTCTTCAAGTGGAAATGAAATTAAAGCATTAAATAAAATTATCGAACTTTGAAATACAACCCAAAAAGATAAACCTGATTTTGTAGAAATGAAAGAGCAATCCTTTCAAGGGGGGTATTCAGGGGCATCTAATTCAATTGACACTTTTTTAAACACAAAAGATCGACTTAAATTACCTAATATTGTTACAAATTATTCATCTTTATTGGCAATTGTAAATAAATATTCAATGACATTTCCGATTGTTACTGATTTAAAATCAGATCAAGATCCAACTGATGAAAATGAAAAAATTACTAAAAAATTCCTAAAAGAGCAAGGAATTGAGGACTTTTTGCAAATTAACTCAGAAATTCCGTTTCTTGACGAAAAAGGAGTCTACACTCTTCCATTTGGAAAATCTTCTGAAGGTTTATATGTAAATAAAGTTTTATTTGGCTGAATTATTGACCAAGCCACAAAAGACTCAACTAATCCAGCAAAAATTAAACCTGAAGACAAAGCTTTTTTTGAAGAATTTACTAAATTAGCTGCTGAAAAAACTAAAGATGTTGCTGAAATTCAAAAACTTTGAAAAGAATATGCGTCAACCCCAGATGGACTTTCTGGTTATGAGTTTAAAAAATCTGACATTGAAAACTTTAGTGATTTACAGAAATTATCTTCAAGAATTGTCAAAGCTTTTCCAAAAGCACTTGAAGGCTCAAGTCTAACCGCGGCAAAATCAGTTTTAGGGATTGACAATGCAGCTACTTTAATTTATGGGCTTTCACGTTCTTTGTCAGAAAATGATAAATCTAAAGAAGTTACCGTTTTAAATCGAAAAGAAAATCTTATTAGTTATACATCATTTTTCAAAAAACCTGAATCAGATAGATACAAAAATTTAAAACAAGTTTATGACCTGATTACCAAAGGAATGGCTGATAAGTCAATTTATTTTACAACTCCTGGTGAATATAATTCAACTTATTTCCGTAATCATCAACAACTTTTTTCAATTGGATCAACAGCTGGATTTCACCATAATTATATAAGAGCAAACGACAAAAATTACAAAGTAAGTTTTACTCACGAAAATGTTGAACATATTTACAGCCCAAATGCAAGATTTTCAGCAGTAATTAAGGAATCAGATTTAGCAGACATCTCAAAAGAAATTAAGGTTAAGGCGCTTAATGGTAAAGACACCGTTAAAATTAAGCAATCAATTTTAGCTGAAATTAAAAGTCTTCTAGAAAAAAACCCGAAAAAAGAGTTGTTTTATTTTACTGACCGAGATGAGGTTCCTTCTGGAATCATTGAAGGATCATACAAAGTTCTTGATAAAGAAGAAAAATTTAAGCCAATTGTAATTACCGGGTACAATGGCGTTGAAATAACAGAAGCCTCAAGTTCGCTTAACGAAGATGAAATGGATATTTTAGCAGCACCGCACAAATTTGACAATAATTCAAAAATTACTGCCGTTGCTGCCCAAGGCCCTGATTTAATTTTTATTCACGCAAATGAAAAAGAAGACCGTGCTGTTAAGGCTTTTGTAAATTGAATCCTAACTGAAAAAGTTGACTTTGGGGACAAATTCGGAAAAATAACTCCTGTTGAGTATTTTTCAAAAGCAACTTCATATTTATTAACGCTAAAATCAACGCTAAGTCCAGATGTTTCTAAACCAAAAAACAAAGGTCAAAAGTTAGCGCTCGAGCAATTTAGTCGCTTTAATAACGAACAAGCTAAAGCTAAATATTCACTTGTTTATGATAATGCTGATGCTAGATCCTCTAAATTTCGTTCAAATTTAGACTCAACCGTTGCGCAAATGCAATCACTTAAGGCATCCAATGGTACTGTTCCTAATTTTGAAAGTTTTTTAAACTCTTTGAGCCAAAATTTAGGACCTGAATTTGGAAGAGAAAAAAATTAATCTAATAAATTTGTCTTATGAAAAGAAACTTTTTAAAGCTGTTTTTTGCTAGTATAAATTTTACTTTTATCCCTTTTTTTATTGCTTCTTGTACAACAGACCACGCTGCTCAAGGTTACTTTCAGGCTCAAAAATACTATAAAATAGAGGATTTTGGGCTAAATCCTGAGCTAGATTTGCACGATAAAGAAAGTCAATATGCCAAAGACATTGCAAAATTTCTTAATCCAAATTATTCTTGAACTGAAGAAGATAAGCTCAAATTTAAAGATGATATTTTGCCTGATTCAAAATTTTTTAACCACCAAAAAGTTACAATTCAAAAATGGACTGATGGCGATACAGCTACCTTAAAATCTGTTGGCGAAACTAAAATTGAACCTGTTTTTAATGTCAGAATTGAAAGCATTGACACTCCTGAGGTAGGTACGACCATATCAGGAACTTATAAAGAAACCGAAGGACTTGAGGCTGAATATGCCAAGCGAGCAACTCGATTTGCCGAAAAAATGTTGCCAGTAGGCACAGAAGTTTTTTTTGTCTACCCAAAAACAGGTCCAGCGCGTTCTTTTAACCGTTATGTTGGTAGTTTATTTTTTGGTCATAATGGATTTTATAAATCTTATGGCGTTGAAATAACAAAAGCAGGACTTGCGGTTCCAACTTTGCAATCAGGATTTTCGGGAATAACTAACCAGACTACAATTTATTATTATAATTCAATCAAACAAGCAGCAGCAGTTGAGAATTCCATTAATAAAAAGTTCGGAATTTATGAAAAATTAAAAGATTCAAGCATATCTTCACTTAATGAAAATCTTGAATCTATCTATAAAACACGTGGTCTTGCAAAAATTTCTGACTTTTTAGTTCTAGGTGAAAAAAATAAAGATAACAATGTTGTTGACTGGTATGAATTTAGGTTAGAAAATTCAAAAGATACAAAAAGTGGAAATAATAAATAATATGAAAAAAGCAGATGATAATAAAAAAATCGAAAAAAATAACTTTGAATCCGAGTTAAAAAAAATTCGGCAGGCCTCAAATAGTCGTTATAAATCGAAATTTTCAATCCCTGCAATTGAAATTAAAGACTTAACAATTGACTTTGGTGAAACACTTGCTGTTGATAGTGCAAATATTAAAATTTACAAAGGTGAACTTGTTACACTTTTAGGACCTTCAGGTTCAGGAAAAACTACAATTTTAAATGCAATTGCTGGTCTTTTAAATCCAACTTCAGGTCAAATTATTTTTAATGGTGATGATGTAACCCGAAAGTCACCTCAGCAACGTAAAATTGGTCTTGTTTTCCAAAATTATGCGCTCTATCCGCATTTAAATGTTTTTGGAAACATTGCTTTTTCTTTGCATAATGACCCAAGATGGAAGCAAAAAGCACTTGAAAAATCGATGCTTGCACGTGTAAATGCTAATTCAATTGTTCTTGCCAAAAACGGTGCTTCACTCGAAGATCTAGAAATTTACAAAAATAAACTATTTGATTATTTTGATATTTACCGCCAATTAGAACATGATTATAACGAACTTAAAACACAAATTTATCATAATTTAAATCAACTTCAGACCGATTATTTTTTAATTGAAGCTCACAAACAGGCTGAAATAAAAAATTTAACGATTGATTTCTTAAAATTAGGCAAGTCTGCATCAATTTTCTGAGCTTTTTGGAAAAAAATTTTTGGCAAAAAAGAAGGGGAAATTTGCCCAATCCAACAGGCAATTACTTTTCGAAAAGCTTATAAATTAAAAGTTGACAAAATTAAAAAACAAGCAAAACTCGACAAAAAAGCTCATAAAAACAAAATTCAGGAAGAAAAATACGCAATAAAAAATGCTCCTGAACTAGTTCGCGCCAGGCAAAACTTTTTAGAACAAAAAGCACTTTTATATGAAAAATTAGAAAAACTTGAGAAATTGCAAGCACAATTTCTTAGTAATTCAAAAATTGAACTGGCTAAAATTCAACAAGGTTTTAAAAATTTTTCTAATAAAACAAGTCTAAAAGATGCTGAATCACTCAAATTAGATTATCAAGAACAAATTGAGGCTTTCAATCAACGAAAAAAAGAAAAAGAGCTTTGATTTAAAACTGAAATTGAAAACGAAAAAAATCAAATTAAAAATTCAGGAAAACTAGCAAATCTTGAGCATACTTACCGTGAAACTACAAAGAAATTTCTTGAAACAAATACTCGTCATTCACCGAATTTGTTGCTTTTAAAATCGCTTAAGACTAAATCAAAAACTTACAAAAAGGAAACTTTAAAACTATTTTTAGACTATGAAAGAAACTTAATTAATAAGTTTTCCCTTAATACTTCAAAACTAAACGAGCAAGAATTAAAGCAATATCAAGAGTATCAAAATGATAATATTTCAATAAAAGAAGCAATAAATCGTGCTGTTTTACGTACAGCCGAAAAGGTTGAAATAACTAAAAATTTAGCTAAAAAACCAACAAAACTCTCTGGTGGACAACAGCAAAGAGTAGCAATTGCCCGTGGAATTGTTCGACATCCTGATATTTTACTAATGGACGAGCCACTTTCAAACTTAGATGCCAAACTAAGAGTTCAGACTCGTCAGTGAATTCGAAAAATTCAAACTGAAATCGGAATAACAACAGTTTTTGTTACCCACGACCAAGAAGAGGCAATGTCAATTTCGGACCGAATTATTTGTATGTCAACTGGATATGTTCAGCAAATTGGAACTTCAACTGAGTTGTATCATAATCCTAAAAATGAATTTGTTGCCTCATTTTTAGGTGTTCCTGAGATGAATATTTTTGATGCTTTTTATGACAAAGAAACAAAAAGTGTCATTGTTGATAATCAAATAATTTTTGAACTGCTAAAAGATTATCAGCATGAAAAAATAAGAGTCGGAATTAGAGCTGAAGATTTAGTCGAAAATGAAGCTGGTAATTTTCAAGGAAAAATTAGCGTGATTGAATATCTCGGAAAAGATATTCTTGCCAAAATTGATGTTGAAAATATCGGTCAAATTTCAATAATCTTGCGTAAAAAACCGGCCTATGAGATTGACGAAATTGTCAAATTCAGTATTAAATCAGGAAAATTACATCTATTTGATTATCAAACAAGGGAGCGAATCCAATGAACTTAATTAGTAGATATTTCCTAAAACAGCGAATTAAAAAAACTAATCTTGAACTGGGAATTCTAGACCAAAAACAACCATTTTGAAAGCCTTTTTTAATACTTTTGCCTTCAATTTTAGTTATTTTTATTTTTACTTTTTTGCCATTTTTATACTCAATTTCTAAGTCTTTAAGTATCGAAATTAACCCTAATATTGCCGGAAATACTCGATTTGGTTTTGATAATTTTGTTGATTTAATTACTCTTGATACTAATTTTCATATTGCAATTCGAAATTCTGTCATTTATTCAATAGCAGCACTACCACTTGGCCTAATAATTAGTTTAATTATTGCCTCAACAATTGCCTCGCTGCACCGCAAATATGCCCGTGGATTTTGACAGACAGTGTTTTTTTTACCTTATGTAACCTCAGGAATTGCCGTTTCAGTTGCTTTTGCCTATATTTTTGATAGTGAAACTGGCTTTATTAACCGTCTTTTTGGGATTTCAACAAGATGACTAAATTCCGGAAATCCTTCATCTTTTAATGCACTTTTAGTTGTTTTAATGTCAGGAGTCTGAAGAAGTCTTGCTTTTGAAGTTCTAATTTTGACCACCGCAATGCTTTCAGTTAATCCAACACTTTATAAAGCAGCGGCAATTGATGGAGCTAGTCCAGTTCGTCAATTTTTCAAAATTACACTGCCTTCAGTTTCAAAAACAATTAACTTTTTAATTACAATCGGAATTATCGGCGGAATTAAGGTCTTTCCAATTGGTATTTTTGCCAACGAAACTGAAGCAATTAGTAACGGAGGTGCAACTTTACTGATCTATATTTACAAAAATGTGCGCGGAACACCTAACTTTGCCCAGGCAGGAGCGCTAACTATTTATCTTTTTGTTTTTGGAATTGCCCTTTCAGTTGTTGTCAAAAAGTTTTTAAGCACAATATTTTTAGTAGCTGACAAAATTACGGAGAAAAATGTTCATTATAAAATTAAAAATTCTAAAATATATTAGCGACAAAAAAACCGCTAAATTAACAGAGTCAATTAATTCGCAAGTTCGCAACAAGAATATCACAAGTGCAATTTCAAGCTTTTTACTCAAATTTATCGTGCTTTTCTTTTTTGGAATACTAATTGTTTTTCCTTTTTATTTTATGTTGGTCTATTCCCTCTCACCTGAAGAGCAAATTCTTGACACGCGAATTCCAGTTTATTGGCCTAACCATTTTGCCTGGGATAATTTTGTCAAAGCTGCCCAGTCAGGTTATTTTGCCGCTCTTGGAATCACGATATTAGTTACTTTAATTTCTGTGGTTGCAAAAGTTTTTTTCTCAATGACTTTTGGCTATGCTTTTTCGCTAAGAAAGTGAAAATTTAAACAAGCTTCTTGGGTAGTTTTCCTTTCAATTTTAGTTCTTCCTGAGACTGCCCTTTTAATTGGCCAATACCGAATTATGGTAATGCTCGGGTGAAATGACGGTTTCCAGTCAATTTTTGCCTTGACTAGTCCATTTGTTGCCTCTGTTTTTTCTGGTTTTATGTTTCGAAATGCCTTTGAAGAAATTCCTGATCGAATTAAAGAAGCCTCAATGGTCGATGGTTGTTCTGGGATTAGATATTTTTTTAAGGTAGCCACCCCGATGATATCGCCAACAATTTGAACTGTCGGAATTCTAACTGCTTTTTCAGCCTGAAATTCAACACTTTGGCCACTTTTAATACTACAGTCTAATTCAGCTGACCTAACTACGCTAAATACTTGACTCTTACAAAAAGTCGGAGTCGCTGATGAGACCGCCCAAATTCCCGGAGGCTACTTTAAAAACATCAGAATGGCCGGTGCAATTTTAACAATTCTGCCAATGTTTATTGCTTATTTTGTCTTTCGTAAGAGAATAATGAGTGCAGTCTCACGTCAAGGATCAACTGTAAAAGGATAAAATATGACTAGATTGAAAAGTTTTTTTAAAAAAAATAAGGAAAAAATCGGCCTTAAATTACAATCATCATTTATTTGAGTATCAGTCATTGTCGGTCTTGGCTTTACTGCCCTAACTTTTTGAGCAATTATTTATTTTTTCCAGCAAGCATTTATAGACGGCTTTTTATAAAATAAGTACAAATTCAGACAAAAATCCAAACATTTAATTGTTTGGATTTTTTTTATCTTTGGGGCTGTTAAATATTAAAAATTTAGGCTTGTTAGTTCTGAGTTTGCCAGTTTGATGCAAAAATTCACCGCTAATATAAATATGCAAAAATACCGGTAAATCCGTGTTTCTTTGAGGCTAAAATCTTAATTTTTATTGTTTTAAAATTAAGCCTTTGTAAAAAAAAAAAAAAATGTTTGGTTAAAAATTAAAATTCTGTTATAATAGAGTCACTAAGAATAAATTAATAAATTTTAATATTGAATTAAGGGGGAATTAGTTATGTTTTTTGTCTAAAAAAATCAGACAGTGCGAATTTTCCATTATATTTTTAAATATGATGGTATGCCTTAAATTTGACCGTTTAGAAATCTATAAATTTAGGGCTTTTGGTTATTGTTCTTTCAAAACTTCATATGTTTTTTTTAGGCTCGATGTAAATAAAAACGAGTTTTCTATTTGCATTGAGTTTAAATAGTAGTTGTATTTTTTTATGGTTTTTGTTATTTTACCCATAAATTGATTTTTGCCAGTGTTTCAGGCTAAAAAAGCAGTTTAGATATTTTATAATTTTGCTTCTTAAGCTAAAATTTTACCTTTTTTAGTTTGAATAGTAGAAAAAAATTCAGACAATTAGTCTTTTATTTATGATTTTAATTGTACACTTTTGGTTTAATTTTTTTTAAATATAACCAAAATACTTAAGCAAAATTGTTAAAACTAAAATAATTAAGATGACTAATTTGCTAAATTTTGACTTGCGGTTTTTTGCCTGTAATCAAAAAAAACAGCCTATTTTAAAGCTATTTTTTTGCAAAAACATCTTTTTGTTTGGCAAGACCTTCTGGAAATAAATTAGTTTTAAAATTGGTTTGATTTTTATAAAGTTCAGATAGTGCTTTTCAATAAGATTTTTGCTGTTGAGCATCACTAGAAGAATCGCCATAAATTAAATCATATTTAGGAAGATTATATTTGCCATAATAACCTTTATAATCATAGCCATAAGAACGTAAATTTAATGTTAAATTTGCTGAAGCTTGCGAATCTGAGGCATAAACAACAGAATAAAGTTGGCCGTCTTTAAAAAAGACAGGACTACCAGACAAACCACCGCTTGCAGTATAATTATCAATAACAGTTCCAAGGCCGCCGTTTAAATATTTTTTGGATTTACGTTGTTTGTCTTTTTGGTCAAAATAATCAAGTTTTGTATAAGATTTAGCTAACACTGGTGCAGTTATGAAATAATCGCTAATTCCAGGAAGATTTACAAAACTGCGATAGGATCTTGATCAAGCAAATTCAGAACCGCCATTAATTAAAGGATCTTTTTCCTTTCTAGAATTAAAAAGACGGAAATTTTTATTAATCCAAGGCGAAACACTGTAGTTTCTTTGGGCAAAATCGGCTGGATAATCGTTTTGAGAAATAGTAGGGTCGCCTTTTGAGCCAGGGTAACCTAAGCTATAGAAAGGCGTTTTTTCTAGTTTTGAATATTGATCTGAATTAAACGGATTAAATTCAGAAATTTTTAACGATTTTGACTTGTGATTATTATAAAATTCTTCGGTAATTTTTTTAGCTTCTGCTTCATTATTGAAATTAATTTCAATAATTGCAAAATCAAGAAATTCATCAACATTCTGGAGATCTTGTTGATCACTAAAATCGCTAGGTTTGAATTTAAAAACGTCTGAACCCATTAAAATAGTTCTAACATTCATACTTTGGGTTGGTTTTTGGCGGGGTTTTGTTTGGTTGGCAACGCCAGCTAAATCTGGAGATTCCGAACCGTTATTGTAAATTTTGCCATTGTTTTCTTTGATATCAAGTTTGACTGTGTTATAAAATTCATCCTCAGCGATTGCTCCTCTAGTGGTTGGCAGAATTGTATTCAAAGGAACGGTTTGTTTTAATTTTGTAAGAGTTATACTTTGTGTATTTAAACGAAAATCAGAATCATTATAATTTGAAAAATCACGGCCATAATGTTTACCTTCATGAAAATCATTGGCGATTTGCAAATTATTTGCCACGTGAGCGTTAGTTAAAAAGAATCATTTTAGTGGATAGGATGAATTTTGCGGAATTTGGTAATCTAAAATTCCTAAGGTTCCAAATGAAAAATTTGTGCGCGTAATTGGATTGTTGTTGTCATTTTGGTAGGCATCATCAACGACTAAATTTTCGATTTTTATTGAAACAACATTTGGAATTAGTTTTCTGTAATCCTCAGAAACAATTTTTCTTGGCAAACCAAGTCGATTTGGGCCACCAAAAGTATAGTCGGAATTTTCGCTAGATTTTCATCAAGCCGGAGTTTTAAATCCTGCCTCGTAAGTATTGAATTTTATTTTATTTATATTTCCATTATCGTCAAAAACCGGTAAGGAAAAAAGGCGAAATTGTGCTTTTTCAAATAAAGGTTGGTCTGATTCTTTTGCTTTTTGATTTAATTTTGCAATAGTTTCGGGCTTTTCTTTTGGGAAATTTTCCGGCTTTTTTTCAAGTTCACTTGTAGATCCGAAACCAATACCACTGCCGCTAAAATTAGAATTTATACGATACCAATCTCATTCTTTTTCGGGAAAATCATTTTCGTATTGATCAAGAATTATCCGCTTACCATCATTGGAAAAACGACTAAAATTTTGACCAGAAGGACGAGAATTATTAGTTAATTCAGCAATTTTTTTATCATGTTCTTCTGATAATTGAGGATTTTGGGGACTTTGAGGCGGCTGCGGTTGGGTTGGTTTTTCTTCTTTAAAAATATCTTTAAGTGCACCTAAGGTTAGTGTTGCTGTCGATCTTTGAGCTTCAAGATCGTATTGAGTTTGCTGTGCAATTTTTTCTAGAGCACTAAAAATATTGTTAATTTGGGTAATTTTTTCCTGTTTTTTACTTAAATCTTTAACATTATTATCAAGAAGTTGAAAAACTGACTTTTGTGATTCGGAAATGAATTTTTTGAATTCATTTTCTGATTTTTGACCAAAAATTGATTCAAAATTTGAATCAATTTTTTGAAAAACTAGGTCAATTTGGGGTGAATTTGAAATATTCCCTTCAGTTGAAGGGGTTTTTTGACTTTGTTGATTTTGTTCTGAAGGCAGTTTTTGCTGTTGGTTATTGCCACAAGCTATCGCAAAAAATGGAACAGATAAAAGTGGAAATAAAAATTTAATTTTCATTTTATACATCTCCTGAAAATCCGTCTTGAACGCTGTTTTGTTCAGCCTTTTTAACTGAAACTTGAACAGAACCAATTCGTGAACCAACCTGTTTTAAAACTGATTCATTTTCGACATAAAGGCGATTTACTGATAAACTTCGTGAATTTGCCGCTCTAATAAAAGCGCTAATTTCCGCAATCGCATCACCACTAGGTGTTCCAGATAAAAAGATTGCTATTGGACTTGAAGTTTGAGTACCGGTATTGTCGCGAAACTCAATTTGGGCTCCACCTGGTTCGTCAAAAGTTAGCCGTGAACTTAATTGCCCACCGTTAAAATCGTCTCATTTTGCAACAAAATTGTTGGCTTCATCAAGGCCAAAAATTAATTTTCTAAATTTTATCGGACGAAATCCGGTAAAATCTTCGTTAGAATATTTGTCATCTTTTCAATTTTTAACATGATCATTTCAGATTTTATCTAATTTTTCAAGACTTAAGCCTTTAAGTGATTTGATGTTTTTTGCCCGTGAAAAATCAAGATTAACCGGACGCCCGCCTTTGCCACCGTGAGATCCTTGGAAAATTCGCTGATAAACTTTTGAGTCAAAAACAATTGAAAGACCCTCATCAACAGTTTGGATTGTATCATGAGCATCTCAAGCTAAAGTGCTAAAAACAATTGATCCAGGTATTTTTTCACTAGGATGATTTTTATGAAAAGTTGCGGCATTATTATAATCAAAACTAATGTAGTCAATGTTTTTTAGTGCGTTTGGATTAATTGACCAGTTATCTGATAATGCATCAATATTTGAATAGAGTTCAAGTTCATCAAGTTTAATTTTTTCTAAAGGACGTAAATTAGCCGTTGCATTGTAATTATCAAGGAAAAGCGTTAATTTTTTAATTGAAGGTGGAATTGAACTTAAAATTTTTTCAACATTTTGGTTTGAATTTTTATCACCGACATTTTTTAGAACAACAGCTTGAATTTTATTATCTTTTTGGAGTACTTTTGTTAAAATTTCCTGAAATTTTTTAAATGCATCATTGTCATTAGCATCAAGAACAATAACTTTGAGCGGTTGACGATTAGCTCTGTCCTCATTTTTATCATTAGGGGTATAATTATAAACTTTTACTGAATTTCCAATTGAATTATCAATTCCGTTAAATTCACTTGAGACATCTTGACGGTCTCATCCCTCATAAGTTAGGTCAGAAATTGTTCCTGGAGTTCGTGAATATCATGAAGGAATATTTATAAGACGACGATTATTTGCTGCTTTTAATTGATTTAGCACAGGATTATCAGATTCATTTTCATAACCCCAAACATAGGGTGAATCAGTTGAAGGCAACATTCCACGCAAAAGCATTTTAATTTCTTCTTGATTAAATGATTTTTTGGTTTGTTTTAACTCCTCAAGTATTTTTAGATCACTTTTAACTCTTTCAAGTTGGTATTCAGGAGCATTTGAACCATCGAAAGTTCGTAATTTTTGAATCCGAAAATTTTCTCAGATTAATTTTGTAACTTTATTGGGATTATAAAAGGGATCATCAAAATGGTTGTCATAAATACGGTTAATTTCGTCAATTTCTTGTTGAAATCCGACAATTTTTGCTTTTGCCTCTTTAATTGAATTATCGATTGCTTGACTGTATCGTGCTAGTGCTTTTACTTTTAGTGCTTCAAGATTAGAATTAACATTTGTTTGTGATTGACTAACAACTTTTGTCTCAGTACGCGGAATCGTTTGAGGTTGGGTCCTAGGCGGATTTATCGGTACTATTATTGCTTTTTCAGGAGTTGTTATGACTGGTTTTGGCTTTGGTGTTTCTACTTTTACTGGCTCAACTGGTTTGGGAACATCTATTTTAGTAACTTCGGGTTTTGAGGTTTCAGTTTGTGCTGGTTTTTCTGGTTCTTTGAGAATTTCATTTCTCTCTTGGGGAGAAAAAACTATTTGAGGCCTAGGAATTAGACCTGTATAAGGATTTAATTGTTGGGTGAATCCAATGGTTAAAGTCGCAATTATTGCAGGAGTTGTTGCTAATAAAATTGTTTGTTTTCGTTTTGAAACTCTAGGTAAAATGCTCAATCTCATAATCGTTCTACCCTTCCTAAATGTTTATGAGATAAATTTTACTATAAAAAATAAGACTATACGAAAAAATGTAAAATTAGATAAGCTATAAATTGGTATGTTAATTTTAACTGATTCAAAAAGGGTGGTAATTGAAAAAATTCAAATTGACTGTTGAAGACAAAATTAGATACAGCAAAATTGCTGAATTTAAAACTTTTAAAAGCAAAAGTTTACATTTTACAGAAGAATTTAAGGCAAATTTATAAAAAAGAAAAATGCAAAACTAACACAAAGAGTCAATTTTGCATATATGTACTAATAAATTAATACAAAATTAGTAAAAAAACTTGATAAGTCTATGAAAAATAAGTCGCGCTAACCCAAAAAAGAAATAGAAAATTAAGGTTTTTAATATTATTTCTTGGCTATTATTTGATTATATAAATCATTGAATTGTTCTAGTGTTTCAATTTTAGAAAATTCAACTTGTGTTATTGTTGTATTTCCGATATCAATTTTTTCAAGTTTTTCTAAATTTTCAATTTTAAAATTTTGAGGTTCTGTTGCAAAATTAGGGAATAAATCCTTATAATTAAAGGTGTAAATTTTTATTTTTTTAGCTTGCTCATCAACATTTCAATACAAAATTTCATCATCAAAAATTTTTTTTGCATCTTGTTTTTTTAAAATAAATTTATTAAAAACTTCGGAATTATCTTCTGTTGGAATAAAAAGTTTTGAAGGAACAAATGCACCACCTCATTCTGAATTTATTGAATCTTGCATTGATACAATTAGGTTTTTTGTTTCTTCTAGGGTTGAAAAAAATTTTAGGTTTTCTAGTTGATTTTTATTTGTTCTTGCATATAATCTTGTGCTTTTTAGGTTATTTTTATCTAAAATTTCCTGTTTTTTTAAAAGAAATTCTTTGAATTTTGAAGAATCATTATCACGAACAATGTTATTATAAAGAACAAGATCTTCGATTTTGCTAATATGAATATCAAATTTAGGATTAAAGTTATTTTCAATAGATTTCTCTATAATTTTGTAATAAATATTAAATTTTTCATTATAAAAATCTGAATCAATAATCGAAACAACCGGATTATTAACTATTAAAGGATCAATAATTTCGTTATATTTAAGGCCGAGAGTAAAAAATTTTTCGAATTTTGAGTCAAACGACATAATCCCAACATTATCGGGATTATTTGGATTAAAAAAAGTATGATTTGGATTAAAAAATGGTTTTTTAGCTTTTGATGTAAAGGTTAAATCTTGATAATTTCAGATCGGTCGAACATAAGCAATAATTGACTTTTTTTGAAAAAAATCAGGTGTTTGTAGTACTCTTTTGTAAAAATTATCGTTTTTTATCCTTGAAAAAAATGAGAAAAAGTCATTATAGTTTTTTAAAATCACAAAATTATTAATAATTTTTTTATCTTTTCATACACCTTGATCAGTTATTTGGTCAAATTCTAATGTGTCATTATTTTTCTTAAATTCAGAGCGAAAAAAGCTACTTAATTTAATAAGGGGTGAATTGTTATCGGAGTTTTTGAACAAGTTATTTTCAAAAGATGGATATTTTTGCCGTAATTGATTAGCTCTTTCTGGATTTTTTTGAAGCCGATCTGATCAATATTGCGAAGTAAATCAATGATTGTCTGCCGGATTAGAAAAACCCTCAGGCTTAGTGTTGCTAATAAAAAATTTATTTTCATCATCGGACACATCCTGAAAACTAAGTGTTTCTGATTTTTTAGGACTTATATAATTAATGATGAAAATTGTAGAAACAACCCCAGCAGCTACAAAGTTTGCTAATAACAAAGAACTATAAAAAATTTTTTTTGCCTTTTGTTTCATACTTACACCACTGTTTTATTGTATAAATTATTGAAATCTTCGATGGAATTTAATTTTTTTATTTCAATTTCTTGAACATCAATATCACCAATATCAATTTTTTCAAATTGCAACAAGTTATCAAAATTAAAGTTTTCAGGTTGTTTTCCAATTCCATGGAAAATGTCTTTGTAATTTAAAGTATAAATTAAAACTTTTTTGGAATTTTTATCAAATTCTCAATAAATAATTTCATCTTGGAAAATCTCTTTTAATTGTTGTTTTTGCAAGATGAAGCTATTAAATTTATGTGTTTTGTCCTGTGTTTTTATGGGGATAAATAAATTTGATAGGTGAAATGTGCTTTTTCAGTGCTCATTTTTCAATAAATTTTTGTTATTTATCAAGTCTTTTACTTCGCTAAAGTTTGAAAATATTTTATTTTCACTTAAATTAGATATGTTTTTATCAATTTGTGATGCATAAAATCTATTCTTTTTCAAATTTTTTCTTGACAAAATTGTGTTTTTTTTATTAATAAAATCCAAGAAATTACTAAACTCTGCTGATGTTTTGTCTAGTGAATTATACAAAACTAAATCTTCTATATCAGTAATTTTTATTGAAGATAGCGGATATGATTTATTATAAGAATTTTTAGGAACTGATTTATAGAAAATTCGGAACCTTTCGCGTGTTCTACTAGTAGAAGAAGAAGAAGAAGAAGAAGAAGAAGAATTTTCTTTTAAATAATTTGAAAATTTTTGATCTATTGAAATAATTAAGTTCTGATTTTTATAGGTAATTAGATCTATTGGTGATAAATTAGTTTCTAGGCTTGTTTTATTAAAAATAGGAACAACATTTGACTCATCTTTTACATAAACTAGAAATAGGTTATTATCAAAGAAATCTTTATTTAAATTCTTTCTTTCAAATTCTTGCTTGTCTTCAAATTCTTTGAAAAAATCCAAATAATCGTCAAAATCTTCAATGATTAAAAAATTATTAGAAAATAAATTGTTAAATCTATCAGAAAACTCTCCTAATTTTAATTCTTTAAAACTAAATTCGTGCTTTTTATTATTATATTGATTAGCAAAAAAAGTTACTAAATTTTTAGTTGTTTTATCATTTAAATTATTGACAAAATTTTGTTCTTGAAAATATAAATATTTTTTTACTATTTCTTGAATTTCTTCAGGATTTTGTAGAAAAGTCTTTTTCCATTTAGAGTTTTGAATTCAAGGTCTTTTTTTGCTATCAATATTTAGTAAATGATTATATGAAAAAATATTTGATTTAATTAGATCATTACTATCATCGACTCAAATAATAGGTTTTTGTGGATGTTGACTAGAGAAATTTGCTTTATGGCCAAAAGAAAAATTTTGAACTGCAAGAATAATTATAGGAAGTAGCCAAGGAGTTGCTAACATAGTTACTATAAAAAATATTTTATTTTTGTTGAAAAACATATAAAACCACCTAATTATCATCTACCAATTTCAAAAAGCAAGGACTTATATTTCTTTACTAGGATTCGGTATATTCCCAATTCTTCTACTAAATACCCTATTAATTCAAGTTTGAAGATGCTAAAGAACCAAAAATTTAAATTGATGTTTTTCAATAATTTCCTCCTTATTTCACAATATGAGGTCAAATCACTAAATAATCTTTTGTTTTATTTATTAAAGAGAGTTTTTCTATTTAATCTCCATATGATATTTAGACTGATATTGTTCTTCAAATTTTAACTATAAATTTTTATTATGTCCTAATTCTGCGACTTTATCAACTAAATATAATAAACCTTATTTTATATTTTTATTATAACATAAATTAGTATAAAAAATTCAGATAATAAATTTTTTATTTACGATTTTCTTGAAAAATTTTTAGAAATTTTTACTAACTTTTTTAAAAAAGTTAGTATGAAAACGGGAATAATTGTTAGTTTTTAGCCACTTTAGAAAAAAACAGTTTGAAAACTTATAATTTAATTTTCAAACTGTTTTTTACGAATTTATAATAGTGGACAAATATTTTTTAGATTTTCTCAAGAAGACCTAAGGCATATTTGGCGGCATTTTGAGCGCCTTGTTTTATGTTAAAATTAACTTCGGAAATGTCAAGATTTTGGCCAATTTTATCACTCAAATATTTAATGCAATAAAAATTCAACTTATTTTTGGCACTTATTTGAGCAAAAGAAAATGCTTCCATATCAAAAAAATCAACAAATTGAAAATCTTTTACTTGATTTTCTTCAAAAATAAAACTATTTGATGAACCTAAATTAAAATTTTGAGCAGCAATTAAATTATTATCGTAAAATTTAGGTTCAAATGGTAGTTGGCCTGGCTCATATCAAGGTGTTTTTGCATCAATTAAATAAAAACGTTTAGGAAATATCAATTGATTTTTCATTTTTGAAAAATTAATTGATGAACTTCCACCACAACCACCATAATTTATTATATTAGTAATTAAAAATTTTACTGCAACTGTCTGAGCAAAAATAGCTGAATTAATTAAGCCAATTTGCGAATGAATATAAAAAAAATAAATATTTTTATATTCATAAACAGGAAAATTTAGGTTTAAAACGCTAACATTTTTTATAAATTTTGCACCAAGTAATTCTAAATTTACTTGTTCTTGCTTATCAGCATAAAAAATAGCAGTTTTAATTTTGATGTTTTTCATATAGTTTCATTTGATTGGCTGAGTTTTTCATATTTTCATGCTCAATTTTGGACATTCTTACAAGTTGGCTAAAAGCTTTATTTAAATCTTGTTTTGCTAAGTCGCGTAATTTTTGAATACCTGAAAAGCGACGCCCGCGAGCTAATTTATCGGCAACATAAATTGCTTTGTCAAATAATGACATTTCAAAACAAAGGGTTGTATGACAAGAAATAGCACGAATTATTTGTTCAAAAGGCAATAAATAAACATTTTTTAATCAAATTGAAGCTGAAAGTTGGTGAAGTTCATAGTCTTGAAGATCGCTAGCATCAATTTTTTGGGAGCTAAGAAAATCAATGTGTTCTTGCCTGCTTCATTTTTTGGTCAAATCATGAAATAAGCCAGCATAATAAGCCTGTTTTGAATCTAGGCCATAAATTTTAGCATACTCGCTTGAGAGTTCAGCGGTATTTTTTGAATGGATAAATCGGTCAGAATTGCCAAGAAAACCTTTAAGAATTGAATTAGCATATAAAAAATTAGCGCCAATAAAAGCATTTACTTTTGGATCAAGACCAAAAAGGTTTCCATTTCTTATTTCTGAGGAACTAAAATTAGGCAACTGGGTTGGCAAAATTAAGGCATTATAACGCTTAACATTTCCTAAATCAGGATAATTTTTACGCCTAAAAACAACAAGTTGGACTTTTTCAAGAATTTGTTTGTAATTTTTCCACATTTTAAAACTGGCAAGATTATCAGATCCTATTATTAAAAAAAGTTTGGCATTAGGATATTTTTGCCTAAAGTAATTTACTGTTTCAATTGTGTAGCTAATTTTTTTGGCTTTAATTTCATAATCACAAACTTGTGTTTTTTCAATTTGCACTAATTTTAGCATTTCAAAACGAAATGCGGGATCAACGTTGTTTTCTTTATTGTTTTTTAAGGGATTTATATAATTTGGCACAAAAAAAAGCATATCTAAATTTAAAAAATCGATTGCTTTTTTTGCAATTTGTATATGAGCTTTATGAACGGGATTAAATGAACCGCCATAAATTGCAATTTTTTCTAATTTCATTTTTTAATACTCGGTTGCTTCAATTGGAGCTGTTGAAAGTTTCATTTTAACTTTTTTTGATTTTTCGATTTCTTTTGTAGGATTTTTTAAAAAACGGTTAATATAATCACCAACGCCACCTTCTTTATTTGTTTTTTTAAGAATAACGGTTGCATTCTTTTTTACTTGCAAAGGCGAATTTGCCATTGCAACAGAAATTGTTGAAATTTCAAACATACCAATATCATTGTAACTATCGCCAATTGAAATTATATTTTCTAAGTCAATTTTATAATAACGCGAAAGCATTGAAACAGCCTTAGATTTATTAACCCCAATTGCGGTCATATCAAAAACGTATGTGTGATTTTCTCCCTTTGATCAAGCTGAAAATTCACCTAGATCGCCATAGCGTCGCTCTAAATATGATTTAAAATCGTTGATATTTGTACTTGGCTTTGTATCAAGAATTAAACAAGTCGGTTTTAAAGGTATTTTATGGAAATTTAGACCAGGCTTTAGATTTTTAATATGGTCAAATCCAAAAACTTGCTCTAATTGTTTATCGCGTTTTTTGATTTTAGCTCATCCAGGTCCTTCAATTGCAACATTTGAGGTTTCAGCCTTTACCCGTTTGTCACCCATTATATATAAAATATCATTTAAATTTATGTAATTAATTGTTGGAATAAATTCAGAATCTGTTGGGTTATGAATATAAGCGCCGTTAAAATTAGCAACAATTGTTTTTAGACCTAATTTTTCGTATATTGGTTTTGTCGATCTTCATGGTCTTCCTGTTAGAATGCAAACAACATGTCCTAGTTCAACAGCGCGCTTAATTCCTGATTCAGTATCGGGATGAATTTCAGAATTTGCACTATCAGAAAGAACTGTGCCATCAAGATCAAGAACAAAAAGATAGCGATTTTTTAAGATTTTCATTTTGTGAAATTATACCATAAATTTACTCGATATTATTATTTTATACCGATACAATTTTTAAAATATTAAAATTATGTTTTTCGGAATATTAAATATTTTGATTTCAAAATTAAATTTTTTCCAAAAAATTATAAACTTAGTGAGAAAAGCAATCAATTTTGGGAGGATTCTTCTAATTTTTGCAAGATTTTGATGAAAAAATTCAAGTAATAAATTTCCTCATGATTACAGTAAAAACGACTTGAAGATACAAAAATATCCTAAACTTTTGATAGAAAAAACTTTGTTAATAAAAGTTTTACTCAAGTAGTATATTAATTTTTAGGGCTTTTCATAATCATTAGGATAAGTTCCATCGTGGATTTGCTGCAAAATTTGGTCTTTTAATCTAGGTTGCTTTGTGCGGCTGGAAAACCGATTACTGTCAGAATTATAATAAATCATTGTAATCATGTCATTCAGCTTTACGTTGGAAGGCGTATATCAATTCGTTCACCCTCATCGAGTTTTGGATTTGACAGGATTCCCTATTATGTCATCAATAAATTTCTTGTATTCTCTATCATTCGAATTGCTTACTTTAGATTGGCTTCCATTGTGCAATGAGGCACGTATTATTTCAGAAGCTTTCCAAGAGGATAAAAAACTACCATAAAATAATTGGGATCTAAATCAATAATTTTGAGAAATCCTAGATTCATAAGTATAAAAAAGAAGGATTAGCGCTAGTCTATAAAGAAGTCTTCCTTTTGATGAATCTTTAAAATTCTTGATTGATATTCTGTTAGAATCTTTGCCCTCAGAGTATCAAATTCTATGAAATAATTTTGAAATTGCTTCAAGTTGAGGATCTTTTTTATTTGATGTAAAAAGATCCTGAAAAGAAATTCCGGTGTATTTTATATGATTTAATTCTTTTAAAATTGGCGAAGCTTTATTTTCATTTTTATTATTTCAGTCCGGTGAGGCTAAAAATATTAAATCAAAAAAGTCAGCGAGTGTTTTGGTTGATATTTTTTGTCCAGTTGGTGCGTTTAATGTTAAATTTTCTTCATTAATTAAATCTTTTTGTTCGGTTGAAGCTTTACCTGTTGAATCATCTACACTAATTTTTGGTTCAATTTTAACGACTAAATCAAGATTAATTAATTTTGCAAAATCTAATTTACTAAAAATGGCACTGAAAAAACTAGATGCTTCTTTACTTGAATCTAAAGTTTTAACTGCTGCTAACATTTGATCTAAAATATCAGAAATTAAAGGATTGTCAAAACCTAGACCAATAAATTCTTTTAAAAAAGTTTTAGGAATCTCTCTTGGTTTTTGAACTTTATTAGTTAAATTTGAGTTGTTGTCTAAATTTAAATTCAAATATGAGGCAATTACATCAACTGCTATATCTAAAAATCCTTCATGTTTTACTAAAAAATTAAGCACATGTCACAAATAGTTCTTCAGAAATTGGGTATTTGTTTGCTTTTGTGAATTCTGGGTTTGGTCGGTGTTTTTATCGCTTAAAAATTTAGTTAAGATTCCTGAAAATGTTTTTACATCATTAAATAATTCTTGATTTTTATTTATATAATCTAAAATTCGAAAAATAAAAAGTTTGTTTGCAGAATTTGGTAAAAATTCTAACAACAAACTTTTAAATGTTGGCTCAATTTTTTTCTTGGTTTCTTCTGACAGACCGCTAAAGATTGAAAAACTGGAAATATTTCCAACGCTTAATAGCTCAATTTTTTCTTTGAAAAAGTCAGATTTAAAAATTTTTGTCAATATATCTCAAATATTATTTTTTTCTGAGTCCTGAATTTCACTATAAACTGCTGCAATTTGCTTGACTAGATCAACGATAAACTCTTCATTTCCAATCTCGGTTTCTAATAATGAATTCAAATTGGAAGTAGAAAACTGACCGTTAGTTAATTTAGTCAAAATAGTTATAAGTTTTGTTAAAAAAGCATTTTCTTTTGAATAATTTGCGTCCTTTTTGACTGGGCTCAGTTTTTGCGTTTCTGTTGGAGATGAACTTGCAGAATCTTGTTCAGAATCAGAATCACTAAATGGTTGAGCTATAATTCGAAGATCAACAATATTTTGACTCACATTTATTTGTTGAGGTTGATCTGAAAAAATATCTATTGATTCTGGCTCATCGGTGTAATAACTATCAATATTATTTTTAATTATTTTCTTAATTAGCTTGAAAAAAGATTCAAATTCCGTTTGATCAAATTTAGTATTAAAAATTTTTTCTGATAGTTTTGTAAAATTGCCTGTTAGATTATTCTTTTTTTCGTCTAATTGAACAATAAATTCACCGATAATTTTATTAAAATATTGCTTTTCAAATAAAGACTTAATTAACGATAAATTATTCAATGGCTTATTAATTTTTGCTTTTGCAACTATTTTAAAATAGGAATTAAATAAATCTTTAAGTCCATCAGATTGTAAGAATGAATCAAAAATTGGAGCAATATCTTCACGATATTCTTGTGGAATGCTTGATAAACTTGATTTAATTTGCTCTGAAATAGGTTCAGTTTTCATTACTTCAGCAATTAATGAAGAAATTTTATCTTGATTAATTTTACTTGAATCTTGGGTACTTGTTGCCGTTGAAGAATAATAATTATTTGCAATATCAACGCTAAAACTATCAAATAAAGTCTCAATAACCGATTTATTAGGGGTTGGATTATTAGAAATTGCATCAAGAATAATAGTAATTATTGATTTTATTATTAACGGCGGTTGTATTGTTGTCTCATTTTGAACGCTTAGAATTGAATCTTTTAGTTTTGTCAAAAAATCACGAACAAGTTCTAAGATTGTATTAACAGAATCTTGCGTTAAATTTAGTTTATATTCATCCAAAATTGCCCGTAAAAATTGGGAGATTGATTCTCAAGTTGTTGTATTTCCTAAAAAAAGTGTAAAAACTTTTTCAATTAATTCAGAATTTTCTGTAATAAAATTCTGAATTAACGAACTAAAATCAGGGTGTTCTTCAAACTTTTTATCGTCAAAAAAGTAATCAATAAGTTTTGAAAGTAATGCTTCAACTTCTGAAGATTCAAAGAAGCTAGATAAAATATTTAAAAGGGGTTTTTGAATTTTTTCCTTATTAAAAAAGCTATTTTGGCTTAATTTTTCGATTAACTGTTTATGTAAAAATGATTGATCAAAAAGGTTTTTGAAAAATAAAACCAAATCTTGAGTTGAAATTTTACTTTTAAAATCAAGGCTAGCAAGACTTTTTAAAAGTGAATAAATTTGTTCTTGGCTAAAAAAGTTATTTAGAAAATAACTAGAAAAATTTTGAAATGAAAGTTGTTGGTCAAGAAGTGTGATTTTTGCTGAATATTCTTGAATTTCTGATTCATTATTTGCTTGTCTTGCCGATTCAAGGTTAGTTTTGAGAGAATCATACTGGCTAAAATTTGATTTTGTAAAGGTTTCAAAAGTATTTATTGCACCTTTAACAAAAGCAAAAATTAAATTGTTAGTCGGACTTGTTTTATCTTCTTTTCAAATTTGATATTTAGAATAAAAATCCTCAAAAATTAGCCTAATAATTTCCGAAAAAGTTTTAACCGATGTAGGTTTTAGACCTTGGTCGCTTAACGAACTACTAATTAAATCAATTAGACTAGTTAAAAACTTTTCATTTTTAACATTTTGTGCAATAAAATCATAAATATTTTCTTCAAGTTTTGGCAAATTATTAGCTAAAAACTGAAAACCAAAACGATTTAAATCATCAATTCGCTTATATTGGCTTTTATTTACTAAAAAATCATTAATTGCTGAATTTACGATATCTGATAAAGGTTTGAATGAATTTGAAACTAAAAAATCTTTGACCGAATCAAAAAGAAAGGAAAAACTAGCATAATTTGGTGAAGAAGTATCAATAAAGTTGCTTAGGTCAAATTTTGTTAAAATTGGGTAAAATTTATTAAGTAATTTTTTAAGTGATTCAATTTGATTATTGCTTAGCTCAAAACTTAAAAGTTCGTAAAATAAATCAAGTAAATTTTTGGAATCTTTAAAAAAAGATGTGTAATTTGTATAAATTTGGTCAGCAAAAATTGATGAAATGCTCTCAATATTTTTATAATCGCTTTTTTTAATAACTTCTAAAAAGTTTTTAGCAGCAATGTCATTCAATTTGGTCCAGACATTTGTCCGGACAATAACATCAGCAAGCGAAACTAAAAGATCAGTGAGCGAATCTTGATCATTTTTAGACAAATTAAAATTAAAATTATCGTTAATAATGCCAACTAGAACCTTAACAGACTCATGATGTTTTAGTGTTTCTGAGATAAAATTGCGAATAAAACTAACATTATCAGCGTCATTTTGAGGATTTTCAAGGTAAGTTTGGATTATTTGCTGAAAAGTGGCAGAATTTTCATAGTCTTTTGTGCGAAGTTGAAAATCAGTAATTATTTTTGTAAATAATTTTCTAATTGAGTCAAAAGTAAAAACTACCTTTAAATTATCTTTATATGCAACATCAAGTTTGATAATATTGTTAATTATAAGATCCTGAACTAAACTTTGGCCAAAAATAGAAGCAAAAATTAGTTCTTTAGTTTTTTCAGGATTTTCACTGGCAAATTCAGAAGTTACAACAGTATTTAAAACATCAATTATCTGTTTTTCATCAAAGTCGGCAAAAATTTGATTAACTAAATCAGAAATTGTTGCCTTTTCTCAGTTCTGGGTATCAATAATATTTTGAACATAAGTCTGAAAACGCGTAATTATTTGACTAAAAAACCCACTTGAGAAAATTTTTTGCAAAATTTGGGCAAAAGAAGCACCTGCTTTTTGGTTTTGTTGTCAAAAATCAGTTAAAGTTTTTTGCACGCCTGGATTATTTTGGAGTCCTAACTGAACAAAACGGCTTAAAAAATCACCAAAATTATTATTTAATATAACATTTACAAAATTTTCAAGCGGTGATTTTTCAGTTTTTTTAATATCTGCAGTCGTTCTTGTTTCGATTTGAGAGGTCTCAGAAATAAACTTATCAGTTGAGCCATCAAGACTTAAGGCCTCAAGAATTCGTGAATTTGATGCTATATTTAAAGTACGACGATAATTATTTAAATCTTTTTCGATATAATCCTTATCTCAACCTAATTTTTTGTGTTCTTCGTTTTTAAATAAAATATCTTGTTCTAAAGCAAGTTTGAACAAGAGGTCTTGGGCCATTTTTTTGTAACCTTTTGTCGAAGGGTGAATATCTAATTCTTTTGATGCAAATTCAGTTGGATTTTCTTGTCAAATTTTTTCATTATACAAGTCAACATACTGAACTTTTTGAACTTTGGCAACCTGTTTAATTGTTGAATTTAGACGTTTTATTGCTAAATTAGCGTAATTTTCGGGCAAACCTATTTCATTTGTTAGTAATTTTTCAAAAAATTTAACAATATTTGATGTCAAAGAATTATAACCGACTAAAACGATTCGAACATTAGGGTTGATTTTGCGCAAATTTTCAACTAAAGTTAGCAAATTTCGATAAGTTTTTTGGTAGGCTAGTTCAATATTTTGCATAAATTCAAAACTTGCTTCAGCTTTTGTGGCAAGTTTTTGGAGTGGTTTTGCAATTACACGAAAATCAATAGACTCAATTAAATCGTTTGCCCCTAATGAAAGTGTTATTAAATTTGAATCTTGGATTTTTTTGTGGAGTTTTGGAAAACTTGTTGCTGAAAAGTCATCAAAAACTTCACGAATTTGCTGTCCATATGGCGAATTTAATTTTTTATCTAGATGATAATTGAAACGAAAATGTGTTTTATCTGAATTTTTGTATTTTTCATTTTCAGGATTAAGTAAATATAGTCAATCTGTGACTGTTGTTCAAGAAAGTGCCAAATTGTCAAATGATTTAAGGGCGTTTGGATTAACTTTCTGAATAAAATTAGCAAAAAAGGCAGGATACGAAAGTCCTTTTACTTGATTTTTTTCATCAAGCATACCTCTAACATCAAAAGAATAATCCCAGTTAAAACCAGCAGAAATCGAATCACCTAATGATAAATAATTAATTTTATCCAAAAGCTCTTCAGTTTCTTGGACCGAGTGGGTAATTGGTATGTTAATTTGATCGGTTTTATCGCGATTTTTTATACCAATCAAAGTAATTCCAGAAATTGTTAAAGATAAGGTGCTAAAACTCAAAAATATTTTGAATGCTTTAGAAAAATCAGGTTTTGAGATACTTTTTTTCATTATTTTACCCCGCTTCTTTTTGTTTTTCCAGATTTTTTGTGGGCTAACAAAATTTGTGATCCGGCCTTGATAACATTATTGTACCATAAAAAAACTAAAACTATAAAATTTTTTTTTACTTTTTCCTGATTCTTATTAAAAGAAAAATCCACAGCATCCCTTTGAATTTTTCTTTTAATAAGCCGGCACGTCCAAATTTTTTCTGACGAAAAGACATTCCTCTTCATGCTCTTCTTATAATACTAGTATTATAAGAAGGAAAATGTAATTTTGACTCAAAAATAAAAACTACTATTTCTTATTTTTTTACTTTTTAACTAGTTTTTGATTATATATTACGTAGTAATATAAAAAATTCCAAAAAAATAGAATACTCAAATTATAGCAAAAAACTTAAACTATGACTAAATTAGCTCTGTTTTTTTGATGATGTAAAGTTAAATTATTAAAATAACGATCAAATGAAAAAGTTGAATACTTAATTTTAGTATTAAATTTTATTAGACTAGCTACAAAACTTTCTGTATAGCTGCTCGCACTCTTGAATGAAAATAACTGGTTAATTGCTTCTAAGTTTGAAATTACATAACGCAAAAATTGTCCTGCTTCTTCAATTTTCTGTTTAATTTTACTAAAAAGTAAAGGATATTTTCCTAATACAGTCTGAAGATATTTTATTATTTGCCTGAGTTCTAAAACAACTTTGTCACTTTGGTTCTGTTCGAAATAATCCGATAACTTTTGATAAAGTTTTGGAAATTTTTCTTCAAACAAAAAACGATTTAGTGAATTGTTATTTTTTAGTGAAACTAAATCTGAAAGCTTTTTTATTAAATGAAATTTATCTAAAATGTAAATTGCATCAAGTTTTTTCGATAAATTTCTTATTCATTTTGCACCATCACCATACACAATTATTTTTAAATTTTTCTTATAAATATCTCGAATAATATCTTTGACAATTTGTGCTAGTTGATCAATACTAAAACCAGCGCTGTTAACTTTTCTGACTTCTAGAATGTTGGTTTTCCCATAAACTTTCCCGTTTTGTTTGCCTAAATATAAAACCAACATTCTATTTTTAATTTTATAAGTTTTTTTATTCTCTACTACCCGATGGAATGAATCATCAACGGCCAAATTAATATAATTTTGACCAGCGCTTAGTGCTTGAAAGTTTTCTAAGTAACTGGTTGTATCAATTTTTTTTAATATTAAATTTACAGAACTAACCGAAACTACCTTCTCAAACATTCTAGAAATAGAGCTTCCATATTTAACTTCGTAACAAAAATTAATAATTTTTTTGATTAATGAATTTGTAATTGTTTTTCCTTTTTTTACTAAATTACTAAAAGCATCACAATAAAATACTTTTCTTTTTCTAGCAATTACCTCGCCATTTTCATCTCCAACTGAAACTTTTTTTCAATATCTATTAATCTTGATTTCAATTTTTCCGTATTCAGTTTTCAGTTTTCTTTTAATTTTCGAATGAAATCCCTGGTCAGGGGTTTGTTTAACTTTTTCTAAAAACTTTTCATCTTCTGCTTTAATTTTTTCTATTAAATTATTAATTAAAATTGTTTTTTCTTCAGACGTGTAAATCATAATTTTTTATTTTATATTAGAAATTTTTTAAAAAAACAGAAAAATTTTAGGAAAATTTAACTTCTTTTCCTTTATAATATAAATTTAGTAAGAATAAATTTTTATCCAAAGGGGGAAATTGAGATGACTAAAAAACTAATAGAAAAATTTACACCCACTAGTTTTAACGACTCTCTTATTTTTACTAGTCTTGAAGAAACAATAGAAGCGCATCCTGTTGTTATTTTTTATGATTCAAATACTGATTTATATTACTATGTTAAAGCTCGTTCCAAACATAAAAAAAACGGTGAAATTAGAAAAAAATTAAAAAGTGAAATTGAGATACCCAAATCAAACAAACCAAAAACATTATTTAGAAAAGACTCATATCTTGACTGCTCCCAAATTTTTTATATAGACAAAGAGGATTTGGAAGAGTTTTTAAAGAAAAATCAAACTAAAATTTGGGATACTCAAGAATTAGATTATTATTATGCAAACAAAATTTTTAATACTATCAATTCTTTTCTAAATGAAAAACCACCGTTTATAGTCCTTACACATGTGAATTATGATGTAAATATGCAAAAAGCCATCCCAAAAGTACTATATGCTAGCGATTGGCATCTTAAAAAAGATTACAATAATTCTTCAAAATCACTAGAAATAAATTTAAAAAAGGAAACCTTACAAAAGGAAAGAGATCCTCAAAATCTTAATCTTTTAAGAAATAATTTATCTCTTGCTAAGAAAGAATACGAAGAAGAAAAAATTTATTCGCCTTTATTTGAATGAATTCAAAAGAATAAATTCATTCAAAAAGGACTTAATTCAATGGAAATTATTAAACAATATAATTCATTAGAACAGCCAATAATACCTATTAATATTGATGCAAAAATAATTACTAAATCAATAATTGATTATGATGAATTAATAGAAGACTTACAGAAAAATGACTTTGAATTTATGATAAATTGGCTTGAAGAAAATAATTTAAGTCATAATCTAGACAATTTTGAAATATTCAAATTAATAATGCAAAAAGAAAATAATCAAAGTGATATTTTTGATTTTAATCACTTAGAATATGAATTTAGCAGTATTCTAAAAGAACGAGAAAAATTTAAAAAAGATGGACCAAAAATGAAAATGTAAAAAAAGGAAGAAAAATATGGAAGTTGGACACTTAATCGGCGCGATTTCTTCACTGGTTTTTTGATCTAGTTTTGGAATTTATATTGCAAAAGTTAAGCAAACAAATAGACTAAAAGCATTTATTTATAAAACGCCAAAGCGTAAACGAAACTTAACTTATTTTTATTTTACAATGATTGCTTGTTTAATTTATGGAGTATTTTATGTTGCATTTGATCTATAAAAAATTGAAAAAAAACAAAATTTTATTATTATCTAGTAGTTTTTTAGCACTACCAACTCTGGTAGTATCTTGTATTCACCCTTATCAAGAAATCCAAAAACAAATCTCAAAATCGCTTGTTCCACCTCAAGGATCTTATAATCCTAAAACTGCCAATCCGGAAAAAGGAAGCCCGATCTTAGAAGAAAATTCTGAAATAATTTCTAATTCGGTTCTCGGATTTAACGGTCAAAAGAAAAATCCAAAAGAAACAAAAAACCGTTTTGATGTTGCCAAAAATTATACCGAAGAAATTGTTGATGCAAGTTTTCTTTCTGGAAAATACGGACTGTTGCCTTATTGATATTATTTACAATCAATTCCTAAATATTTAGAAAACAAAGGTTTTGGTACTCGCCAATATAATAAAGAACAGTATGTAAAAAGATTAGAGTATTTTTATAATAAGATTAGGAAGTATCGTAATGATAATTTAGTTGATTATAAGAGTCCGCAAGACGGTGGTGCGGTTGAAGTTTGAAGGCAAGGGCTAGTTAATCAGCATAACAAAATGTGAAATACCAAAGACGATAAAGATAAAGATAAAGACAATAAATCAAATGTTCCTATACCTGACGACCTAGGCGATAACGATAAGGTGGATCCGGAGAAAATAAAGGTTGCTACTTATTTGCCAATGATTAAGCCTGAACTTGATAAATATAACGCTCAAATTCCTAGTGATAGAACAATAAAGCATGCTATTGTTTTTGATTTTTTATTAGCTAATGAAAGAATTTGACCTTCGGTTGTTGATAAAAAACTATTATCTGATGACGATGATGATAAAGAAGATATAGCCCGTTATTTTCGTGAAGAATATTACATCAAAAAAGGCTACAAGCCTAGTGAACCAGAAAAATTATGATATGAACTCGGGTGATTTATGCTTCGCCCTCAGCGAATTATAAGCTCTGCTAATATCGCCAGAGATGTTTTAGAAACCATACACGACGTTGAAAAATACCTTTTTGATTTAATAGACAAAAACAAAGATATTGGTGACCAATTGGGTTCTACAATGTTTAGCGAAGTCGACAATTTTACAAAAGCGCTTGCTAATTTTTTAAAGCCCAAACACCATTTAAACTTGCGAAAAGATTTAGTTTTTAATATTGATATTTCCAATAACCAAGACGATCAGTCACTAATTAGTGATTTTATTAGCTATTACAACCAAAAAATCGCCCCTATAATTTGAAGAAATAATTTAAATACATCAAACAACAAAATAAAAACGCTAACAAAACTCCTTAAAGAAGTTCCTAGCGAGTCTAAGTATTTCAACAAATATCTAAAACCTTATTTACCTGAAATTAAAGATCTAAAAACCGAAGAAGACATCCAAAACGACCCATTAATTCCCGAAGATAAAAAAGAAGAAGCAAAGCAAGGAGCAAAGAAAGCTAGCATAAAAGTCTGAGGGGCTTGACTAAAAAACTATCAAGATAAATACGGAATTAAGTTTAAAGAAGACGCTTCAATTGACAACGAAGACTTTGATCATGAGAGTTTATCCTCCGTTGTCAGACCAGATCCAATTCAACCAAATACTACTAGAAGCAATGCTCAATCAACCGACAGTCAACCCACCAACTAATTTATTTTTAAAATAAAAAACCACCTAAAAGCAGAAAAAGGAAAAACCAAATGTCAAAAGTTATACTCCCTGATATTATTGAACAAGAAATTAAAAAAATTATCAGAAGAAGAAAATGAAAAGCTTTTTTGCGTATTCTTGATATAATAACTTTCCCCATCCAATTAGTATTCCAATTAGTATTCTTTATAATTGCTTTTGTATTATACGACCTTCTTGGGCCATTCTTGTTGCGCGGTGCTCAAATAATTTTGTGATTTATAGGAATAGGGGCGATAGTCGGTGGAATAATTTATCTTATTACTTGATTAGCGAGTTTATAAAGAAACAAAAACAAAAAGGTAAAAATATTAAAAACAAACAAAAGAAAAACCGCTTGTAAGGCGGTTTTTTTGTTAATTAAATTTTTTGAATTTCTTCCTTATTAAAAACCAAATCCCAAAGGATAAAATCCCTAACACGGTGATACTTAAAGGAATAAACCAATATAAATTCTTTTTATCTTGAATAAAACTTGTTGTTTCTTCGGTTACTGGCAAATTAAAGTTATAAGGCACAAAATCAAAGTTCTCAACATTAAATTTTAAGTTCCCATCGGTTAAATAATTCGATGGCTTAAAACTAATTTCTGAAAACTTGTTATGCTGGATTTGCTCTAAAATTTTATCAAAATCTCCCGGATTCAGATATTCTTCTCAATTTAAGCCTCATGGAACAAGTTGTTTATTTAGTTGATCTCTTAACTGTTCAGCCATTTTTTGTGGATCGTTGGAATTTATTTTAATATCATTTATTTTTATTTTTGACAAATTCTTTTCTTTTAAAGCCGAGATATTTGGAACAACATTTACTATATCTAAATTTACATAACCTGGTAAATCAATGCCTGAAAGCGGCAGATTTCCTTGACTTTTAGCTGATTCAAAATCGCCTTGATAAACATTAAAAAGAGCTGGATTATTTAAAAGCTTTGGGTCAAATGAATAGTTCTGACCAAAATTTAGCTGATTATTTGATAATAATTGAAGTTGTTTTTTTATTTCTACAATCGCTTGCTCAGGATTTGTAATTCCTTTTAAGTTTGCTTTAACATCTTTTGGTAGCGGGTTGAATACATCGTAGTTGTCTTGGGCTTGTTGTTGTAATTGTTTTAAATTAAATTTAAATTGATCTTTTGCGATAAAATGTTCGCCATCAGTTACTAATTCAACCTCAAAAACTCCGTCTTCGGTTGTTCAACTAATTGTCGCGACATTTTCACTGCCAACCTCTGAATTAACCAAAATTGATACTCGATTGACAAGTTCTTTGGGACTCACAAAGACATATTTATTCACTAATTCTTGGACTTTTTGTTCTAAGCCATCAACCTTAATTTCTTTTTTTGTAGACTTTAAATCTTTAAGTTCTCGATCGGTTTTTAGTCCTGGAAACTCAAAAACACCGCCGTTTAAACCTAGTGTTTGCCTAAAATCAGAGTCAACTTGAAATGCTCAGTTTTGACCATTTTTAAATGGCGTTATACTAATATCTTTTAATTTAGCTTTTTGCTCATCTGTTAGATACTGTTCAATTCCACTAAAATCTAAACCTTGTAGTTTAATTGTTTGACCACTTAAAAAGTTAATATTTGTTAGTTCTTTTAAATGTTTTTCTAATGCTTGGTCAATTGTTTTTGAGATAATACTACTAATAGGGTCTTGAATTTCACCCTTATCGTACTTATAGTTAATATAAGACTTCCAATGGGCTATAAGTTTTTCATAACTTAGGTTTTCGATATATTTATTATTAAAGCCTCTGACCTTAATTAAATATTTTTCTAATTTTTTACCTGCTGGCGATTGCCAAAATGGGATATAAACCTCTGAGTCAACTATATCTGAAAATAGTTTTGTATTATCGTTATCGCCAATTAAAAATAACTTAAAAGCTTGTTGATCAGTTTCGTAACCAGCTCTATACAATCAAAGTCCGGAATTTGAGAAATATTCGAGTTCGTTATTGGTTATTTTAGGATCTTGACCGTCTTTATTACTTGGACTTGATGAAAAAGTAGTTACATTAGGCGCAAGTGTAAATTTCTTTTTTTGATTTTGATCTATTTTATATCTTTTAACAGTGGCTTTGTCGTCTTGGAAATTCTGAGAAAAAGTTGTATTTATCCCTTTGCCAGCTACCGCTGCCTCAGCAATAAATCCATTGCCAATAGTATTGTCTTGATAAAATATATTATCACTTAGGTCGCTTCCATTATTTTTAACCCATAGAATTTGTTTTTTTGTTCCAGTTTGCGGATCGATATTAGGATCATATTTAGGATTTTCTAATTTTTTCCCATCTTGACCAACGATTTCATTTCCAGAGTCATCCAATAAATACTGACTAATTAATTTTTTCTGATTTAAATTTTTCTCAGGATCTCAACCAAATCATTTTCCTTGTAGTACATTAACAACAGATTTTGTAACCAAATCAATTGAATAAGATTTTTCAACTTCGCTTTTGTCTTTTTTAAATTTTTTAATTTCGATTTTGTATTTATTGGTTGCACCATTTTCTTTTTGTTCGAGTCTTAGATCTTGTAGCACAGTTTCAAACTGATTGTCAAGAACATCAATTTTTTTGCCATTAACAAACAAAACTTCTGAATTGTCTTTTGCTCCGTTAAATTTTACTTTAACGTCACCAACAAACTCAAATTCACCACCATATACGTTTGCTTGATCATTAGTTGGTGTAGCGGTTTGACTAGTTGAACTATTTGGTTGTTGGTTTGCTTGAATTTGTTTTCTCTCTGCTTTTGTTCGAACAAGTCTTTTTAATTTTTCATTATATTTTAGAACCGTTGACGGAATTAGTTCTAGTCGTGATGAAAATTCTCTTTGTAAAAAGAATTTAGTCGGTTTTCACTGAGTTGGTCATTTACTAGCGTCATCGGGGTTAGATAATCAAAACTTTTTTCTTTGCTTATCTAATGGATCGACAAATTCAACTCATACCTGAGCTATATCTCCCGAACTAGGTCAATAAGATCATCTATATTCAGCGCTATATGGTATAGTACTATCGTTTGTTTTAGCAGCTTTTTCTCACCAATTATTTAATGTTTCAACTCAATACTCGCGATTTGACTTTAAGGTGGCGACATTTGTATCACTAGTTGTTTTAACTGGTTTTGGAGCAAGAATTCCACGACTAGCTCCAGAGTCAGTGGAAATTACGTATTGATCGGGAAAATCTTTTTTAAAAGAACTTTGTAGATCTGAGAAATATTTTGCTAGGGCTGCGCTTTGTTCGTTATTTCTATCTTCTTCATTTTTTCTTTCTACAAACGCACTAATTGTAACACTTAATTTTGTTATTTTTTCATCTTTAACAGTATACTTAAAACTTAATTTAATTTTTTTTAGATTAAATCCTTGTTGTTGATCGCTCTTAAATTCTTTTTTAAGTCCAGCACCCAAGCCTTCAAATATCCGATGGTGTTTTATTATTCCGCGGTCGTTGACATCACGTAGCCCTACATAAAACAAATTAAAAAAATCAGTAAATTTGCTATCATCACTTAAACTATTCAAACCATACTCATCATGTTCAATATCTTCGAGATCAATTTCAAAATTGTTGTCAGGGATTGATTGGTTATGTTTATGGTTTTTATCATACACACCATCTGGAACAGTTTTTTTCTTTCAATAATGACCACCACAATTATACCCCGTTCGTTCACAAGTACTGTCAAAAGCATTGCCCGTGTGTTCGAGAGTTTCAGTTGTAAATCAATTTTTTGAAAATGCGACTTTTTGTTCTCGTTGGCCGGCAATAACTTCTTCTCGGTCAGTTTCATCATAAACGGGATCAACACCAACGAAAATTTCCCAATTTCGGGTTTGTTGTTTAAGGTCAAAATCAAAATTGTCAATTTCTTTGGTAAAATTATATGTTTTGTCGGGTTTTACGACCCAAACCCTATCTTTCTTAATCTCTGAATTATTATAAACAGGCAACTCGTAGGTTGCCGATTGTAAAAAAACTAAGGATGAAAATGGAGTTAAAATTAAAAAAATTTTACTTAACTTTTTAGTTGTTTTTGTCATTTTAAACCTCTTTTTCTTCTTTTTGACTTATTTGTTCTTCTTGTTTAACTATATTTATATTTTCACCTTGACTTTTATCTATATTTATATTCTCACTTTGGGATTGTTTTTCTACTTCATCAGACTGCTCTAAATTGGAAAAATTAGGCTCGTAACTTTCTTTTAATATCGATTTTATTTTTCGCAGACTAGTTGGTCGGGCAATTAATTGGTCTTCGTCATTAATAATCTGATCGACTTGTTCAGTTAATAAATAATTTTTGTAACTTTCATAGATTTCTTTTTTTCTTGCCTGATTTTTCTTTTTCAAGAGAAGATATTCTTGTTCTTGTTTTTGCTTTAATTCATTAAAAATATAGACATCATCTAATTTGATATTAATATCAAACTGGCTTTTGCCAAGCACATCTAATAAAAGGTTGATTATTACATTAAATTTTTTATTTAGGGTATCATATTTATGTTCAAGCAGCATATTATATTCTTCAAGCCTTAAATAAAAAGGCGAAAGGGAGGTATAAACTGCTTTTCTTAGCGAATAATAAATATCGTTTTTGAGCGCTGAATAATATTTAAGTGTATTTTCTGATGTAAGCGTGTTTAAAATTAAATATTTTAAGAGCTTATTTGGATTTTCTTTTTTAGCTACGGCCTGAGTTCTAAAATTATTTATTATTTTTGCTTCATTTTTCTCTGAAAATTTTAGTGTAAAGGAAGGAACTTCAGCATTAAATTTTTCTTTTACTTTGGTTTTTATTTTTTTTGTTTTTTTAGACTTGGTACCTTTGACTTTAGTATCGTTAATACCGACAACCACTGATTTAATTAAATCTTTGAGTTGATCGCTTGAAAATTGGAAATTTGTGCTGAGTTCTTTTTCTTCAAATTCGTTCATGTTTTCCTCCTGATATTCATTTTTTTCTCCTGAATTTTGACTAAACATTGGCTCTATCTCCTTTATCGAAGAAATATTGTTTTTCGACTTCGTTAAAATAAGCTCGTAGCTTGAACCGATCAATTGTATTTACTGTTAGTAAAAATTCACCAATTTGTGCCAAATTAATAAAATTTTTTTCCTCATCAGAAAGACCACCAACGTTTCTATATAACGTATCAATTTTTTCGATATCTTTTGATTTTAAATTAAAAAATATTGAGTACTGACAGTTTTCAATAATAGCCTCAGATTTTCTTGCAGCTTCTCCGCTAATTGCAAAATCGCCAGGGTTTTGCGTTGTTATGACCAAGGCACCATTGTATTTTCTTATTGTTTTGGCCGTATCAAATAAAAAGTTTAAGGCAAATAAATTTGTCTCATCAATGAATTTATGCCCTTCATCAACGATTAGCATTATTTTTTTATCGGTTTTATGATAAAAATCTGAAATCTGACCTTGAATAAATGATAGCGCTAAGAAAAAGGCCGCTTGATATACCCGTTTTTCTAAATTCATTAAGGCAGCAACATTAAAAATAGTAAAGTTAGAATCTAAGTCTTTGGTGTTTGAATACCCGTTAAACATCCTCCCCAAAATTGAAGAATGATCAAAATTAGCTTCAAAATTAGCAATAATAATTTCTTTTTCGATATCTGATAAGTAACTAAATTCGCTTTTTTTTATAACTTTAATTAAATCACTAATTAATGGAAAGTCTTGATTTTCAAGCTTTGTGATATCACCTTCATACTCATAAAAGCCAAAATAATCATAAAGCTTTTTAACACTACTTATAATTGCTATTAGTGATGTATTATTAAGATTAGGAAATACTATCTGGAAAAAAGTTTCAAGTTTTGCTAAATTAAGTGCTATTAAGTCAGAATTACTAATTTGATCATCTTTTGATGGATTAAAAACTTTTCTAATTTGCAATGGGTTAAAAATCGACTGTCCGCTAGAATTTAAGTGAACAACATTTGCTCCTAATTTTTGACCTATTTTTCAATACTCGTTTTGTGGATCAAGAACAATAACAGAGTTTCCTATTGCTTTATTATAAGTTATTAGTTTTTTTGTAATTGTTGTTTTACCTGATCCACTTGTTCCTAAAATGAACAAATTTGAATTTTTTCTTACGCCTTTTTGGTAAAACTGATCAAAAAATAAGGGTGTGTTATCATAGAAATTTAACCCTAAGGTATTATAATTATTGTCATTAAATTCGCGTGTTGTAAAGGGAAATCCTCAGGCTATATTATTGCCTGGCATTTCAATATATTCTTTTAAGTTATCGGTTTGGGCAAAAAATATATTTAAATAAGCAAATAATTGTTTAAAACGTAATGAAAAAGGAATAGCGTTAATAGATTTAATTAAATTTATGTTGGTATATTCTAAGGTATCTAATTCTTCTCTTGAATCTGCGCAATTTACAAATAAAAATGTTGAATAAAAAAGGTTCTGCCCACTTGCGGCTACATCAACTACATTTTCTAAGGCTTGTTGTTCAAATTCGGTTTTTCTTTTTAATAGAACGTTTCTGGTTTGATCTGTTTGATTTAAAGCTAAAATATTGTGTGCTTTATTAAGGATCTTTTCTTTTTCTTTGTCAGACATTTTTTCGATGTTTCAAACTATATTTGAATCGGAATTAAAAAAAGCATTTGCCCAGTATGGTGGCAGCTCTAGGGGTAGTTCAGAAACGGATTGAATTGAAAATAGTTTATTATTAGACTTAAAGTATTTTGAATGTCACTGGATTTCATCTAAAGCAAAAATTGATTGTAATTTGCTAGCAATTTCACTTGATTTTTGACCGTACATTTTTGGATTTGTTTTAGCAAGTTGTTCTAAATCTTTTGACTGCTCAACTATTTCTTTGGCAAAGTCTTTATCAATTCGATCATTTGAATTCAAAATTTTTAAACATACATCTAAAAGTTCTTCAACTTTTAATTTCTCCGCTTGAATTTCCATTTGCGATAATTGGGATTTAATTTGTAATATTTCTAAGTCAAGTTCTTTAATTTCAAATCCATAAATAATTAAAAAGTAGTTAAATTTTAACTGACCTTCAAAAGTTAAATTTAAGTCTTCATAATAGGCTTCACAAATTTCTTCGTTAGCATTGACTTTACAAGACTCGAATTGCTTTTCTAAAAACTTTTGATTTTCTTCGATATCATTCTTAACTGCTATTTTAACAATAGAAATCTTTTTATTTATATTATTAATAATCTTGTCAAAGTTATTAAATATGGAAGCTTGGGTATCAAGATCGTAGGCAAAAATATCAATACCTTGGATTTTTAGACCCCCTACATACGATTTTCCATTAAAAAGATAATTATTTTTTATCCCTTTATAAGGTATCAGCGCTTTTGTGTTATTCGAACCACTTGCACTAATTAAGTATTTTTTTGGCATTGAAATAAAACGAAGCCAATTTATTAGTATCTGTCAACCACGTGCTTTTTGTGACGGGAAATTAAATAATAAAGGAAGCCCGACAAAAGCAAAAAACAAAATCATAATTAAGAGTTTAACCAAAAAATTTAAATCAGGATCAATTGCAAAACCAAAAATTAAGGCTAAAATAATAATAGCAGATAAGACTAGCAAGTCTCAAATATTAAAGTTTCGAAAAATATGTAAATTGATTTTTGATATGGCCTTATTTTGAATTTGTTTTTTCATTTTTTTCCTTTTTTTCTTGGCTTATATTATTATTTTGCTCTTTATTTTTAGATTCTTGTTCTAATGCTTCAGTTCTTTTTTCTTGATTTTCTTTGCTTTCTTCTCTTTTTTTGGCATCTTCAATAGGCTTGTCTACAATTTTATAATCATAAGATTTTTTATAAGAATCTTGCTTGCGATAATCACTATCTCTATATGAAACAGGGATCTGAACTGTATTGTATAAATTTTTTGATCTTTTTGCAAACTTCGCTTGCCGTTTTTCTTTGTTTTTGGAAGCTTCATTCTCTTTTACAACCGCTTCAGCCCATTGTGAACTTCAGTTTTGCTTTTGATTTTCATCATTTGGATCTATTTTGGGCATTTGTTGATTTACATCACTTAAATTTTTTGCAGCTTCTTCATGTTTTCGATCTGCTCATTTAGAACGCTTTTTGGAAATATCATACATTTTTCCTTCGATAATTCCCATATCCTTGCTTTCTTTAAAAGCTTCTTTTGCGGCTCATAGTCTTTTTATAGGTTTTGTGAATTTGTTACCCTGTATATCTTTGCTTTTCTCTCACCCTTGCCTGAACGTTTGACCTAATTCCACTTTTCTATTAGCCAGTTCATTCAGCCTTAGTTTTCTTTCGGTGTTATTAATTCGACCAGCTCTATAATCATCTTTGATCTGGGCTTTGGCTGAATCATAAAATCCTGTTAGCCTTGCACCTTTTCTAAATATTTTTCGTCCAAGCGTTGGTGCTGTTGCTAATAGACCGGCAGTTGCTGAAACCCCCACAGCTGTGCGATTTGCCCATTCTTGCTGACTTCGAATAAATCCTTCACCTCCGAAATAACCGGCAAACTCTTGCGAAATTGTTTTTATTGCTATACCACCACCAAGAATCATAATTAAACTAAACACGAAACTTAATATTCAATTAGCTAATCCGCCAAAATCAGTATCGCTAGTTTTGATAAAATCTCAGGCATTTATTGAATACTCTGTTCAGACAAAGAAGAATAAAAACGATAATTGATAAATGACAACCACCCAAAACTTTGCTCAAAAACCGTTTAAATACTTCTTAAATAATTTCCCATCATCGGTTAGTTGCGAAATTGAAAACACCGGCAATAAGAGTAATTGATAAAACATTTGAGCAATATTTGCTACTAGGCTTGTTAGTGTTGTTCCTAGTATTCAAGCAATCGTTAAACTTGAAATTAGTACTAATAAAATAAGTTTTGCGCCTTGTCCTCATTCAAAACCGGTGTAAGTATTATAACTAACTACATTTCCTTTTGCTAGCGATTTAATATCTTCTGGTGTTAATTTTAAATCACCTGTCGCCCCTCGAATTAACGATACATTTAAGTTTTGATTCTCACTAAAACTAGCTTTAATTTCCATTAATACTATGTTTGTCCCGACAAGAACAATAAATAAAAAACCTACAAATAAAATTGGAAAAAAAATAGCGGAAATAGTTTTTAGAATTATGCTTTTGATTTCAGACTGACCTGTTTTTTGCTCTTGGTTGTAGAAAAATCCTTTTAACAATCGATAGAAAATTAAAAAAACAAGCGCACCAGCAGATAAACCAACAAAAATTCAGAAAGCAACAGGAATTTTATTAACATCGACTTCTTGTTGTCCGAAGAATATTCCTTTAAATAAATTGAAGTTAATTGCGCCAAATAGTGTTGTAATAACATTTATTATTGTTAGTGGAAACCAACATAATAAATATCATAATCCGGAAAAAATACCATAAGCAACCGTGTTTATTATTCCACCAAACATTTTTTGCCTTAAATAACTAAACTAAAAATAACCTATATTTTGCACTATTTGGGTTATCGCTTGCGCAGCTTGAGCGCTTCCTTCTCCGGGTTTTATAATTTTTTGAACATCATTTCCAAAAGAAGATCACAAATTATTTAGCGCTGCGGTGATTGAAGCTCCTGCAACTAATAAAATTACAATTACACCAATAATCAATATTCCTGATTTTAGCTTTTTATAAATTTGTTGTTTCTTATCAAGTCCAGCAAACTTTGCTTGTAATAATAAAACGATAATATAAATTATCATTGCAGCGCCTACAATTCCTACTAATGAGCCGAAAATAATGGTTAAAAAACTTAGTGTGTTTGAAGATAAATTATTAACCGCATTTTTGACTCCATCAAGTCCGTTCTGTTGTACTTGTTGTTGAAATAAACTAATAAAATTCATTTTAATTCCTTTTTAAATATGTTTTAAATATGTTTTTCTTTGTTTTTAAGTAATTTATCAATAAGCTCAATTTGTTGTTTTCGTGTTGTAACTTCAGCTTCAAGTTCAGTTAAAAGTAATTTTTTTAGATCTTTTAAAATCTGAGTATCTGAACTTTGTAAAATTTTTAGCTTTTCTTGTAAAACAGATAGATTATTTTCTTTTTTCATTTCTACTCCTTTTGTATTTAATACATATAAAACTATTTATAGTTTTTCTTAAGCATATGTAAGCCGATTTTTGGAGAAATACTAAAAATTGAGTTATATTTGGTTTTTAATTTTTTCATCGTATAATTAAGTTTGAATCACCAGAAATCTGAATTCAGACCTTGATGTCGAATAATCAAACGCTTATCTTGATAAAAGGATTTATATTTTGGTATTTTGTAAGTAATTTCTCGATGGGCTCCGTTGTTTTTGCATCAGCAAGGCAAATATGTAAGCCCTTTTTTTGCTTTTTTGAGTAAATAACAAGGTCTTTTAATCATGTATTCAAAAATTTTTTTAATTTTGACAACTACTGTTTTTGCAACTTTTCACTCAAAAACATTTTTTGACCAAAAATAAGTTTTGTTGTTTTGATATACTCTGTATAAAGTCTTTTTAACATTTTTTAAACTAATAGAAATTAATTGTTTTTCACATTTAATTCCTTTGTAAAATGTATTTTTGTCTAAATTGACACTGTTAATTCACTTTTTAGAGATAACTTTATTTTCAAATTGAATTTGAATGTTATTGTCAACAAATCATTTTAGAGCTTTAGAAATAGTTTCATTACTTAAGCCTAAATTTCGGAAATAAGCATAAGAGTTTTCTAATTGAAAATCGTTATTTTTTCAGTTAGAAAATTTGAAATTTCTAATTGCTAAATTTTTCAAATACTGATAAACTCTAAAATAATTTGCCATAACTAAATTTTCAAAACCAACACACAAATCTAGTATTTTTTTAGGAATATAATATTTTTTCCAGTCTAGTACGCTAACAACAATTAGTTTATTAGCAATTTTTTGGGTTTCAATAATATTCTCCTTGACTAAATAATTTAGAATTTTATAAATAGTTTTGGCATTCCAAGTTTTTGCTGTTCAATTTTCATTTAACTTTTGTAGAATTTGTCTGACATCTAAAAATTTGCATGTTTCTCCTTTCTTTTTAGCTTTCTTTTTAAATTCAAAATCTCTAATTACTCAAAAGATATAAAATAGGTAAGAACTATTAGAGCAAAAAACTTTTTTAGTTTTTTCAGTTGTTTTTTGTATTTTTGTGGTATAATTTTCTATTGTCATAAGTTGATGAATCCTTTCTCCCTGATGACTATTTCTTGTCTTTTAGTAAGGTCATACGCTGATGACACCTCTCTATTTATTTTTGTTATCCGATGACCACTCTTTTGTATATTTGTTGTGTTCATTTGATGACATCTCCTTTCTATTTTTTTAGTAGGGTTGTTTGTTAATAATTCCTTTCTTAGATTTTTTAAGATCATTTGTAAAATATTCCTTTCTGTAATTTTTGTAAGATTATTAATTTTATAAGTTTGTTTATTAACGGTTTCTTCCTTTACTATTATGCTCATTTGGTGTCCTTTCTACTATTTGAGTTTTTGAGTTTGAGCCTTTATAGGCTCTTTTTTTTATTTCAATTTTTGTGATAAAGTCCTAAGTTCTTCTTGATTTTTCTGTATAATATTGTCTAATTGATTTGCTTCTTCAATAGTATCTACTTTTGATTTTAATTTTTGGGCATGTTCTATTTCTTGTTTTGCTTTGTTTATCAACTTTTGAATTTCATCATTATCCTTTGACTTAGTGTTTTTATGCGAAGAACCGCTCTGGGGTAAAACGACGGTTTTTTTATCTTTATTTTGGAATTCAATTCGTTTTTTTAAAATCTTATTTTTATTATCAGGCTCAATTTTTGCTGGCTTATCTGAATTATTTTTATCTTTTTTTGCTTCTTCATTTGTCATAGGTCTTGTTTTTTTAGCCTTATTTGATAAGTGCGCTATTTTTAAATTTTTCGCTTTTGTTTTAAAGTCAAATTCAATTGCGCTAAAATCAAATAAAGTTTCTTTACCCTCATAAAAACTCTCTAGAGTTTTTTGTGGATCTTTTCAGATTTCATAGGCAAAATTTGACTTAACGTGAATTGGTTTTAGTCCTGTGATAAAAATTCATGATTCTTCTGGTGGCATTTGTGCCAATTTATTAATAGTAATAATATTTTCTTCAGCAAGTGAACTTGAAGTTGACTCTTTTTTCGAATCAGCGGGTTGACTATAACTTTTTTTAATTACGTCTTTTTTGCCAGCGAATTTAGCAAAAGTCTCAAGCGATTTAATATCGTTAGACCTAAAATAAATTTTTAAGGCTGAATTTGATAAAATGGTGTCGCTTTCTTTACCATATTTTTCCAGCTGTTGAATATTTTGCAAAACCAATGCAAAATAAATTCCATAGCTAGCAGCAGTTGACATCTTGGTTGCCATTTGATAAATAGCAGGCAAATTTCCAAACTCGTCCCCTAAAAACAAAAAATCCCTGAAATTACGCCGATTAGATTTTGAATTTGCTATTGTGATTAGTGATGAATAGCAGTTATTGATAATTGAGGGTATCATTAACTGACCAAGGTTTGAATCAAGTTGGAATGTTATAAATAAGGCAAAAGGGTTAGTATTTCCACCAAATTGATCACTAAATTCAGGATCCGATTGTTTTATTAATTTATCAAAATCGGTGGCATCTTGAGAAGAAAACATTTTTAGACCGATAGTATTAAATTTTGAAATAGCACCAGCGGCATTCACTAAAATTGATGTTAGAGTATCTGGATTAGTACTGATAAATTGAGCTATTTTTTCATTATAAAATGCTGAGAGTTCTTTGTTGTTAGTATTTTTGCAAACTTCAATTCATGATCCTTGCTTGAAAGCTTCAAGCGATAAAAAATAAGTAAAATTAGCAAAAACGTATTTTTCTCGTGTAAAACTTTGATCAACTTTTGAATAAAGAAGCAAATACCACCCGATTATATAGAGCACTTCTTTTGCTTGTTTTGGTCAGAAACTATCTTTACTGTTTGTGTCCCATTCGTGAATCGATTCGATTGTTTTTTGCAATCAATTTGAAGCTACATCATAATTTTGGAGTTTTTCAGATTCGTTTTTATAAGAAGAATGGAATTTGTCTCAAATAGGTGCTAAGAAATTTATCCCCCTTGACTTCCCTAAATTTTGAAAATCGAGCAAAACAGTTTCATATCCTTGTTTTTCAATTTCTTCTGAAAGACTAGTAAACAGCTCACCTTTTGGATCGATAATCATTAAATTAGGTCTTTTATTCGCATCTTTTAAGTGGATATTATATTTTATAGTTGGAATAATGAACTTTTGGGTTTTCCCTGACCGGGTATCTCCTAAAATAAAGGCGTGTGATTTAGTATGAGCGAAGAAATTAATTTTTTTTGTTTTACTGTCAACTAAATCTGTTTTGATTACTCAACCAGAATTTTGATTTTCGTGAGTTGCCAAAAATTTTTTATTAAATTCATTTTTTGAACCCTTTTTTTCAACTTCGTCATAAAAAATAAAATCACTATTTAACTCACTTGTGAATTTATTATTTGATAAATTTATGAAAAACCAAGTAATCGGATAAATAATAATAAGTGCCAAAAAACTTGCTAATATAATATAAATCATTCTCACAGTGTCTTGGACTTGCAAGGAAAAAGTTTCAAAAATATTGTTAATATTGTATTTAAATATAAAAGGTCAAACAAAGAAAGTAAAAATAAAGCTGATTAAATAAGAAACTATTCCAACAAAAACATGTTGGCCTCATTTTGGTAGCTTTTTAATTATGTTCTTCATTTTTTAACCTTTCTTGTTTTTTAATTATTCAAAATCCGGAAAAATTTCGTGAAAAATTTTATTTTGTTGTTGTTTATCAACCTCAATATGTGTTTTTAATTGTGACGGATGCTCAATTTTTGCTGGTTTTTTTGAAATTATTTGGTAATCTTCGATTTTGATTTCTTGATAATAAATTCTTTCTTGTTTTTCATTTTGGAAACTGGAAAGTCCTATTTGGCCTTGGATAAACAAAATATCTCCAATAGTAATTTCATTAGCTATTTTTGTTTTTGATCCAAATGCAATTGCATAAAAGTTGGTAGGTTTTTGACTGTTTTTGTTTTTAACTTCAATTTTAAAACGAGCAAAAGTAAGATTTGATGCCGCGGTTTGGCCTGTTGTAACTGTTGATACAACTTCTCCAATTAAAAAACTTTTATTTAACATTTTTTAACTCCTATTTATGAATTTTTTAATTTTGAATTTTTATTAATTTTTCGCTTAGCCAAAATTTTCTTTATCAATCTTATAAATTAAATTTATTAGCGCTTCTAAAATTGTTACTATAATTGGATTTCCTGGCTTGACGATATAATGACTCTTTTGTTAATATATTTTTTGAGATTAAAGGTTTTAATTTTTCAAAGTCATTATTTTCAAAACCCATTAGTCTAAAAGCTTCACGGTTTGAAATAAAACGATAATTTAATTTGTTTGCTAAATCATTTTCAAGCTTAATAATGCCGGTATTTGGATTTCTATCTTGCTTGGTTGTCAAGGTTCTAATAATAAAATTTTTTGACTCATTAATTTTTTCAACCTTTTCAACCATCCTAATTCGGGACGGAGTAGCATTAATTAAAAAGTCAGCATTTTCACTATTATTTGAATCCAAGTTAAAAATCGATTGAAAAATTTTCTTCCTTTTATCCAAATTGGACGAAATATCTTGACCTAAATTTAAGATATATTTTTCAAATTCTAAGTCGCTTTCAAAGGGTGTTTTTATTTCTTTTAGAAAACTAATGGCAAAAACTCGATTTCTTTTTTGAATTGAACCAAAATTGAGTCCATTTAATGTTGCAGTAAAAGTTTTATAACCTTCGTTTTCCAAAGTTTCTTTTCACTTTTCATATTGATTAATAAATTTTTTTGATATTAAATTAGGTACATTTTCCATTAAAAGATACTTTGGCTTAACCCTCAAGTCTTTAATTAGTGAATAAACATTTCAAATAAGAGAACTTGTTGAATTTTTATCAAAAATACCATTAGCACGTCCCATATTAGCAATTGAAAGACCCTGGCACGGAAATGAATAAGTAACAAAATCAGGAGCTAAGCGATTAATTTCTTCTACATTTAAATTTGTAATTGAGCCTAAATTTTTAGTTTTTATAATTGAAGCCGCTAGAATTTTTTTAAAACTCAAATCTTTGCTTATTATTTTTGAAGGTCTTTTTGAATCTAGCGACAACTCAAAATTTTTTAAAAAGGAATTTATTTTCTCTGGTGAACTTAGTTCATTTTCTTCTAAAATTTTTTCAACATCAGACAAAACATTATGATGGATTTGAGCATATGTAATAATTGACCGGACATCTCAATCAATTGTGGCAACAATTTCATAAAATTTTTGTTCATCTTTTTGAAAATTAGCAATCGCTTTTGCTTGCGCCCCAATTCCCGAAAACGTTTCCAATACCTTAATACTATTCATATCTCATCCTTTTTATTTTATATTTATAATTAATGTTTACATTTTTTTTGATCTTTACAGTTTAAATGCGAATATCTTTTTTTTAACTGATCAAGTTCATAGCCTATTTCAATTCATTTGTTAACTTTGTAATGTGGGTTTAGGTATTTTTCATGAAATCTAAGAAGTGCGGGTGCTAAGCGCGGATTATTTAAACCAAAAAGAATAAGTTCGTCTTCGTTTTTGAAAAATGTTTTCTTACTTTTGAATTTAGATAAGTATTTTTCGCCCGTAAGGTGAAAATAAGGATACATAGAAATATTAAAATTGAGTTTTGGAAGCGGTTTTAGAACATTGGAAGGGATTTCTGTTAGAACAAATCTATTTTGGTTATATTGTTCAAATTCTTTGCCTGAATACAATTTTTGATAAGGAATTCGCATGTTTATTTGTTCTGATTTTGGTAGTTTTTCATACTTTACTAGATATTCTTTATCTATTCTTTCTAGAAAAGCTATGGGATATTCCGGGCTTGATAGAGAACATTTTGAACGTAAAATTTGCCAAATTACTTGTTCACTTTGTTTAAGAGTTAAACCCTTTACAACATCTTCAAAACTCAAAGTCACAAAATTATTTTCCTTAACAGCTTGGCGGTAAAGACTTCCTGGGAAAATAGATTGGAATTTAATAAACATGTCAGGGAATTCTCAGAAATAGAGCTTTAATGCCTTTTCTAATGCTTGGTAGCTTTCGAACTTTTCTCACTCTTGACTTGGTCTAATTTTTTGAGGTCACTCATTTTTGGCAACATCATACAAGATTTTTTTATCTTCGTCAGATATGTTCGTTATTTCAAGCTTAACAATATCCATCTTTTTTAACTCCCTTCTATAAATTTGATTTTTTACATCTTCAATTTTGGTTCTTCGAACTTTTGGGTTTGGTCTAAATCATCTTTTTGCGTTAATTCAAGTTCGTATTTTGTTTCAATTCAATTGTTTACTTTGTAGTGTGGGTTAAGAATTTTTTCATGTTTATGAAGAATTTCAGGAGCAATCCTTCCATCTTCTAGCGCAAAAACAATAAGTTCATCTTTATTTTTAAAAAATCTGAAATCTTTATAAGTATCTTCTCAGGTTCTAGTAAAAAAAACAAACTCGTTTTTTAGATATTTATCTAAATTTTTTTTTATTTCAGGATAATAATTCACAAAATCATATTTTGCTTTGAGATTCTCTGGGAGCTTTTTATAGTCTTCCATTTCTTTTTTATGCTTTGGGTTAATATCCCAAAATGAAACTTCCTCGATATCTTTATCTATATCTTCTTTATTTCAATAGTGTGATCCTACATGCTCTGGACTTCAATTGCGGGTTGCAATATCCCATATTACTTCATCTTTTTCCTCTTGGGTTAAATCTTTTACCATATCTTCATAATCAAAATCTTTAAAGTCGTGTTGTTTTATGGTTTGGTTGTAAAGACTATTTTTATTACTATGTTGAAAACCGATAAAATGGTCAGGATATCTCTTAAAATAATCTTTTAATAGTTCATCTAAAGCTTTATATTTTTTTAAATTTTTGAAATCCGTGTTTCGCTCAACGTTTCCTTGTGTCCATTCCATTCTTTCAGGCCACACACTTTGTAAAAAGTTATGTCATTCTTTTTTTTCTTTTTTAGATAAATTTTTAATTTCAAGTTCAATAATGTCTGACATTTTGATTAATTCCTTTTTAAATTACATTTTCATCTTCATTTTTGGTTCTTCGAATTTCTGCTTCTCTTCTAACTCATCTTTTTGAGCTAATTCAAGTTCGTATGTTGTTTCAATTCATTGATTAAATTTGTAGTGTGGGTTTAAAATATCATTAAACTCGTGAAGAAGCTCATTAACACTAACGGATTGTTTTAAAGCATAATAAATAAGTTGATTATCATCTTTAAACAATTTTAATGGAATATAATAGCTTCCACCGCGGGGATAAACAAGTAGAGCATGCTTATTTTTTTGTCCGTCATATAAATTTTCTTTTAGTTCAGAAAATTTTCCTGTTTCTGGATCAATAGTATCTAATAAAACATCCTGAACCCCACGCTCAGACGCAAGTTTCTTAAACAATCGCGGAATTTTACTTACTATTTCATCTTTTTGCTCTTGGGTTAAATTTTCAACCATGTCCTCATAACTTAAATCTTGAAAATCATGTTTTTTAAGCGTCTGGTTATAAAGACTGTTTTTATTGTTTTTTTGGAAATGGATAAAATCGGCAGGAGCTTTTTCGAAAAAATCTTTGAGATTTTCATCAAGCTCATTCAAATTTTTGTAAAATATTCCACTAAATGTTTTTAAAGGATATGTTCATTCATTTTTAGGGCGAAGTAAGTTATCCAAGGTGTTATAGAATAACTCTTTATTTAATTCTTCTTTTTGCTCGGGGGTTAGATTTTCAAGTTCTAACTGGATAATATCTTTCATTTTAACCTCGTTTTTTTAAACTACATTTTCATTTTTAACTTTGGCGCTTCGAATTTGTTAGTTTGTTCAGAGTTATCTTTTTTAGATTCGACTTCTTGTTTTAGTTCGGGGTACCTTTTAAATCCTAGCATCTCAACTTCTGGGTCCTTTAAACGACCTAATGTGATATCTCAAATAAGATCTTTGCCATTTCCCTGCTCCTGTATGTATTCTCTCCAGTGCTTGTTTATTAACAAATGAAGTAAATTAAAATTAGATTTGGGTTCGTGAACAGAAAAAATATCATAAGTAGTTTGAGGTATGTCTATATAAATTCGGTCGTTTGAATTAAAAATTTTTATTAACGCTTCGGAAGAGTCTTTGGCATAGTTAATTATTGTTAAGCGTGGATTACTAGAATTAGGGTAACTGAGCTTCACTCATTTATTATTTTTTAATAACTCTGGTTGCTCAAGCCCTCCTGATCAGGAATTATCTTTGTTATTATTTTCTTTAAATTTTTTATATCTTTTTAATTCAGCTTTTTCATTAGTTTTTAGATAACCTACTTGACCTCTTGGAATGTCTTTTCTTACTTCGAGTTCTTCAATTTCTAAATCTAATCAATAATTATGGTTTTCTTTTGTTGATAGAATTCATTGTAATTTTTCAGATTCAATTCACTCTTGATTAAATTTTCCATCTAAAGTTCCCCAAGATTTACCTAGTCTTTTTATTCATTTTTCACGCTCTTCTTCGGTCAAGCGCTCTATTTCTTTTTTTCTTGGGTTATAACGTTTATAATTACCCGTTCTTTCAGGGTCGGCGAGAAAAGCATATCAATGAGAAAATTCTTTTTTCTGTCAATTAAAGTAAGCATATGGATTTTGTGTTACTATCTCGACTATTCCTTTTTTATAATGTTTTCGAACATAATCAGAGCGATTCGTCAGTTCCTTTTCCATTTCTCAAAGATTAGGGGCTATTAAATCGCCTTGATCATATCAACGCTTATAAGAGTAGTATTCATCCCTGAGAGGATCATCCCAACCAATAATAACTTCCCTTATATCATAACTAGAACTGTTAAGTGATTTTGTAACTTTCCATTGTATAAATTCTTTGTCAATATCAAGTTTCATAATTATCTTTACATCCTCATTTTCTTTTTTGGTTGGTCGAATTTTTCAGTTTGGTTAAATTTTCAAGCTTCGTCAAAACCAAGTAGCTCAACTTCTGGATCTTGGATTTTCCATAACTTTATATCATTAGCAAAAGCACGGTTAGCATCTTCTCTGGCTTGCAGATTCCATTCATGATGCATATCCGGATAATATTCTCAATACTTGTAAAGTAAATTACTAATTAAATTAAAATTAGATTTGGGTTCATAAATTGAAAAAATATCGTACGCAGTCTGAGGAATATTTGTATAAATTTTTTTATTTTCTTGAAGAATTCGTTCTAAGACTTCAGAACTGTTTTTGGCTCATGCTTGTATTGAGTCAAAATCTAAAGGATCAGAACCAGAATTAGTTTTCACTCAATTGTTATAAATTATTTTTTCACCTTTTTGCGGATCCATTTTAGGATAAGTAAGTTTATTTGTTAATTCTAAATATTCATCTCATGCTTTTTTTGTTTTATCATCCATTTGATTTTCCGGGATACTAAAATCATAATTTCGATAATTGATATTTATATGCTCAAATTCCATGTTTTCTTTAATAAGTTCTCATGAAATATTTTCAATGTTTTCTCAGGAATACTGGCATTCTCCAACCAAATTACAACCAGTTTTTCCTAATTTTTCAATTCATTTTAGGCGTTCTTCCTCAGACAAGCGATTGACTTGATCTTTCAATTTTTTATTTTTATCTTCCCCAAATAAAAATCTTTCAATATTATAAACCGGCTGAGGCGCCATGTTTATTTTGGAAAAATTGTAATTAGCTTCTTTATTTGTGGCTAAAAATACTGCCAGACCATCTACATAATCGGTAGATTTAGTTAGTTTTTCATCACCGTATTTATGAATATATTCTTGATAAACATCATCTATAAATTTATATCTTTCGGGAAAAGTTTCTTCGGTTTTTTGCCAAGTTTGTATTTCTTTTTTTCAAAATTTAATTTTATTATTTGTTTCCATTAAATTGTTTCCTTTTTATTTCCCTCTGATAATCATTTACGCTCAAGAAATGTTTTTCACTCGTTAAATAAACTATCAATTGACTTGTAATAATCTGAAAATTTATGTTCTTTTTCTAAACTAAACAAAAAATAAAAATACTCAAGTTTGGCTCCTTCTTGTTCAGTTAAGAAAAGCTTTTTATCCCCATCTTCGATAAAAGTAAGTTTTCTTGGAAATAAACTATTTGGGTAATCCCAGCTGACAGCTTGACATCTTGCATAATTAACAAAAGGATCAAATAACTTATTCTTTTTATTAAGATCAATACTTCCGTCTTGATTGCTGTATCGATCATCTTTTTCTAGAACTTCATTGGCTAAGTTTATATAGTAGTGGTAAGGGATTCATTTTCCAACTTTTCATAAATCTATTTGTAACTGCTCCGCCATTCCAAAAAACTTTTTATTTTTGGTTAGTTGAACTATTGTGATTGCAAAATATTCTATAAAAAAGTTTTTCTTAAATGTTGGCCATTGATTCCAGTCAGAGCCGATAACACTTTTTAATTTTTCTTGAACCTGACTAGTTTGCTCAAAATCAAAACTTTGAGATTCAAATTTAGCGTCTTGTTCTCTTAATAACTCAATTTGTTGTTTATTCATTTTTTATCCTTTAATTTTTTAAATTACTTTTTTAGTTTAGGTTCATCAAATTTTTGAGTTTTCTCTAAATCATCTTTTTGAGTTAATTCAAGCTCATGATTTGTTATAATTCATTCATTAACTTTGTGCTTAGGATTAAGAATTTCATTAAAATCATGAAGAAGCACATTGGCACTGACCGGTTGTTTTAAAGCATAATAAATAAGTTGATTATCATCTTTAAACAATTTTAATGGAATATAATAGCTTCCACCGCGGGGATAAACAAGTAGAGCATGCTTATTTTTTTGTCCGTCATATAAATTTTCTTTTAGTTCAGAAAATTTTCCTGTTTCTGGATCAATAGTATCTAATAAAATATCGTCAACTCCAAGTTGTGGTGCAAGTTCCATAAACAACCGCGGGATTTTACTTACTATTTCGTCTTTTTGCTCTTGGGTTAAATCTTTTATAACCTCTTTGTAATCAAAATCTTTAAAGTCGTGTTGTTTTAACGTTTTGTTATAGACGCTATGCTTAAAATCAGATTGAAAGGTAATAAATTCATCAGGATAATCTTTAAAATATGCTCCTAAAACTTGATCAAGCTCGTCATAATATTGCGTAGCGCCTGATAAAAATTCTGGATTAAACTTGTATTTGTTATATTTATTAAAATCAAGTCACTTTTGATATTCTTCTAGTTTTTCTTTTTTTTGTTCTTCTGATAAATTTGAGACGTTTTCGGCATATTTTTCAAAGGTTTTATAATTTTTATTGAGTTGAACTCTTTTAGGATATTTTTTTCCTAATTTTGGAACTTCGTCAAATTTATTAGGCTTACCGGCTAACTGTTGAAAAAGTCTTTCTTTTTCACCGGATCATAAATTTTTGATTTCTAGTTCGATTATGTCTGACATTTTTACTCCTTTTTTAAACTACATTTTTAGTTTTGGTGATTCAAATTTGTTAGTCTGAACTTGATTTAAGTCTTGTTTTTGACTTTTGCCAAACCCAAGAAGTTCAACTTCTGGCTCACGAATTTTTCCTGTTTTAATGTCATTGGCAAATTTTGCTATTGCCTTATACCTAGTTTTTTGATCGCTATTATGAATTTCAGGATAATTTGTTCAATATTTGACTATTAAGTTGTCAATTAAGTTGAAATTGGACTTTGGTTCGTACATCGAGAAAATTTCATAAGCAGTTTGGGGCATATTTCTATAAACTTTTCTATTTAAAATAAATATTCTTTCCAAAGCTAATGTCGAGTCTTTTATATAGTAGTGATATTTAATTTTCTGCCGGTAATTGTCAAAACGAATTACTTTAAACTTATTTTCTAAAATTTTTGACTTTTCCTGGTCACTAATTTTCAAATTAGCAATATCATTTTCTAAAATTCACTTTTTTTCATTATTAATATTTTTATAAACACTCTCACAGCGACCATCAAGTGTGCAGTCGACTTTGCCTGTTTTAGATATTCATTTTTCACGTTCTTCTTCGGTCAAACGGGCAAGTTCAGATGCCAAGCCAGGAGGTGGGGTTTTATCATAAAGTCAGGCTAGGGAATGAAATTCTTTTTTTTGATCAAATAAAAAATGCTTAAGAACTTGATGAATATTTCCGAACATACCCTTTGTGCTAAAGTGATAATATGCTTCTTTATTATTAGACAAAAAAATAGTAAAGTCATATATATTAGGCCGCCACGTGAGATCTATATTACTATTTCCAAATGGATTACTATTGTCAAAATTTGAATAATACTTATAATAGGTATAATCATTTAATTTTTGGTCTTTACCAAAAATTTTTTTTCAAAATTTTAGTTCATTGTATACCAACACCACCCTGTTATTTTTTTTTTTTGTTTTATATTCAAAGTCCATTGGCACACCTCTTTTTTATTCCCTTTTTGCTTCGATAACTTCAATAAAAGAACCAACTTCTGGCAGAAAATGAAATAATAGTTTTCCAACAGCGCCATTTCGATGTTTTGCAATAATTAAGTTTGTATTTGGCTCACTGCTTTCTACACTATATTCTTTTTTGTTGTAATAATCTTCGCGATGCAGAAACAACACAATATCAGCATCTTGTTCGATAGCTCCTGACTCACGCAAATCTGAAAGCATTGGAATTTTATCTTCACGCCTTTCAACATTTCTTGAAAGTTGAGCTAAGGCAATAATTGGAGTATTGACTGCCCTTGCTAGTTGTTTTAATTTTCGGGAAATAATCGACACTTCAACAGTTCGGTTATAATTTTGCTCTTTTTTTTGCGAGTTTATTAACTGCAGGTAGTCAATAACTATTAAGTCAAAAACTTCGTTGTTGCGGTGTCGTTTTAAAACTTCATTGACAATTTCGTCGATATTAATTGAACCTGAGTCATTTATTGTTAGTTTAATATTTTTTAATCGTTTAGAAATTGAAAGTTGAATTCTTTGTAGATCTTCTGGGGTTAGATTTTTTGGCCTTTTAAATTTATTTCCACCAATTCCTGAAACCAGTGATAAGAGTCTCATCCCTAAATCATTTTTTGACATTTCAAGTGAAAAGAATAAAACAGATTTTTGACTTTTGCAAACATTTCATGCCAAATTAAGGGCAAAAGCCGTTTTCCCAACTGACGGACGAGCTGCTAAAACGATTAGATCACCTTTTTGAAAACCAGAAGTTACAACATCAAAATTATCATAACCAGTTGAGATACCCCGAAGTGCACTTGGACTTGTTCTCAGTTCAACAATAAAATTAAAAACTTCTGTGACTATATCATGAATATTTGAAAAAGTCTGAACTTGATGACTTGACTCTAAAACATTAATTTTCTCGATAATTTCAGTAGAAATACTTGTTGATTTTTGTGTTCCATTATCAAGATTTTTACCTGCCTCAAGAACTATTTTTCTTAATTCACGCAGTTTTTGTTTTTCTGCAATAATTTCTAAATGTGATTTTATTTCAGATGGCAAAGAAAAGTTATTGTTATAAAGTCAAATTATGAATGACTTACCACCTATTTTTTCCAACTTTTGATTTTTTGCCAATTCTTCAACTACCAAATTAACCTCAGGCTCAGGATTATTAGTAGAAACACTTTTAATTGCTTTTACAACTTCTGCCAGTCTTGGATCACTAAAATTTTCAAACTTAATTAAGTCAATATAATTAATTATTTTTTTTGGATTTGAAAGTAAAAAAGAAACAACAAATGATTCAATATCAGGAGAAGTATATCGTGAATTATTCATAATTACTCCTATTTCATTATCTTATTCAATTTATATTTTCACTTTTTGAAAGCATAAATAATCTTCGGGTCTCATTTGTATTCAGGCTTTTGGTAAGTGCGTTTTGCTCTTCTGATATTTTGTTTTTTATCAAGCCCATAAAATTTTCTGACTTGCTTTAAGATAAAATTTCGTGAGGCCATAAATAATTCATTTTCTTCTTTTTTAACTATTCTTTTTGCCTTATGTGAAATAGCATCGTTATAGTTATTCTCAAATTTTCTGACTTCGTTAAGAGCTGAATCAAAATTATTTTTTTTATCAAACAAAATGTAATCTGACTTTAAAACTTTTTTGTAAATATCTTCAATAATTTGTTTTTGCTCTGGTTTTAAAAATTTGTAGTACTTTGATGAATTTTCTTGAAATAAAATATCTTGTTCCGTCCGGGTAATTTTTTCAATAATATCGGTCATGTCTGAAGTAGATAGCATCAAACTTGTTAGTTGTTTAGCATCTCTGGCTTTTTGAACTGCCGCGTATAAATCTTTTTCATTATCAATTAGCGACTCTGCTAGTTTCATTTCTCCGCTGTCTTTAATTTCATTAAAATCAAATTTTTTAAGTTTCGAAATATATTCTTTTTTTGAGCTTTGCAAATTTAAAATTTTTTGCTCTAATTCTTTTTGATCATTTCTCGAAAGTTTTGTATCAGATTTAACTTGGGCACCTTGTAAAAGTTTGATTTCTAATTCAAGTTCTAGGTCACGTCTTTTTATATCGAATTTGTCGCGTTTATCAAACCGAACTGTTTTGTCGTGTTTTTTTGTTGGCTTTTTTTCTGAAATCCAAAACTGTATGTGCGGATGATCTGTGTTAAAATGAACGGCCCCATAAATGTTTAAATTATTGAAGTCTAAAAAATTTCTTTTCAACCACTTAGTCATTTCAGGTGCGACAAAGTCTGCAAAATCTTCTAAACTTATTAACTGATTTTTGGCAATAAGATCGTAATTTCTAAAACTGAAAATATATGGTCAAATTGCCTGATTATTTGAGAGTTCTCCAATTTCCTGATCCGCTACTTCAGTATCAACAATTCTTGTCTGATTTTTGGCTAAAATTTGAAAAAGTTTTAGTTTGTATTTGTCTTTATTTGCTTTTTGTTCTTCTAAAATGCCTTGAACAAACTTCTTAAAATTTGCTGGGCTTTTATCTTCTTCCAAATCTCACATTTTGTGCAATGTCTCAGAATCAACAGTTATGTTCGCTGATAATCTGCTTATGTAATACAAATAATTTTTTTCTTTGAAGACATCATTGAAATAATCAACGAGTTCTTGTTTACGTGAATCTCCACGAGGTGTTTTCTTGATCAAAACTGCTAAAATATCATTTTTCTTCATCCTAACACCTCTGATTTTTTTGCAAAAAAAAGATCCTTTTCTCAAAGGATCGTGATCACAAATTTTAACAGCTTACGATTTTTTTTAGAAAAAATCGATTAGATTGGTCCAATTAGTTAAGGAGCAAACTAGAAAATAAAATTAAATTATACACTAAATAAGTTTAAAAAACTCAGATAATTATTTTTTCTGATTATTTATTTTCCCGAGTTTCCCAGTTTTAAGGCAAAAATTCACTTTTTAGTGAATATAAATATGAAAAAACACCCGTAAATCAGTGTTTTTTGATTTTAAAATCTTAATTTTTATTACTAGCATTTACTAGCATTTTAAGTAATTTTATGGTATAATTATAGATTATGAAAAAACAAAATAAAGATGGTTTTATTGAAGTAAACAAATTGTTTGGCAAAAAACCTAAATATTTTAAGGAAATTTCAAACGTGAAATTTGAAACAAGTTATTTGAAAACAATCAATTAACTGAAGTTGGTTTAGTAACGATGTTGCAAAAATTAAGGCAAAGGGTTGAATTTAACACTTTAAATCAGCAAATAACATTTAAAAATCGAGATGGCGTTCCTAGTGACCCGAATATTTGAAATAGGTATGATTTTTACTTTGGTATCTTAATAAATCGCTAAAAAAAATTGTAAGTAACTTTTACCAAAAAACTTAAAAAACTGCCTAAAACCAGATGCTTTTTTAAAATTACCTTATGAAACTGGGAAACTCGGGATTATTTTTTCTGATTATTTATTTTAATGGTTAAAAAAAGGTTTTGTCTTACTTAAATTAGTTTTGTCTCTAAATTTTATTGGTTAATTATAAAAAAAACCTCGTTTTTACGAGGTTTTTTTATAATTAAAATTTGTTATTAGAGATATTCAGATCTAAATTTTTCAAAAAGTTTATTATATTCTTCTTCACTTTGAGGTGTGTCAAAAAAAACAAAACCTTTAAAGGTGATTCCTGTTTCAGATGTTCTTAAAGATAGTTTGTCGATTTCTTCTTGGATTTTTGATTTGGTGGTTCCAAAAGTAAAATCTTTTCCAAAATTTATTTTTGCAACATCTGGTATTTGGCGACTTCAAGTAAAAATTGGTTTTTTAGCATCGTCAGATTCGGTAGAATAAAACTTAATATTCATAATCGATTTGCTATCTTTTTTTTCAATATCCACGCCTAAAATAATAGTGGACCTAGAATTATTAAGAAAATCATGAAAATCATTGTGAGGATTTTTTGGATCAATTCCTATTACAGTTCTCATAGTACCCTTTTGAATTGCAACTGTAATTTCACCATTATATGTTGATCGAAATCCTTCTTTATCGGTTGTTAGAAATCCATCATTATTGTCGCGAAAAATTTGAGCCGGCGGCTTAGGGACAAAATCAGCACCAATTTTAAAAACATCGGGAACTCTGAATTGCTTTTCAATAACTAAGTTAAAATCATTTGCTTGTTCACCTGTTTTTAGTAAAAAATATTGGAAAAAATCTATTTTGGGTAATTTTTTTGGTTTAAAAGCATAAAGGAAGGAAGTGCCGTCTTTTAATTTTAGATCTGTGTTGCTACTTACAGCTTTGTCCAAGGAAATCCCGCCTTCAGCTAGATAAATACCTTGTTCTTGTTCATCAACATGAACTTTTTCTTTTGATTTATCTGAAGGAGCCGGATTTATTTTAAATCTAAAATTTGGATTATTAACGGCTGAAATTGATTTTACAACTTGCTGTTTTTGACCATCTTCTAAAGATTCCTCTTCTGTTTCAACATTAGTTTTTCAATCTAAAAATAGGTGTGTTTTTACGCTATCAGAGAAAGATTTATAAAGTTTATTATCTTGATTTACATCATCAATTTCAACTGTTAAATTTCTTTCAATTCCATTAGGGGTTTTAATCTTAAGATTTATTTCATAGGTTTCATCTTGATGATTTGCAGAAATAGAAATAGAAGTGCCCTCAGGAAGATTAGATTTTTCAAGATTTCCAAGAAGTTTTCTTAGGTAATCACCTAAAGATTGATCACTTGGAGGGGTAGTTGTATCTGGAGCTGTAGGAGTTGAATTTGTGCTCGAGGGAGTCGAACTTGATTCTGATGTTTCTTGGAATAAGGTCGCTAAAGCGCTAACATTTGCAGGAACAGCCGTAGAAGTAACTGAACCTTCAGTGGTCTGATCAGCAGTGTCATCAGTGCTTGAAGTTATTGGAGTTTGATTAACTTTATTACTTTTTGTTGCAAAAAAATTAAGAGCCTCGAAAAAAGGGGCTAGTTGGGTTGTTATATTTTTTATATCGTAAGGTTTATTTAAAAAAGGTTGGATTTTATCATCAATTGTCGAAGCAAAAACTGTAATTGGCAAGTCTTTCTTGATTTCAAAGCTTAAATTGTCAATATTTTCTGATCCTTGTTTGTCAAAACTCTCAATTGCATTTATAAAATGTGCACCATAAATTTCTTCGTTTGTATCAAATTCTAGTTCAAAATTGAAAGTATAAGTGTTATCTTCGCCAAGTTTTAGACCTAAAGGAAGCAAGGTTCCATCACTAAAATTACCTTCAATATTTAGTCCAACATTGACAATATTAGAATTTTTAGGATCATTTTTGTTTTCTTTTACTGAAAAAGTGACACTTTTTGGGCTAAAATTAGGTATTAAATCTTTAATTTCTTCTAGAAATTTATCGTTTTCACTTGCATTTTCAGTTGAACTTGAACTTGAATTTGAAGTAAATCAAGAACTAAACTGCTCAAGATTTAAACTTTGAGGATTTTGAGTAAAATATTCTGCTACGCTAAGATTGTTTTGTGCTAAATATTTCGAAATAGTTGAGTTAAATTTATAATTTTTCTTAAAGATTTTTAAAAATTCAGAAGATTTTTTTTGGTCAGCTTTCTTAGGCACATCGACAAAGTTAAGTGTTAATTTGCTACTTTTTTGTGTTTTTTTATCAAATAAAGTTAATGCTAAATCAATTTTATTATTAACATCGTCAATATTTGTGAACATTAATTTTTCATCTTGTAAATCAGGTTTTATTTCAAAATTGGAAGGAAAAACAAAAACCGGTTCAGAATTTATACTAAAGGAAATTCCGCCAAATTTAGAAAATGTTGCAAATAATGCTGAACTTGAATTTTTTGTTTTTTCAAAATTTTCCTTAAATTCATTATAAAACAAAATAGCAATTTCAGTTGCGGTTTTTCCTTCTAAAAAATCTTGATTTAGAAGACTAATTGATGCACTCAAATTTTGGGCTGAAAAATTCAAGGTTTTATCATGATCTGAAAAATCTAAGTCAAAACTTGCTGTATAATTTATGCTTTTACTTGAATTTGAAATATTAACAGCAAGATTTTTTATTTTATTTGACTCAATTTTTACTTCTGATTGACTTCTAGGAACAACCAATCTGAAATTTAGGCCTGGATATTTTTGACTAATTTCACTAAAGTCAATTGCATTATTTAAGTCAAAATTGTATGCCTTATCAAAATGCAAATTTAGTGCATCAGAAGCACTTAATTTTTTAGCAAATTTTGACTTAAGTTTTAAATTAGCAACTAGGCTGTCAAATTCGGTCGTGTTAAATTCTGAATTAACATTTAGATTTGTAGCATTAGCTAATTTCTCGTCAAATTCCGATAATTTTGAATTATAATTTTTTGACTGTAAGGAGATTAGATACGGAACACTGGCAGAAACACTAACGACCGCGCTAACTCCAATAATTGCAAAAATTATATGATTTAATTTAATCTTTTTCATGATAATTTCCTTTATAATTTTCCTATTTTAACAATAGAGAAGTTGTATGCTCCATGATAATAACGCGGATAGGTTGACTTGAGAAATTTTTAGGATTATTTTTATCATAAAGGTATAAAAATAAATTATGTTGAATCCGGTTTCCAGTGTTAGGAATTTTCTCAAGTACACCGGTAATATCAGTGTCGGTAGTAGTTTGTGTTGCTGTTGTGTCTGTTTCAGTCTGTTTTGGTTTTTTTATTACATAAAAGCCTAAATCTATATCTTTGTGTTCAAAGGTTAAATAACTAGTAAAAGGTAGTTTTTCTACTTCTTTATCAACAGATACTGGCTCGTTTTCCTTTGATTTTGAGATAGCGAGATTGATTTGAGTTTTAACAATCTCAAAATCTTCTTTAGTTAAGAAAACTATTTGTGAATTTGGTGAAAAAGTTGAGGCAATTTCATCTAATTTATCAACTTGGTCGCTTAAAAGTTTATTCTCAGAATTGATTTTTAGTTCAATTTCTGATTTTTTTGTTTGATAAATAACGCTAACTAGATCACCATTTTTATCAACTGGACCAATATTGTATCAATATTTTACTTTTAAATTTTGGTCATTTGATTTTTCTAAAGCATCAACATTTGCTAAATTAGGCTCCAGACTAAATTGAATTTTATAATTAAAATCTTTACCAAAATTACCAGTAAAAAGTTTTTGACTCTTTTGTTTTGAATAAGCTAATGAATAAAAAGCTGCAAGAAAATCGGTAAGATTTTCAATATTATTTTTACCATCTGTGCTTGAAAAATTAGGTTTAGTTAATTGATTTGATTGTAATTCGATCTGTTTTATAAAATATTCAGGACTAAAAGATGAATTTGTTTTCATCAAATTAAGCGTATTTTCAAGCTCATCACTAATATAAAAGCCATTTTCAAGAGGTTTATTTAAATCTAAAAAGCCATAGTTAAATGAAAAAAGTCAAACTTTTAGCTCACCTTCTTCATCAATTTGACCACGCGGTTGTTTTGTAGGCTTAATTTTAATTTCACTTAATTTTTTAAATAATTCATTAGTATTAGAATTTTCCGGCCAGTTTGATCCAGATTCTATTAATCCAAAATGTTTAAGATAATCAAACCAATATTTTGCAACAAAACTAACGTCTTGTTTTGATAAAAATGACAAAAATTGTGAAATTTTCTCATCACTATTAAAGTAATTAGAATAAATTGATGTTATCCCTTTAGAGGCTGCATCATCGACATTTGAGTTCTTAATTAAATCTTCAACAGTTGGTAAATTATAACTATCAATCATTGATTTTAGTTGAGTTTCGTCAAATCTAAAACCATAATAACGAGAATTTTGAAGAACTTTCTTTAATTTATCGAAATTATTTGACTCAATTAGCGCTAATAATTCGTCTTTTGGAATTCCTATTGGATTTGTTGGCACTTGGGTTTTTGGTTCAATAACCAAACCGCTTTTGTCAACTAATGCTGCAAAATCAGGGTCATTTTGAGCTAATATTTCAAAATTTTTAATACTTTGTGAGAATTTTTTTGTAGCAACAATTTTATCATTTCTTTTATCTTTTATAACAATATCACCATTAATTTGGGCTACAACATTGTTATCTTTAAAATCTAAATTAACTTGTTCAGTATCTAATTTTATTTGAACATCTAAAAATTTTGAAATTTGGTTAAAATCTAAATTTGCTAGTTTATTTTCGAATCTAATTTTTGATATTAGTGGTGTTTTTACCATTTTTTCAATAAGTGAATTAAGAAAATCGGCGCGATTTTCTTTGGTTGCAAAAATTTCATTATTATAATAATTTAGAAAATCTCACCCTGTAATTAAAGTTGAATTATTTTGACTAAAATTATCTATTGCAAAATAATCACTATCAGAAAATTCGCTTAAAACAATGTCATCACTAATTGAATTATCAAGGAAAGAATTACTTAAATTGAGCTGAGTTGTAAGGAAAAATTTGGAATTCTTATTAATATCAGCGGCAATTTCCTTTGAAAAATCAGAAGAAAACTGGGCAACAAAGGTTAATTTATAAACCCCAGGAGTTGCTGTTTTTACTAAATATCGATCAGTTATAATTTGATCTTTTACCAAATTTATATCATAGCGAGGCTTTTGAATACCACTTTCAGATTCAAAGTAAAAGCTTTTATTATTAAAAATTTGTGAAATTGTCTCATCAAGGTTAAAATATTTACTAATAATTTCTCTAGCTTCAGTGTCATTTTTTGCGCTATTAACTTTTGTTTGGAAATCTTCAACTGAAATTAGCTTGGTTAATTCTTTTTTGAATGAAAAATTAACCTCACTATTTGTGTAAGGTCTTAATTTTTTGAGTTGGTCTTCTGAGTAAGTAGAAAAATTAGAAAGCGAATAATCTGGAACATAATTATAAGCAACTTTTTGTTTAAATAAGTCAGAAGTTGCTGTTTTATTGTCGTCTAATTTTTGTAAAACTCGCCAAAAAACCTCGAATGTTTGCTCATTATCATCAGGTTTGATATCAAAAATTTCTAGTTTGAAAGGTTTTCAATTATGATCGATTGAAAAATTAACAGGAATGCTAGAGTTATTGGTCTGGTAAAAATCAAAAAAATCTGTTAAATCAATGTCAGTTTTTTTAGTGTTATCGTCGTTCAAAAGTTTCTTTTTTAGATCTAAATAGTCAGAATTAGCATTTAAATATTTATCCTTTATACTAATAAAAGAAATTGATTTTGCTTGGTTTTGCACATCAATTCGGGGGTTTTTTAGTTCTAAATTTGCAAAAACGAGTAGCGGAGTGGCAATAATTACTCCACCAGCAATAGTGCTTAGCCCTAAAAGAAAAATATTTTTTTTAGTTAGTAGTTTTTTAGTGATTGTACTCTTTGACACACTTCCTCCTAAGTTTTTTATAAAAAATTCTAGCAAAAAAAAAAAAAAACAAAGAGATTTTATAAAATAGTATATTTATTCCAGAAATTCAAAAAATGTCTATCAAAATAAAGCAATACAAATTTAGAGTTGAAGACAAATTTAAATAGATAAAAAATTGGGAATCTAAAGGTTAAAAATTAAAATTTTGCATTTTGCACAAGAATTTGGGCAAATTTAAAAAAAGCAAAAATAAAATGGTAGACAAAAATAAACGGCTTAAAATTTTTGGTTTTTTTGCATTAATTTAAAAAAAAGGAAATTAAATGAATAATTTCCTTTTTTGATGTTTTGAAGAAATCAATTGAGTTGACTAATTTTGATTTTATCTTTTTAGTTTTGCTTGTGCAGCACGGGCTGCTTCTCAAATTACTTCGCTATAAGTAGGGTGTGGGTGAATTGCCGCTGCAAGTTCATGAATTGTTACCTCAGCATCCATTGAAACGACAATTTCTGAAATCATATCAGTAGCTACTGGACCGATAAAGTGAGCACCAAGAATTTCGCCATATTTTTTATCAACAATTAATTTAGCAAATCCGTGGGCATCTCCGGCAGCAATTGCTTTACCAATGTGAGCAAAACTAGCTTTTCCAACTACAAAATCATAACCTTGTTCTTTTGCTTGTTCTTCAGTTAGACCAACTGAAGCAATTTCAGGGTGAGTATAAACGCAAGCTGGAACGGTTTTATCGTTATATTTTTCACCTTTTCCGGTTATTGTACTTACTGCAACAACGGCATGACGGTAAGCGACATGGGCTAGCATTGCTTTTGCACAAAGATCACCAATTGCATAAACTCCGTCAACATTTGTTCTACATTGGTCATCAACGACAACACTTTTGCGAGCATCAAGTTCAACTCCAACTTCACTAAGACCTTCAGAATTTGGCTCACGACCAATGCTTACTAAAATTTTATCAGCGCTAATTTGTTGTCTTTTTCCGTCAAGCTCGTAAATAATACTATCATTTTCATAGCTAATAATATTAGAATTTAGGACAACATTAACACCACGGTCAGTTAAGTTTTTTGTAATAATTTGTGAAATTTCGCCATCAAGGTTTGCTAAAAGTCTTGGAAGATTTTGTAAAATTGTTACCTTAACTCCAGCAGCGACAAAAATTTGGGCAAATTCAACACCAATAACACCGCCACCAATTATTACAATTGAACTAATTTTTTCTTCAAGATTAATTGCTTCTTTTGAAGTTAAAATTTTTCCAGATTGGTAACCTTGCTCAAAACCAGGTAAATTCAATTTACGGTCACGCGATCCAGTTGCAAGAATGATATGTTTTCCACGATAAACTTTATCTTCAACTGAAATTTCGTGCGCACCTAGGAATTTGGCTTCACCAAAAATGCTTGTAGCTCTTGCCGATTTTACAATCGCCTTAACTCCACCAACTAATTTGTTAACAACTTCAGTTTTTCGTTGGTGCATTTTCTCTCAGGAAATTTTTACATCAGTTTTTCCTTCAAGTCCATAGTCGCTAAAGTGAGTTACATAATCAAGAACTTCGGCAGTTTTTAACATTGCTTTTGTTGGAATGCAGCCAACATTTAAACAAACACCACCTCAATATTCTTTTTCAACAATTAGAGTTGATAAACCATTTTTACCAGCCTCAGCAGCTGCAAGATAACCACCAGGCCCTGAACCGATAACAATTACATCAAATTCTTGGTCAATTTTACCTTGGTAAACTTTGCCAGTATTTGCAGAAGAGGTAGGTTTTTCAGGTGCTTTTTCAACTTTTGGGGCAGGAGTTTTTGCTGGTTTTGCTGTTGATTTTTTTGGACCAAAATCAAAACTTAAAAGATCATTGCTTACTTTTACTTCACCAACAACACTTGCTCCACTTGCTTCTTCTTCCTTTTTCTCTTCAGTTTTAACTTCGGGAACATCGCTATCACCTGATCCATCATCAATATAATAAATTTCTTGACCAACGTGAATTGTATCACCTTCAGACATTAAAACTTTAACAATTTTTCCGGTTTTTGGCGAAGGTATGTCAGCGGTAATTTTGTCAGTTTCAACTGAGAACAACGAATCACCTTCATTAACTTGGTCGCCTTCTTTTTTGTAAATTTGGGCAACAACTCCTTCATGGAGTCCTTCTCCAATGTCAGCAAATTTAAATTTATACATTATAAAATTCCTAAAATTTCTGGTTTTTCTAATAATTCTTTAACTCTTGCGGCAAAACGACCAATTGTAGCTCCATCAATTCAACGGTGATCGGCTGCAACTGTTAAATGCATAATTTTGGCTGCAACAATTTGTCCGTCTTTAACTTCGGCAGAATCAATAATTGCACCAACTCCAGCAATAGCTAATTCTGGATAATTAATTACCGGAACACCATAAAGAGAACCAACAGATCCATAATTAGTAATAGTGAATGATCCGCCTTGCATTTCACTTGGTTTGATTTTACGCTCACGAGCTGCTTTAGCTAGTCTAACAATTTCGCTGGCAATTTCAACGATTGAAAGAGTTTGGGCATTTTTTATTACTGGAACCATAAGACCAGCTTCAGTATCAACGGCCAAACCTAAGTTTATAGTATCAGGATAGACAATTTCATTTGCAGCTTCATCGTATTTTGCAGCAATAATTGGGAATTCACTAAGTGCAATTAAAATGGCTTTTGCAATAAAAGCTAAAAATGTTAGTTTTATCCCAGTTGTTTTTTGCACTGATTCTAAAACAGATTTACGAAGTTTTCAAAGATCTGTTACGTCAATTTGGTTTACTAAATTAACGTAAGCAACAGAATTTCATGAATTTGTCATTGCTCTTGCAATCGCTTTACGGATTGGAGCAATTTTTTCGCGTCTTCCATCTAGTTTTGATGTTGAACTTACCGTGGTTGTTGAGGCTGGTTGGGTTTTTGGAGTAGGAGCCTCAACTTTTGGAGCTTCGACTGTAGGAGCAGGCGAAGATTTTAGAGAATTTAGATAATTCTCAACATCGGATGACTCAATTTTTCGTCCTTCAATTTTAAGGTCAGCAAGATCGATATTTGCTTGCTTAGCCATCGCTCTTGCTTTTGGGGTTGCTAAAATTTTTGACATATAATTTCCAAACTAATAATTTAAAATATAAAGATTTTCGGGTTGTCTAGATAAAAAAATAAAGATACTTAATTAAAAATACAACAATTAATTATACATTAAAAATTGGCAAAAAAAAGAATTTTTTCAAATTTTCCAGCATGAAAGTTTTTTATTAACAAAAAAGTTTAGTATTTTAAATTTTTAGACTAAAAATCACTTATTTTTGGTTAGTTTTACCTTAAAAAGCAAAATTATGAAATTTTTAAACTACTTTTTTAGCTAAAACACTGCAAAAAATCAATTTATGGATACACTGACAAAAACCATAAAAAATACAACTACTATTTAAACTCAATGCAAATAGAAAACTCTTTTTATTTAAATTGAGCCTAAAAAAATATGTGAAGTTTTGAAAGAGCCAAAAGAAAAAGCCATAAATTTGTAGATTTCTAAACGGTCAAATTTAAGGCATTGCATCATATTTAAAAATATGATGGAAAATTCGCAATATTTAATTTTTTCAAACTAAAAACATAATCAAATCCTCACTAATTCAATATCAATTTATTAATTCATTCTTAATGTTGTTTATTATAACACAATTTTTTCTTAGACCAAACATTTTTTTTTTTTTTTTTTTCAAAGGGTTAATTTTAAAATAATAAAAATCCCCTTGGTTAAAACTCAAGGGGTAATTAATCTGTTTTTTAAAGTTTATTTAAGGCTGCTTTTTTGTGAATGTTGAATTCCTTGAAGATTTGTCCAAAGCATCGCTAGTAAATCCACGGTCACGGACTTTTTTAAGTCTAAAGGATCAAAAATAATATTGCCAAAGTCTAAATTTTAAATTTTTAGACTAAAAATCACTTATTTTTGGTTAGTTTTAACTTTTTTTCAAAGTTCAAGAATCAAGTTGTTTTTTTGTACCATAGACAAAATGGTTTTGGGTAAGTTTTAATTCTTCAATAACATTAGGGAATTTTTGCTCTTCAAGGTAAACATTATTAAATAAAATTGGACTAAACGGAATGTGCGCGTTTGAAATTTTCGGGATTGAATTTAATAAATTAATTGTATAAGGATGAGTTGGATTTTGGAAAATTTCGTCAGTTTTACCTTTTTCGACAATTTTGCCAGCATGCATAATTAAAACTTCATCAGCAAGATATTCAACAACAGAAAGATCGTGGGCGATAAAAATTAAGGAAAGATTTTTTTCTTTAACTAATTTTTTTAACAAGTTAATAATTTGTGCCTGAATTGAAATGTCCAGCGAAGCAATTGGCTCGTCAGCAATTATAACTTTTGGCTCAACAATTAAAGCCCGAGCAATTGCAATCCTCTGACGCTGACCGCCCGAAAACTCGTGCGGATAACGGTAGGCAAATGAACGCAAAAGTCCAACATTTTCAAGTGCTTCATAAATTAGTTCGCTCAGAATAAATTTCTTAATTGAGTGCTTTAGTAAGAAAAATGTAGGTGCTTTTTTGATTCCATAAAAAAGTTGAATGTTTTTATAAACATTCCTAATGTTGATTTTTTCAACATTAAGCGTCTTGATTATGGCGATTTTTTCATTAAAACGGTTGTCAATGTTCCTAATTTGGTCGCTGAATTCGGCGGTTGACTTAATTTTTGCAATAAATTTTTGGTGAATTGCAAGAACTTTTTTCTCTAAGAGCGAAATTTTGCTAAAAAAATCAGTTTGAGCCTGTTTTTGAAAGTTTATTTCTTTGATTTGCTCGCTAAGTCAGTTGTTGTAGTTTTGAATAAATTCGTTTTTAATTGTATCATATTCGACTTGTTTTTTGGCCAAAATTTCTTCTAATTTTGCAAGTTTTTCAATATTTTCAGTACTAGAATTACCTCTTTCTTTATTAACAGTATAAATATTTTTAAATTGGAGATATTTTGTTCTAAAGTTGACTTTTTGGCCAAAAATTTGCTTGTTTTTCTTTGCACTTTCAAGGAAGCTGTTTAATTCAAGTTTTAAAAGATGCTCAGAAATTTTAGCACGAAAATCTTTTGTGCTCATGTGATTTTTGGCATTTGTTTTGTCAAAAATTACGTTTTTATAAGTTTCTAACATTCTTTTTTTGAAATTATTCAAAATTTCAATAATTTGCTCAATTTGGCTGATTTCCAAAAAGGAAAATAAATTTTTTTCTCAGATTTTTCGACTGTGATGGCCTAAAAATTTACTAATTTGACGGTTAATTATTGCCTGTTTTTTATAAAAAGAATATTTTTCCAAATCCCTTGAAGTTAGGGCATTATTATTTGCAATTTTGTACTCATAGAAAAATTCGGCAATATAAGATGAGACTAAATTGTTTTGATTTGTGAATTTAAATAGTTCTTGACTAGCCTCTTTTTTTAAATTAACCCCTGATTCATTGAGTGTTTTTTTGAAAAATGATTTTTGAGACTTAATTAGTGATCTTAGGTCTTCAACATCTTTTAGTGCTTGGCGATATTCAGCCTCAACTTTTGCTTGATCTTTTTTACGGTAAATTTTTTGAATTTCGTAAAAATAATCGTGTAATTTGGCCACATTTTCATAAGCTAAATTATAAATACTTGCCAAAAGTTTTTGTTTGCGTTCAAAGTAAAGCAAATATTGGCCAAAAAATTCGTTATTTAAATTTTGGTTGCCACTTTCAGGACTAAATTTCTCAAGTTCATCTTCAATTATTTTAATTTGCTCTTGTCAGTAGTCAAAAAATTGCTCCATTTCGTGATTTTGGCCTTGGAGCATTAAAAGCTCAATTTCAAGGTATTTTTTTTCAAGAGTTCGCTTGAAGTGAAAAATTAAATCATTTCAATCAAGAAAAATATCTTTCATTTTGGCTTTAATTATGCCGTTAATTACGAGTGTTTCTTTTAAAATTGAGTAAATATTTTTTTGCTTATTAAGTGAAGAAAAAGGATCTTGAAAAATCATTTGCATGTTTTTTCTCAAAAACAGGTTTTGCTTGCGTGAGAGTTTTTTCCCGGAAATAATTTGACCCAAAAGTTGAACTTGACCACCAAAGTTTTCATAAAGCCGAACAAGACAGCGACCAATTGTGGTTTTTCCTGAACCTGACTCGCCGATAATGCCTAAAATCTGTCCTTTTTTTAACAGTAAATTAATTCCATCAACTGCTTTGACGGTTGCAAATTTGTTTATAAAATATTTTTCTAATTTTTTTGTCTGTAATGCAATTTCCATTATAATACTTCTTTAAATAATTTTATTCTCATTTTTAATTCAGGATTTAGTTCAACTTTTGGCGCAGACGGATGTAAAAGTCAAGTGGCGGCATAGTGGCTCTCAGAAATTTTAATAAGTGGTGGCTCTTTTTCAAAATCAAGTTCTAAGGCATAATCATTTCGGGGTGCAAAAGGGTCGCCGGCTGTTAGGTGTCTTAAATCAGGCGGAGATCCACTAATTGTATAGAGTTCTTCTTTTTTTGAACCCTCAGGAATTGCCGAAATTAGCGCTCAGGTATAAGGGTGTTTTGGGTTTGTAAAAATATCTTGGCGAGTTCCTTTTTCAACAACGCGGCCAGCATACATTACATAAATATAGTCACAAAATTTCGCAACTATTGAAATATTATGGGAAATAAAAATAATTGAAACTTTATATTGATGGCGAATTTCATCTAAAAGTGCCAAAACAGAAGACTGAACCGTTGGATCAAGGGCGGTAGTTGGCTCATCGGCAATAATAATTGAAGGCTGAGCGGCGACTACCATTGCAATTACTACCCGTTGTTTCATTCCGCCAGATAAGGTATGCGGATAAGAATAAAAGCGGTCTTTGGCATTTTCAAGTCCAAAAGACTCAAGCAGCTTAATTAAAAAGTCAATTTTTTCTTGTTTATTTTTAAAACGCTTGTCGTTTTTAAGACCATCAAGCAATTGTTTGCCAATTGTCCGAGTTGGATTTAGGGCAACCAAAGGGTCTTGAGGAATATAGCCAATTTTGTGACCACGAATTTGGCGCCACTGATAGTCTTTTTTGAAATTTGCGACATCAAGGCCGTCAATTTCCATTTTTGTGGCAGTTGTTTTTGCAAAGTTATTGATTCCTAAAAGCGATCTTGAACAGACAGACTTTCCTGAACCTGACTCGCCAACAAAGGCAACAATTTGACCCGAATAGACGCTAAGATCAATGCCTCTGATCACTTCAAGATATTGTTTTTTGCCGGTTTTGAAACTAACACGAAGATTTTTTACGTCTAAAATACGTTTTTTTTCCATTATTTTCTGCCTCCAACACGAGGGTCAAGTGCATCATGAATTCCGTTGGCAATAAATCGACTTGTAACTGCTAAGGCAACCAAAACCATTGAAGGTAAAAGCAGCGCAATTGGATTTTTGTCAGCCAGAGGAACTGAAGAGTTAATAATTAGTCCTAAATTTGCTGATGACTCTGGTCCTTCTTGTAAAAATCCAAGGAAAGCAAGTGATGCGATTGTTGAAATTGATGAAAAAATACTTGCAATAAAAGTTGAGAGTAATTTTCCGAGAATATTTGGCAAAATGTGTGAATAAATTTGTCTGAATTTTGAAGCCCCAATTACTTTTGCTGCATAAATATATTCTTCGTCTTTGACAATAACAGTATAAGAACGGGCTTGATAAGTTGGAATTGTCCAGCCTGTAAGAGATAAAAGAACAATAATTGTGATTGTATAAGGTCCTCAAATTGCAATAAAAATAATAAAGATAATAATTCAAGGAATTGCGCCAAAAATGTCAATAATTCTAAGAACAATATTGTCAATTCAGCTTCCGATGTGATAGCCAAGATAAGTTCCTAGCACAATTCCGATTAAAAATTGAATTAAAGCAATAAGTACTGAAATTCCAAGTGCATTCAGAGTTCCTTGTCAAGTTCTAAGTCAAATATCACGGCCAAATTGGTCTGTTCCAACTAGTGAAATGAAATTTTTGCCATTTTCAAGGGCACTCATAACTTGATAAGGATTCACATTAATTTCTCAACGGTTTGGAAATAATTCTTTGGTCGACCCTTGGATTAAAGTGATATTTTTTTCAACCTCAATTGCCCGGATTTTTTCGAGAATATCGGTTGAAATTGTTGTTTTTATTGTCCCTAAAGTGCTCGGAAGTTGTTCATAAACAAGCGAAGGATCGGCATTTGAAATTGGCTTATTGACACTGTAGGGGCTAAAAATTATTGTAAAAATGGCAATAATTAGCACACTAAGAAATAAAAGCGTGGAAATAAGTGAGATTTTTGATTTAAAAAATTTTTGGACTGTATCTTTTCAGAGTTCAACAATTTTTCCTGTTACTTGGTAGTTTTTTTCTGAAAAACTCGCTAATTTTAGGAGTTTTATCTGGTTTTCTTTGAGATTATATTTTTGGTTAAATTCTTTAGGATCGAGCATTTTTTTCCTCCGCAGGTCGATAATTACGTGCTTTTCAATTTTTAATTCGTGTTCAGTAACTTACTGGTGAATCCTGACCAAAAGAAATTCGCGGATCCATAAAAACATAACTTAAATCACCAATAATATCAACAACTAATGAAAGCGAAGTAAAGAAAATAATTGAAAACATTGAAATATTAATCTCACCATCAAAGGCAGCACTAACTAAAATAGTCGAACTACCCGGAATTCGGAAAAATTGCTCGAGGACAATTGAACCTGAAAGGAGAATAATATAAGAAAAAATCAAAGATCTTACAAGCGGAATTGCTGCGTTTTTTAGGACATATTTGAAAAAAATGTCCAGTTTTGAAAGCCCTTTTGCCTTTGCAATCAAAATGTATTCAGACGACAGCACACTAATAACTTGGTTGCGAACTAAAAAAACATAGCCAGCAATTGAAGTGATCGTAAAGACAAAAATTGGCGGCAAAAGTGAGGCAAAAGACGTTAGACTCCCATAGGTTTCGGCATCTTTAAACTCAAAAGGAAGTCCAATTTTAATTGCAATTAAAACAACAAAAGGAGCTAGGACAAACGATGGAATTGCAACAAAAAAAGTTGAAATTCCCGAAATTGCTGCATCTTCAAGTCGATCACGCCGATAAGCAGCAATTGTTCCAAGAACTAGTCCCAAAGTGCTACTTATTAAAAATGAAGGCAAAGACACTAAAATTGTATAGCGCAGTGGCATGAAAAATAATTCAGGAATTTTGCCGTCCTCGCCAGTTTTAAAACGGGCACCAAAATTTCCTTGAAAAATATCAGCCGTATAATAAGCTAGTCTTGTCAAAGTCGGCTGGTCAAAATAATATTTTGCGTGTAAATCAGCGATTTTTTTGGCCTGGTCGGTCCCTTTTGCACCTTTATCAATAACATCACCAAAAGGATCAGGCGAAAAATTAGCAAGTAAAACAAAAACTAAAATATAAATTGCCACAAAAGTTAAAAGCGCAAGTCCTAACCGTTTGAGAGAATATTTTAATATCATTTTAATTTGTTCCTTTTTTATTAAGGTTTTGGAATTTTTCTTTGAGTGGCTTAATTGTAATCATGTCCGGCGGAACATAACCTGAATAAGTATTGTTTGAATATGGAATTGAAATATTTGGATTTTCTAAAAATGCATATGGCGTTGAGGATGCTACATTCAAAAGATCATTAAGTCCAAATCCTAAAAGTGACGTTAATTCCGCACTTAATTTAATAAGTTCTTCATCAGAATTTTCTTCTTGGTAGGACAGGTTAAAAATTGCTGACTGGGCGCTAAAATCAAAAGAAACCTTTTCTTTCACGTCCTTTTTTTCATTAATTTGGTCAACAAAAGTCTTGTATTTCATAACTTTTTTAGTTGCATCTTTTGGATCAGGACCTTCTTTGACCTCACCAGTGAAAAAATAAGTAAGATCAGGAGCCAAATGCTGATCAGTTGCGCCAAAATCTGGTGAATTTGGTGCGTCTTTTCAGTCTTTAAATTCTCTTATGTAACCTTTTTGGGCAAATTTGTCAAAAAAATCTTTAACAGCAAGGGCATAACGATAAATATGTGGGTAAGATTTTGCAATTTTTGACTGCGGACCTTTTGCATAAATAGCTGAGAGCATTGCATAACCCACGCCATTTCGCTGAATTTTACCATCTAAAACTGTCCCAATTCCGTCATAATCATAATGCCAACCACCAAAATCAAGCCCGCCAGTTCGTGTTAGTAAATAATTTAAACGGCGAGTTCTGTCTGTCACTGGCCAAACTACCTTAATTTTTAGCCGCGGATCAAGATCCATTATCGCTTTTACGCCGCTATTTATTGCGGCAATTTGCTTGTTGGAAGAATTTACATAAAAACTGTGGTTAGTTCATTCAACTTTTTGGTCAGCAGGAATGTTATTTTTGGCATAAAAATCATCAAGTAGTGCTTTCATGCGTGCTTTTAGCACTTCAAATTGAGGCGCCTGGAACTGTTTTGCGGCATCATTGACATTTTCAAAATTTTTTTTCTTCTCATCTTCAGGAGTTTTGGTATAATATATTTCCCCTGTTTGATCAACGAGTTTAATTGTGTTAGCTTCTTGGTAAAAATCGCGGGGTGTTTTTGAATCTGGCTTTGAGGTAATTTTGTTGTCAGCAGAAACAAAATTGTATCAAGCCAAACTTGAGTTAGAAATTGATTGGGCTGTTGTGTATAAATTTCAGGCATTTGCAATTATTTGCCGAAATTCAAGACTTGGACCTGAAATGAGATTTTCAACAATTTTGGCATTTCCTTTTGCAATGTCAGCAAGTGAAACGCCAAAATTTATTTTTGCAAAATTATCATTAAATCCATAGTATTTTTCATCAAAAGCCACACCAACTTCCGGTCTAAATTCTTGTTTTAGCGAACCTGGGACAAGCACAGAATAATACCATTTGTGTAATTCATCTTTATCTTCTGCTTTTTTGAGTTTTCAACCGTATCTTTCTTGATCACCTGAGACCAAATTTTTAATTGAATCATTTAGATGATCAAAACTGGTAGCCAATAGTGTCTGTTCACGATAGGAATTGAATTTTGCATTTTCAAAAGCCGAAGGACTGCTATATTTAGAATAAAGAGTCGTAATTTTGTTAAAAACATAAGGTAATTGCTCTTTTCAGCCAGTTCGTGGGTAGTATTTATTGATTTTTCAAGTCTCACGATGAGTTTCTTGACTAAGTTGGGTATATGGTGAGACAAAAAGTTGATCTTTTTTAAAATCTTCACCATACCAGTAGGCTCCATATTTAAGTGCCTCACCAGTTTCGCCAAAACGGCCTGATGGTTTACCGTCTTTTATAGTTTGAATTTCGCTGTTTCGTTTGTCGATAAATTCAGAAGGCGCCGGGAAAATCATCGCTCCAAGTATTGACTTTTGGTAAAATCCGTTAAAAAATACTTTTTCTTTTGAAGCTCCTTTGTAAAAACTTACCGATTTTTGCCCTTGAAAATTAGCGTTTTTGCCTTTGTATTGTTCAATATATTTGTTTTCATCGTCCAAATCAGCGAGATCTAGTCCAAAAAGATCTAATAAATACCAGTTAATAACAGTATTTGTAAAATATGTTGACTTTGGATCAAAATTAGGAATTTTTTTCTGAGCTTCTTCGTCAATTTTTTTGCTTCCGCCAACACTTGCCCGATATTCTGGATCTGAGAGTCTTTGGGCTTTAAATCCGTAGTAATAATCCTCAGGTTTTAGCGTATATTGCGTCGGATTGCCTTGATAGTCTACTCATTTTACATCGTTTTTTAGGAAAAAATGAATTGATTCAGCCTCATCAAGTGCCTGAACAAAAAAGTCAGAATTAATTGAATTTTTTTGGTCTGACTTTAATTTAATAACAAGCGAATTGGTGGTCTGACCAGGCTCAAGATAACCTTTTTCATGAGCATCACTGTCAAAAACTAGCTCACTACCGTCTTTTTTTCGTACTACAATTGCAGCGGCATTAACAAAAGACTCATAACTATATGTTGGCTTTGTGATAGAATAATTGAAACTTTTATCTTGTTTTTCTTTTGATTCATCACTGATTCCATCTTGTTTGATTTCAACGCTATTTTCATAAACAGTTTGGACTAAAAAAGAAGCCGTATAATACGAACTAGCAATTGAAGGAGAGGTAAAAGTGTTAGTTCAAGTTTTAAAAGCACCAGGAGCTGAAGTTTCAGAATTAACGGTCGTAATTCATTCTTGCCTTTCTCAAGCAGGTTGAATTGAACATGAGACAAAAACTGCCGTGCTGAAAACACTAAGCACTGAACCGATAAAAAGTTTTTTCATTTCCCTCCTTTTTTAAAAACAAAAACTACTATCTTTTTCGATAGTAGTTTTTGTTTTTTTTATTCTATATAACTTAATGTTATGAACAAATTGAGTCAAAAACTACTATTTCAAAGAAAATGGAAAACTTAACATTAAAATTATTAATAATGTTAATTTTATTTTCTCATGCTTTTTTAATAGAGTTTTTTGATTGCATTATTTTTTCCTTGCTAGAAATTATACACTTTTTTTAAAAATAAACAAACAAAAAAAAATATTTTTTTTTTTTTTTTTGTTAGGATAAATTCTATATACATATATAATAAATATAAATTATATATATGATATTTTTTAAGTTTATTGTTTAGTAAATCTAGCTGTAAAAAATTACTTAAAGAAAATGCTTTAGCAAAAATCTGACTAACCGTTTTTAATGACCAATAAAAAAATGATCTAATATTTCAAAAATTTAAATCCCGTCGATTATTTTCCTGAGTTTGCCAGTTTGATGCAAAAATTCACTTTTTAGTGAATACAAATAAGCAAAAATATCGGTAAATCCGTGTTTTTTAACCTAAAATCTTAATTTTTATTATTTTAAAACTAACAGTTTCAAAAAAAAAAAAAAATGCTTGGTTAAAAATAAAAATAAGTTAAAATTAGATTCACTAAGAATAATTAATAAATTTTAATATTGAATTAAGGGGGAATTAAGAATGTTTTTGCCATAAAAAAATCAGAAAATGCGAATTTTCCATTATATTTTTAAATATGATGGTATGCCTTAAATTTAACCGTTTAGAAATCTATAAATTTAAGGCTTTTAATTATGGCTCTTTCAAAACTTCACATATTTTTTTAGGCTCAATGTTAGTAAAAATGAGTTTTCTATTTGCATTGAGTTTAAATAGTAGTTGTATTTTCTTTGATTTTTGTTATTTTATCATAAGTTGATTTTTGTGAGTGTTTTAGCTAAAAAAGGTAGTTTAAATATTTCATATTTTGCTTTTTAAGTTAAAAAAGCAGCCAAAACTAAACCAGGGCATTTTTTAAGATTAACTCATCAAACTGGCAAACTCGTGGAATTAGTTTAAAAAAATACTTTAAACAAAAAAACTAATTAGCTTTTTTAATGACCAACAAAAAATGCTCTAATTTTTCAAAAATTTGAATCACGATCTATTGTTTTGCCAAAAATGATCTAAAAATCATAAAAAAATGTATAATTTATATATAAATTTATAAGGAAAGGAATGAAACATGGCACTACCACTTTTACAAATTGCTCTTGATAATCAAAGTATTGAAGAGGCGATATTGTCTGCAAAAAAAGCAGAAAAATATATTGATGTTATTGAAGTTGGAACAATTTTACTAGCCGCTGAAGGTAAAAAAGCTATTTCCGAACTTCGAAAAAATTTTCCTGATAAAATAATTGTTGCCGATGGTAAGATCGCTGATGCTGGAAACGTTTTTGGAAAAATGTTTTTTGACTCAGGTGCCGATTTTACAACTGTAATTTGCGCAGCTGAAACTCCGACAATCAAAGATTTAGTCAATCTTTCTCATGATTACAGTCAAAAAATGGCGAAAAACCTTGAAATTCAAGTAGAAATGACAAATAATTTTACTTGAGAACAAGTTCAAGACTGAAAAAATGCAGGTGTTCCCCAAGTTGTTTGACACCGTCCTCGCGATTCGCAAGCTAGCGGAGTTAAATGAGCCCAAAAAGATATTGATATTGTAAAAAAACTCGCTGATTTAGGATTTAAAGTTACAATCACTGGCGGAGTTGAAGTTGAGGATATTAAATTATTTAAAGATATTCCAATTTACATTTTCATTGCCGGCCGTTCAATTCGTGATGCTGAAAATCCTGAAGAAAAAGCAAAGGAATTTAAGGATGAATTTAAAAAATACTGACATTAATTTTCCTTTAGGAATTTACGAAAAAGCAATTGATAAACGTTTGACATTTGTCGACAAAATTAAAGTGGCAAAAAAAGCCGGATTTGATTTTATTGAAATGTCTGTTGATGAAAGTGATGAATTTGCTGCTCGTCTTGATTTTTCTAAAAATCAAATTAAAGAAATTCGCGATGCTTTATTTGAAAATGATTTTTATATAAATTCTATGTGTTTATCATTGCACCGAAAATTTCCTTTTGGCGCAAAAGATGAAAATGTTCGCCAAAAAGCGCTTGAAATTATGGAAAAAGCACTAATTTTAGCAAAAAATCTCGGAATTAGAATTATTCAGCTTGCTGCTTATGATATTTATTATGAACAGCCTCATCCTGATTCTGAGATTTTTTTCATTAAAACAATGAAAAAAATTGTTAAATTAGCAAAAAAATATAGTGTCACAATCGCATTTGAATCAATGGATACAAAATTTGCTGGAACAATCTCAAGACTACTTTATCTTCAAAAACAAATTGGCTCAGGTGTGCTTTTATACCCGGATTTAGGTAATTTATCCCGTTTTTCAAATGATTTAGAAGCAGAAATTAAACTAGGAAAATCAGAAATTGTTGCCTTTCATTTCAAAGATACTCTGCCTGGAATTTTTAAAAATCTTGAGTTTTCCCAAGGTGATGTCGATTTTGTTTCTGCTTTTAGCTACATTTTAAAAGCCCAAATTGCCGTGCCTTTTGTAATTGAAATGTGGCACAAAGAAGAAAATTTCGACCAAAATTTACCACTTTCTGATAATTTGGCAAAACAAAGCCAAATTATCGCAAAAGCACGTGATTTCTTCATTGAAAATTTAAGGATTGCTTATGAAAATCAAAGATAGGGACGAATTAGTTTTACTACAAAAACAAGTTTTAGAGGCTAATCTTTTATTATATAATTCAAAATTAGCACTTCACACTTGAGGAAATGTTTCGGCCATAAGTTCAGATCGCTCATATTATGTAATTAAACCTAGTGGAATTTCTTATGAAAAAATGAAATATTCAGATATGGTTCCTGTTGATCTTGAAAATAATGTTCTCGAAACTGATTTAAATCCATCAAGTGATACGCCAACTCATTCACTTCTTTATAAAGCAGATCCGCGAATTAAGGCAATTGTCCATACTCACTCGCCTTTTTCAGTGGCTTGAGCCCAAGCTGGCAAAGAAATTCCAGCCTTAGGAACAACGCATGCTGATAATTTTTATGGATCAATTCCCTGCACAAATTCATTAACTGACGAACAAATTAATGGTCAATATGAACACAACACTGGTGTAGTCATAGTTGATCATTTTAATAAAAATAATATTGATTTTATTGCAACTCCGGCCGTTTTAGTAAAAGAACACGGGCCTTTTTGTTGGTCTAATAAATCTGCAGAAGACGCTGTTAAACTGGCTATGACTCTTGAAGAAGTAGCAAAAATGGCCTTTTATACAAAACAAATAAATCCTGATCAAAGTCAGGCTAATATTGTTTTACAAAAAAAACATTATAACCGAAAACATGGTAAAAACGCATATTATGGACAAAAACAATAATACTATCAAAGAAAAATTAAAAAATATCGAAAATTTTGTTTTCGATCTCGATGGAACTTTATTAAAATCTGATCACCAAATCAGCCCAAAATCTGTTGAAACAATAGAAAAATTAAAAAAAGATGGCAAAAAAATTATTTTTTGCTCTGGTAGACCTTGATATTTTATAAAAAAATATTATTTTGCACTAAAACCAGACTTTCCGATAATAAGTTGCAATGGTTCATTGATTTATGACTATAAAAACGAATCTGTTGTTTTTAGTAAAACTTTTAGTCCAAGTCAAGTTTTAGAAATTTTTAAGAGCCTAGCCAAAAATCAAGTGTTTTTCTTGATTTATACAACCAAAAATATGCTAGCTTTTAGCCAAAAACAAACAACATGCCCGTGATTTTCTTTCCTTAAAAACGAAAATGAAAGTTTTTCTGAAGCTGAAAAATTGCCTTTAGAATTTTACGACTATGAAAGTTTATCTCAAAGCGAAATTTCTAATCTTGACGTGGTAAAATTTTTACTTATTAAACGAGATAGTAACCCTGAGCTTTTTGAAAAATCAATGGACGAACTTAAAAATGTTGATGGAATTTATTTTGTTCAGTCGCAATCTTCAGTAATTGATATTATGATTTCTGGCTCAAACAAAGGTCAAGGGCTAAATTATTTAGAGCAAAATTATGGCCTAAATCTCGATAAGACTTTATCCTTTGGCGATGCAAAAAATGATATTTCAATGTTTGGGCAAACTAAATTAGCTATCGCAATGGGCCAAGCGTCTGAAGAAGTAAAACAACATGCTGATTATATAACAGATTCAAATGACACCGAAGGAATAGCAAACTTTTTTTCAAAATATTATGGCTAATTTCCGATTAAGAGAAAAAATTTCAAAATTTATTAAAATAAAAGTTAACCACTTATCAGATGGATATTGACTTGTTCCTAGTTTTACTAAACTTTTCTCACCAAGAATGACGGCTTTTGTTATAAAAAAAGCAAAAACCTTGGAAGAATTAGTCGAATTTAACGACTTTTATAAAAAAGAACTAATCTTTAGTTTTAACGGTGATTATAATTTTTATAATTTTAATATTCTGATGAAATTACGTAAAATTGATTTTCGTCTTGATATAAAAGCTGTTTTAAAAAAACCTGATGATGCTATTTTTATTTTTTTTCCTGTTCCAAATTGCAAAATAGTTTTAGATAAAAAATCATTAAAACTAATTTATAACGGAATTATCCCCTTTTTTTCAAAAGAATATTATTCAAATTTAGCTCTTTATCAACGCGAAAGATCCGCAAAGCTACAAAATAATGATGTTTTTAAAGGGTTTTTTTGAAGGCGAAATGGCTTTGAAGAAATTTATGTAAAAAATGAGTCATAAATTGAAAAATATGGTATCATTTTACAAAGTGAAAAAACTAAAAGAATAATCTTTTTTCTTTTAGTTTTTTATTTAAGGCTTAGAAGTAGGTGTAAAAATGAAATGAAAATTTAAAAAATCTTTGGCTTTAATACCTTTGTCTTTCCCGTTAATTGTTGTTTCATGCATCGAAAATCAAGGCCCAGATGTAAAAAATTTTTCAGATAGTGATACCGCAGAAAAATATAAATTATTAACCGAAATTTTGAATGTACCGCTATCAATTGAAACTCAAGAAATTGCAAATACTGCCTTTGCGAAAGTAATTTTCGAATTTAGTGGGCGGTTAGCTTTCCAAAATTTTATTCAAAACGAACCTAATGATATAATTAAAAAGAAACTTGAAAAACTTGCTAAAACTCCTAATTTTCCTGAAATTGTTAAAAAATATTATCAAGGTACCTCATATTTAACAGCTTCTGAATTTTTAAAGCGATGAAAACAGTCGCAAGAAAAATACCTAAAATCCACAGATTTAAAGGTGCTTCCAGAATTTTTACCCGAACTTTTTGGATCAGGTATTGCTGTAAGTAATTTGGAATTAGATGATGAATATTTACGCTATAAAGTAATCAATGAGCTTGCTAAAATAGCTATTAAAATGCAAGAAGAGGAAGAAGCTAAATCCCAAAACCAGCAAGGTCAAGGAAATTCAGGCCAACAAGATAAAAACAAAGCAAATGAAGGTGAGGAAATTGGAATTGGTACTGGCCCGATTGATTTCATTATTAACACGATAGAAGCTGCAACTAGGCAACCTATTTCAAACTCCTTTTGATGAAATTATGATTATAAAATCTTGGATAGACTTAATAAAATTATCCAAGATAATTTCGGAACTAATTTGGACCTTCCAGTTTTGAATGATAAAGAATACCAAAAAAAAGCAGAATTAGTTGAGAAATTAGAAAGATATACAGTAACAGGAAAAGATGGGCGAAAATATAAAGTTCAACCGCGTGTTTTTTTTCTTAATGATCAAAAAACTCATGTAGATGAGTCAACTAATACAATAAAAGATGCAATTTATCGTATTTATTGAATAATTGACCAAAATCCTGATACCCCTGAGATTAAAAATCAACCTGAAAATCAAAGTCAAAATCAAAACGAACCTAAATCTACAAGCCAAAAAAACCTGATAAATCAAAAACCAAGCCTTTTTTCACAAAATTCAGCCCAAAAAGCCATAACTTTCCAACAAAATTTGCCTTTGCCAGTTCAAGGTCCTCAAACTAGAGAAGAAGCTCGGGCTCAACAAATTGGTATGATTAACGATTTTGACAAATATAAACTCACTGACAAAATCCAGAAATATCCTTTTATAAATTCTAATAATTTCCATCGAGGCGGACTTTATAGTGCAAGTTTTCTTGAACTTGAAGATGAAATTAAAAAACAAGACCCTAAAAAACCAAAAATATTTTATGTTGAAAGACGAATAAATATTAGCGGTTTTCTTAAAAGTGGTAATCTTTTACCTTTCCAACCTATTAATCTTGAGCAAAATTTAGAAAAATTATACCAACCAGACAAATATTTCCAATTTACTGATCCAGATCGTACCCAATTTTCTGGAACAGGTCGAATTGTAATAATTAATACAAAAAATATTGATAAAGACTAAAAAATATGATAAAAATTTATATTCCTGATGTTAAAAATGGCGTTTTAGACACCCAATTTGGTAATGGCAATTTAGGTAAAAAATACCCTAATTCGGTAAGTTTTCCGATAAAATGAGACAAAGTTAAAGGTGCAAAATCATATGCTCTTACTTTAATTGACTATGAAGCAACTGCTGAATTAGGTTTTGTTTTTATTCACTGAGTTGCGGCCAATATTAAAAAAAACAAGCTAAAATGAGATGATTCTTTTTCGCGACAAGATAAAATGTATCAATTTGAAAATTCTATGACGCGTCATGCCAATAATTATTTGCTTGATTCATTTTATCGACCTCATCCTGATGGAGTTTATTTCGGGCCGCTGCCACCAGCTAATGATCATAACTATCGACTTGAAGTTTTTGCCCTTGATGTTGAAAATATAATTCCAGAGGATTTAAAAGATAAGCCTTTGTTTTACGATGATTTTCTTGAATTAATTAAAAATCATGTTATTGATTTTGGAATTAGTTCATTTTTATACCGTTCTCATGGAAAAGTTGAAAATAATTTGCTTGTAAAAAAACAGATTTCCAAAAGCGAATTAAATGCACCTTTGCCCAAAGAAGAACAAAATTTTTTTCTTGATTTTTTACCGATAAATTTTAGCTCATCAGCACTAATTGCCAGAGAAAATGATTATCATCTTTTAGATATTGAATTTTTAGGCAAACAAGGAACTAGTCCATTTTTTAGCGCCCGTAATTTTGACATTGAAATTTATTCTGAATCTGATAAAATTAAGGAATATGCTGTAATTATAACTAGTTTTGCTGAAAATTTTTCGCTTGGAGTTGGACTAAATGTCTGAAATCGGGTTGGAATTATCAAAAAAACTGATGATTATAAAACGATTTTAAGCGCTGGAAAAAATAGTTTTGATCTTTTTGATAGCGAAATTCCTGTTTATAATAGTTTTGGTTCGTTTTGCGCTGATTCAATTGCTAAAAAAATTAATTTAGATTCTTCCGAAAAATTTGAATTTATTAAGGCAAAATACGGGGTTATTTATCTTCCTGGTCTTACAAACGGCCAAGGAAAATACCAACTTGAAATTTTTGGGCTTAATCAAGTAATTGACTGGAGTCAAATTGCGCGAAATTTAAATAAACCTTTGACATCATTTGAGGTTCTTAGCGCAATAAAAGGCAAGGTTATTGGCTATAATCGTACTTTTTTTAAATTAATTTAATTTTTTAGTCTAAATAATCAAGTTTTTCCTGAGTTTGTCAGTTTGATATCAAAATTTACTTTTTAGTGAATACAAATATGAAAAAATACCCGTAAATCCGGGTTTTTTTATGTTAAAATCTTAATCTTTATTATTTTAAAATCAACATTTTTCAAAAAAAAAAAAAAAAAAATGCTTGGTCTAAAATAAAATTATGTTATAATAACTTTCACTAAGAATAATTAATAAATTTTGATATTGAATTAAGGGGGAATCAAGGATGTTTTTGCCATAAAAAAATCAGAAAATGCGGATTATCCATTATATTTTTAAATATGATGGAATGCCTTAAATTTAACCGTTTAGAAATCTATAAATTTAGGGCTTTTGGTTATTGTTCTTTCAAAACTTCATATGTTTTTTTAGGCTCGCTGCAAATAAAAACGAGTTATCTTTTTGCATTGAGTTTAAATAGTAGTTGTATTTTTTTTATGTTTTTTGCTGTTTTCTCCATAAATTGATTTTTGCCAGTGTTTTAAAATAGGTAATTAACTTTTGCCAAAAAAGTTAAAAATCACGGAAAACCCGACACTTTTTAGGATTATCTCATAAAACTGGGAAAATCGGGATTTTTTTAACTTAAATAATCAAGTTTTTTGCCATCTCGGAAAATAAGCGATATTTCGCCAGCTAAAACGACTTGATCTTCAGAATAAATCACAACTTGTTGTCCAGGTGTTACTGCGCTATAATTTTGATAATAAACATAAAAAGAATTTTGGTCAATTATTTCAATATTAACATTAATAAATTCTTGACGGTAGCGAAATTTGGCTTTTAAGTTTTCAAGTGGAAAATTTTCTGTCAAAAAATTAGCATTAATTGCTAAAAGTTTATTTGATTCAAGTCAAATTTTTTGGCTTGAAGGAGCAGCGTACAAAATTTTTTCTTTAAGATTGTGACCAACAACAAAATAAGGTTCATTCATTCCACTTAGGCCAAAACCTTTTCGCTGTCCGATTGTAAAATACATAATTCCAATATGTTTTCCGATAATTTCATTTGTGCTAATATCGACAATTGGCCCAGGTTGAGCAGGAATATAATTTTGGAGAAAATCAGTAAATTTTCTCTCGCCAATGAAGCAAATTCCGGTTGAGTCTTTTTTTGTTGCATTCATTAGCTCTAAATTTTTAGCAATTTCTCTAACTTCAGTTTTTAAATAATCACCAAGCGGAAAAATTGTTTTTTTCAGCTGATCTTTTGAAAGTTGCCCTAGAAAATAAGTTTGATCCTTATTTTTGTCTTTTGGAGTAAATAATTTTCCGTCTCTTGTTTTTGCATAGTGACCCATTGCAATAAAATCGGCTTGATGAACATTAATTGCATAATCAAGAAAATGTTTGAATTTTATGTTTTTGTTGCACAAAATGTCAGGATTTGGAGTTAAACCGGATTTGTATTTTTGAATTAGATCGCTAAAAACTTCATCTCAATATTGTTTTACAAAATCGACACGGAAAATTGGCAAATTTAGTTGCTCTGCCACTTTTTTTGCATCCTGCCAATCTTGTTCTTGAGGACAAATATGATTGTCGCCTAAATTTTTCTGACCTAAGAAATCATTGTTAAGATCAGAATCTCAATTTCTCATAAAGACACAAATAACTTCATGCCCTTGTTTTTTTAGAAGGTATGCACTGACTGCAGAATCAACACCGCCTGAAAGACCAACAACAATTTTAGCCACTTTTTAACAAATTACTCCTATTCTTTTGGTTTTGGTGCTCAGAAAAATGCTTTTAAACGTTTAGAAATCGATTTTATTTCTCGAGTTAAACGCCAATTTGTTGCTTTAATTCCGAAAATATTTATATAAAAAAGCGAAATCATATATGGAAGAAAAACAACTGAAAGCGCCATTAACAAGTTTAACAAAATTACTACTGAGTGGCTGTTTCCTGAATAAAAAAATGGATGTAAAAAATTTATAAATGGATAAATAGTTAAACCTGTGTAAAAAAATACCATATTTTTTATCTCTTGAGCTCCGACTTTTTTAATTTCAGGCACAACTCATTGTCTAAGTGTGAAAAAATACAGAAGCACACAAAAAATATAATAACAAACTGAATAAATAACCCCAAAACCTAAACCTAATTTACTTACTGAAAATTGTTTTCGATACCAAAAAAGTACAAATATTGCAAAAACTGGATGAAAAAAATGAACAGTTGATGTTGTTGCCAAAACTGACCAAGTCATATTTAAATTTCAAGCCAATACAGTTCAAAAAACAATTAAAACAATTGTTAAAATTACTGTAAAAACAAATAAAATTTGAAATTTTCGTTGAGTTGCGTTAAGGACAAAAGTAAATAATGTAATTCCGTAAATTAAGTTTGACTGGTAAGTTAAGTAAAAAAAGGCACTAAAATTTTGAAAATAATTAGTAAAACTTATAAAATAATATTTGTCAACGACAAATTCGCTACGGTTTTGAATCATTGAATACCCGATTAGCGAAATTGTAATTGAAATAATAAGTAAAGAAAAAATTAATGAAATCTTGCGTTCTTTTTTTCAATTGGAAAAATGATCAAATTTTGTTGCTAGGTAAGTATCGTTATTTTCTATCATGACTAAATAATATATAAAATTATATTATAATTAGTAAAAAATGATTAAAAGTTTTTATATTTTTTTAGTATATTACCAAATTTTAAAATTTGTTATTGTCTACGCTATAAATGTGTAAAATATATAATTTTATTCAGTTTTTTCTAAAAGACTGAGTACTAAAAGTAAAATGATACAGCCATTTTGCAAAAATGGCAAAAAAAATAATTTGACTATTAACCGTTTAAAAATAAAAAAATCAATTTTTAGTATATAATATATTTAAAATTATTTTACTTGAATTCGACGGTTTATTATCATGTTTATTTTTTCGTTTTTTTACAGCGCTATTTTCAGACGGAAAATCCAGAAACGTTCAATTTTAGCTTTGATTCTTTGAGCATTATTTTTAGCTATTATTGGTTTTGTGATGGGTTTTGTTCAAGAAAAAGTTTGATATGATGTAGTTTCAATTTTAGGACTTTTATCAATTTCAATTTCAGTTCTTGCAACGGTATTAAGACTCGGTTTATTTAGTAGTTTTTCAATTTCCTATCATAAATGGAGGATTCAATCGCAAAATAGGATGTTAGAAAAACGAGGATTTAAACCTGTTAGTCCAAAAATTGATTATAATTTTGTCAAACAAAAACAAAAAGAGCTATCTATTCTTCCAATTTTTCTAGGATTTGTTGTTGGTTTTGTGCTTTTAATTATCACTTTACCGTTTTTAATTATTAACTCTTAAAAATTTTAAATCTTTTTTAATAATTTTTAACTAAATATCGAATAATCTTACCTTTAGCGACAAATATAATAATATTTATTTTTTTGTCATATTTTTTGCTATAATTTATATATTATAAATTGATTATTAGAATAAGGAGAAGGGCGGTTTAGTTATGAAATTTAAATTTTTCAAATCTTTAGCACCTTTGCTTTTGGTTAATTTTTTTGTAATTTCATGCACTAATTTTATACCTTTCCAAGATAGAAAAAATAAGGATGAAAGTGCTAAAAATCCAGTAATTACTGAAGAAAATCAGCCAAAAAATCAAATTTTACCAGAATTACAAACTCCAAAAAATGATTTGGCACAAATTACTCAAAATTTGAATCCAATTGGAAATATCAAAACAATAAATGATTCAAATAACGATTTATCACTAACCCGTGAAAATAATAATCGTATCACTGAAAATTCCACTTCTAAAAATAATCATAATTTAGCAAATTCATCAATATCAACAATTCAAAATCCGTCTTTAGATAAAAGTCAAATTGACAATTTAAATTTTTCATCATTAGAATCTTTAGTCAAATCAAATAAACCAAAACCGGAGCCAAAAGTTGAGCTTGATCCAAAACTTGAGCAAATACTTGAACAAAAACCTGAGCAAAATCCCGAAGAAATTCCGCTGGTAAATTCAGAAATAAGTCAAGTTGTTAAAGATTTACCTGTTGAAAAAACACCGATAATAAATGAAAAGTTAGAATTTTCAAAACTAAGCAATTATGACAATAAACCCGCCCAAAAAATCGGATTTGATGTAACTAATAAAGCTCGAGGTAATGCTTATTCATACGAAGCTTTTGCCCTAAAATCAAATGTGATAAAACAAGAAAATGATGATCATTATTTAGGCGAAAAAAATGAAAACTTGAATATTTATTGACTTGACAAAATAAATACAGGCAGTCTTTCTAAAAACGAAGATGCAAGGAAAACCTTTTTTGGTTACTTTAATCCTCGTTTTCGAAAAAATAATTTTAAACCAGATTATTTTGGTTTTAGATCACTTGACTATTCAGATCAAAGATACAAAGATATTTTTCAGAGAAATGTAAGATTTTCAACCGGAACCGCCATATTGCTTGATTCTCATGAAGGCGAAAGTGTTTTTTTAACAAATAGGCATGTTTTATATGTTAATAAAAGACCTTTTTGAGAATTAATGGCTTATCCTTTCATGCGTTTCTATGATAATTATAATGTTAATACCGTTGATTCATTAGCTAGTTCTGGAATGTTAAGTTTATTTTGAATAAAAACTGACTATGACAGACAAATTGAGCAATTAAAGAAAAGGAAAAATAGATTTCCAGGCAATAATTCAATCTATATCAAGTCACCTAACCGATGAGAATTAAGTCAATTTAGCACTAATTTGCACAAAAGATATTTCCGAGAAGAAAAAAATTTTAAAAATTTTGGCAAGGATATAGGCATATTTTACTTCAACCATGCTAAATTTAGAGAAGATATTCAAGGTATATTTGATTTTTACCAACAACACAAAAGATGACTTTTATCTTCTTTCCGTTATCCAAATGGTAAAACTGTTGAAGATGATATCAATAGATTTACCAAACAATTTCAAAAATTTTCTAATTTCTGAGATCATGTTCAACAGTTTCCACCGTTAAAAATTAGTGAAAAATCATGAAAAAACGGCGAAATTGACTATACAACTAAAATTGGCGGCTTTTGACTTGGGTCTGCATTTTCAAAAAACATGTTTAAAGGTGTTTATATTAAAAACGGCGCCCCTAGTTTTTTTGTAACAAACGGACCTGGCGCTTCTGGTTCTGGAGTTTATAACACAAATGGCGAATTAATTTTCTTAAATCAGTTAATTATTCTCGCAAAAGATCAAAAAAAACTTTACTACGATCAAAATAATTTAACATCACATTTGACTACAGGAATTTTACTTCGAAATGATAAAATCGATTTAGTCTCAGAAATTAAAAAATTTTATTATGATAAAAAACAAAATTTTGAAAAATAGGAAGCTTGAGTGCTTCCTATTTTTGTCTTAAAAAATTTTTTAAACTTTTAAATTGTGATAAACATTTTGAATATCGTCATCTTCAAGAAAATTATCAATTTGATTTAGTATTTTTTCAGTGCTTTCTTGGTCAAGTTCAACTCAAGAATCAGGGAAATAACTAATTTCAACAGCACTAAAATTTACACTAAAATTGTTTTCAATTGCTGATTTTAACTCCTGAATTGCGCGTGGTTCGCAATATATTAAGTAACTTTCTTCATCTTCTTGAAAATCATCACCGCCATTTTCAAGAACAAACATCATAAGATCATCGCCATTTATTTGATCGGTTTTGTCAATTTCAAGGTAACCTTTTTGTTCAAATAAATAAGGAATTGAATTTTGCTTTCCAATTTGTCCATTTGCACGCCGAAAAAGTGCTTGAAGTGATGAAACTGATCGATTAACATTATCAGTTAAAATTGTGACAATTAGGCTGATTCCGTTTGATAAAGTTCCAGAATAAATTATTTCTTTAAAAGTTTGACCTTCGCTAGTTGCCCCTTGGCCTTTGGCGATTGCTTTTTCAATGTTTGATTTTGGCATTGATTTTGCTCGCGCTTTAGAAATAATAAGTCTTAAAGACGGATTAGAATTAGGATCAGGTCCGCCTTTTGCTACTGAGACCATAATTTCTTTTGAAAATTTGTTAAAAATCTTTGCTTTTAGGGCATCTTGGGCACCTTTTCGGTGCTTTATATTAGCTCATTTTGAATGACCAGCCATTTAAAAATCTCCTAATTTTTTTGCAGGCCTTGGCACTGGATTACGTTTGTGGGCGCTTAAATTGTGTATTTTTTCAATTTTTTCTCTTACTTGATGACTAACTAAATTTGGATCTGTAAAAAATAAATCTAAATCTTTATAAGTAAATCCTAATTCATCTTCATCTTTTTGGTTATCTCAAAGATTTGCGCTTGGGGATTTTTGAATTATTGAATCTGGAATTCCAATTTGTTTGCTGATTTGGTAAACTTGCATTTTTGTTAAATTAACAATTGGCAATAAATCCACGCCGCCATCGCCGTATTTTGTAAAATAGCCAAGATACATTTCAGAAAAATTATCAGTTCCTAGAACTAAATAGTCCAATTCTTGAGCAAAAGCATATAAACTAATCATGCGAAGTCGAGGTTGGATATTGTAATTTGCCAGTTGATTTTTAAGACTAAATAAGTCTTTTAAGTCTTGGAAAGTTGAACTTAAGTTAATTTCCTTAGTGGAAATTTCAAATTTTTTAACTAATTGGTCAATATCATTTTTGTCACTGCTCATATCACGAATCGGCATAATAAGACCTAAATGCGAATTAGGGAAAGCTTTTTTTCCTAAAAACGCAACAAGTGCAGAGTCAACTCCACCAGAAATACCAAAAATCACGCCTTTTTTATTTGCTTTTTGTACTTCTTGGCGAATTCATTCTATAATATAATTTATATAATTATTTATTTGTACATTATTTTTCATAATTAGAATAATTTCTTGTATAATTGTATCACAAAAATAATTTTTTAGTATAAAATTTCATATAAAATATACAATTTTTCCAGGAGGATATAAATGGCTTATCATAACGATGCCGCTCAATTATTAAAATCAACTAAATCATGAACAAATAAATTATTAATTGTTCGTATAGTTAAATTTGCTTTAGGTGTTATAACACTTATTGTATTTTTTGCTGGAATTACTGCTTCTGTAGGTGAGATTGCTGCCAATCCAGGAGAAGCTAGAAAAACATTCTCATTATTTTTTGGAGCAACTACGTTTGCAATTGTAGTGTTTGTTTTTTGGGCTTTATTATCACTTGCTTACTGAATTTTATTAATTATTTCCCCTTTTAAATTACATGACCTACCAAGACGAATGAACCTAAAAAATGTTCACTTTGTTTCAAAGTTTCAGGGAATTTTTGTTCTTTCTATTGTCGCAATTTTTATTATTTGAGTTGATATAATTTATCTTATTATGCTTAGATCATTTATTTCAAAGTCAGAAAAAGAAATGATTGAAGATTCTCTTGATTAAGTTTTTATAATACATAAGACAAAAATTTTTTTTAAAATTAAAATAAAAAGGGCGAATAAACTAAACCAGGACACTTTTTTAAGATTACATCATCAAACTAGGAAACTCGAAATATTAGAAATTCAGACAGGCTCGCCAATGCCTGTCTGAATTTTATTCTAATTAATTAAAACAAAAAAACTAAAATTTAAACTAAAATAGTCTTGTTTTGCTTATATTTTATTAGGTTATAAATTGAAACTGTAGGCACAAAAATATCTAAAATATATAAAATTAGTGAAGTTCGCTTGGAATGTATGTTAACAGAATCTGCTAAATAACGGGGTCCAATGTATAAAAGGTAAGTCATTGTCGAAATATTAAAGAAATTAAACAAAATTATACTAACAGCAGTGTTATAAATAATTTCATTTTTAGTTATAACTAGCCACATTGTTACTGTAAAAACTATAAGAAAAATTAAATGGAATATATTTTTTACAATTGTAAATTGATAAAATTGTCGAATAATTTTATTATTAATTACTTGTGTTTTTACTTCATTTTGACTTACTAGTGTATTTTCTTTAATTTTTAATTTTTTAGAAAGTCTCAAAACATTTTTTCAAGCTTTGAAGTAAAAAAATGGCATGAAAAAAACGTAACTAGCTGATTTCCAATAATAGGTTCTTTCTCTTTTCTTGATTAATCTGTATATTTTAAGAGAATAGGAAGCCAAAAGATAAAACGGAATTAAAAGATAAAAAACCCAATAAAAATTATAATCAAAGCGTCACTTAATTGTTCAAAAATTGTATTATCTGAACCAAAGCGAAGATAATGAATTAACGAAAAAATAGCAAATACAATTGAGAAAACCCAAAAAAGAACAATCAAATCCTTAACAAAGTTAATGATTTTTCATTTAAGTATCAATTGCCTTGTAGTTAAATCATTACTAATTGGATTTTTGTCTCTATATGACTTAATAATTAATACAATTGAAGTAATTAAAGGGATAAACTTAAAACCATTCAAATATTGCTCAACATCTAACCCAGATTGCTTAAAGACTTCATCATTCCTTAAATTTCGTACAAAAAAGATACGCGAAGCCAATGACAAAACAAACAAACCTCCAAATATAAGAAGCATTGTATTATTTGGTCTTCCAGGTGTTGTCGAATCCACTCCAGTTGTTGGTTTGTTATCTACACCGTTAATAGCATATAAAATAATATTTGCAATAAAAATTATTGTTTTAAAAATTGACAATAAAAAAAGTAATATAAATTTTATGGAATTATCATAATTAAATTTTGTGTTCATTTTTAAATTAATTAAATAACGGATGTTTAGCCTTTTTTAATACACGCTTATGAATATTAATTAATTTACCCTAATTTTATTATACCATAAATATATAAGAATTATACAAATATCAAATGCTTAAAAAAATCCTTATTTTTACTAGATATTTTAGTATTATAAGCCCTAGAGGTTTTTTGCATGTTTCTTGCGCCATCATTATAACCAGCAAATCTGAATTATCAAAAAGGGATTCAGACAGGGTTTAGTTAGCCTGTCTGAATTTTATTTTGATTGATTAAAGCAAAAAAAATCTACTAATTTAAATTAAAATAGTCTGTTTTGCTTATATTTTATTAGGTTATAAATTGAAACTATAGGCACAAAAATGTCTAAAATATATAAAATTAGTGAAGTTCGCTTGGAATTTATATTAACAGAATCGGCTAAATAACGTGGTCCAATGTATATAAGGTAAGTCATAGTCGAAACATTAAATAAATGAAAGAAAATTAGAGCAACAGCAGGGTTACGAAAAATTTCATTTCTAGTTATAGCTAGCGACATTGTTACTGTAAAAACTATAACAAAATTTAAATAGAATATATTTTTTACAATTGTAAATTGATAAAATTGTCGAGTAATTTTGTTATTAATTAATTGCGTTTCTGTTTCATTTTGACTTGCTAGTGTATTTTCTCTAATTCTTAATTTTTTAGAAAGTTTCAAAATATTTTTTCAAGCATTGAAGTAAAAAAATGGCATGAAAAAAACGTAACTAGCTGATTTTCAATAGGTTCTTTCTCTTTTGTTGATTAATCTGTATATTTTAAGAGAATAGGAAGCCAAAAAATAAAATGGAATTAAAAAATAAAAAATCCCAACAAAGATTATTATAAGTACAACCTCATGAAATCCTTCAAACATTGTATTACCTAGGCCAAAACGAAGAATTAACGAAACAATAGCAAGTACAATCGAGGAAAGTCAAAGAAAAATAAACAAATCCTTAATGAAGTTAATAATTTTTCATTTAAGTATTAATTGCCTTGTAGTTCAATCATTACCAATTGAAATTTTGTCTCTAAGTGACTTAGTAATTAATAAAATTGAAGTAATTAAAGGAATAAACTTAAAACCAATCGAATATTGCTTAACATCTAGCCCAGTTTGCCTAAAGACTTCATCATTCTTTAAATTTTGGGCAAAAATGATACGCAAACCCAATGAGATGAGAAACAATAATCCAAATATAACAATTATTGTATTTTTTAATCTCCCAATTGGTGTTGTCGAATCTAACCCAATTGTTTGTTCGTCACCAACACCGCTAATACTAGTTAAAATAATATATATAACAAAAATTATTGTTTTAAAAATTGACAATAAAAAAACTAATATAAATTTTGTGGAATTATCATAATTAAATTTTGCATTCATTTTTAAATTAATTAAATAACGGATATTTAGCCTTTTTTCAATATACGCTTATGAATATTAATTAAATAACCCTACCCACAGTTATAGAAAATTGTATAATTTATTATACCATAAAAATATAAGAATTATACAAACATCAAATGCTTAAAAAATCCAAAAGTTACCAAGAAAAGTATAATAAAATAGTACAAAAAATCGGAAACTTAATACTTCTTCATAAAGATACTAATTCAAGAAAGCAAAATAAAAATTCTGAACCAATCTGCCAAAATATACAGGATGTTTTGATTCAAGGAGCAGTTGATAAAAACGGAAATTCTAAATTAGAAAGGATTTGTCCAAAAGATAGGTCTAAAGGTCTTTATTATGAAATCAGCCCCACTGATAGAGATCCTAAAAATCTTGAAAAATATAAAAAGGATTTTAAAAAAATTGAACAACTAATTAATAATAGAACTAACCAAATATTTGCGATTTATTTTGAAATTTTCTTTGGCAAAAAGAAAAAAACTAAATAAATTAAGACATTTTTTAGAGTCTTGAATTATATTTTTTTTGCCTAGGGCACGCTATTTTATTAGCAAGAATAATTTAAATCAAAACTGTTTTTAACAGCTAAAACTAACTAAAAACAGTCAAAAAATTATAAAAAAATAGCTAGTGCTATCTTTTTTAATGAGATTAATTTAGAATTTTTACTTTGTTAAAATGTATTCAACAAGTGTCTTAACCATTACACCAGTTGGAAGATTGCGAACAAAAGCAGTCGCGGCAATATCTAAATGAAGAAATGGTTTGTCTTCGACAAATTCAGCAATAAACATTGCAGCTGATGATGAGCCAGCCTTACCGGAAAAATCGGTGTTTTTTAGATCTGCTACTTTCGAATCACGAATATTTTGGGCAAAATCGAGATGTAGTGGCATTCTTCAAATTAATTCACCAGCTTCTTTTGATGCTTCATTGAAACTTTTTCAAATTTTATCATCATTAGCAAATGCGCCAGTAAAAGTTTCACCAAGAGCAACGCGAATTGCACCTGTTAGAGTTGCCACTGAAATAATTTCGGTTGCATTTTCTTCACGAATTGCATATGTTATTGCATCTGCTAAAATCAGTCGACCTTCGGCATCAGTGTTGTTAATTTCAACAGTTTTACCATTTTTTGATTTTCAAACAGAATCAGGTGTATTTGCATCACCATTTAGGCGGTTGTCTGTTAGTGGTAAGACGGCAACCACATTAGCGAGTGGATTAAATTGTGAAAGGGCATCAATAGCAGCAGCACAAATTATTGCCCCAGACATGTCGTATTTCATGTCATTCATATATGTACCAGTTTTTATATTATATCCACCAGAGTCAAAAGTTATTCCTTTTCCAACAAAAGCAGTTTTATATTGACTTCCTGGTAGTCCATCATAAGAAATAACAACAAGTTTGGCATCATAAGTTGAGCCACGATTTACAGCTAAAAGTAAATTCATCCCTAATTTACGGATTTCTGACTCGCCAAGAACTTTTACAGTTAATTTAGGGTTTTGGGAAATTTTTTTCTGTATTTCAGCTGCTAAAAACTCTGAAGAGGCAATGTTTGGCGGGATATTTTGATAATAGCGAGCATAATTTACAGCATTATTGATTATTTGGTATTTATTAATTATCGGTTTTAATTCATCTAAATAACTCGAGACAACTAAAATATCACGGTATTTTGTTCGCTGTTTATCATATTCTGCTCTTAGGGAAAAAATATCAGAACGAACAAAGGCAACAACTTCAATTAAATAACGAAGGAAGCTATTTGGAAATTTATCAAAATCAATTTGGATATCTCGTGGGTAATTAGCTAGTTTTTGTGCAATTTTGCGAAATCTTGAAGGTGTAAATTCTTTTGTGCGCGAACCTAAATTAATATATGCTTTATTTTGGCCAAGATATTCAGTGATTGCAAGGTCTTCTTTTAATAGCATTGGGATTTGCGAGTCAAAATAGACAGGTTCGATTGTTATCCTATTTGATTCAAATTTATTGGAGTATTTGACAAAAATTTCTGAGAATTTTTTCATTTTAAATATGTGAGCCTTACTAATTTAATTATATATAGCTTAAAAGTTTTGTTATAGAAATTATAGCCTAAAAACTATATTTTTTTGAAAAATAAATATAAAAAAAAGTTATCTTCAATTAATGCACTAATTTGATAAAAAAGTAATCTAAAAAATATTAGAAAAATACTGTTCTAATTAAAAGTGGCTTCTAAATACTGGATTTTATAACCAAGTCCAACTCATTTTTCTTCATAGGAAGTCATAACATTTTCGCTAACGCGGGAAGAATTTAATAAATCATTAGTCTGGTAGATTATTTTTCAACCATTTTGTTCTAAGGATTCTAAAGAGTATTGGAAAAATTTTTGGTTATCTGTTTTTAATTTTAGAATACCGTTTTTTGTTAGTATTTCTTTATAAATATCAAGAAAAAGTTTGTAAGTAAGTCTACGCTTATAGTGTTTTTTCTTTGGCCAAGGATCAGGAAAAGTAAGCCATAGCTGACTTACTTTTCCGTTCAACATTGACAATAAATTTTTTGCATCACAAATAATGATGGAAAAATTTTTTAAATTATAAGTATCAACATATTTTAACGATTTAACAGCAGCAGAGGGAAATTTTTCAACACCTAAAAACTTTTTAGAAGGATTTTCAAAAGCAAGTTTTGTAATCATTTGCCCTTTACCCATTCCTACTTCTATTATTCAAGAATCATCAACAAATATTGGATTTTCGACTAGTAAATTATGTTTTTGAATTCTTTCAAGTGCATCGGGAATATTTCTTAATCGCATATTAAAATAGATAACTATTTTTAATTATTTTTTTTATGAATGGCAATTGATATCATGTTGTCCACGAATTTCAAAGTGCTCATCAACAATTCCACTCTCAATTTCTTCAATGGTAAATGTAGTGTGATGAATGTGTTTTAAATTGTGTAAGTCAACAGGAATTTCCATTTCGTGAACAATGTTTAATTGGCTTGCTTGAACTTGTTCAGCATTAATAATTTCAATTTGTCTTGCAATATCAAGATTTTCTTCTAAATTAACAACAGGTTCTGGTTCTATTTCTACTTGTGGTTCAACATAAACTGGTTCAGCTGGTGCTTCGTAGTAAGTTGGCTCAAAAACAGGTTCTTCATAAACTGGCTCTGGCTCAACATAAATTTCAGGTTCAGGCTGTACAAAAACAGGTTCTTCTGGTTCTACATATTCTTCTTCAGTTGTTTGAACTTGTAGATCTAATGGTTCATCAAAAGCAGGTTCTGCCTCCATTGGTGCAACACTTACAGGTTCAGGTTGTTCAACAGGAGGATTGTCAAATTCGTTTTCTAATTCAGGGTTATCTTCAACTTCTGTTCCTCAGTGAACAATTTTAACACTTTTTCCATCTCGAAGATCAGCGGTGAAAATCATAATTAAGGTGATTATGTTTCAAATTACAGAAAGACCAAGAATTACACCACCTGTGATTGTCAAAATTTGGACATCTCTTGCAATTTCGTCTTGGGCAGTTGATCCTAAATACATCATTTGCGAAATGAAAATCATTAAAAGACCAACGAGAGTAAAGGTAAATCTAATAATTGCTAGACTTATTCTACCCAAATACCAAAAACCAAATCCAAACAAACCAAGAAAAAGCTCATTGTAAAATGCGTCGCTTTGCAATAAGCCATCTTTCCTTTTTTTGTCTAAATATGCCATTTTTACTCCTTTTTTTAAAAAATTAGGTATTTTTATATTTCTTGAAAGAATCTAAAAATTAATTTTATCTATCGATTTAAAATTATACATGAAAATAAAAAAAACCAATAAAAAAATAAAATTTTTTTAATAAACTAACTTACTTTTTTTTGGGAATCGACCAGAGTATAATATAAAACATTTCCGCCAAGATTTTCTTCAAAAATTAGCTTTTCAACAAGAGGAACGCTAACTCCTGCAACGCCGCTTCGATAGTTTGTAGTAATTCTTGCATATTCTTGTAGTGGGAATTTTTCAGTTTTTTGGCCGATAAATTTAGGGTAAATTTGAAGTCAAGGACTTAAAGTTGCTTCTAAATTAAGCATTTTTTGGTTTTTAAGTTCTTTTTTAATAGTTATATTAAAAATAAAATTATCTTGATTTAAAAGAAAAACTTGATAATTTTTAGTTTCAATATTTGTCTTTGGATCAATTTCGCCCGGCGATTTTACAATTGCAATGTCAATAAATTTATTTGAAGTAGGTTGATAAAAACTGTTTTTTAAAGCTTCATTTCTAAGACCGATATTTAGTTCATCATTTTGTTGCTGAAATTGGTCAATTTTTGCCAGGCCACGAACAAAAACAGCAGAATTCAAATTTTTTAAAAGCCAAAGTCAATTGTTTTCAAACAATTCATTAACACTAAATTTCGCTTTTTCAAACAAAACAGGGTTAGAATTTCGACTTCCAAAACCACCGATTATTGAATCACTTGGTGAGTTGTTTATTGTGTTATAAAAACTTAAATTAAAGGCTAAATCGTTCAAATAGTTGTCTGAATCTATTGTTGAAATTCGGTTTATTAATTGCTCTTTTGAGTCAGCGTTTTCATAAATTTTATCTAAAAGCTGATTGATGATAGTGTTTTCTAAAAAAGGCTCAGCTTTTTCTGCCTGGACTGTATCATTTTTTGCAAATTTTTCGTATTTAGCTTGATAATTAGTTGGCTGATTAGTTGGCTGGGCACAACTAGCTAAAAAACCAGCTGATAAAAATGTTAATAAGTTAACAGAAAATAGTAATTTTTTATTTTTTTTCATCTTTTTCCTTAAAAAACATTTGCGCAGGCAAATTATAACGGAATTTTTTTACAAAGTCATTTTCAAAATCATGATAAGCTTCTTGAGAGGCATGATAAAGTGCTTGGTGGAAAATTTCGGTAAGAACTTTGGCCGAAATTTTATTTTTTGTTTTAGGAAAATGATATACAAAAGGATTTAGACTTACTTTTGGCTCAGAGCCTGAATTATCAACTCTTAAATTTATTAGTGTGTTTTGCTTTAATATATAAAGATCTTTATAATTACTTACAAATCTTGATGTGTCACCTTCAGAAATTGACTCAAGATATTTATTTGCATAATAAAAAGGCTCGGTAAGATCTTCTTGGTCTTTAACAAGTTTTTTAAATTCATCGCTATGAGCAACTTTTATACTACCATCTTCGTTAAATTGGTCAGGAAATGAGTATCATTTATAAAAATCAAGTCTAAGTTTGTCAAGTCTTTCAAGAATAAAAAGTCAATTTGTATCAACGAAGTTTTTATATTCTTCAATTGCGGATTCAAATTCTGAGCCATCAGTATTATTTAATTTTTCTTGAATTTTTTTTCATTGAGCCTCTAATTTTTCAATGTTTTCTTTTGCATAATAAGTATTAAAAAATTGGACTTTTTTGTTTTCATTATTTGGTCAAATAGTTTGAAAAATAAACTCAAAAACACGGCGATTATTGAATTCTTCAGCTGTTTCATTTTTTATTTTAATGTCCAATTTTTCATCAATAAATTTAGAATAATTGTCCATAAAAGTTGAATTTTTCTTTGACGGTTCTTCAGGTTTGGTGCTAATATCGCTACCTTTTTCCAAATCTATTGAATATAAACTATATTTGTGAAATTTATAAGGGGAATTAAATGTAGAAATATCAGTAGTAATATTTGAGAAAAAATTAGAGCTAGTTAGATCATTTTTTTCATTAAATAGTTGATTTTTTACAGTGTTGTCAAGATTTGCAAGATCATTTTTATACTTTTCTTCAAGTTCAGCAAGTTCTAAATTAGGATCTTGATTTTGATCCCCAGGTTCGTCTTGAAAATTTGTGACACGAACGTTTCGGGTAAATCCTCTACCACGATTTGTTTTTTCTAGGAAAGCTTTTTGCTCAGGTGTACAAAATTGTAAATTATCAGGGCTACAAAAATTCTCTCCATCTTCGTCCTCTTCATCTTCAGAATCAAAACTTGATTGTCCGCTTGAGCTTTTAAATCTGGCGATTTTGTCTTCTAATTCGGACTTTTTTTCTTTAAAATCATCGGTTAGATTTTCTCGTGCGGTTTCGAGCTTATCCTTAAAATACTTTTGTTCTTCAGATTTTACTCAATTTTCAATTGCATTTGCAAAAGAAAAATTATCGGCAATTTGATCTTCAAGCACAAACATATTATAGTCAAGTTTTGTTTTTAATTCATTATTAGTTTCAAAAACAGTAAATCTAATAAATTTATTTTTGTCAAAAATCAAATAATAAACGCTATTTTTATCAAATTGATCAGCTTCTCTATCAATTTTAATAAAATCGAAATTCTTATTTGAAATTTTGATTTTGGTATCTTTTAGTAAATTTATTTTTTCTTCATTAGCATTTTTTACAAATCTTCCGGTATAAGGGTTGAAAATAAAAGATAATTTGTCAATATTTTCAAGTAAAAATAGTCAATTTTTTGATAAATATGAATGAATTGTAAATTGCGAATTTTGGCGTGTTTCGGTGTATTGATCTTTGAAAAATCTAAAATATGGTCTTGAAAAAATAAGAGAATATTTTAATTCGCTAGTTAATTTTGGCAAATTTAGATTAATTTGATTGGAAATATAGTCATCTTTTTGAAGTTCGTTATTAGAAAAAACTGAATTAACAAATTCTTGGAATTTAAGATTTGTAAGCAATGATTTATTCTCGGGTTTTGGTTGAGATTCATAAAAATTATAAATTCCGCTGCAAGAAATAAACAAAAAAGAGGTTGGCAATGTAGCTAAAAATAGTAATTTTTTCTTCAACATTATTTAGTAGCCCCCGTGTTTAGTATATATTTTTGGTACATTTTTTGTAAATTTTCTGTTTTTTGACCACAGTAGTAAATTTGTCCCTTATTTATTAGTGTTAAACTATCAATTAAAGAATCAATTTCTTGCAAATTATGACTTGAAAGGAAAATTGTTTTTCCTTGTTTGTGCAAAATTCTAATAATTGCTAAAAATTCACTTCGCGCTGAAGGGTCTAAGTTTGAAAAAGGCTCGTCAAATATTATTAGTTCTGGATCATGAATTAAAGACTGAACAAGCATAATTTTTCTTTTTTGACCAGAAGAAAAGTTAAATGGTTTTAATTTTGCTAAATCTTCAATTTTTAAGAGTTTTAAATAATAATCAATTTTTTGCTTTACTAACTTAGAGTTCATTTTCGACATTAGTCCAAATTCATACAAAAATTCGTATGAATTTAGTTCCGGCGGAAAAATTGAATTTTCGGGAACATAACCAATAAATTTTTTTGCTTCTGGCAGTTTATTTGAAAAATTATTAATAAGAATTGTTCCTGTAAAATTTTGGTATGCATCGACAATACACTTAATAACAGTTGTTTTTCCCGCTCCGTTTTCGCCAATAAAGGCATGAATTGTGTTTTTTTTAACCTTAAAAGTGACATTTTTTGCACCTTTTTCGGATTTAGGGTAGATTTTTGTTAAATTTTTAACATCCAAAACTCAATTTGACATTATTTATAATCCTTTCTAGTATAAATTCGAAAGATAAAATAAACTAAAACTATTGAAATAAATGCTCAAATCAACGGGTAAAAATTTTTAATTACAACGTGATGATTAGATTTTATTTCCATAATTTGTAAAACTGGTTGGAATAAATAATTGTTGCTTTTTGCTAAATTAAATCTTTTGATCACTTTGTTGTCAACTAGTCTTTGTTCGGCACTAAATGATGAAAATCCGCCGATTTGATAATTTTGTTGGTCAATTTTGACAAAAAATGGCGCTGGATCAAAAGTATTTTTGTCATTTTTTAATAAACTATTAAGAACAAAGCTATTTTGTTTATTAAAATAAAGTCAATAAATCAATGAGGTAGCCAAATATATTTTTTTCTGAACTTGGTTTTCAATTTGTGTTATGTCAGGATTTTTTGCAAGAACAACACTTTGTTCGTCAACTAAATCTAAAAGTTCTTTATCAGTTGAAATTGCCGCTGAAATTTTTTCAAGAATATCTTTTTGGGTATTTTCTTCTGTAAAGCCTTCAAAAAAGGTGCGTGCGTATTTGCTAAAAACTTCAGATGAAACAACTTGTTTTATTAAATTTCACTTTAATTTACCAACAAGATCAGATGTAAGTCCAAAAGTTTGGGCGTCCTGAGGAAGCATTTTATCAAAATTAGAAGCATCTTCATTAGCATAAATTATTTCTCGATTTTCAAGATCTTCAAAATGCGAATCATTTTTAAGAGCCCCGGGAACTAAAATTACTTCTTGGTTATTTGAAAGTTTATATCTTTGAAGACTAGGGACTGTTGAGAGAAGGTAATTTTTTTCTTTTGATTCTAAATTGTTTGCATAAATGTAATTTTTAAGAAAACTATCCTGATTTCCGGCAGCATTTTCGATTGCATCACGGTCTTTTGGTTCAAAAATATTAATTAATTGATAAGGAATTAATAAATAAGAAGCTACTTGCCAGATTTGGGCTGCAGCTGAAGAATCATTTCATGCTTGTTGAATGTAATTTATTTGTCGATCGGTAAAATTAGGGTTGTCAACTTGTTTTGGAATTATAAAAAAGCGATCTTGCTTGTCATTTAAGTAAAATTTTTCGACATCAGCAATTGTTTTTGAATCATAACCATTGTGTTCTAAATTAAGAATTTCGGCAAATCTATTAATACTTGAGGTTGAGTTAAAAGCTGTTGTTGAGCCAATTAAAATAAAAGGCGCAAATGAAAAAATAGCGATAGCAAGCGATGATTTTGAACTAAATTTGTGACTAACAATTACTGTAATTCCGCCAAAAATAGTAAATGAAAAAAATGGCGATAAAAAACCAAATAATAAAGGTGTATTAACTTGGTCAAAAAATGAATAATTAATTAAATAAAATCCTATTAGTAAAAAATCAATAAAAACTGACCAAATAAGTCCAAAAAATGTTAAAAACAAGATTTTTGTCGCAATAAAATAGTGACGAGAATATGGTTTTGTGAAAGTAATTATATCAAGACTTTGAGTTGCTAAATCTTTAAAAATAGATAAAAACATATAGGATGATATAATTATTGTTAATGAAAGATTTATAAAAAGGGTAATAAATGAAAAAAGACTAAAATTTGTTTCAGTTGCGTAAAATTTTGTAATTAAGGACAACATTACTGTCGTTAAAAAAGAAAGAATAATAAAAACATATACTGCTTTCTTTTTAAAACTTAATTTAAATAAAAATTTAAAATATTGATTTGATCTAAAAATGTTTGTTCTGACTTGTAGCAAAACGAACCTCTTCTACTTTTCTACTAATTTATAGTATAATAAAATAGTGAAAATTTAAAATTAGAGTCTAAGCTCGACTGTGTTAAATACTAAGTAATTATACCACAAACTGTTAAAAAATATTTTTTACAAAAGGATAAAAAATGATTATAGGACTTATCGGAGTAACAAACACTAGCATAAATTTAATTTATAACTTGATTTTGGCAAAAACAGATGTTGATTTTTTACTAATTGACGAAAATTTTATAAAAACAAATCAAATTATTAAGGAATTAAATCTAATAATAAAACAGGGCGGATACAAAAATAAAGTATTTATGGAAAATTATGACTCTTTAGAAAAAGCAAATATTTTGATAATTGATCCAGCCCAAAATTTAGTTCCTGGAATGAGTCTAGTTGATCTTGCGCTTGAAAATTCAGAAAAAATTTATAAAATTGGTTATTTAGTTCGACACTCTAATTTTAACGGAATTGCTTTTGTTTTAGGTTATAACAATTCAATTTTATGTAAAATTTTTAGTTTTGCTAGCGGACTTATTGGCAAAAAAGTATTTGGAATTGGACCTAATTTAGAAAACATGCATGCAAATTTATTTGTTAATGATTTAAATTTAAACATTGCAAAAGATAATGAATTTTTAGTATTAGGTGACCATGGTCATTCATTTTTGCTTGACTCAAATATTGAAAAAAATGATACTACCATCGATAAAATCAGCAAAATTGATGATTATGTGGTCCAAACAAACAATGAAACACTCGAAAATTTAATTAGAAAGACGCCACACAGTCGAGTTTTAGGACTAATTTTGTCCAAAATCTTGCTTGATATTTTAAATCGAAGACAAAATTTTCACCTTTTAAATTGCTGAGTTGAGTCTTTTTATAATATTAGGGATGATTTTTTTTCTCTGCCTGTAAAAATTGATATTTTTGGACAAGTTAAAACAAAAGATATCAAATTAACTCAAGCAGATCGCGAAAAATTAGTTAAATTTATTTGGGAAAAAAATAAACTTTTAGACTTAACTAATAAATTCTTGAGTCAATAAGATTTATTTATTTGTATTTTAGGCAAAATATTTTATAATTTAATTAATTTTTTTAAAATCGGAGGTCTATAATGTCAAAATTTCGCTCATATAAATTTAAAGGAATTGGTGCTTCTAGCGGAATATCGATAGCAAAAGTTTTTAAACTTACTGAACAAAAAATTGAAATTAGTGATGCAAAAATAACTGATATTGATGCTGAAATCAAAATTTTTCAAGACGGAGTGCGAAAATCTGTCGAACAAATTGAAAAAATTAAAAAATTAGCAACTAAACTTAATCAAGATGAACTTGAAATTCTTGATGCTCATATTTTAATTGCAACTGATCCGGTTTTGGAAGATGATACAATAAATCTGATAAAAAGTGGATATTCAGCCGCATATTCCTTAAAAGAAACAGCCAAAAATCATACTAATTTTTTACTTGAAACTGGTGATGAATATTTAATGGGTAGAGCGGTTGATATTAAAGATGCTTCACAAAGAATAATAAAAAACATCCTAAATTTGGAAATAATTGATCTTAGCGCGATTGATGAAGATGTAATTATTGTTGCTGATGATTTAAAGCCTTCTGATACTGCTCAATTAAATGAATATGTTAAAGGTTTTGCCACAAATATTGGTTCAAAAACATCTCACTCTGCAATAATGGCTAGAAGTCTGGAAATTCCGGCAATTTTAGGTATTGGCGATATCCTTGAAAAGGCTGAAGCTGGTGATATTTTAGCAATTAACGGTGATCTTGGGCAAGGAATTCTTAACCCAAGTGAAAGTGAAATTAAAGAATTTGAAATTTTAAAACAAGAATACGAAAATGAAAAAGCAAAACTTCAAGACTATTTAAATAAAGAATCAAAAAGTGCTGACGGAAAAAAAGTTGTAATTGCTGCAAATATTGGTTCAGTTGATGATTCATATGCTGCCAAAAAAGTAAATGCTGATGAAATTGGTCTTTTCCGTTCTGAATTTTTATATATGGATAACCAAAATTGGCCAACTGAAGATGAGCAGTTTTTTAGCTATAAAGCCGTACTTGAAAGTCAAAATCCTAAAAAAGTTGTTGTCAGAACGCTTGATATTGGTGGTGATAAAACCTTAAAATACTTTGATTTTGCAAAAGAAATGAATCCTTTTTTAGGATATCGTGCAATTCGATTGTCACTTGACAAAACCGATATTTTTAAAACTCAACTTCGGGCATTAGTTCGGGCATCTGAATTTGGAAATTTAGCAATTATGTTTCCAATGGTTGCAACTCTTGATGAATTTTTTGCCGCAAAAGCAATTTTTGAGCAAGTTTATCAAGAAGTTAGTCAAGAAAATCCAAAAGTTGCAAAACGTGAAGACATTAAAATTGGAATTATGATTGAAATTCCAATTTCAGCAATTCATGCTGATCAATTTGCAAAATATGTTGACTTTTTCTCAATTGGAACTAACGATTTAATCCAATATTCCTTTGCCGCTGATAGAATGAATGAAAAAGTTGCCTATTTATACCAAACTTTAAACCCTGGACTTTTAAAATTAATCAAAATGGCAATTGATGCTGCTCATAAACACGGAAAATGAATTGGAATGTGCGGTGAAATGGCCGGTGATATCAATGCTGTTCCACTTTTATTAGGTCTTGGTCTTGATGAATTTTCAGTTTCAACAAGTAGTGTTTTAAAAGTAAAGAAACTAATTTCTGACCTAAATTACGAACAAATGGTAAAAATTGCAAATGAAGCCTTGCAATTTGATACCGAAGGTGAAGTAGTAAAATATCTTGAATCTTTAAATTTAATAAGACATAAATAATTTCCAATATTATTCAATTAAAATAAAAAGGTGAAATTTCACCTTTTTATTTTAATTTTAAAAAAATTTTTTGTCTTATGTACTACAAAAAATTAATCAAGAGAATCTTCAATAATTTCTTTTTCTGAGTTTGAAATAAATGATCTAAGCATAATAAGATAAATTATATTAATGAAAGGAATAAAAATTGCAACAATAGAAAGTACGAAAATTCGCTTAAACTTTGAAATAAAGTGAGCGTTTTTTAGGTTCATTCGTGCTGGTAGATCTTTTAATTTAAAAGTGGAAATAATTAATAAAATTCAGAAAGCAAATGATAATATAACCCAAAAAATAAGCATTACAACTGTAGCCGAGGCTGATCCTAAAAGTGTTGAAACTGCTTTTTCAATATTTTTTGGGTCGGTGCTGGCCTGACCTACAGCACCAAAAAATCCAGCAATAAATACAATAAGTGTTATAAGACCTAAAGCAAATTTAACTATACGAATAATTAATAATATTTTTGCTCATGATTTAGTTGATCCTAATAATTGGGCGGCATCATTTTGATAAGCCATCTATATCCTCCTGGAAAAATTGTATATTTTATATGAAATTTTATACTAAAAATTTATTTTGCACTATAATCATACAAGAAATTATTCTAATTATGAAAAATAATGTACAAATAAATAATTATATAAATTATATTATAAAATGAATTCGGCAAGAAGTAAAAAAGCAAATAAAAAAGGTGTGATTTTTGGCATTTCTGGCGGGATTGACTCTGTACTTGTTTCATTTTTATGAAAAAAAGCTTTCCCTAATTCGCATTTAGGTCTTATTATGCCTATTCGTGATATGAGCGGCGAAAAACTAATATTGACCAATTAGTCAAAAAATTTGAAATTTACACTAAGGAAATTAACTTAAGTTCAACTTTCCAAAACTTAGAAGATTTGTTTAGTCTTAAAAACCGACTGGCAAAATCATAAAAAAATACAACTACTATTTAAACTCAATGCAAATAGAAAACTCGTTTTTATTTGCATTGAGCCTAAAAAAATATATGAAGTTTTGAAAGAACAACAACCAAAAGCCCTAAATTTATAGATTTCTAAACGGTTAAATTTATGGCATTCCATTATATTTAAAAATATAATGGATAATTCGCATTTTCTGATTTTTTAGACAAAAAACATAACTAATCCCCCTTAATTCAATATCAAAATTTATTAATTCATTCTTAGTGACTCTATTATAACTTATTTTTATTTTTAACCAAGCATTTTTTTTATTTTTTTTGCAAAAGCTTATTTTAAAATAATAAAAATTAAGATTTTAGCTAAAAAATCACGGATTTACGTGTATTTTTGAATATTTTTATTCACTAAAATGTGAATTTTTACCATCAAACTGCCAAACCAAGGAGACATTTTTGTGCCTATAGTTTCAATTTATAACCTAATAAAATATAGACAAAAGAAGACTATTTCAGTTGAAATTTTATTATTTTTTTGTTTTAATTAGTCATAATAAAATTCAGACAGGCTAACTAATGCCTGTCTGAATTTCTAATATTAATTTAGCTTTTGAGTTTTATGAAACAAATTTTTTTAAGTTTATTTTAAATTTATTTATTTTCTAAAAATTTTAAAACTTTTTCAAATAAATAATCAACATTAAAACCTTTTAATTCATAAACAATGTCTCCTGGGGCTGACTCACCAAAGCCACTGGCAAAATGTCCAGAAAATTTTTGGACAGTAGCTAATTTAAATCAGAAAGGATCATTTGAAGCCTCAAGGGCAAAAATAGGTAGCTTTTCTAATTCTAATTTTTTAATCAGTAGTGGATTTTCAACTAAATTTTGTAAAATTGGAACTGAAATCAAATTAGCAAAAATTTGACTTTGTCCTAATTTATCAATTAGTTTTTTGGCTAGCTGGACTTCTGAGCCTGAAGCGAGTATATTTATTTTAGCCGATTCAGTTTTGTAAATATAGTAAGCTGAGTCAATTTTTTCAAGATTTTTGTTGACTGACTCCAAAGGCTGTCTTGTTGAGATAATTGCAGTTGGCTTTGTTTTGGAATTTAGGCTGTAATTAAAGGCAAAAATTGTTTCAAATTCATCACACGGCCGAATTACTAAAAAATTTGGAATTGATCTTAGCATTGCCAGTTGCTCAACAGGTTGATGGGTCGGTCCATCGCCGCCGACTTGATATGAATCATGCGAAAAAATGTAAATTGGGCACAGATTCATTAAGCCAGCAAGCCGCAGTGCCGCTTTTGCATAGTCACTAAAAACTAAAAAAGTCGAGCAAATTGTATAAAAATTAGCATAAAGTGAAATTCCGTTGTTAATTGTAGCCATTGCAAACTCACGAATTCCGTAGTCAATTAGTTTTTGACCGCTAAATTTAGTTTTAGTTGCAACCCCTAGGTCAGCAGATCCACCTAAAATAAGTAAGTCAGTATTGTCAATTTTTTGGATAATTTGCTCAACATAATCGCGAATTGCTAGGTTATTTTTAGCAAAAGTCAGCCCTTCTAAATCAAAAAGTTCTTTGTTTTTAAGGAAGTTTTCAAATCTTTGTCCAAGAAGGGGATATTTTTGTTTGTAAAGTGTAAAATTTTTTTCTCACTCTAAATATTTTTGATTTTTTGGCACTAATAAATTAGCACCTATTTCATAGACTTTTTGGTCGTAGTCAAAAGGCTCTAAATTTTGTAGTCCCAAATTAGCTTTGAATTCATAGGTTTTTTTAGCACTGAGTGATCCATGATGCCCTTTGCTTGAATTAGCAAATTCTGTTCCAAAGGCAATAATAGTTGGAACTTGAATATAAACAGGTCTGTCAGATTTTCTTGCTTTTTCAAGGGCAAAATTGATATTTTCAAGCTTATTATCTTTTAAAATAATTGCATCAAAGCCGATTGATTTAAAAAAACTAGCAAAATCAAGATTATTAACTTGAACAGAGCTTGTATCAATTTGAATGTTGTTAAAATCGTGGATAAGTATTAATTTTGACAGTTTATTTGTGCCAGCAAAAGCTAGGGCTTCTAAGGCAACACCTTCTTGAAAATCGCCATCGCCACATAAGACATAAGTAAAATGGTCAATAATTTTTAAGTCAGGTTGATTAAATTTTTGGGCTAGTCTTGTTTCGGCTAGTGCCATTCCAACAGCCATTGCTACTCCTTGGCCAAGTGGGCCAGTTGAGGCATCGATATATTCTAATTTGTCAACCTCGGGATGAGACGGTGTTTTTGAATGTAGTTGTTTATGATTTTTAATATCTTCAAGCGAAATTAAGCCCATTAAATGATAAAGTGAGTAAAGCCCCATTGAACCATGCCCAGCTGATAAAACAAAGCGATCGCGATTAATTCACTTTGGATTTAGCGGGCTAAAATTTAAATTTTGACCAACTAGGCTATAAAAAATTTCGCTTGCTCCAAGGGCCATTCCAATGTGACCACCGCCAGCATTATTAATTGAATCAAGGGCGACTGCCCGCATTGTTGCTAAAAAAAGCTTTAAATTAGGCAGTTTTTGCTCGTTTTCCATGGTATTTTTTGATAACTCCGTCGATAATAAAAATCAAATAAACTAAAATGCTAAAGCCTAAAATTACATATTTTCCAACTTTAGGAATTAGTCCAAGAATTCCGGGAATATAGCCAATAAAATAGTCTGTATCGCCTCAGTTTAGACTAATTAGCGATTGTTTTGTGGCTCCACCGGCGGTAATTAAATCACCAAGTGAGTTAGACTCAAGCGGTGTTCAATTTCCAAGGGCAAAAAATACCGGAATAAATGTAATAATTAGTCCGCCAACAAAAGGTCCGATAATAGCGCCCCAAATTCCACCTTTTACGTTGCCAAAAACTCCAGAAGTTGCCCCTAAAAAGAAATGTGGAACTAGTCCTGGAAGAATTACTGCCGGAATAAGTGCTGCATAACCAAGTCCTAGGGTAATAAAAAGTCCCATTATTCCTGCTAAAAAAGAGGAAATAAAGCCAATAATAATTGCATTTGGTGCATAGGGAAAAACTACCGGACAGTCAACAGCGACTTTGGCATTTTTAATCAATTTATCCGAAAAACCTTTAAACATCGGCACTAATTCGCCAACAAATAATCTAACTCCGGCAAGAATAATTTCAACTCCGGCAGTAAAAGTAAAAGCCGAAATTATCATTGTTACAACTCAGTTTTTTGAAGATAAAATTTCAATTACATTAGCATCGGCAACCTTGTCAAAGTGCCCTAATTCATAAAGAATTCCTGCTGGTAAAAAGGCAAAAATGTAAAAAAGAAAAACAGTTAGCGATATTGAAACTAAGGTGTTTCGAAAAAAATAAAGTGACTGGGGAAATTTAATTTCTTCTGTTGAAAGCAGAGTTTTTTTGGAAATTTTAGCAATTGACTCGCCAATTAGACCTGAAAGGGCATAGCCAAATCCGCCGGTGTGGCCGAGGGCAATTTCGTTTGTGCCGGTAATTTGGCGCATATATCTTTGTTGAGCTGCAGGTGAGATTACCATATAAAGGGCTAAAATACTTGCTCCGGCAATTAGTGCCATTGCAAAATCTGCTGAACTATTTTGAAAATCAAAGCCAGAAGTGTACATAACAGCCGCTAGCATTAAAGAAGAATAATAAAGAACATGACCGGAAAGATAGACATATTTTAGTCTTGAAAAAGTTGCAAGAATAATGTTTAGGATCATGGCAATTACCATAATTAGCGATCCTAAAGTTGCAATACTTGGCAAACTCTGGGCTAGGGCGCCTGCAAAAGCGTCATTATTTGGAATAACACCGCTTAGATTATAAACTCGTTGAAAAAGTGGTTGGAATGAATTTAGCGAGCTAACTAAAACACCAGCGCCTCCACCTAAAATAATAAAGCCAACACTAACTTTAAAAGAACTAACAATAATTTGTGAGACTTTTTTGCGCATTGCAACAGCACCAATTAGTGTAAAAAGTCCAACTAGCAGTGCTGGTGTGCCGACAAAGTCTTTTAGAAAACCTAAAAGTCAAAGACCGAAATTCATCAGTTATCCTTTCATATTAGTTTAGTTTTAAGGCTATTTTTAGTTTGGACTCAAGTTCTTCTTTTGATAAAATGTTAGTTAAAATTACCATTTTTTCTTTGTCAAAATCAAGACTTGGGGCAACATCAGCGCCAATAACTACTAAATCAACCCCGCGGGAATTAAAACTGGAAATATTAGTGTGTTCAACTGAATCATAATTGACATTTAATTTATCAAGGACAAATTTTACATTCATCTCTAATAACAAAGATGAACCTAGTCCTGAACCACAAACGCATTTAATGTTCATTTTTTATACCTCGGTATTTATTTATAATTTGATAAAATTCTTTAATTGTTCTAGAAGCATAAATTTCTTTTTTGAAATCGGAATTACCAAAAAAGAGGCCAAATTCTTGAATTAAGCCAATATGATCATCAGAATTTGGCGCAGACAAAGTAATGATAATTTTTGCTTTTTTATCTTTTTGGTCATTAAAAGTGATCATTTGATCTAAGACTAAAATTGAAGTTCCAACTTCTAGACAATAATCGCCAACTGGCGCATGCAAAAGTGCGACACCTTCTTCAAGTACATAATAGGCACCGTATTTTGCGGTTTGTTCCATGATTGCTTTTTCAAGATCGTAAGTTGCTTTTTTATTTTCAACTAAGATCCTTACGCCCTCATGAACTGCTTGTCTTCAGTTTGTAATTTTGCAAAATTTAGTCATTTTTTCATTAAAAAGTTCCATTTTTTCCTCCTGTATTAATAAAAGCGAGCGTCATAAACAAAATAAATGCAAGTAAAAGAACGGCAATAAAGGCAAAAAAGACGATTCACCCTGCTTTTGTTGATGTTTTTGTTTGAATTTCTTTTGGTTTTGGCATTGATTTGATGTAAAAAAATTTATTTGGATTGTTCTTTAAAATAATTGCTTCATTTTTGGACTTTTGCAGTAATTTTTCCAGTTCAATTTCACTTTTGTTTTCAAGCTCCTTCATTTCAAAGTCATATAGTTCAACAAGTTGTTTTTTTAGTTCTTTTTTTCTCATTTATTTCCCCAATGCATTAAATTTGTTAATAAAATTCTGTAATAAAAACGGATAAAACAAAAAATACTTCTTCAAAAATGCCAGTTTTTTATATTTAAAATATGAATTGGCCACTTTAAATTCGTCCTTTTCTAATTTTGTCAGTAAAATTTGCTTTGATTCTTTATATGATTGTGAATAAATTTTTCGGTTTAGAAAAAAATCCAAAAATATCACAAAAACAGTCAAAATCAAAAAACACAAACTGACTATTAAATAGCTTAAAAATGCAAATAAAAAAGTCAAATGAAAAGTCATAAGAAAACTGGAAAAAAGCAAAATATCAATTTGCAGTGATTTTTTGCTCTTTAGGAGATAAAAATTATAGAAATAAAGCAAATTAACTGTGCCATAAATGTTATTTTCTAAGTAAAAATTAGGAATTTTGATTATTTTTTGAGTAATTCAAATAGGCTTTAAGAAAAAATCTTTAATTAGTAAAATTATGAATTTTTGCTGATATTTATTGATAAAGTCTTGTTTTATGGTTTCAAGATCAAGTTTAATTGGAATTTTTAGCTTAGAATATTTGATTTTTAAATTAACCCTGTAGATAAAAAAGATAAAAAGTTGAACAAGGAAAAAAATAATTCAGGCAGCTAAAATGTACCAAGACAGATTTTTAAGCATTTTTCTCCTTGTTAAACTTGTTAATTGAGCTAAAATATTCAATTATTTTTTTGGGAACATAAATTTTTTGACTATTTTGTCTTAGTTTTTTTATAATTTCGCCTTGGCTTCAAATTTCAAATCTAGTTTTGTTGTCAATTTGATTAAAATCAATCCGATCATCAACTAAAATGACAATTTTTGACTTAGAAAATTTCTTATCGAGAAATTTAAAAAGTGACTCAAATTGGCTTTTGGAAAAGTAATTTTGCTTTAAAATCTTACCTTTTTTCAAAAAACTAATGTTTTCATCAATTATTATTTTATCAATACCCACTTGATAATTAATAATATTAGAAACGAAAAAAAGGTTTGATTCATTAACAATAAGTCCAGGTAAAACTGAATAATTTAGTTTTGAAAAACGATTTTTTAAGAGCAAATTTGTCATAACTTTTACATCTGCGGAGGCATTTATAATTTCAAGAGCATCAATTGTGAATTTTTCTACCGAAATTAGTTTTTGTTGAGATATTTTTTCAGGTGTTTTTTCAAATAATCTTTTGAAAATGAAAAAAATCAAAATAAGAAACAATAACCCGACCGTTGAATACAAAACAATATTAATTAAGGGCATTTTTTTTATTTCCTCAAAGTCTAGAGAATTCAGAAAAATTTGCATATGAAAAAATTATGCTACCGCCAATTGCGACATCAATTTTTCATTTTTCAAGCTCAGCTCAATTTTCCTTACGCAATCCACCGTCAGTGTAAATTTTAATTTTTTTATTTATTGAGCGAATTTGCCCTATTTTTGAAAGAAGTTGCTGATTTAAGGGTTCACCAACTCCGCCAATTTTATCTATAGTCATTAATAAAATAACCTTTGAACAAGAAATTATTTCACTAAAGTCTTCAATTTTTTGACTGGCTTGAATCATTAAGCCAAAATTTATATTAGAATAAGTCTTATTTAATCTTTCAAAATCAGTTTTTGAAACTTGTTCAGCAGGTAAAAAAATTGTTTTAAAACCTATTTGAATTAATTTTTCAACTTTTTCAAGTGAATTTTTGCACATTAAATGTGCATCAAATTCAATATTAGGGAATAACTTTATTAAGTAATCTGCAATTTGGTAGTTTAGTCCAAAATTTGGGGCATAAATTTGATCGACAAAATCAATATGGGCGTATTTTAGGCCGTTATTTTGCAATTTTGTTAAAATTTTAATTACTTTAAAAATGTTAAGTGCGCTAATGCTTTGTGAGTATTCCACATTAAACCCCATTCACGATTTTTGTAGTTAATTAAATTCTACTTTTTTTTTTTTTTTTGCAAGCATTTCTAAAATTTTTTTCATTCTAGCCGAAAAAAATCAAAAAATCGCTTGTTTTCTACAAAAAACAGGAAATAACGTTTAAATTAGCATATTAATTTTTGCCGCTTTAAAAAAGGTGTGACAAAATGAAACAATAAAAATTTACAGTTGAAAACTAAGAGCTTATAATGCAAAAATAGCTGAAAAAATAAGGATTTTTTTAAACATTTCATATTTGTGCAATTCTTATATTTCTATGTTAAAATTATTATAATTATTTAGATTTTTTGGGGGAAAATTATGAAACAATTTATTTTAGTAAAGAAAGTTAGTTCTAGTTTAGTTTTCCTATCATTATCACCAATAGTTATTATCGCGGCTTGTAAAAGTGAAGTTGATAAAAAACCTACTACTTCTAAGATTGATGAAACTAAAAATGATCCTAAGATTGATACTTCTAAGAGTGAAGATTCTAAAAAAGATCCTAAAAATGAAGGTAAAATTGACGCCGATAATCAAGAACAAGTTATTCCAGGGCAAGAAAATAATTCAAATCTAGAAAACACAGAACAAATTATTAATGTTTCTTCAATTTTTGAGGATAGAACCTTTTTAGAAAACAAGCAAGCTGAAATTGATAGTGTTTCTTTAAAAATAAGTGGATCAAAAATTGAATTTAAAAATATAAATTCTGCAAATTTATACCATTTTAACAGTCAAGGTAAATATGTAAAACTACTTTCAGTTGATAATTTAGATTCTGATTTAACAAACTATAAAATCAAATTAGATTCAGAAGATTTGCAAAAAAATGTCTGATTGAGTGTAAAAGCTGTTGAAAATGAAGGCGATTATTACAAATTTGTTGGTGAATTTAGCCAAAATTTCATAAATATTTTAAATAACGGTACTGTTAGTTCTACTTTTGATATTTACATTCCTAAAACTAAAAATCAATTAGGTGCAATCACGACTTTTGAACAATTAATTAGTAAAATTCGTGCAAATCCCTCTGGACATTTTAAATTAGCAAATGATATTTCTGCAGAAAGCACAGAAATAGGCCACAATTCTACATCATATTTAGAAAATGTTTATTTTTCTGGAAGTCTAGAAAGTATTGAAGGCAAAAATTTTACTATTTACGATTTAGAAAAGCCACTTTTTGACAATTTAAATAATGCCACAATCCAAAATATTAATTTTAAAGATCTCAAAGTTAAGTCAATAAATAATTCCCAATTTGCAGTTGGGGCAATTGCAAATTCTTCATCGGGTTCAACGGTTAATAACGTTCATCTTTTTGGCGATGTTAAAGGACCAAAAATAGTAGGCGGAATTGTCGGTGTGCTAGATAATAATTCTATTATTAAAAACTCAAGTTTTCATGGAAATATTTATTCTTACCAATCTGCCGGCGGTCTTAGTGGAATAATAACAAGAGGAAGTTTAATCGAGAATTCTTATGGAAATATAAACATCACCTCTAAATTAATAAATTCTGATAAAATTGGCGGAATTGTTGCTGAATTAGGTGAAAATTCATCATTAAAAAACATTGTAATTGAAGGAAATGTTTTAAATAGTGGCCTTGATGAATTTGCTAATTCTGGCGGATTAATTGGTTTGGCGTCCACAAACGGAACTCAAGACTCTCCTGATACTGGAAAGGTTGAAAATATTTATGCAAAGATAAATTTTTTTAATGCAAAGCCAATTTTTGGTAACTTTCATAAGTCAAGTTTTTTTGACTATGAAAAGTCGTTTAAAAATATAAACTTTGTTAATAATGCTGATAATGAAAGTTTTGATTGACTCAAAATAATTGATGAAAATACTTTTGATGAAAAAGCAAAAAAATGGAAAAATTTAAATAATGAAAATATTAAGTTAAAAACTTTAAATTTTTCCTATTTAAAAGGATATCAGCCTGATTTTAGCAATGCTTATGCAAATTTTGCAAAACTTTTGCCATTTTATGATCGTTATACAATTATGAATTATGCACATAAAGTGGCTAAAAATTCTAACCTTTACAGTAAAAATTTGCTTGGATTTGAATTTTATGAAAATGAAAATTTAGTTAAAAATCTTTCCCATGAAAAATCAAAAGTAAACAAACTAAGAGTTTATTTTGGCGATGGCCAAAAAGAAGATTACAAAATAGACAGTTTTAGCCAAAACACTGACGGAATCATTGACTTTTCTTTTGAAGATAACAGTGTTAAATTGATTGTTCATCCAAATATTTTGATATCTGATAAGAAAAATCAATTAGTTTCTGGTTTAATAAGTCTTTTAAAAAATACTGATTTATCTGATAATTCAATTTTTGATACTCAAAATAATTTTGTTGATAGCAGTCCGATAAAAGAACAACTTTTTATTGACCAAAATGAGACTGAAGTTAAAAAAGATTTGGAAGGCATAATTGATTCAATCTCAAATAATATTGATATTTTTGATCTAAATGACACTAAATTTACTGAATTTTATAAAAAAGATTTAGAAAAAGAAAAAAATTCTATTTATATTGGTCTAAATTATTTGTACCGTTGATACTCAATTTCGGATATTAAAGATAAATTATTGTACTCTTTAGGAATTTATGGAAAATCAAACGATAGTCTATCTTTGTTAAAAGACATCGGGAAATTGGACTTTATTAATCTAAAAGCTAATAAAACTGCAAATGGTTATCATGATGCTTTTTCAAAATATTTAAAACCAAAATCAGTTGCCGATTTTATTGAATATAACTATAATTTATTTAAGGAAAAAGACCAAACACCCGACAAATATTTTGAATCACTGACAAGTGCATATATAACAAAAGTTGAGAGCAAATCAAATACATCAGTAAATAAGCCAATGATTGAAAGATTTAAACAAGAAGATCAAGCTAATAAACTTTTACCACTTTTAACTGTAAAAAACGAAAATGCTCTTTGATTTATTTTTACAACAAATAGCAATATTTCAGGATTATTTTCCAAATATGGTTATTCAAACGAAGTATTAAAGACGCAAGTCAATGAATTTGCCCAGTCAGCTCAGGGTTACTATGATGTTTTATACCGAATTTTAAATGAAAAATCGAAAAAAACTATGGAAAATTATATAGTTGATGTTTATGATAGTTTTGCTTCAAAAAATGACCCTGGTGTGAAAGCTTATTCTTTACCTCTTGATCATTGATTATCATTAGGAAATAAGAATTATGCCGCTTTTGTTCCTGAAGGAAATAAAAAACTTATGTATTTTGATGGCACAAAAATATTAACAAAAAACGCAAAATCGGTATTTTCACACGAAAGTACTCATACTTTTGATAACGATATTTTGCTCGATGGGTATGGAAAAAGATTTGGTCATCGTGCTGAATCTTTTGCCAAAGGAATGTTTCAGGCGCCTTTTAACGGTAATAATGGAGATTTAGCCTTTAATTTTATTGAAAAATACGAAGGGCAACTAGTCCGTAATTCAAGTCCAGAAAGATTTAGTAATTTAGCTGATTTGGAAAAATACTATAAAAATTTGTTTGATTTAATTTATGTTTTAGACTTAGCACAAGCTGAGGCAATAATTGCCAAAAAGTCAAGCACTAGTGATTATAGAAAAATCCAACTTGGAAGTGGCGGTTTTGCAAAAAATGATACTTTATCTAGAGTTGGAAGTTCTGAATTAAATTCGATAAATTCAATTGATGACTTAGTTGACAAAAATATTGTTGGCGAGGGCGTTGGTGGGAAAGGAACATCATTTGGACATAATAATTACTATACAGTAAATTTCTTTAGACCATATTTTGGAATACTTGAAAATAAAGAAGGAGTCTCTGGTGGTCTCAATTTTAGAAGGGTTGCTTTTGAACTTCTTGCCGAAAAAGGTTATTATGGTGGAATGATTCTATATATTTCTGCCAAATCAAATAAACAAACTAATGTGCCAGAAGGACTTGTCAAAGGTAGTGATACTCACGTTTTAAAAATGATTTTCGGCGATAAATACAAATCTTTTAGTGATTTTAAAAAAGATATGTATAAACAAAGAAAAGATAAACTCAATAAATTAAAGCCATTTAGTTTTGATTTTAGTAGTAAAAAGTACGAAATAAAATCTTTTGAAGACTTAAAAAAAGTTTTTATTGAAAATTCTGAGTTAATAAATACAATAAGAGTTATTATTCATGTTGAAATGTATAAGCAAACTAATGAGTACCGCAACTCAATATTTGATGAATAATTAGAAGTGTTAAACTAAAAGTGATTTATTTTAAATAAATTAGTGAATAAATGCTTTTTCGGAGTTTCCCAGTTTGATTAGATAATCTTAAAAAGTGTCTGGTTTTAGGCTAAGTTAGTACACTAATTTCAGACTTATTCGAAAAAAGGTGTGACAAATTTAAGAATAAAAATTTACAGTTAAAACAAATTCAAATACATCAAAATTTCCATATTTGCACAATTCCTATATATCTATGCTACAATTATTTATAATTATTTAGATTTTTTGGGGAAAATTATGAAGCAATTTATTTTACTAAAGAAGGTTAGTTCTAGTTTAGTTTTCCTATCATTATCATCAATAGTAATTATCACGGCTTGTAAAAGCGAAGTGGATAAAAAACCTAATACTTCTAAGATTGACGAAGCTAAAAATGATCCTAAGATTGATACTTCTAAGGGTGATGAAGCTAAAAAAGATCCTAAAAATGAAACTAAAAAAGATACTTCTAAGAGTGAAGATCCTAAAAATGATCCTAAAAAAGACACGGATAATCAAGAACCAATTATTCCAAGGCAAGAAAATAATTCAAATCTAGAAAACACAGAACAAAATATTAATGTTTCTTCTATTTTTGAGGATAAAACCTTTTTAGAAAACAAGCAAGCTGAAATTGATAGTGTTTCTTTAAAAATAACTGGTTCAAAAATTGAATTTAAAAATATAAATTCTGCAAATTTATATCATTTTAACAGTCAAGGCAAATATGTAAAGCTACTTTCAGTTGGTGAATTAGACTCTGATTTAAAAAACTATAAAATCAAATTAGATTCAGAAGATTTGCAAAAAAATGTCTGATTGAATGTAAAAGCTGTTGAAAATGAAGGCGACTATTATAAATTTATTGGTGAATTTAGCCAAAATTTCATAAATATTTTAAATAATGGTACTGTTAGTTCTACTTTTGATATTTATATTCCTAAAACCAAAAATGAATTAGGTGCAATCACAACTTTTGAACAATTAATTAGTCAAATTCGCGCAAATCCCTCGGGAAATTTTAAATTAGCAAATGATATTTCTGCAGAAAGCACAGAAATAGGCCGCAATTCTACATCATATTTAGAAAATGTTTATTTTTCTGGAAGTCTAGAAAGTATTGAAGGCAAAAATTTTACTATTTATGATTTAGAAAAACCGCTTTTTGACAATTTAAATAATGCAACAATCCAAAATATTAATTTTAAAAATCTCAAAGTCAAGTCAATAAATAATTCACAATTTGCAGTTGGGGCAATTGCAAATTCTTCATCGGGTTCAACGGTTAATAACGTTCATCTTTTTGGCGATGTTAAAGGTCCAAAAATCGTAGGCGGAATTATCGGCGTGCTCGATAATAATTCTATTATTAAAAACTCAAGTTTTCATGGAAATATTTATTCTTCCCAATCCGCAGGCGGTCTTAGCGGAATAATAACAAGAGGAAGTTCAATTGAGAATTCTTATGCAAATATAAACATCACCTCTAAATTAATAAATTCTGATAAAATCGGCGGAATTGTTGGTGAGCTAGGTCAAAATTCGTCATTAAAAAACATTGTAATTGAAGGAAATGTTTTAAATAATGGGCCTGATGAATTTGCTAATTCTGGAGGACTAATTGGTTTGGTTTCCACAAACGGAACCCAAGACTCTCCTGATACTGGAAGAGTTGAAAATATTTATGCAAAGATAAATTTTTTTAATGCAAAGCCGATTTTTGGTAACTTTTATAAATCAAGTTTTTTTGACTATGAAAAGTCGTTTAAAAATATAAACTTTGCTAACAATTCTGATAATGAAAGTTTTGATTGACTCAAAATAATTGATGAAAATACTTTTAATGAGATAGCAAAAAAATGGAAAAATTTAAATAATGAAAATATTAAGCTAAAAACTTTAAATTTTTCCTATTTAAAAGGATATCAGTCTGATTTTAGTATTGCTTATGCAAATTTTGCAAAACTTCTGCCATTTTATGATCGTTATACAATTATGACTTATGCACATAAAGTGGGTAAAAACTCTAACCTTTACAGTAAAAAATTACTTGGTTTTGAATTTTATGAAAATCAAAATTTAGTAAAAAATCTTGCCCGTGAAAAAGAAAAAATAAACAAACTAAGAATTTATTTTGGTGATGGCCAAATAGAAGATTACAAAATAGACAGTTTTAAGCAAAATGATAGCGGAATCATTGACTTTTCTTTTAAAAATAACGGGATTGAATTTATTGTTCATCCAAATATTTTGATATCTGAGAAGAAAAATCAATTAGTTTCTGGTTTAATAAATCTTTTAAAAAATACTGATTTATCTGATAATTCAATTTTTGATACTCAAAATAATTTTGTTGACAACAGTCCGATAAAAGAACAGCTTTTTATTGACCAACACGAGACTGAAGTTAAAAAAGATCTTGGAAACATAATTGATTCAATCTCAAATAATATTGATATTTTTGATCTAGATGATACTAAATTTACTGAATTTTATAAAAAAGATTTAGAAAAAGAGAAAAATTCTATCTATATTGGTTTAAATTATTTGTACCGTTGATACTCAATTTCGGATTTTAAAGATAAATTATTGTTCTCACTAGGAATTTACGGAAAATCAAATGATAGTCTATCTTTGTTAAAAGACATTGGAAAATTGGACTTTATTAATCTAAAAGCTAACAAAACTGCAAATGCTTATCATGATGCTTTTTCAAAATATTTAAAACCAAAATCAGTTGGCGATTTTATTGAATATAACTATAATTTATTTAAGCAAAAAGACCAAACACCTGACAAATATTTTGATTCACTGACAAAAGCTTATATTACAAAAGTCGAAAGTAAATCCGATACATCAGTAAATAAGCCAATGATCGAAAGATTCAAACAAGAAGAACAAGCTAATAAACTTTTGCCACTTTTGACTGTAAAAGACCAAAATACTCTTTGATTCATTTTTACAACAAATAGCAATATTTCGGGATTATTTTCCAAATATTTTTCTTCAAGTGAATCATTAAAACCACAAATCAGAGAATTTGCTGAGGCGGCTCAAGGTTACTATGATGTTTTATACCGAATTTTAAATGAAAAATCAAAAAAAACTATGCAAAATCATATAGTTGATGTTTATGATACTTTTGGTCCAAAAAATGAACCTGGCGTTAAAGCTTATTCTTTGCCTGTTGGTCATTGATTATCATTAAGAGATAAGAATTATGCTGCTTTTGTTCCGGGTGAAAATAAAAAACTTATGTATTTTGATGGCACAAAAATATTAACAAAATACGCAAAATCGATATTTTCACATGAAAGTACTCATACTTTTGATAATGATATTTTGCTTGACGGATATGGAAAACGATTTGGTCATCGGGCTGAATCCTTTGCGCGAGGAATGTTTCAGGCACCTTACAGTGACGAACCTGGAGATTTAGCCTTTAATTTTATCGAAAAATACGAAGGTGGTCAGCAACTAGTCCGTAATTCCAGTCCAGAAAGATTTAGTAATTTAGCTGATTTGGAAAAATACTATAAAAATCTTTTTGACATAATTTATCTTTTAGATTTATCAGAAGCTGAGGCAATAATTGCAAAAAAGCCATCAGACACTAGTGATTATAGAAAAATCGAACTCGGAGGTGACGGTTTTACAAAAAATGATATTTTATCTAGAGTTGGAAGTTCTGAATTTAATTCGATAAATTCAATTGAAGATTTAGTTGACAAAAATATAGTTGGTGCGAATGTTGGAGGAGACTGGGTTACATCATTTGGACATAATGATTACTATACAGTAAATTTCTTTAGACCATATTTTGGAATACTTGAAAATACAGAAGGTGTTTCAGGTGGACTCAATTTTAGAAGGGTTGCTTTTGAACTTCTTGCCGAAAAAGGTTATTATGGCGGGATGATTCCTTATATTTCTGCCAAATCAAATAAACAAACTGATGTGCCAGAAGGAGTTGTCAAAGGTAGTGATTCTCATGTTTTAAAAATGATTTTTGGTGATAAATACAAATCATTTAGTGATTTTAAAAAAGATATGTATAAACAAAGAAAGGATAAACTCAATAAATTAAAGCCATTTAGTTTTGATTTTAATAGTAAAAAGTACGAAATAAAATCTTTTGACGACTTAAAAACAGTTTTTATTGATAATTTTGATCGAATAAATACAATAAGAGTTGATATTCATGTTGAAATGTATAAGCAAACTGATGAGTATCGTCAATCAATATTTAATGAATAATTAGAAATATTAAAGTAAAAGTGATTTATTTTAAATTTGCAATGCAAATTAAAATATTTTTAATAAATTAGTCCCGAGTTTCACAGTTTGATGAGATAATTTTAAAAAAGTCTCTGATTTTTCGTGCTTTTTTAACTTAAAAAGCAAAATTATGAAATTTTTAAACACTGCTTTTTTTAGTTTAAAACAGAGGGAAAAACCATCAAAAAATACAACTACTATTTAAACTCAATGCAAATAGAAAACTCGTTTTTATTTGCAGCGAGCCTAAAAAAACATATGAAGTTTTGAAAGAACAATAAACAAAAGCCCTAAATTTATAGATTTCTAAACGGTTAAATTTAAGGCATACCATCATATTTGAAAATACAATGGAAAAGTCACATTTTCAGATTTTTTTATGACAAAAACATAATCAAGTCCTCCTTAATTCAATATCAATATTTATTAATTCATTCTTAGTGAAATTTATTATAACACAATTTTATTTTTGACCAAACATTTTTTTTTTTTTTTGCAAAGGATTAAATTTAAAATAATCAAAATTAAGGTTTTTACATCAAAAATACCCGTAAATCCGGGAATAACTTATTTAACGCTCCAAAACGCATCTATAAAATGAAAAAGGCAGGTAAGAAATTGAGTCATAATTAAAAAACAGTTAGAAATTATTTTCCCTAATCGATTAAATAATGTAAAATTAGATTAGATTTCTATTTGAAAAATCCATAATAAATCTAAAACACAAAATTATGAACACTCCCTCATTAGGTTATTTTATGGCTAACATTGGACTGTATTCTGTTTGTAGAAAGAATATTGTCGAAAATGCAATGCAAAAATTGTAATTGGAGATATTATATGAATATTTTATATGATAAAAAGAAGAAAGAATACAAATTAGGAAATAGAAAATTCACAAAAGACGAATTTGTAGAATATATAGAGAATGATATGTTGGAAGCAACCCATTCAAACGAAGACATATCTTTAGAAATGGATAAACAGAGCCAAGATAAAGAAAACAAAAAAGATATGGAAGATGTGTTTTGCACTTCATATAATAGTTTAATTCCTAGAAATCGTATTATCTTTGGCGCACCGGGTACAGGTAAAAGTTATACTCTAAATAATGACTTGCAACAGCTTTTAGGAGAAAATAATGAAGATCAATATGAGAGAGTGACTTTTCATCCAGACTATTTATATGCAAACTTTGTTGGCACATATAAGCCTGTAATGGTTGATGATTCTTTCGAAAATCTTACAGTTACTGATAAATATATTCTTTCTGTATTAACAGACAGAACTAAGTCAGCTCAAGAAAAGTATGATTTATTGTATGATAAATTTAAGGGTCGCCAACTTACTAGATTACCGGTATTGTTAGGGTTATACACAGATGGAGAATTTACTACCAGAAAACAAGATGGTACTCCTGCCGTTGATAATACTGTAGGACGAGGTACTGGAAAAGCTATTAGACAATATGTAAACTTATATAAACCAGAATCTAGAAAAAAAGATATTTCATACCAATACGTTCCTGGTCCATTTATGAGAGTTCTTGTTAAAGCCTTAAAAAATGCAATGACCGATAATCCTAGACCTTTTGTATTGTTAATAGAAGAAATTAATCGAGCAAATGTTGCTGCAGTATTTGGCGATATTTTTCAACTATTGGATAGAGATAGTGATGGTGTAAGTGAATATAAAATTGCAACCACTAATGACATGAGAAGATATTTATCAGAACAACTAGGAGTGCAAGAATCAAAACTTGAGTCTATAAAGATACCAAATAATATGTTTATATGGGGCTACTATGAACACTGCTGATCAAGGTGTATTTCCAATGGATACTGCATTTAAAAGAAGATGGGATTTCACATATCTAGGAATTGATGACAATGATCATGCTCTACATGGAAAATATGTTATGCTTTCTGATAATAAGACACAAAAAGTTGAATGGAACAAATTGAGAAAAGCTATTAATAAATTCCTTGCTGATTGTAAAATAAACGAAGATAAACAATTAGGACCATATTTTCTTTCTAAAGATATTATAATTCCTGAGCAAGGAGATGAAATTAATAGAGAAAAATTTATTAGTGCATTTAAAAATAAAGTGATTATGTACTTATTTGAGGATGCGGCCAAACAAAAACGATCAAAACTATTTCAAGGGTGCTCTAAAGATAGCACGAGATATTCTCAAATTTGCAAAGAATTTGAACAAAAAGGTGTTGAAATATTCAACCGTGATATTGTATCAAGTTGCGATATTGAAGATGTCGGGCCTAAAAATGACAACTCAGATAATTAGGGGAGGCTTTTTCTATGATCTCCGAATTTGTAAGGGAACAAATACGTTATACTCAAAAGGAACTTTATAGCATTTTGAAATGCAATGAAGATGAAGCTCTTATATTGATTAGAAAATTAAAAGAATATGGTGTCTTAAAAGCGGTAAAAGCTTCTGATAAACAAAAGAACATGAATGAACTACTAGATGAAGATATAGAGATATCTAATGTTGAAGTGGGCAATAATGAATATTTTTATGTATTTACTTTTGTTGGAGTTATTGTTATAGCAGGTAGAGTGCTTAAGTGTTATCCAAAGTATCTATTAAGCAATAAGAATCCTACTAATGAGTTAAAACAAATAATAAAAGTTCTTGAAAAATACAATTCTTCGCAACAGATTATAAAAACGTTTAATGATAGCAGTGAAAGTAGTTCATTTAATCTTTTGGCAGTAATCTTGTTTTTATTAAATGATTATTATGAAAATGGAATTTACAACAGTACAGAAGAAATTGTTGAATTCAATGGAACAGGAGAAATTTTATGGGATAAAACTATAAATGAATCATTTGCAATTTTATCAAATGAAAAACCATATTATATGGAATTACACACTCGTAAAAGAGTTGCCAATGACTTTGATTATTTTACTCGGCTTCATCAATGCATACTAACAAAGATTTCTAAAGAGTTAAAGAAAGCCACTCTTCTTGATTTATTTGAAATCACAGAAGTAGATTTATCTGATGAGAAATTAGATGATTTTGGCGATGAAGATTATATTTTATATAGAATTGAAAAAGAACTAGGTCTGCAGTATAACACGAGAAAACAATTACTTTTAATGACCATATATTCTTATATAGACAAAAAAGGCAGTCTTGATGATATTGATTGCTTAACTTTGTTTGGAACTAATAATTTTAATTTGGTTTGGGAAAAGATTTGTGCAGACATTATGAACAATCAATTGGAAAATAGTTTGGGTGCTTTGAATCTTCCAGTGCTTTTAAAAGATGGTTATGATAAAAAGAAAAAATTAATAGATTTAATTGAAAAGCCTTTATGGACTATTACAGGCAAAGAGGCGAAAAATACTTTAATACCAGATTTAGTATCCATCTTTCAAAATGATGGTAATTATGAATTTATTATATTTGACGCAAAGTATTATAACGCACATTTGGAATACGGAATTACACCAAGCCGACAGCCAGGAATAGAATCAATTACAAAACAATATTTATATCAATTAGCTTATCAAAAATTTATAAATGATCATGAGTTTTCAGCAGTTAAGAATTGTTTTCTTCTACCTTCAGAAAATGATTCTATCGAAAATAAAGGTGAAGTAAAACTTGAAATGATGGAAAATATTGGCCTACAAAATGTTCAAGTAAGATTTATTCCTGCAGTAATGGCTTATGATCTATATCTGACAGAAAGAAAAATGGATTTTAATCTTCTAAATCTATAAAAATATGTTAGCAAACTGTAAAATTTAAATGTGTTATGCAAGCACTTTTGCTTGCATTTTGCTTGATTGTAAATTTAAGTGAACACAAAATAAGGTAAAAATAATTGCTTGACCAGAATTAAATTAGTAGAAAAATCTCAAACAATTAGTTTTTTACCTATGATTTTGATTACACCACTTTTGTTAATTTTTTCTAGCTCGCTCATTTTAAAAGATTTGGGCAAATAATTTACCTCATATAAAAACTTGGTCTTTTATATGATAAACAACTTTGAAGTCTTTTATTGTTATGCCAATCATTATTTAATGAACAATTAGAAGTATTAAACTAAAAGTGATTTATTTTAGATTTGCAATGCAAGTTAAAATATTTTTAACCTTTTTATTATAATGATCAATTATCTCATTAAGAATTATTTTCATAATGAGAAATGTAAATTTCTCTATGAAGTAAAAATCAATTTCGTTTTGGCTGTCGACTGGAAGAGTTATTAATTCCTCGCTAACTCTTTTTCAGGTGGATTTATTATCCCAGGAATATTTCTGAAAAACCTTATTTAAACTTCCAAGAAAAAACAGGTAAAATTGCTTTTTATTATTTATTTCATATTTAAATTTAAAAGCATAAGAATCTTGTAATATTGTAAAGGGTTTTGGTTGGAAAAATACCTTTCCATTTCCATTTGCAGTTGCTGAAAATACATTTTGCAAAATAGTTGCACCTTTAGGGCTAATATATCTTCCTAGTTGATTATTTGTCGAAATTGCAGTTGTTGCCGGTAAATCACCAGGGCCATTTGTGATAACATTTTTTGTTTTTATTTGTTCAAAAATGTCTTTAATTCTAAATTCTTTCCAGATTGTATTTAGGTATAAATTCTCTATTTCCGCTTGAAAAGCGGCTCTCTCTCTCTCTCTCTCTTTGTGTGTGTCTTGTTTGTAATTAAAATTATTCTGAGTAAATCCTGTTGCGATTAAATAGGCTTCAAGTTCTGCTAAGTGAGTAGCTTCAAGATCTGCTAAGTGGGCAGATTCAAGTTCTTTGATAAATTTTTCTATAAAATCAAAATTAATTTGGTTTTGATGATCAATTGGCAGAAGGAATTTAGTTTCTAAAATACTTTCTTTTGAGGAATTTATTCCCCAACTTAATTCTGCGATGGCTTTTTGAATCGCAATTGAGATAAACATTAATGATTTTTGTTTAATTGTATTTTTTCCTTTGTATTTTAAAACTTTAACATTGTTGCCGGTGAAATATTTTTGTTTTTGAAAAAAACTAAGAAAAGTATCTTGCGCAAAACTAATCGTGTTTGCAGGATTTAAGAATTTTAAATTTTCGTGAATATATCCTTTAATTCCGTTATTTTTACTTTGTCTTACAACATAAGGATAAGTGTTTGGAATCTGTGTATCATAGATTTTAACCTTATTAGCATGAATGACTTTATTTGAGCTTGAAACATCAAAAATATCTTTAATTCTAAATTCTCCCCACTGAACTGCTTGTAATTTTTCAATTAGTGGGGCATATACTTTTTTATTTGGTCTTGTTTTTTAGCTCCAATTTCGGTATCTTTTATAATTTGACTAACTTCTCAAGCTAGAAAATCAGCAATTGAATTTTTAAAATCACTGATTTCTGGTTTTAAATCAATTTTCCTTGTCTTATTCCAGTCACCGCCGTTTAAAGGATCAATCACATCTTCAAAATAACTGTTTGCATCTAATAAATTGAGTTTATGCTTCCCGATATGAACTAAATCAACGACTTCTTGATAACGTTCAGTCGCATTATCACTATCAACTAAATTAATCGCTGCTTTTTTTCTATTTGTTCTTTTATATCCGTCATTGCTAAAATCAATAAACTTAACTGGTAACTCTTTATTATGACTTTGTCCTACTTGAAATACATAAATATGTGTCTGCACACTTGATTTACCTAAAAATAAATCAAGCGGCATTTTAATACTTGCCAGTAGCGTATTGTTTTTAAGAATTTTTTTATTAAAATCTTTCGCTTTACCAGAACCTGCCGAAGATTGAATAATGATAGCAGCATAACCATTTGTCATCATTGAAAGGGCTTTTTCAACAAAAACCATACCATTTCCAGGTGCAGAATAAGGGGGATTTAAAACAAAAGCATTTGCTGGAAATTTTTCCTTATTATCAAATTCTCTTAACGAATCTTTATGTAATAAATTGGTGGAACCATCACCCATAAGTATCATATTTAATATTGCAAGCATATGGATTTTTGGCAAAATTTCGATCCCCAATAATTGCTCTGTTTTAATTTTGATTTTTTTTGCTTCTAATTTCTTTGGTGATTTTAATTTTGCTTCTGCATCGGCAATCATTTCATTCATCGCCGCAACTAAAAGCCCTCCTGATCCGGTAGCAAAATCTCAAACATATGAATCTTGGTTAATTCGCGCTAATTTTGCAAGCAATTTTGCGACATATGGTGGTGTTAAAACAACATCATTATCTTTGTCCTCGCTATAACCAAGTCAAGAATACATTTCGTTAAAAAGTTTTCCGGCAAAGTCAATTTCTAAACCGTTTTTGAAAAAATATCCAATATCATCAACAACTTTTCCAAAAATTCTTTTGATTCTTGACTCACCGTTTTCAGGGGCATTTAGCCTTTCGTCTTTCAGGATTGGTGATAAAATCTCAATTAATGTTTCTTGTTTTTTATCGGGAATTTCTTTGCTTTCTAAAAAATTAGAAATTTTATTCAAAATTTTGTCACCATCGCGGTTACGTTTTTCTTTTGATGATTTAAGTTCGGATTTATTAAGTGGGGCAACTTTATAAGGAATTCCTAAACTTGCAATTATACTAGCTACAATTAAATATAGTTTTGTATCAGGTTCGATATTATTTTCATTTTTGTAAATATCATTATTAAGTTTTTTAAGTGCACCTATCATTTCGTCTTCTGATCTTTGCCTTAATTTATCTTTTTCCTCTTCACTTAAAAATGATCTTTTTGCTTCTTTAATAAATTCATTAAAGGTGTTTTTTGTCTAAAAAACTAAAATCGCTATATTCGCCTATTAATTGTCCTTTGCCATAATTATTATTTGAAACTCATCAAACCTGAACTTTGCGTTCAAGTTTACCATTTGTATTTTTCTCACCAACGGCACCGATTACAATAATATCGGTATAATAAGTTGCTTGCCTTATTGCTGTAGCATAATGAATAGCTCCATTTACAGCATAATTTTTAACGTTATTTCATTGCGTAAGGTCAGGATATCCATTTGAATCTAGTTCTACCATTTTTTTAAAACCAACTTTATATTCGATCAAAATAGGATAACTATTACCTAGTTCGTCCGCTAAAAGCATTTTGCAATCAGGGCGATTTCCGCCATTTTTTCCATTTTTGGATAAATATTCCTCAAGCGCAGAATTAATATCTTCATTTAACCATTCATTTTCCAATCAAAAATCAAGACCCATATTATTAAGTTCAGAATTGAAACTTCCAGCAATTGTAGCTTCTGAAATATTAGATTTCATTATTTGTTCTCCTTTTTTTGAAGTTTTTTTAAATTAGAAAAATAAAATTAGTTTTGACACTGAGATTCGCTTTGAGGTTAAGTTAGTACACTAATTTAGACTTTTAAATGCGCTATTTTTTAGTTTTAATCAATCTTTAAATCTGATGATTCATTCCTTTGATTTAAATTTATTTTTATTAAAGATAAATTATAGTGGAAAAATGGCTAAATTTTCCTAAAATTTTTCCTTTTTTAAAAAAATTTTTAACATGAAATAAAAATTTTTTGCCATCTAAGAAAAAAAACTTTAGTTAATAATTTAAACTTGTACGGTCAAAAACTAGTGAAATTTGTACTTATTTTCTAATATTTATTATTAGAAAATGAAAAAACTTCTAAACACCTCTAGAAGATTTCTATGATTAAATATACAAGTAAAACTCTATTATAAAAAGAGTATAAAATTAATTAGCACTAAAAAATATTAATATTGATTCAAATTTTGTAATCATTTACTATCTAGTCGGATTATCATGTTTATCAGGATAAGTTCCATCATGAATTTGCTGTAAAATTTGGTCTTTTAATTTAGGTTGTTTTGTGTCATTATAAAAACGATTTCTTTCTTTATTGTAATAAATCATTGTGATCATGTCACTTAATTTAACATCAGAAGATGTATAATAGGTGTTTATCCAACCTTTATATTTTACAGGATTGCCTATTACATTGTCAATAAAGGTTTTATAATTTTTATTATTAGTATTATTTTTATTTGATTGCTCTCCGTTTTGCAATGAAGCACGTATTATTTCAGATGCAGTATAAGAAGACAAAGCGCCACCGTAAAACCCTCAAGTTCGAATGAAATAACTAGCGTTAGAAATTCTTGATTCGTATGTATAAAAAAGAAGGATTAAAACTAATCTATAAAGCAGTCTTCCTTTTGATGAGTTTTTAAAATTGCTAATGGAAATTTGATTAGATCCTTTGTTTTCAGAATGCCAAATTCTATGGAATAATTTTGAAATTGCCTCAAGTTGAGGGTCTTTTTGACCTGATTTAAAAATTGATTCAAATTGAATTCCGGTGTATTTTATATGATTTAATTCTTTTAAAATTGGCGAAGCATCATTTTGCTTTGTATTATCTCAATCTGGTGAAGCTAAAAATATTAAATCAAAAAAGTCAGCAATTGATTTAGTTGAAATTTTTTGATTAGTTGGGGTTTTTATTGTTAATTTTGTTTCATCAATTAAATCTTTTCGATCGCTTCGGGTTTGGTCTGTTGAATCATTTTCACTAATTTTTGGTTCAATTTTAACAACTAAATCAAGATTAATTAATTTTGCTAAATCTAATTTGCTAAAAATAGCGCTAAAAAAGCTTGCACTTTGTTGATCAGGATTTAAGGTTTTGATTGATTGTACAATTTGATCTAAAATTCCTGAAAGTAATGGGTTTTCTAGTCCTAAATTTATAAAATCATCGAGAAATTTAGTTATTATTGCTCTTGGGTTTTCTATTTTAGCCTTGTTAAGATTTTGATTATTATCTAAATTTAATTTTAAATATACAGCAATTATGTCGGCCGCTAAATTAGCAAATTCAGCATCTTTTATTAAAAAGTCAACCACAGATCATAGATATGATTTTAAAAATGCCGAATTTGTTTGATTTTGAGAATTTGCGCTGCTATTAGGGACGTTTTTGTTGGTTTCATCACTTAAAAATGTAGTTAAAAGTCCAGAAAATGTTTTTACATCTTTGAATAAAGCAGAATTTTTATTCATATAATCTAAAAGACGAAAAATTAAAACTTTATTCATTGACTCAGGTAAAAATTTTATGAGTAAGTTTTTAAGTAATGGCTCAATTTTTTTCTTTTTGTCTGCAGATAAACCACTAAAGAGCGAAAAACTAGACACATCGCCAATACTTAACAAATCAATTTTGTCTTTGAAAAATGATGAGTTAAAAATTTTAACGATGATATCTCAAAGATTGTTTCTTTCACTTTCGGAAAATTGGTTATAAACCGATGCAACTTGTTTTATAAGGTCAATAATAAATTCTTCATTTCCAATTTCGGCTTCTAAAAGTGTTTTAAGATTTGAAAAAGCAACCTCACCGCTTGTTAATTTGCTCAAAATTGAAATAAATTTTGTTAATAAGGCATTTTTTTCAGAATAATTTGCCGGAATTTGCGGTGAGGTTGTTTCTTGAGGAGTTTCAGATGATGAAGAGCTTTGGATTTGGTCAGTATCACTAAAAGGTTGAGCACTCACTAATACTTGGGAAAAATCTTGACTTACATTAACAGTGGAAGCTTCGTCTGGAAAAATTCCTGTTGGGTCAACTTCTTCTTTGTAAAAATTGTCAAGATTATTTTTTATTATTGCTTTTATTAGTTTAAAAAATGGTTGAAATTCAGTCTTGTTAAATTGAGTATCAAACATTTTTCCAACTAGTGTTGAAAAATTATCAGTTAACTTGTTGTCTTTTTCATCTAATTTAACAATAAATTCACCAATAATTTTGTTAAAATATTGCTTTTCAAATAGTGTCTTAATTAATGAAAGGTTATTCAGTGGCTGTTTAATTTGTGTTTTTGCAACTATTTTAAAATATGATTTAAACAGATCTTTTAGTGCCGGTGATTCTAAAAATCAATCAAAAATTGGCATAACACTGTCAAGATATTCTTTTGGAATATTTGCCAGGCCTGCCCGAATCTGTTCAGAAATAGGCTTACTTCTAACAACCTCGGAAATTAAAGTAGCAATACTATCTTGGGAAATTTTGTCTGGATTATCGGTAGTTGCTGCCTCTTGAGAATAATAAAAATTAGCAATATCAACGCTAAAACTGTCAAATAAAGTCTCAAGAACTGGTTTTTTAGGAGTAGAATTACCTGAAATTGCATCAAGTATAATTGAAATTAGTGCTTTTATTGTTAGTGGTGAATAAGCTTTTGGCTGCTCTTCAAAATCTAAAGTTGAGTCTTTTAATTTTGAGAAAATATCGCGAACTAAAGCCAAAATTGTATTGACTGAATTATCAGTTAAATTTAAGTTATATTCATCCAAAATTATTCTTAAAAATTCAGAAATTGAATCTCAAGTTGAAGAATCTCCTAAAAAAAGAGTAAAAACTTGCTCAATTAGTTTAGTGTTTTGTTTGAGAAAATTTTCAACTAGTGAATTAAAGTTTGGATGTGATTCAAATTGTTTTTTGTCAAAAAAATACTCAATAAGTTTTGAAAGTAACTGTTCAACTTGTTTTGATTCAAAAAAGTTTGTTAAAATCTTTAAAAGTGATTCTTGGATTTTAGGATTGCTAAAAAAACTATTTTGATTTAATTTACCAAGAAGTTGGTTTTGTAAAAATGACTGTCCAAAAAGGTTTTTGAAAAATAAAACTAAATCTTCATTTGAAATTTTAGTTTTAAAATCAAGACTTGCTAGATTTTTTAAAAGTGTATAAATTGTATCTTGACTAAAAAATTTATTTAAAAAGTAAGATGAAAAATTTTGAAAGGATAATTGCTCATCAGTTAAAGAAATTTCACGAGAATATTTTTCAATTTCTAGTGCATCTTGTTTTTTCTTAGCTTCTTCTAAAAGCAATTTTGCTGAATTATGCTCTTCAGAATTTTCTTTATAAAAAGCTTCGAAATTTTGTAAGGCAGCTTTTACAAATCCAAAAATTAAATTATCAGTTGGAGCTTCTCTGTCTTCTTTTCAAGCTAGATATTTAAGACGAAAATCTTGGAAAATCAGCTCAATTATTGTTGTAAAAGTCTTAATTGATTTTTCAGTTAAGCCTGATGAGCTTAATGAATTTGAAATTAAACTAGTAAGATTAGTTAAAAATTCCGGTTTTTCTACATTTCTGGCGATAAATTCGTAGACATTTTCCTCAAGTTTTGGCAAATTATTAGCTAAAAACTGAAAGCCAAAACGATTTAAGTTGTCAATTTGTTGGTATTTGTTTTTATTTACTAAAAAATCATCAATGGCTTGATTTACAATGTCAGCTAGTGGTTTAAATGAATTTGAAGCCAAAAAATCTTTAGCTGAATCAAAAAAGAATGAAAAACTAGCAAAATTAGGGGTTGACTCATCAATAAAATTAGTTAGGTCAAATTTTGTTAAAATTGGGTAGAATTTATTAAGTAATTTTTTTAGGGCGTCAATTTGGTTTTGGCTCAAATCAAAACTTAGAAGTTCGTGGAATAAATCAAATAAATTTTTTGAATCCTTAAAAAAAGATGAGTAATTTGTATAAATTTGCTCTGAAAAAATTGAGGCAATATTTTCAGAAATATCAGTAGTATTGATTTTTTTAATGACATCTAAGAAATTTTTGGCTGCTTGATCATTTAGTTTAGCCCAAACATTAGTACGAACAACAACATCGGCAATTGAAACTAAAAGATTAACAAGCGCACTCTGGTCTTCCTCATTCAAGTTAAACTCAAAATTATCGTTAATAATCGATACTAATAATTTAACAGATTCATGATGTTTTAGTGTCTCAGAGATAAAATTGCGAATAAAAACAACATTATCGCTGTCATTATCAGGATTTTCTAAATAAGTTCGAATTATTTCGTGAAAATTCTGTGAATTTTTATATTCGCTTGAGCGAAGATGGTAGTCAGTAATTATTTTAGAAAATAATTTTCTTATTGAGTCAAAAGTAAAGACAACTTTTAAATCTTCTTTATTTTTAAGGTCGATTTTGATAATATTATTTATTAGCAAATCTTGGATTATTGTTTGGCCAAAAATGGATGAAAAAATTAATTCTTTAATTTTTTCAGGATTTTTATCTGCAAATTCAGAAGTTACAACGGTATTTAAAACGTCAATTATTTGTTTTTCGTCAAAATCAGCAAAAATATAATTAACAAGGCCAGAAATTGTTGCTTTTTCTCAATTTTTATTATTAGTTACATCTTCAACATAATCCTGGAAACGGTTGATAATTTTGCTAAAAAAGCCACTTGAGTAAATTTTTTGCAAAATTTCGGAAAAAGAAGCGCCTGAATTTTGGTTTTCCTGTCAAAAATCAGTCAAAATTTTTTGCACACTTGAATTATTTTGAACAGCTAACTGGACAAAACGGTTTAAAAATGCGCCAAAATTATTGTTTAGTATTACGTTTAGAAAATTTTCTATCGGTGATTGTGTTGCTTTTTTAATATTTTGAGTGGTTAGCTCTTCAATTTCAGAATTTTCTGAAATAAATTTTTCAGGTGAATTGTCAACTGTTAAAGCCTTCAAAATTTCTGAATTTTGACCTAAATTTAGAATTCGACGGTAAGAATTAATGTCTTTTTGGACATAATTTTCGTCTCAGTTTAATTTAGTATTTGCATCTTTTTTGAACTCTAAGTCTTGTTCAAAAGCTAATTTGAACAGCAGATCTTGAGCCATTTTTTTATAACCCTTAGTTGATGGGTGGATATCTAAGTCATTTGCACTAAATTCAGAGGTTTTTTCTTGCCAAATTGATTCATTATATAGATCAACATAGTTTACTTTTTGGCTTTTTGCGGCTTTTTTGATTGTTGAATTCAAACGCTGTATCACTAAATCGGCATAATTTTCCGGAACGCCAATTTCGTTTGTGAGCATTTTTTCAAAGAATTTAATAATTTTTGAAGACAAAGAGTTATAGCCAACTAAAACTATTTGTAAATCAGGATTGATTCTTCGCAAACTTTGGATTAGTAACTGTAAGTTTCTGTAAATTCTTTGACTTGCAATTTCAATGTTTTGGGCAAATTCAAAATTTGCCTCAGCTTTTGTAGCAAGTTTTTGCATCGGCTTAGCGATTGTGCGAAAATCAATAGCTTCAATTAAATCATTTGCACCTAATGAAAGTGTTAGCAAATTAGATTTTTGAATTTTTTGATATAGTTTTGGGTAGCTATTTGAATTAAAATCGCCAAAAACGTCACGAATTTGCTGTCCATATGGTGAGTCTAATTTTTGGTCTAAATGGTAATTAAAATTAAAATGGGTCTTATCAGAATGTTTATAGGCTGGATTTTCGGGATTAAGCAAATAAAGTCAATCGCTAATTGTAGTTCAGGAAAGGGCTAAATTATCAAAGGATTTAAGTGCATTTGGTTTTATTTTTTGAATAAAACTAGCAAAAAAAGCTGGATATGAGAGTCCGTTAATTTTGTTGTTTTGATCAATTTTTCCGCGGAGATCGATAGAATAATCTCAATTAAAACCAGCAGAAATTGAATCACCAATTGATAAATAGTTAATTTGGTCTAAAAGTTTTTCAGTTTCCTGGGTTGAATGGGTTATTGGTATATTAAAATGCTCGGTTTTATCGCGATTTTTTATACCAATCAAAGTAATTCCAGAGACGGCCAAAGATAAAGTACCAAAACTTAAAAATATTTTGAATGCTTTAGAAAAATCAGGTTTGGAGATATTTTTTTTCATTATTTTACCCCGCTTCTTTTTGTTATTGCAGATTTTTTTAATACAAATGGATTAGATTGGTCCAATTAGATAAGGAGCAAACTAGAAAAATAAAATAAAAATTAAATTATACTACATTTTTAAATAAAAAAACAATTTTTAAAAATTTACTAATTTAAAAAGTTTTTTTAGGGCTAATTCGAGCATGAGTCTTAAAAATTTAAGTCGAGATTTTAACTATATATATAATTTAATATTTATATATATGGTCAATTTGTCGAGTTAATTTTTTAATTTTAATTTATTTTTTTGTTTTTATTTTTTATTTTTTAAACTATAATTTTAAGTTTTAAGGTAGGTAGCCTATGAAAAAGATTTTTAAACACATATTTGCAATGTTTTTAAAAACTAAAGTTATTTTTGTTGGGCTAATAACTTTAGTTTTCTTTACCGCCGTAATTTTTACAACTTTATTCACGACAAATCGTGCCTATGAAGACCGGTTAGATGAGTATAAAAATTTTTCTGGTCTTCATGATGCAACGATTAATACTGAATTTAATTATTTTGGAAACGCCCAAAACGAAGGATATGATGAACTCAAACCAGATGTTTATCAACCACTTGAGTCCGAAAAAAGTAAAAAACAACTAATAATAAAAGATAATTTTATTAGTTTAGGTTCAATTTCACCTAGTTTAAGCAAGGATGAATATGTTCTTTCAAGCGAATTTAGTCGCGAATTTTACTTTAATGCAAAATTAAATGATGACAACACATTTTCATTGTCAAAGCAAGCATTTTTGCCAGTTTATACAACTAGTGATGGTAAAAATTTTCAAAAAAAAGTAAAATCATATTCTCTGAGTACAAGTGATCAAATAACCTTAGACAAAACAACCTACAAAGCAAGCGACATCCTTGTTTATTTCAAACAAGGGGATAAAATTATTATCAATTTTGCTAACTCACTTGTCATTAATGGTGTTACAAAACAAGCTACTTTTGATCCAATTTTAGGCTCAAGTTGACAAAGACAAGGAATTGGCTTTGAATTAAAAGGGCCGGATTTATATGCGCTTTTAAATATTAGACAAAAAGTTGATGGTGATTTTGAGATTCAAAATAATAATGGATCGTTTGTTAATTTTACTCAAAGTGGCGATTCAATTACTGCACGATTCCAAGATAGAACCTTTAATTTGAAAAAGGATATAAACTGAAGCTCAAATGAGTTTAGAATTTTAGATCCAGGTCAAAATTACCAATTATTGCCAAACTGAGTTCGTGATCTAAGATCTAAAGTTGAGTATATCAATCACAAATATAAACTTAAAGAAATTGATGCAAATAGTCAAAATTTCACTGGTTTTATTAAAGAATATTTACTTTATTTAAAAAATAATAACCCTAAACAATTTGAAGAATTACAAAATATTAACTACTGGGAAAAACGGATAATAACTACTGATGGTGATCATGAAACTGTTGTCTCTGCTGATCTTTCAATTGCAGATTTAACCGTTAATTTCCAGAAAAAGGATGATCCTTCTTTTGTAAGTACAATTGCCCAAATTGAACAATTAAATAGTAACAATTTAGCACTTGTTACAAATGAAGAATTAAACAACTTATCAAATTCCAATATTAAAAATGCAACCTTTTTAAAACTTTCACAAAATGTTCAAGAATATGCAAATGTTTATTTTTATAATTATTTGCAAGACTACTCACAAAAAGTTAATGGAAGAGATGTAAAAGTAGTTGACTCAATTGGGACAAGACAAACCTTTACAATTGATGTTCAACAAAAAGGCAAAGATTCAACAACAAACCAAGTAATTCATTTTATTAATTCCGGAATTAGTCCTGAAGTTTTTAATAAAATTAGTTTTGATAATCAAAATTTAGAACAACAGCAACAACTTGGAAGACTATTTAACGAAATTCAAGATTATAAATCAAAAAGAGAAACTAAACTATTTCCACAAGCAGGAAAAATTTTAGATGACTCAAACACAAAAATTCCGCCAATTTTCCAGGCTAAAATAATTGCCGCTGCTCATGAGAGTTACGGAATTGATCCAAAGCTAATTGATTTAAAAGTAACTTTTGGCAATGTTGAATTTCAAGATGACCAAAAATTACTTTACCAAAACATTTTAAATACAAAAATTGTTTTACTTAAAAAAGTTCAAGACGAAAATCCAATTCCGACTACAAGCAATTTTGCCAACTTGGATTTTCACGGAATAATTTTGCTACCAAATTACCAATTTGGCTATGTTTTTAAAAACCTTGGTGAGGCTAAATGAACTCTGCTTCCAGAAAATATTATAAAAACTGACTCTTCAGCTCCTGGAAGTCGCGAGCAGCGAACACAAGCTTTACTGGCAAATTTCTTGGCAAGCAAAAACTTTGAAATTGATGCAAAAATTTCGCAAAATGGTTGATTCAGACGGGTAGATAATTTTTCAAATACAGCAACAATTCCGTTAATTTACTATTACTTTTCAACTAATGTTCAAAATGAAATTGACACACAAAAATCAGCCCGTTCATTATTTTTACAAGCCGCTGATGCACTAAATAATTCTGTTTTAGTCGATAATGGCTTTTTCTTAAAACCGGATGTAGATGCAATTTTTGCCGCTCTTGCTAATGCTGCTGATGAAATTAAATTAGTTGATATTCTTTCTTTTCGAACTAAAAATTATAATTTACTTTCTGAATTACTTGTAAAGGCCGGTCATAATTTAATTAAAAATAACCGACCAACAATTATTAATGATGTTCTAGCTAATTTTGTTGACCAAATAATTGCTAAAACTCAAGAGTCAGCTGTCTCTAATTCAGATCGAAGCGTTTATCTTCTTAGACAAATTTTTTCATTAAACTCAGTTTTATCTACTTTTGGTGTTGATATTTTTGATCAAATTCAACGACTTGGTGGAGTTGAGGCACTCGCTAAGGCAATTAAAAATCCAATAAATCTATTAAATGGATTTAAAACAGTCATTTATTCAATTGACTTTGAAAAACTACTTACTAATTTAAACAATTGATTCGAAGAAGCTAACAAAAACAAAACAAATTTAATTAGTCTTTTTTCAACTTCCGATTTTGTTAAAGAATTTTTGAAGTCAATTGACCAACAAAGAATAAAATCAGGACTAATTGATATTGTTAATGAAATTGATTTTAATGCAATGTTTTCAACTGTTGTTGACCAAAAAACTAAAGGTTTTTTAGGATTTTTAACAAAACCAATTGTTGAAAAATTTGCAAAAGATAAACAAGCTCAGATTATCAAAATTCTTGGAAAACTGAACGGAAAAGGAAGTACAAACCCTTATTCAAACATTAACGAAGGTCTAATTGAATTAATTACTAATTTTGACATTGCAACTTTTGCAAAAAATCTTGATTATTTAACAAAAACTTCTTTTTCAGATGGTTATGATAAATATGTAAATCTGCCAGAAAATTTGAAAAAAGCACAAGAAAACCAAGAGTTTTTCAAGCGAAGCGAACTATTTGCTAATGATTATTTAATTGGCCTTGTTGGAACTTTTCTTAAAGATGAAAAAACAAGACAAAATACAATAAATTCATTAATTAAAATAATTAATGCCTCATCAAAAGGACAAGATTCAGGAAGTGGAGAAATTGGTCTTCGTTATTTCCTTCCTGGAGTTGATGAAGATAAAATTGATATTTATGACTTACAATTTATTAGTGCTAACTGAAATTCAGCTGTAAATACTGATAATTTGCAAAAAAGTAAGCAAATTGATGTCCTTGCAAGTTCTATTCTGACAAAACTCACTGAGAATCCTGAAATAAAAATTACAAATCTAACATTAAATGAGCGAATTTTTCTAAATAGATATTTAAGAATTGCTAATCTTGATAATATTGAAGATATTAAAAATAGACTTCAAGAAATAAAAGACATTTTTGAAATCTTTAATTTTAAAAACTATACAAAAACCGGTAATATTATCACAAATATTAAACCGCCAAGTCTTGATGATACAAATATTTTTGCAAGTTCTGAATCTATTGGTGATATTCTTTACTTTTTAACAAATTCAATCAAAATTCCTGCTCCAGTTGAAGATGGCAATTCTGGCGGAAATCCCCTAAAACTAAAGCCAATTTATATTTCAGCCTCAGCAGATCAAATTGATAAATTACAAAGCTCAATTATTAGTAATCCTAGTTCAATTATTCCACTTGCAATTCGTAATTACCGTTTTTGAATTCGTTTTGTTGCCGAAAACAACCTTCCAAACTTAGAACTCCAACAGGCATTTAATAAATTATATTCTTTTGCTAGTTCTTCTTCAACAAATGGAATTTTAAATGACACACAACTTTTTGGTGGAATTAAAAATCTCCAAAACCAAGAAGGACTTTTTGCCGGACTTCCTGCTGCTTCAAGATCAATTTTGCAGCCTTATCTTACAAGTTTGCATTTAAAAAACGACAATTCCTTTAAAAATCTTTTAAATGACCCAGTTTTTGACAAACAATATACTGACCAACATGGTAATAAAAAAACTATTAAAAACTGGCTAATTGAAAATCAAACTGAATTGGTTGAAAATTTAGGATATTTGGCTTATTATTCACAAAATTATCCTTTTGATGCTAACTTTAATAAATCTGTTAAATATATAATGGATAATTATTTGCTACAAAATAAATTTTCTGACTCACCTTTCAAAAAACGCTTTTTATCAACACTTGTTGCTCAATATGCCAATTTAAATCCTTTACTTGTTGGACTAAATTTAGATTCTCTTGGACTTGGACAATTTTTCTCAGCTCAACTGCCACAAATTCCTTTATGATTTTCAACAAATCCTGATGCCCTAACCGAAACTGAATCAAACAATTTTAATCTTGCCTTTATTTTACAATCAAGAATTCCATCTGTAAGACAAATTCAAGCTGATCCTTTAGCACAGCAGTCACAACTAATTGAGCTCTTATCATCACAAATAAAAAATAGTGAAGAACTTCCGCCATTTATTTATAGTAATTTGGCAAGTAGTGTTTCGCTTGATTATTATAAATTAAAAGATATTTCTGCTTCAATTCTGGAAAAATCAAAAGATAATCCTGAATTTTTCGGTGTTAATATTTACAAATTTTACGAGAAATTCTTCGAAAAAATTATTGTTACCCGTCTTGCAAGCAACTCAATTAATATTGATGATAATCGCGCATATGTTATCAAAGTCAATAATACCTATTTAGAACAAAATCAAAAAGAAATCTACCAAGGACAAATTCCTGACAATGCTAGTGATATTGAAAAATTAATTGATCAATTAGATGATAAATACATTTTAAATGCTGGTGGTCTTAAATATATAATTGTCGGTTCTGATTTTAGTGTTGATTATTTATATCCAGTTATTGACGAAAAAAATATTAAACTTGACCCGACAAATCAAGCCTTAGCATATGTAAATAAATTTGGTTTTGATAAGGCTCGCTTTTCATTCCGTTCAAATCCAGTAAAAAATTACTTACTAATCAAATTAAAACCAGAAGGCGATCTGGAAAAATTCAAGCAAGATACTGATGATTTAATTGCCAAAAATTTTGCCCTAAATCGTCTCCAGCGAACATTTAGCGCTAATGAAATTGACTTTTTAAATCCCGAAAGATCCTTGCGGATTTCAGTTGGAACAAATATAATTTCTACTTTTTCATCAATTAATATTTATATAACTTTATTTTTATCAATTCTAGTACTTTTTGCTGTTGCCTTTATTATCAAACGTTATATTTCAACAAACAATAAAGTGCTTGGAATTCTTCGGGCTCAAGGATATACACTCTTTGAAATTGCTTCTTCATTCCTCTCAATTGGTTTATTGATTTCATTTATTGGTGGATTTCTTGGTTATTTAGTTGGATTTTTTGTCAAAATTCCACTTGTTGGCTTGATTTCACAATTTTGAGAATTTGATGTAAATCTTTATAGTTTTGAGCCAATTTCATTTGTATTTTCCTTCGTAGTTCCATTTTTGGCAATCAGTGGGCTAATTTATTTAGTAATTCTTTGAAACTTAAAACAAAAACCAAACCAATTATTATCAGGAATTACTGAAATTAACACTTCAAAATTCGCCCAAGGAGTGGCAAAACTATTTCGAAAAACCAAAATTGTCAACAAATTTTCAATTTCACTTGTTATTAATTCAACTTGAAAAATTATCTCACTAGTAATTGCAATTATTATTGTCCAATTTGCGCTAATTTTTTCACTATCTTCCCATAATATTTTCCAAAATACAATTACAAAAACTTACTCAAATCGCCATTATACATACAAATTAAATCTCTTTAGTCCAACGCGTGAAGGTGGACCGTTAGTTGTTTATAATCCAAAAAATCTTGAGAAAAACTTATATGTTCCAATTGGATCAGGTTCAGAGATTAACACTAATTCACCAAATTACTTCCGTCCAGGAAATCCTTCCGTGTTTGGTGATACCAACCAAAATGGTGAAATTAATATTAACTCAAAAAATCCGGTTGTTCTTTCTCGATCAGGGCTAAATATTAAAATTAGTGAAACAAATAACCTTTCAATTTTTGATATTGTTCTTTCAAATCTTCCTGAATCATTAAGAAATAATATTTTTTCAATTTCCAACAAAGTTGTTCACCAAATGGAACAATCACAAAATATTGAAGAAAAAATCGCTAACAAACAACCATATTTTAAATATTTAGCCGATCCAGGGAATGTTAATTTAGGTAGATTTTGGTACTTTAAATTTGATCCTGCAAAGAACGACTACCTGGCGCACGAAGTTTCAATTTTTGGTCAAGTCCAAAATCGTGATGAATACCGGAAATTTTTAGTCGAGTCATATTTGAACCCAAATGTTGAAAAAGACTTTACCGTTTCCTTTGGTGGAATTTCCCTAAGCCCTAATGCTGAAAATGTTCCACAAAATCAAGTCTATACTTACATTGACACTTCTTATAATGACGGATCTTCAGTTGAAAATGGTATTAAAATTTACGGTTATAATACTCAAAGACAAAATAACCCAATAATTGAAATCAAAGATGAATCAAACCAAGATTTACTCAAAGTCATTAAAGATTTCAAAATTGAAAATGATATTTATCCTTTAGTTGTCAACCACGTTTTTGCCAAAAAACACAATTTAGGACTAGATTCAATAATTGAAATGCCAATTATTAACACTGTTGACCGTTATTTAGCAAAAATTCGTGATATTCCACAAAAAACTGCTAAATTTAAAATAATTGGTATTTCTGATACTTATATAAATTCAGAATTAATTACCTCACAGGACGTTGCAAATAAACTTCTTGGTCTTGATATTTATGATTCAGCCTTAGAATTTTATAATTTAAAACCATTTAACGGATTAATTCTCGCTTCTCCTGATATTGAACAAATTACTAATTCCTTTACTTTGTACTCACCTTCTGGATACTGAGCAGGTAGCACAGAGATTAATGTTGATTCACTAAATCAAGATGATACAATTGGTTTTTTTGCCAACATTTTTGGTTTTAGTGAAAACGAACAAGACCAAAACAAAGGTGCCTTACAACTTGCTGGTTACTCAAAAGAAGAAATTTTAAAAATTATTAACCTCAAAAACCAGCAACAAAATGCAACCTGAATTAACCAAAATTCAAACTTAGATTTTGCATCGCTCTCTAACCAAACCTTTGTCAACCAAAACCTTTCTTCAATTAAACAGGCACTCAAAAATTTCAACGAAATTTATGGTAATACAATTTATCAAATCGCCCCCCAAGGTGTTGAGGCTAAAAATATTGAAACAAACTTTATTTCTAACTTTGCTAATCTTTTTGGAGCCGGAATTAATATTGTTGTCATTATTTTCCTAGCGGTTTCCTTAATTATTTTAATAATTATCGCTTCTTCAATCATTAATGAAAATCAAGAAAACATTGCAATTCTAGACGTTCTTGGCTATTCAAATCGAACAAAATTAAGACTTTTCTATAGCATTTATCTCCCAATTTTAGTTATAGCAACTCTAATAAGCGTTCCTTTTGCAATGCTCGGAATGGGAATATTTAGCTCATACATTCTTGCTTCAAATTCAATTTTCCTTGCTTTGGCAATATCAGTTCCTGTCTTCTTTATCGCGCTATTAATAATTAGTGTAATTTTCTTTGGTGTGCTTGGAATTCTCTGACGTTTCTTAACAAACCGTAAATCTGTTTATGTAATTAAAGAACAAAATTAATTTTCATTTGTTTACTGATTTGTTTTAATTAAGACATAAGTCAAAGAAATAATCTAAAAACTTGGGACCTACCCAAGTTTTTTATTTACTCTTTTTTGATAGTTAATTGGAAATTTTCCGTTAAAAATAACTATCAAGGCAAAAACACTAAATTTTAAATCTAAGACTCATAAAAGAAAAATCTACTTATTAATCAAATAGGGCAAACTAAAAAAGCTAAAATTTTGACTTAAAAAGCAAAATTACGAAATTTCTAAACTACTTTTTTAGTTCAAAACACTGACAAAAATCATAAAAAACAACTACTATTTAAACTCAATGTAAATAGAAAACTCATTTTTACTTACATTGAGCCTAAAAAAACATATGAAATTTTGAAAGAACCATAAATAAAAGCCATAAATTTGAAGATTTCTAAACGGTCAAATTTAAGGCATTCCATCATATTTAAAAATATAATGGATAATTCGCATTTTCTGATTTTTTTATGACAAAAACATCCTTGATTCCCCCTTAATCCAATATCCAAATTTATTAATTATTCTTAAGTGAAACTTATTATAACATAATTTTTTTCTTGTACCAAACATTTTTTTTTTTTTTTTTTTTGCAAAAGGTTAATTTTAAAATAATAAACTACCCCTTTTGGTTAAAACTCAAAGGGGTAGTTTATTTGTGTTTAATTAATTAGTTTAATTTATTTATTGAATTAAGATTGCTTTTTTCTGTGAATGTTAAATTCTTTGAATATATCACCAAAGGCATTATTAGTAAATCCACGGCCACGGGCTTTCTTAAGATCTAAAGGATCAGAGATAATATTACCAAAATAACGGTCATCAACTACATATTCAGTGTCAATAATTGGCAGTCATTTTAGTTTTTTATCTTCTTGTTTAAATATTCCAGCAAATCTAACATTTGTTGAGAAAAAATGTTCAGGTATTACAGTTTCAAATTGAATTCAACCTTTGTCCTGATAGTGTGGATTTTTTGACCCTTGTTTTAGCATATTAGCTTTGAGCATTGCAATTTGATTATTATCGTTTTGGAAAACAAAACGTCAGTCATCAGTGTCTTTGACATCTTGATAGTAGTCTTGAGTTGGAATTGGTAGATTTGTTGTAAGTGTAAAAGTACGAGTGTCGCGATTAAATGCGGTTTTTTGAACTTTAAGTGGATAGCCCCCGTCATGAATTTGGGTTCAACCTTGAGGTAAAAGGTTGACTTTTTTGAAAGCTTCTTCGTTATGTTTTGTGCGAATTTCGGCAACTTCTGAATTTTGAAAGTTAGGCCACCAATTAGTAAAATTCGGGGCAATCATTTTTATATTTTTTTCAAGTTCATCTGGATCAACAAACAGTAAGTCATTTAAATTAGCACTTATTATATTTGATTGTTCTTGAATTAGTTTTCTTGGATACCAAAGGTTAAAATAAGCACTTCCTCAGTCAGCAGCATTAGCTCCTACTTTTTCTTTAACATTATCAGTGTATTTGTCATTAATATCTTCTTGTTTTTGATCAGGATCATTAAATAAATCAGTTATAAAATCACTTGCATTATAAAAAGTAACTTTTGTTGGCTGATTAGTAATAATATTTAAATAGTTATTAGGCAAACTAAAATTATTATTACCAAAATTTGCCTGACTTGGGTGTTGGTTAGTTCAACCTTTACGAGTTGATTGTTCTTTTGTTTGATTTAGTCGATAAGAATAAAGATCAACATTTGTTGCTGATTTAGAATATAATTTTTGGTATAAATAACCATCAGGATCAAAAACTTTAAATGACAGACTAGTTAGACTTTGAACCTGAGGCACAGGAAACATATCAACAAGTGGATCAAAAAGAGGCTGGACTTGTAAAGCGGGGGTTTGATAAGTTTGTCCATTAAGTGGAATAGTAAATATTCTCCATCCATAGACAAAAAAGCTAGAGTCTTTAACTTTGGATAGATCTCGTTTTGTTGGGTCATTTAAATTTTTCTTAGCAGCAAAAACTACTTCAGAAGTACTTCATGGCACGCCAACAGTTCGCTCAACAATAAATTTTGGTTTAATAAAAGTAATTGTTGAGGTTTGTGTTTGTGTATCAGAATCTGAATTTTCTTGACTCAAAGTGTTATGAACTTTCATTGATTCAAGATCAAATTTTTTGTCAGATAACTCAGAAGCTATTTCAATTGGCGCGTTAATTAGCCTTTTAATATTTGAACTTTCTAAATCAAAGCTAATAGTTTTTTCGTTAATAAGTTTAAGATTTGCAACTTTGACTTCAGGGTTAGTGTTTGTTAAAGAATTTAGTGATAATTTAATTGGCGAATGGTTTGAATTTTGAATATGAGCTAAAGATAAAATATGCGACTTAGTTGTTTCATGACGAACAAAGGCATTTTCAACAGGGCGTATAAGACTAGATAAAATCTCAGAAACTTTGCTTTTGAGCTCCTTGATGATTTCATCGACTTGTTTTCTTTGTAGTACTTTCATAATAGTATCAGTAGTAGGACTCCCTACTAAACTATTGGTGTCTAAACGAGATAGCAACTCATTTGCTATTGCTTGGTCAAGGACATCGGCCTGAGGAGAAATGTTTATTAAGGCCGGATGAATTGTTACAGGCACTGAGGACAGTCACTGACTTGTTGGCTTACCGGTGGCATCAGTCTGTATTGGGTTTTTAAACTCAAGAGTTATTGTTGTTGAATTTGCTAAGGGCTCATCAGGATTATATTGTTTTGCTCAAGAAGTATTTGAAATTTGCGGAGATTTTGCTAGTTCAGGAATGTTAGTTTGTTGCTTTTGTACTACTAGTGTTAGACTTTTATCTGATTTAACTTTGGTAGTTGTATTTCCGTCAACAACATTTTTTACTAACGAAAGACTAACGCTGTAGACCTCCGGTGAGATTTGCTTTACTGATTCAATTTCAAAACTAATGTTTGGATCAAGATTATTAAAATAATTACTAAATTGCTCACCTAAAAGAATTTCGAGTTTTTGTTTTAGAGTCTGTAAGTCTTGATTTGAACTCTGGCTTGACTCAGAGCCTTGACTAGTCTGAGGACTGTCTTGGAATGGACTAGCAAAATAAGGACTCTCGTCTAGAGAAGAGAAGGTTGAAACCTCTACGGCAACTGGTTTTAGTTTGTCTTTAAAAAATTCATCTTGATTGATCTCAGGTCTTTTTACTTCAGGACGAGGCTGGCCAGGAACTTTGTCATCGATTCAGCGGAATTCTGATTTTTTTTGAGGAACTTCTTCTGGTTTTGGTTTTTTCTTGTCATAAATTGAATTAGCAAGAATTTGTAAATGGGCAAATTTTTCAGCATCAAGAATTAATGATTGACTTGAAAGTGGGGCATCTTCAATCATTTGGTCTAAATTATTTTTTTGTTTTACTTCAGCTTCTGACTTACCTGATGTGCGAACAAAAATTGTCTGCGGGCTTGAGGCAATTACATCATCAACAAATTTACCAGCATTATCATCAAAGCCAACAACATATTTGATTTTTAGAGCAATTACATTACCTTCTTTAGCGGTTTCAGATGCATCTTCTTCAATTTCAAATTTAATTGAAGGACGTGCTCCTGAGTCTTGATATTCATTTCAATTATTAGCTAAGGCTGCCTGAGTATAAAAGGCAAAAACTAAATCACTAAGACTTGAGATTTTACTAAAATTCTGATCTTTAAAAGGAACTTGAGATTGATTATCAGCATCTAAAGTATTTCAAAAAGCCGGTTGTTTGGCAATTTTAATTGCATCTTGGTAGTTTTTAAGAATTTTGTATGTTAGTTTTTCTTCAGTGTTTTGGGCTTTTTCTTGGCCAATAATTCTGTTTCAAATTGCAAAAGGTAGACTTGCTAACTGGTTTTTATCACTAACAAGTTTTTTAGTAATTTCAGTTTTTCAGTCTGTAGTTTGGGTTGAACTTGGCTGAGTTGAGGTTGTCTGAGTTTGATTAGAATCTAGACTTGCTGGTAAAAATAAAGCCATTCCTTGATTTGGACTTGTAATGTCATTAGCAAAATAACCATTAAAATCAAGAAGCTTTAGTCCAAATTTTGTTCCCACTGATTCGTCTTGGTTCTCATCGGCATCCTGCTCACTTAGAAAATCTTGGGAGTGCTCATAGTTATCAAATTTAGTTTTAATTTTTACTTTTGCTAGGTCCTCTAAGGTTGGATTTAGCGGTAAGTCTTGATAGCCTTCAAATTCAAGACCCATTTGAGTTCCAATATTAACAAGTTTTTTGATTGCCTCTTTAGGTTCTAATGATAAAAGATAACGGAAATAAGCAAATAAAGAAGCACGATTTTTAAATGTCGAAGTCGAAACTGAATAAATATCAGCATTTTTTAAAGACTGAGCTGAGTCAATTGTTGCATTTAAATTAGATATTTCCTTGTCAGACGGAACTTGAATATTTTGGGCTTGTAGAGTTGAGCCTAATTTAAAGTCAATATTGTAAGAATTTTGATCACTTAAAAGACTAATTAGTTTTTTATAGTCTCCTTGGTCGATTAATTGTTTAATTTCGTATTTTGAAAGTAAATAGGATTTTGGAGCACCTTGGACAATATCATAAGGATTTTCTTTGGTTGCACCTAGGGTCTCAGCAGCTGACTGAGACGGAAATGGGGAAATAGCAGCTAGTTGTTGGGCGGCCTCTTGGGTGCTTTGGGCAGCTTTTAATTGTTTTAGTTGCTCGCTAAGTTTTGGATAAAGGCTGGCTAGGGCATCCTCGATTTTTTGATCACGGAAATTATCAAGTTTAAAACTTACAGTTTTTTCCAAAATAGTTTTAATATTTTCGCCAGTGTCGCCAAAAATTGATGACTTTAGCTTAATTTTGATTGGCAGTTCAATAAATAATTTTTGTGAGACTGAATTTTGACGGATTTTAGCATTTGAAACTAAAAAGTCATAATCAAGATGCTCGCGTAAATTATCAAAAAGTAAATCGTATTTACCAAAAGAAAAAGTTAGGCCACGTGTTAAGCTGGCATCAATTATATCTTTGATTGCAGCAGGTTTACTTACAAGTTCTTGGAGTTGTTTGTAAAAATTAATTGCATCATAACGAAACAAAGAAAATTTATCAACTGACTTATCAGAAGCTTTTCTTAATAAATCACGTTGGAAAAGACTAAGTGAAGAAGGAAGTAAAACTCCAGTTGTCGGGTCAACCTGAGGCTTATCTGGATCAATATAATAATCAGAAGCATCAAGTAAATTAACATCGAGTTGGGAGCTTAGATCATTGGTGTTAGCAAATAAAGTAGACTTGTCGCTTGCTACTAAATCAATTGAAGTTAAAAATGACTCATCTTTATGTTTATAGTTTGCTAGTGTAGCTTTTGCCTGAGGCCCGAATTCAGTTTTCAAATATAAACGAACCGCAGGAACTTTTTGGTTTAGACTTGTTGCTCATTCATTTGAGTTTTGTGGATTTTTAACAAAACTAAATACAAAAGGTTCTTCTAGGTCACCTTTGGCAAAACCAAAGCCTTGGGCTTCAAGACGAATTTTTGCCTTAATTGCTTGGATGTCAAAAAATTTGCTTAAATGAGACTCAAATTCCTCTAATGTCTCAAGTTGATTTAATGTTTTTGCAAAATCATCAGCACGAGTTAGGGCTAAAGGTTTAACTGAGGTTGATGAAAAATGAGAAAGTGGACTAGGAACTAAATTAGCAAAATTTGAATCAACAATATCACTAAATTGAGCTAGTGCTGCCTTTGGGGCATCAACTACTGAAAGGTAAATTGATTTTGTTGCTGAGCGGGCAACATTTTTGTCTTCAAGAGTTTCTTCCAAATGAAAGGAAAGGAAAAAGCGTTGTTGTTCATCTTGGGCTTCAAATTTTTCAATGACAACTTTGTATTTGTTTGGAATTGCCAAAACACTACGGCCATTATTAGTTAAAAAATTGAATTTTGATGCAAAATCGCTAAATTCAGAGCTGCTTGCATTAAAAGTTTTATCCCCTAAAAGTGCTTGTTTAACAGTTTTATAATCACTTGTAAAGTGAGCAACACTTGGTTTAAAACTTACTGAATCAATTAGTCCGAGCTGACTAACAACACCTTGGGTAGGATTAACTCCGCGATATTTAGTTTTAGCAGCAAGTCCGGCGACAGTTCCAAATACTGTCGACATTAGTACAATTGCAGCTGCACTACCAATTAATATTTTTGCGTTTTTCTTTTGCATAAAATGCTCCTGGTTTTTCCCTTTTTTATCATTTTTATTATTTTAACAAAAAGAATTATACTAAATTTAAAACTTATTTTTACGTAATTTTAAAATTTTTTTTAATTAATTAAAAATACAATTAATAAAAATTTATGATATTTTCCCGAATTTCCCAGTTTGATGAGATAATCCTAAAAAAGTATCCGGTTTTGGCACTTTTTTGACTTTTTTGGCAAGCCCAGGAAAAAATAACTATCAAAGCAAAAACACTGAATTTTAAATCTAGCACTCATGAATGCAAAATCTACTTAACAGTTAAATAAAGCAAACTAAAAAAGCTAAAATTTTGACTTAAAAGCAAAATTATGAAATTTTTAAACTACTTTTTTAGTTCAAAGCACTGACAAAAATCATAAAAAAATACAACTACTATTTAAACTCAATGCAAATAGAAAACTCGTTTTTACTTACATTGAGCCTAAAAAAATATGTGAAGTTTTGAAAGAGCCATAATTAAAAGCCTAAATTTCTAGATTTCTAAACGGTGAAATTTAAGGCATACCATCATATTTAAAAATATAATGGAAAATTCGCATTTTCTGATTTTTTTATGACAAAAACATAACTAATTCCTCCCTAATTCAATATCAAATTTATTAATTATCCTTAAGTGATGGTAATTATAACATAACTTTATTTTTGACCAAGCATTTTTTTTTTTTTTTTGCAAAGGGTAAATTTAATGCATTGTACTACATTTAAAAACATAGCTCAAAATTTGTATTATTTGAGTTTATTATAGGAAAAACACAATTAAGTTAAGTGATCAAAATTCTTAAAAATTACCAAGATGCAATTAAAATTGCCAAACAACCAGCTTTTTGAAATACCTTAGATAATGACACTAATTCATCTCAAGTTCCTTTTAAAGATAAAGATTTTAGTAAAATTGCAACTCTTAGTGATTTAGTTTTTGCCTTTTATACTCAGGCAGCCTTGGCTAATAATTGAAATGAATATCAAGACTCAGGAGCGCGTCCTTCAATTAAATTTGAAATTGAAGAAGATGGTGCGGCTCAGGCTTCTAAAGAAGGTAAAGTAATTGGACTAAAAATTAAATATGTTGTTGGCTTTGATGACAATGCTGGTAAATTTGTTGATGATGTAATTCAATCAAGTCCACAGACAATTTTTGTCCGCACTTCAGGGCAGTCAGAAGCAGAAGTAAAACAAAAAAATAATTTAGACCAAATGGTTGAAGATGCCCCACTTTCAAGTCAGTCCTTAATTCTTGATGCTGAAAAATTTGGTCATTTACAAATTCTTGCTAATTCAATTTATGACAAGAAAAAGCCTGCACCAGAACCAGAAGCTCCAAGAAATCCAGATAATATCCGTTGAATTGACGACAAGATTCCAGGTCAGCCTCGTCCAGAGGTTAAAAGACCTGAAATCAATCAAGATGAATTTTTCAAAGGCAAACTAAGACCGGTTGCCGTAGAGGTATCAACCTTCTCTACCCTAGATGAGAGTCCTTATTTTGCGACTCCTTTCCAAGACGGCCCTCAAACTTCTCAAGGTTCAGATTCAACATCTGAGAGTTCAAATCAAGACTTACAGACTCTAAAACAAAAACTCGAAATTCTTTTGGGTCAACAATTTAGTAATTATTTTAATAATCTTGATCCAAATGTTACTTTTGAAATTGAATCAGTTAAAGAAATCTCACCGGAAGTCTACAGCGTTAGTCTTTCGTTAGTAAAAAATGTTGTGGACGGAAATACAACAACCCGAGTTAAATCAGATAAGAGTCTAACACTGATAGTCCACAAACAACAAGACAACATTCCTGAGCTAGCAAAGACTCCGGAGGTATCAAATACTAGCTGGGCTAAACAATACAGTCCTGACCAGCCTTTGGCTAATTCAACAACAATTACACTAGAATTTAAAAATCCAATACAGACTGATGCAAGCGGTAAGCCAACAAGTCAGTGGCTATCTTCAGTGCCGGTGACAATCCATCCGGCTGAACTGGCTTTGAGTCCGCTGCAGCCGGTGATTGCTCCTGAGTTGAAGAATACGGCTTTGGCGAATCTTCGTGACGAAGGGCATACATACTTCCAAGCACCTAATCCGAGTAGGAGACAGAATAATAGTGTTGAAATAAATAAGAAGAAGGCAGCGGCCCGAAAAGCTACTAGTGAAGCGTCTAAAATTACTGTTCAAAATCCAGCCTTAAATACTTCTCAGCCCATCTCGATCCCGAATCCTCAGCACCAATTAGTTCAACTAACCTTAAACCAATTACTTAACCAAAGCGTTGTTGACTTTAAAATAAGCGATCTAAAGGTAGAATCACCAACAAAGTTATCATTTAGTCTTGAAAGTAGTGATATAAAACGTTTAATTAATGCCCCTATTGAAATCGCAAAAGCGTCGGATTCTTCTACAGAGGAAGAAAAATCTCAACCTGAGACTAACCAGCAACCAATATCTAACATTGTAAAAATTAAACCTAAACTAGTCTTACAAGGAGCAGTTGGTGTTCCTTGAAGCACAATAAAAAAACCCACTAAGTTCTCAGCGTTCCTCAAAGAGAACGACAAATACTGACAAGATCTGTTTAGTAGACTTGCTCACTGAGAACCAAATACAAATCTACTAAATAGTACAAAACCTCAAAATAACAAAAATGTTAACCCTATACTAATAAATCAAAATTGACATGGTACCCTCCAAAATAACAACGATCCACTTTGGCAATTGTTCGCAAACGACCCTGCCGAAAATCTTTCTGCTCTATCGCTTAAAGTTTTTGACCCTTCAGGTTATTTAAATCAAAGAATATCTAAAGAAGGTACTAGTCCAACTACTAATCTTGATTTATACTCATACCAGCTCAATAAAACAAAAGAAAAAGACGTTAGAAAAGGTTGGACAAATGTTCACCCAAATCAATTTGTTAGCCCAGGGGAAAACTTCAGACTTACTAATGATTATTTAAATATTATTTTAAATCAGCCAACAAAAGTTACTTATTATAGTGCAAGTGATTTTGTTAACAATCTATTTAATGATCCTGACAAAAAAGATACTGATGTCCAAGACAAATACACAAAAACTGTTAAAGAAAAAGTAGGAGCTAATGCCGTTGACTGAGGAACTGCTTATTTGAACTTTTGGTATCCAAAAGAATTAATTCAGCAACAATCAAATATTATTAGTGCTAATTTAACTGATTTATTATTTGTTAATCCTGACGAACTAACAAACAACGAAAAAATGATTGCCCCTAATTTAGTTAATTGATGGCCTAATTTCCGAAATTCAGAAACTCCATTTATTAAAACAACTGAAAATACACAGGCAAAATCTAGTGTTCTTCAAAATCCACTTGGTTGAACCCAAGTTCAAAATGGCGGATTTGGCCTTCGGGTAAGAAAAACATTATTTAATCGTGATACTCGTACATTTACACTAACAACTAATATACCTGTTCCAACCCAGGATTATTCAGAAGTTAAAGATACCGATGACTGACGTTTTGTTTTCCAAAACGAAAGTGGTCAAATTGCAATGCTAAAAGCAACTCGCACGACCAAAGATTCAAATAACCCCGATTTTAAAGATAATGGTGCAGTTCAGTTCCAGACAGTTATTCCTGAGCATTTCTTTAGTTCAAATGTTAGATTTGCGGGGATATTCAAACAAGAAGATCAAAAATTAAAATGGCTACCAATTATTGATACTGAATTTATTATCGATGATCGTTATTTTGATAATATTACCACTGATCAACTTGACTTTAATAAAGCAAATGCCCGTGGTCTTACCAATAATGCTTTTGGTGAAATCTTCAAAGAATTTAACATTCACAAGCCAAGAAAATAACTAAATTTTAATTAAACAAATTAATTTCCCCTTTGAGTTTCAGCCAAAGGGGTTTTTATTATTTTAAAATTAACCTTTTGCAAAAAAAAAAAAAATGCTTTGTCTAAAAAAATTTTCAGTTATAATTAGACTCACTAAGAATAATTAATAAATTTTGATATTGAATTAAGGGGGAATTATTATGTTTTTTGGTGTATTAAAATAAGATAATGCGAATTTTCCATTATGTTTTTAAATATAATGGTATGCCTTAAATTTACCGTTTAGAAATCTATAAATTTATGGCTTTTGGTTATTGCTCTTTCAAAACTTCATATGTTTTTTTAGACTCGCTGCAAATAAAAACGAGTTTTCTATTTGTATTGAGTTTAAATAGTAGTTGTATTTTTTTTGTGATTTTTGCCAGTGTTTGGAACTAAAAAAGCAGTTTAAAAATTCATAATTTTGCTTTTTAAACTAAAATTATGAACACTCCCACGATTAATGTATTTTAGCCTAAATAGTAAGTTAAGTACTTATGTTGCCTTGGACTTACTATTTAGGATCTTGAGGAAACTCAAGTTTTTTGCTATAATTAAACAAGATAAAAAGGCAATAGGGGATTGTATGAACATATCGTATGAGCCATTATGGAATCTTTTGAAATCAAGAAATATGAAGAAAAAATATTTAAAAAAAACTTCTGGTATTAGTAGCAATATTGTAGCTAGAATGGGAAAAGATGAAGGTGTAAGTTTAGAAACAATAGTAAAAATATGTGCCGCACTAGATTGTAAAATTGAAGAAATGGTTGAAATAATTAGGGATACGGAGATTTAAAATGAGTAAGAATCTTAAATTTATAGATTTATTTTCAGGAATAGGAGGATTTAGGTTAGCACTTGAAGAGTTGGGATTAGAATGTGTATTTAGTAGTGAAATAGACGAACACGCAATAGAAATGTACAAAGCTAATTTTGGCGATAATTCTAAATGTGATATTACACAATTAAATCCAGATACATTGCCTAATTTTGATATTCTTTGTGCAGGATTTCCTTGTCAAGCTTTTTCAATTAGTGGAAAGCAAAAAGGTTTTGAGGACAGTGCAAGAGGAACTTTGTTTTTCGATATTTGCAGAGTATTAAAGAAAAAAAAGCCTAAAGCATTTATTTTAGAAAATGTTCAAAATTTAGAAAAACACGATAAAGGAAATACTCTATTTATAATGATAAAAACTTTGAGTGAATTAGGATATTCTGTTTCATATAAAGTTTTGAATGCAAAAGATTTTGGTGTACCTCAAAATAGAGAAAGAATAATAATAATTGGAAATAAAGAGGGTAAGGTATTTGATTTTAGTGATATACAGAAACATAAAGTAAGTTCAATGTATGAATTTCTTGATAAACAGGGTGAGTTTGAATACTTAGATGAAACAGACTACACTTTAATAGAAACAGAAAGAATTAAGAAGCAAAAATCAGGGCTTATTTTTTGTGGGTATCGAAATAAAAAAATTCGCACAATTGGAGTAAGAAAAGGAACAGAATATTTATCAAGAGTTCATAAACAACCAAACAGAATTTATTCTGCTGAGGGGATACATCCAACAATTACTTCTCAAGAGCAAAGCGGAAGATATTTTATTTATGTTGATGGTAAAGTTAGAAAACTGACACTTAATGAATGTTATAAGTTTATGGGATTTCCAAATGACTTTATAAAGGTCGGGGCAAAAGCGAAATTGTATGAAAGAATAGGGAATAGCGTTTGTGTACCAATGATAAGAAATGTTGCTAAAGAAGTAATAAATCAATTTTGGAATGAAAGTGAGGGTAATGAAGTGAATGTGAGTGAGTTTTTAGAAAAAACATATAATGACAGTTTGTCAATTAAGTCCTTAGATGAAATTGATTTAACAGATACTCAGAAAAATTATATTAAATCAATTGTTGAAAAAGAGGAAACCTTAAAAGGTGTATATACTGTCTTAATTACAAGTTTAGTATATAAATGTTTGCATATAAAACAAGATATTAGATTGCATCAAGCAAATATGGACAATGGTTATAGTGGAAGAAGTTTTGATACTAAATACATTACTCCATTTCTGAAACAGAAGCAGTTCTTAGGAGCAATGAAAGACTCAGGATGATTCACAAGAAGTCTTGAACAAAATATACCATACAACTTAGACTTTCCAGGTAAGATAAATAATAAAGTGGTTAAAGACGCTTTCTTAAAGATTTTAAATGATATAGAAGAGAATGGAGCTAAACCACAAAATTATTTAATGGGAATCTTTCATTTGAGCATAAAAGCAAGGGAACTTAAATCTGTTAGAGTGATAAACCCGGTAGAAAGAGAATCGACTTTGAGTATAAATGAGATAATAGATTTGTTAGAAAAACATTTTTATTATAGTTATAAAAGTAGAGGAGCTTCCATATTGCCAGTAGTTGCTTTATACAGTGTCTATGAATGTATAACTAAAGAGTTAAAAAGATTTGACGATAAATTTTTACAGCAAATATCATCTCATTATAGTTCTGATAGAAGTAGTGGAAATGCTGGCGATATTGTAGTTATAAACAACGATGGAAGTTTATATGAAGTTGTAGAAGTAAAGTTTGATATAGCACCAAACTATATAATGGTAGATGATGCCTATAAAAAGTTTTGTAATACAACAATACAAAGGTATTATATATTAAGTACATTGGCTCCTAAAGATGATGAATTAGAAATAATTCATGATTTAGTTGAAAAAATCAAAACGGAACATGGGTGTCAAGTAATTATAAATGGTGTATTTCCGACCTTAAAATATTATTTAAGATTGTTAGATAATACAGATTTATTTATGGAAAGGTATATTCATAACATACAAACTCATCCAGAAATAAATGCAGAACACAAAATAGCTTGGAATGATTTATTAACAAAAGAAACTAAAGGCGATTAAGAAATAAAAATCTTAGTCGCTTTTTCTATGCTCAAAAACCTAAAGGAATGAAAATGTAATTCTTAAATATAAGTACCATTTAAACCAGGGCAAAAAAATAACCCATCAAACTGTCAAACTCGGGATTCTTAGAGCAAGGATTTTTTACAAAATGTTAATTTTAAAATAATAAAAAACCCCTTTGATTGAAACTCAAAGGGGTAATTTATTTGTATTTAATTAATTTATTTGTTTTATTTTTGTTTAATTAGTTTATTTAAGGTTACTTTTTTTTGTGAATATTGAATTCTTTGAAGATTTCACCAAAAGCATTATTGGTAAGACCACGGGCATTTGCTTTATTAAAGTCAAGTTGATCAGTGGTAATATTATCAAAATAACGATCATCGATAATAAATTCAGTATCAATAATTGGTAGCCATTTTAATTTTTGATCTTCTTGTTTGAATATCCCCGCAAATCTAACATTTGAACTAAAGAAATGCTCAGGAATAACTGTCTGGAACTGAACTGCACCATTATCTTTAAAATCGGGGTTATTTGAATCTTTGGTCGTGCGAGTTGCTTTTAGCATTGCAATTTGACCACTTTCGTTTTGGAAAACAAAACGTCAGTCATCGGTATCTTTAACTTCTGAATAATCCTGGGTTGGAACAGGTATATTAGTTGTTAGTGTAAATGTACGAGTATCACGATTAAATAATGTTTTTCTTACCCGAAGGCCAAATCCGCCATTTTGAACTTGGGTTCAACCAAGTGGATTTTGAAGAACACTTTTCTTTGCCTTTGCATTTTCAGTTGTTTTAATAAATGGAGTTTCTGAATTTCGGAAATTAGGCCATCAATTAACTAAATTAGGGGCAATCATTTTTTCGTTGTTTGTTAGTTCGTCAGGATTAACAAATAATAAATCAGTTAAATTAGCACTAATAATATTTGATTGTTGCTGAATTAATTCTTTTGGATACCAAAAGTTCAAATAAGCAGTTCCTCAGTCAACGGCATTAGCTCCTACTTTTTCTTTAACAGTTTTTGTGTATTTGTCTTGGACATCAGTATCTTTTTTGTCAGGATCATTAAATAGATTGTTAACAAAATCACTTGCACTATAATAAGTAACTTTTGTTGGCTGATTTAAAATAATATTTAAATAATCATTAGTAAGTCTGAAGTTTTCCCCTGGGCTAACAAATTGATTTGGGTGAACATTTGTCCAACCTTTTCTAACGTCTTTTTCTTTTGTTTTATTGAGCTGGTATGAGTATAAATCAAGATTAGTAGTTGGACTAGTACCTTCTTTAGCTAATCTTTGGTTTAAATAACCTGAAGGGTCAAAGACTTTAAGAGATAAAGCAGAAAGATTTTCGGCAGGGTCGTTTGCGAACAATTGCCAAAGTGGATCGTTGTTATTTTGGAGGGTACCATGTCAATTTCGATTTATTAGTATAGGGTGAACATTTTTGTTATTTTGAGGTTTTGCATTATTTAGTTCAGTTTTATTTAGTTTTCAATTAGCAAGTCTACTAAACAGATCTTGTCAGTAACCGTCGTTCTCTTTGAGGAACACTGAGAACTTAGCGGGTTTTTTTATTGTTGCCCATGGAACACCAACTGCTCCTTGTAAGACTAGTTTAGGTTTAATTTTTACAATGTTAGATATTGGTTGCTGGTTAGTCTCAGGTTGAGATTTTTCTTCCTCTGTAGAAGAATCCGACGCTTTTGCGATTTCAATAGGGGCATTAATTAAACGTTTTATATCACTACTTTCAAGAGTAAATGATAATTTTGTCGCTGATTCTACCTTTAGATCGCTTATTTTAAAGTCAACAACGCTTTGGTTAAGTAATTGGTTTAAGGTTAGTTGAACTAATTGGTGCTGAGGATTCGGGATCGAGATGGGCTGAGAAGTATTTAAGGCTGGATTTTGAACAGTAATTTTAGACGCTTCACTAGTAGCTTTTCGGGCCGCTGCCTTCTTCTTATTTATTTCAACACTATTATTCTGTTTCCTTCTCAGATTAGGTGCTTGGAAGTATGTATTCCCTTCGTCACGAAGTTTCGCCAATTTGTCATTTTTCAACTCAGGAGCTATCACCGGCTGCAAAGGACTTAAAGCCAGTTCAGCCGGATGAATACTCACCGGCACTGAAGATAGCCACTGACTTGTTGGTCGACCGCTTGCATCAGTCTGTATTGGATTTTTAAATTCAAGACTTATTGTTGTTGAATTAGCCAAAGGCTGGTCTGGACTATACTGTTTTGCCCAGCTAGTATTTGATACTACCGGAGACTTTGCTAGTTCAGGAATATTGTCTTGTTGTTTGTGGACTATCAGTGTTAGACTCTTATCTGATTTAACTCGGGTTGTTGTATTTCCGTCAACAACATTTTTTACTAACGAAAGACTAACACTGTAGACCTCCGGTGAGATTTGCTTTACTGATTCAATTTCAAAACTAATGTTTGGATCAAGATTATTAAAATAATTACTAAATTGCTCACCTAAAAGAATTTCGAGTTTTTGTTTTAGAGTCTGTAAGTCTTGATTTGAACTCTCAGATGTTGAATCTGAACCTTGAGAAGTCTGGGAGTTTTCCTGGAAAGGAGTCGCAAAATAAGGACTCTCGTCTAGAGTAGAGAAGGTTGATACCTCTACGGCAACCGGTCTTAGTTTGCCTTTGAAAAATTCATCTTGATTGATTTCAGGTCTTTTAACCTCTGGACGAGGCTGACCTGGAATCTTGTCGTCAATTCAACGGATATTATCTGGATTTCTTGGAGCTTCTGGTTCTGGTGCAGGCTTTTTCTTGTCATAAATTGAATTAGCAAGAATTTGTAAATGACCAAATTTTTCAGCATCAAGAATTAAGGACTGACTTGAAAGTGGGGCATCTTCAACCATTTGGTCTAAATTATTTTTTTGTTTTACTTCTGCTTCTGACTGCCCTGAAGTGCGGACAAAAATTGTCTGTGGGCTTGAAGAAATTACATCATCAACAAATTTACCAGCATTGTCATCAAAGCCAACAACATATTTAATTTTTAGTCCAATTACTTTACCTTCTTTAGAAGCCTGAGCCGCAGCGTCTTCTTCAATTTCAAATTTAATTGAAGGGCGTGCTCCTGAGTCTTGGTATTCATTTCAATTATTAGCTAAGGCTGCCTGAGTATAAAAGGCAAAAACTAAATCACTAAGACTTGAGATTTTACTAAAATTCTGATCTTTAAAAGGAACTTGAGGATTATTATCAGTATCTAAAGTATTTCAAAAAGCTGGTTGTTTAGCAATTTTAATTGCTTCTTGGTAGTTTTTAAGAATTTTGTATGTTAGTTTTTGGGTGTTGTCTTGGGCTTTTTCTTGGCCAATAATTCTGTCTCAAATTGCAAAAGGTAAGCTTGCTAACTGGTTTTTATCACTAACAAGTTTATTAGTAATTTCAGCTTTTCAGTCAGTAGTTGGGGTTGAATTAGTTGAACCTGAACCACCACCAGTTGACTGAGTTTGATTAGAATCTAGACTTGCTGGTAAAAATAAAGCCATTCCTTGATTTGGACTTGTAATGTCATTAGCAAAATAACCGTTAAAATCAAGAAGCTTTAGTCCAAATTTTGTTCCCACTGATTCGTCTTGGTTCTCATCGGCATCCTGCTCACTTAGAAAATCTTGGGAGTGTTCATAGTTGTCAAATTTAGTTTTAATTTTTACTTTTGCTAAATCTTCTAAAGTTGGATTTAGCGGTAAGTCTTGATAGCCTTCAAATTCAAGACCCATTTGAGTTCCAATATTAACAAGTTTTTTGATTGCCTCTTTAGGTTCTAATGATAAAAGATAACGGAAATAAGCAAATAAAGAAGCACGATTTTTAAATGTCGAAGTCGAAACTGAATAAATATCAGCATTTTTTAAAGACTGAGCTGAGTCAATTGTTGCATTTAAATTAGATATTTCCTTGTCAGACGGAACTTGAATATTTTGGGCTTGTAGAGTTGAGCCTAATTTAAAGTCAATATTGTAAGAATTTTGATCACTTAAAAGACTAATTAGTTTTTTATAGTCTCCTTGGTCGATTAATTGTTTAATTTCGTATTTTGAAAGTAAATAGGATTTTGGAGCACCTTGCCTAATATCATAAGGATTTTCTTTGGTTGCTCCTAAGGTTTGACCAGCTCACTGAGTCTGAATTGGGGAAGTATCAGCGGCTAATTGTTGGGCGGCTTGTTGGGCGTCTTTTAATTGTTTTAGTTGCTCACTAAGCTCAGGATAAAGGCTGGCTAGGGCATCTTCGATTTTTTGATCACGGAAATTATCAAGTTTAAAACTTACAGTTTTTTCCAAAATAGTTTTAATATTTGAACCAGTGTCACCAAAAATCGAAGACTTAAGCTTAATTTTAATTGGCAACTCAATAAACAATTTTTTTGAAACAGAATTTTGACGAATTTTAGCATTTGAAACTAAAAAGTCATAATCAAGATGCTCGCGTAAATTATCAAAAAGTAAATCATATTTACCAAAAGAAAAAGTCAGACCACGTGTTAGGCTGGCATCAATTATATCTTTAATTGCGCTAGGTTTACTTACAAGTTCTTGAAGTTGTTTATAAAAATTAATTGCATCATAACGAAACAAAGAAAATTTATCAACTGAATTATCAGAAGCTCTTCTTAATACATCACGTTGGAACAAACTAAGTGATGAAGGAAGTAAAACTCCAGTTGTCGGGTCAACCTGAGGCTTATCTGGATCAATATAATAATCAGAAGCATCAAGTAAATTAACATCGAGTTGATCGCTTAGATCTTTTGTATTAGCAAATAAAGTAGACTTATCGCTTGCTAATAAATCAATTGAAGTTAAAAATGACTCATCTTTATGTTTATAGTCAGCCAAAGTTGCTTTTGCCTGAGACCCGAATTCAGTTTTTAAATATAAACGCACCGCAGGGACTTGTTGGTTCAAACTTGTTGCTCACTCATTTGAGTTTTGTGGATTTTTAACAAAACTAAATACAAAAGGCTCTTCTAAGTCGCCTTTGGCAAAACCAAAGCCTTGGGCTTCAAGACGAATTTTTGCCTTAATTGCTTGAATGTCAAAAAATTTACTTAAATGAGACTCAAAATCCTCTAATGATTCAAATTGATTTAATGTTTTTGCAAAATCATCAGCACGAGTTAGGCTCAAAGGTCTAACAGATGTTGATGAAAAATGACTAAGAGGACTAGGAACTAAATTAGCAAAATTTGAGTCAACAATATTACTAAATTGAGCCAAAGCCGCTTTAGGGGCATCAACTACTGAAAGGTAAATTGATTTTGTTGCCGAGCGAGCCACGTTTTTGTCTTCAAGAGTTTCTTCCAAATGAAATGAAAGGAAAAAGCGTTGTTGTTCATCTTGGGCTTCAAATTTTTCAATAACAACTTTGTATTTGTTAGGAATTGCTAAAACACTACGGCCATTATTAGTTAAAAAATTGAATTTTGATGCAAAGTCGCTAAATTCAGAGCTGCTGGCATTAAAAGTTTTGTCCCCTAAAAGTGCTTGTTTGACAGTTTTATAATCACTTGTAAAGTGAGCAACGCTTGGTTTAAAACTTACTGAATCAATTAGGCCGAGCTGACTAACAACACCTTGGGTAGGATTAACTCCGCGATATCTAGTTTTAGCAGCAAGTCCAGCGACAGTTCCAAAGACCGTCGACATTAGTACAATTGCAGCGGCACTACCAATTAATATTTTTGCCTTATTCTTTTGCATAAAACCCCTCCAGGTTTTTTAGTATACTTTTTTTAATTTAAATTAGTTAGTTATACTAATAACTAAAGACTTAATTTAAATATATTAATATTTATTATTAACAATGTGTTAATTAATTATTGATTATTTAAAATATTGATCAATAAAGGCTTTACGGATCTCAAGACGAGCTTTGTCATCTTTGGCCATTTTTTCACCTTTAAAGACCGCAAGAGCTTTAAATGTTATTCCTTCACGATCTTTGCCTGAAGAATCAAGCCCACTAATTATTCGATCACCAATTTGGGAATAATCAATTCCACGACCAAACATTACACCAATTGGGGTATCAGGATTAATATTCTGTTTAGCATCTTTATAAATTGACTGTAGTTGACTTGTTCAAACATATGGCTCTTGATTTGATTCTCTTTGGGCAATTAGACTAAATGTAACGGATGATTTATCAATACGAACTTCTAAAATTCAAGTTTTATTTAGGAATGACTCAAGTGAAACATTATCGCTTGGTCTTGTGTGATTAAATCAAATACCATCTTGATAAATTTGACCTTGACCGTCGGTAGAAGAATCAGCGGTAGTACCACTCTGAGGTATGAATTTTTTAAAGATTTCATTTACATCTTCAACTTTAACGGTTGGTTGTTGGGTAGTTCCTGAACCAACTGTACCAGTTCCAAACAATTTCTTAGACTCGGTGATTTCAAAAGTATCAATAATATCATCACCTTGTTTTTTATAATCATAAAGTTTAGATGGATCTTGTGTACTTGCTGGATCAGCATCACGTAAAACAACTAATGATTTTGTTTGGTAATTATGTTCTGTTGTTGCTATTTGATTTTTATCAATTGCTAATGAACGAGCTTTTTCAATTCTTCAACCAAGATTTATGGTTGGTGAAATTCTGTTGCCATTTCCATCGATAGTTCTAAATAGTTCAAGATAACTTGCTCCAAAAGAACCATTTTGTGCTTCTGGGGCAGTTGATAATAATTTATATGACTGATCTACTAGTTTATCTGTTTTTGCAATAGTATCTTCAGGTTTGAAAACAAAATACATTACACCTTCTTGCAGAGTTGATTTTTCAACCTGGCGACCACGTGTTTTAATGAATTTTTTGGTGTTACCGTCAAATTCATAATCGGAACCTTGGTTATCATACTCATAAACAAGCGGTTGCTTAATTGTTATACCTTTGCCATCTTGGGCTCTTTGGTTGTAAAATCCATTTTCTTTAAGCAACTTATCAAGTTCAGGATTGGCAGTAAAATTATTTACTTTATATTGGAAGGATGTTTTTGTTGAACTAATATTAGTTAAAATTGATTTTGACTGACCTTCATGGGCATGAAAATCAAGACCAGAACTTCCGTCAATAAAGACATCTGGGCCATAAGCAAGTGATGTTTTAAGAGCAGTATTATTTTTATTAACACCAACAAGTCCGAATGTTGATGAAGCTATCGTGTCATTATCGCTGTCACGAACTTCAAAAACAAAATTATATGAACGTTTTTTCTCATCATATTGACTTGATATTGCTAATTTTTGCCCTGATTCTAATTTAAATCCTGCAAACTTATCAAGATAATTAATTAAATAATCACCAAAAGCAAAAGTTTGTTCTTTTTCTGGAGCAGGGGTTGCTGGATCTTGGAAAGGTGTTGCTGTAGTTGCTACTGAAGATGAAGAAGTTGCTGCGGCGGTTGTGCTTGAACTTGAGCTTGAAGATGAAGCTGAGTTTGAGCTTGAGCTAGAAGAATCACCTGAAGTTGAGTTAGAAGTTGAAGCTGATGCACCTGAATCTGCTGGAGCACCTGGAGTTGTAGACATACCTGGATTAGCAGGAGCTGCTGGAGCTGCAGTTGAGCCTGAATCAGGAGCTGCTGGTGGGTTAGCTGGTTCCGGAGCTGGGGCAGCTTCAACTTTAGGTTTTTGCAAACTCATTTTGTCAGTAATTGGATTTAGTGTTGATTTTAAATAAGCTTTGGCATTATTTTTATCACTGTCTGAAAGACTAAATCATGAGTCAAGCTTTGCAGTTTTGAAAATTGAATCAAGATCACTTTGGAACAATAGATAAGGAAGTGAATTATTTAGTGTTCCTTGGTGATTATTACCAACTAATTTTTCAAGTTCATTTTGAACTTTTGAACCTTCTGTGTTAATTGTAATTGGAAATGTTCAACCAGCAAATCTAAATGAAGAATGATCTTTTTCTGGAGTCTTAGGAGTTACTTGAATAGCAACATCTACCGGTTTAGACTCATTACTTTGAACTTCAGTACTTTGAACTTCAGATTCTTTAACAATATCTTTTGAAACATCTAAAAATGGAACATTTTCAGGTCTAACTTCTAATTTGAAATTAGAATCAGCTTCAAAATTAACATTAAGTTTTAAAGTTTTATCTGTGCTTGATTCATCTTGTTTTTGATCTAAAGAAAAATCAAAATTATAATCATCAACTTTAAGGTTATCTTTAGTTTCAAATCAAAAATCTAATTGATCTGGGGTAACTAAAGCAGATATACCTTCAGACTGAGTAGTTGGCAATTGATAATTATAAATTTCAAAATAAGGAGCGTAAAAGTCTTTATCTTTTTTAGCTATTTGTTCAGCAGTTTCTACAGTAGGTTGTTGTGGCTGTTGAACTTGAGATTCTTGTTGTTGTTCAGCTTCACCGGTAGATGAAAGCGCAGCAACACTTGCCTGAACAGCGGTGCCAGTTTCTTGAGATGAAGAAGTTGAATCTGTTTTGACATCAATATTATATTCATCTTTTAAATATTGTTTAATTGCATCTTTTGAACTCTGTTCTCCTTTTGAAGCAAGTTCATTTAATTTTTTTACAAATTCGGTTTGAGTTTCTTCTCCAGAAGTCCCAGGTTGTGCTGGCATTTGTTCAACAGGCTTAGTTTCTCCTGTACCTGACACATCACCCATAAGTGCTTTCTTGATTTTATCATTGTCTTTTTGATACTCTTCAAAAACTTTAGCCACTTTTGAATCTGCGGCTGAACTTTTTGTGTTATATTGAGAAATTAATTTAGCAATACTTTGATTAGGATTTTTTCTAAAATATTCCGCAACTTGTGGTTTTAGACTAATATATTTATTTTGATTTTTATTTATTTTTGCAAATATTTTATCTTTAATTGAGTCAACTGAACTAAGACCGGTAATTTCTAGTCCAATTAATTTTTCTTTGTTAGATTTATCCAATAATTTTAGTCAAATTTTTGCAGTACCTTTTGCATCGTCAATATCAATTTTAACTAGTGATTTTTCAGAAGTAACTGGTAATAAAGTATACTCATTTGGAATTAAACTCTGTAATCCAGAAGCGGCAATTAATTCAAGTCCACCAAATGATTCTAAAGTTTGTTTAAGTGCAAGTTCAAGATTAGGATTTGTTGGTTTTAATTTAGAAACTAAAGGAACTTCAGGGGTTTTTGGGGTCTCAGGGGCTGTTTCAACTTTAGGGGTTTCAGGAGAAGAAGCGTCTGTGCCTAGTTGATTTGAATCACCTTGGGTTCCAGCACCTGCTCCATTTGAAGCAGTGTCACCATTTGTTCCTCCAGTTGCTCCACCTGATCCTGTTCCTCCGCCTCCGCCATCTTGAAACTGAGTTGCTACTCCAGCAGCAACTGGAGTTGTAGTTACAGCATCAAAAATTTCAGGAGAAATCTTACGAAGATTTGTTAGTAATTGATCTTGAAATTTAAGGGCAAAAGCTGAAGGAAAAATTGAATCTGAAGCAAACTTTTTAGTTAGTTGTGACTTGTCAAGATTATATTTTGAAGACTCAGCAATGAAATTTTCAAGAAAATCTTCTTTGGCAATTGCACTAAATCCAGAAAGATTTGCAGTAAAAGCACGACTTGCTACTTCTTTTTTTGTTTTTTTATCAAAAACAAAAACGGTTAAGTTCTTAATTGAATTTGACTCAACCTTTGTTTCTTCAGTTACTTGAATATCGAAAAATAAATTAGAAAATTTATTATCAACTTTTGAAAAATCAACTGCTTGACTTAATTTAAAGGCATATAATTTATCGTTGTGTAATTTAAATGCCTGTGAAGCTGAAATTTTGCTTCATTCGGGTTTTAGACTAAAATTGCTGATGGCGGCAACCAAATCAGCATCGTTTATTGGCGGGTTTAATTTCGTTTCGGACTTGTCATTATCAAATTGTGATAGGTAAGACGAGCTAAGAGCTGATCGTTGCAGACCAATACCAACTCCGGCTGTAATTCCGATGAAACTAAGTCCCGCTAAAACTATTAATACTTTGTTGCGAATTTCTTTTTTCATAATGTAAAAAATTATACCAAAAAAAATTAATTTTTTTTATTTTTGAAATACTTAATTATCCTTTTTTTTTTTTTTTGCAGGTTGTTTGAATTTCCAAATATATTATAAATTATTTTTTTGACTAATAAATGAATTTCTCCTATTTTTTTAAATTATAATTTTCATAAATAGTAAAATTATACCAAAAAGAAAATTATTTTTTCCTTTTTATTCAAAAATATGCTAAAATTAAGGCATTTTCTGCGTCTGTAGTAAGACTAGTGTCAAGTCTAACCAAGCCAAAAACCGCCCTAATAAATAAAATAAAAATAAATTATATATTATATTAAAAAATGTGGTATAATTTTTAGCGGTTAAAAAGAATGAGTTAATAAATTAAGGAAGGAAACTAATCTAATGAAAAAGGTTATCAATTTTTTTAAGACTTCTTCAGAACTACGGCTTGCATACCGTCTTTTAAAGCAGATAAACCAAAAGCGCGGTTATTATGGCTCAATGACCGATCAGGATCTTGCTAATCAGACAAATGTTCTCAAAAAGCGGCTTGCAAATGGTGAAAAACTCAAAGATATTCGGGTTGATGCTTTTGCCGTAGCCCGTGAGGCAACAAAAAGAATCCTTGGAAAAACACCATATGATGTCCAAATTCTTGGTGGGCTAATTCTTGACATGGGTTCGGTTGCTGAGATGAAAACTGGAGAAGGTAAGACAATTGCCTCAATTGCGCCAGTTTATCTTAATGCACTCTCAGGTCAAGGAGTTATTGTCTCAACTGTCAATGAATATCTATCTGAGCGGGACGCTGAAGATAATGGTAAGGTCTATAATTTTTTAGGTCTTTCTGTTGGAATTAATAAAGCCCAAATGGATCCTGAAACTAAAAGAATGATGTACGCTGCTGACATTACCTACTCAATTCATTCAGAATTAGGATTTGACTATTTGCGTGATAACATGGTCTATAGTGCTGCTGAAAAAGTTCAAAGAGGACTAAATTTTTGCCTTATTGATGAAATTGATTCAATTTTAATTGACGAGGCTAAAACCCCTTTGATTATTAGCGGTGGAAAATCCAACCTTCCAGCTCAATATTTATCTGCCAACCAATTTGTAAATACACTTGTAAATGAAGATTTTTATATTGACCAAGAAACAAAAGGTATTAAATTAAATGACAAAGGTATTGACAAAGCTAATGCCTTTTTTGGTTTGCGCAACCTTTATGAAATTGAAAACTCTGAACTTGTTCACCGAATTCAAAATGCCTTGCGTGCAAATAAAGTAATGAAAAAAGACGTTGAGTATATTGTCCAAGACGGTAAAATCGAGCTTGTTGACCAATTTACCGGGCGAATTATGGCCGGAAGATCTTATTCTGAAGGTCTCCAGCAAGCCCTTCAGGCAAAAGAAGGAATCGAAATTGAACCTGAAACAAAAACATTGGCAACAATTACTTACCAAAACTTTTTTCGTCTTTTTAAAAAACTCTCAGGAATGACCGGGACTGCTAAGACCGAAGAGCAAGAATTTATCGATGTTTACAATATGCGTGTCAATGTCATTCCCACAAACAAACCACTGGCCCGCCGCGATGAAAAAGATGAAATTTTTGCCACAATTGAGCAAAAAAATAAGGCAATTATTGCCGAAGTCCAACGAGTTCATAAAACTGGTCAGCCAATTTTAATTGGTACCTCCCAAGTTGTTGACTCTGAGACTCTCTCAGAAATGCTCAACCAAAAAGGGCTGTTTCATACAGTTTTAAATGCAAAACAAAACCAACTTGAGGCTGAAATTATCGCAAAAGCAGGCCGTAAAAATGCAATAACAATCGCAACAAATATGGCTGGCCGGGGAACAGATATTATTCTTGAACCTGGAGTTATTGACCTTGGCGGACTTTATATTTTAGGGACAGATAAGGCTGAATCAAGAAGAATTGACAACCAACTTCGTGGTCGGGCAGGTCGCCAAGGTGATATTGGTGTCTCAAGATTTTTTATTTCCCTTCAAGACCAGTTGTTGCGCCGTTTTTCCAATTTTGAACAAATTTTTGACACCTACGGACTAACTGCTGGAGCCATCAAAGGAAAATATATTCACTCAGTTTTACTAGCAGCCCAGAAAAAAATTGAAGGCTTTAACTTTGATATGCGAAAAACCGTGTTGAGTTATGATGATGTTATTCGCCAGCAACGTGATTTAATTTATACTCAACGTGACATTTTGCTTCAAATTGACAATTTTGATCACTATATTAAAAAAATGATCATTAGAACTGTTGAAGTTATTTTAGGTTATGACTTTATTTTGCTGCCAAACCAAGAAATTCACTATAAAAATTTAGTTGATTTTTTAAATGACAACCTTTCAAGAATAACTCGCTATGACTTTGGCCAGAGCGGACTGGAAAAATACCCTTTTGAAGAACTCAGCAACTTTTTAGTCCAGGAACTAAATAAAATTTATTTCGAAACTCTCCAGCCGACCTTAAAAGAAAATATTGGCCAAAACTATTTTGACTCCGAGCGGCACATAATTTTATCTGTCCTTGACAATCAATGACAAAATCATATTGACACAATTGACAAACTTCGCTCTTCGGCAAATTTAGTCCAGTATTCCCAAAAAAATCCTTACCAAATTTTTACAGAACAGGCTACTTCCAAATTTAACATTTTAATTTCCGAGTCCGCTTTTCAGGCAATTGTTGGCCTTTTTAATAACTCTAATGCCGAAAAAATTGAATATGTCCAGGCAATTCTTTCTGATGGTAGTGCAATTTCTTATCCGTCTGACACCCCTGATCACATCGTTGCTCAACTAATTGCAACTAACGAAGACCGAATTGCTTATGCAAAACAAATTGAAAAAGAAAGCCAGCCTGAATTTATTTACGAACAACTCAAAAATAACAACATTCAAAGACTCGATGCTAGCGGCGGATTTGAACTCTGACAAATTGCCAACAATAAACTTGTTAATCTCAAAGAAGATATGCCCCTTGACGAAAAACGTAATATTTTGCTAAGAATGAATCAAGAACAACTTGAACTTCTGGGCCAAAAAGAACTCAAAATTGACTCTGAAATGCAAGCAACTGAGCAAGGCCAAAATGCTGAGAGCTTTTTTGAGGCAGATCAGCAAAACCAAACCAAACAAAATAATCAAGACGACTTTTTACCTTCAAACTTCTTTTTTGATGTAAAAGACGATCCTGATGCGATCATGAAAATGTTAGAACTTGACAGGCAAAAAGAAATGGCCAAAGCTGAGCAGAGCGCCCAACAAGAGTCAGAAAATCTGGAAAATACAGAAAAACCCGAGCCAGATCAGACTTCTAATTCGCAAAATTCAAGCGACTAAAGTACCCCCCTAAAATTAAAGAAAAACTTTAGAATGCAAAGGAAATAAGAAAACTTGCTTGTTTTTACTTTTTTCTTTGTTTTTCACTAAAAGATGCTAAAATTGGCAGAGAGGATAAGTCAAAGGATGCTAAAAAATACTAATGTTTTGCTTTTATTGGCGAAAATTAGCTACTTTTTGTCACTTTTAGGTTTTGTCCTTTCTGTAGTAGAAAATTTTTTCTACTTTTGGTTCTTTCAAAACTTCACCTTTGCGATTTTTGTAGGCCTTAGTGGTCTTGCTAGTTTTTTGTTTTTTTTGTTGCTTTTTTTGCTGTTTTTGCCAAAAATTAATCCAATTTATTGAAAAAATAGTTTATTTAATGACAAAAGATTCCAGAAAGATTTGTGCAATTTTTCACGAAATAAAGGAAAACCCTTTTTAATTGCAGTTTCTTTAGCTTTTTCATTTTTAATTATTTTCAATTTGGTTAATTTATTGTTGTACGGGATTATTTATTATAGTTTTTCATTAGTTTTTGGTTCTTGCTTTAGTCTTTTTTGGATTAAGTTTCGAATTTGCGCAAAATGTTATGCCGTTTAGAAATCTTTTTAACATTTGCAAAAATTTAGTGTCCAAAATACTTTTTTATATTATAATATGCCTAAGAGGAGAATCATGACACCACATATTGAAGCTAAGAAACATGAAATTGCGCCAGTTGTATTAATGCCCGGAGATCCGCTTCGAGCAGAATTTATTGCTAAAAATTTTTTAACCGACGCCAAACTTGTTTCAAAAGTCCGTAATAACTTAATTTTTACCGGCAAATATAAAGACAAAGAAGTAACTATCGCTGCCTCAGGGATGGGTTCTGGTTCTATTGGTATTTATGCCTATGAACTGTTTAAATTTTATGATGTTGAGAAAATAATTCGGATTGGATCAGCTGGTTCTTATGATAAGGATCTTGAAATTTTTGACCTTGTTATTGCAAAATCAGCTTGATCAGATTCTTGTTCATTTCCGGCACTTTTAGGTCAGGGTCAATCTCATTTAAGTTACCCTGATTTGGAACTTGTAGCAAATTTATTCCATAGTGCTGAAAAATTAGGTTTGAGTCCGGTTTATACAAATATTCACTCAACTGATGTTTTTTACTCTACCCGCGATTTATCAAAAACAATCGAACTTTCAAGAGCACAAGCAGTAGAAATGGAATCTTTTGCTCTTTTTACAATAGCTAATCACTTGCAAAAAAAGGCAGCTTCAATTCTTACAATTTCTGATAGTTTAATTACCAAAACTTCACTTGATCCTTTAGCAAGACAAGAAAAATTTGAAGAAATGATTGAAATTGCCCTTGGAGCACTTTAAAATATGAATTTATTTGAAATTATTGAAAAAAAAGTCAAAAAAGAACATTTAAGCGAAGAAGAAATTCATTTCATGATTAATGGATTTCTGTCTGGCCTAATTGCCGACTACCAGTTTTCTTCATTTTTGATGGCAATTTTAATTAACGGCCTTGATGATGATGAGCTTTATTTCTTTACTCGCGAAATTATTGCATCCGGTAAGACAATAAATCTCAGAAAAATTAACGGAGTTAAAATTGACAAGCACTCAACAGGCGGTGTTGGTGATAAAATATCACTAATAATAGGACCAATTTTTGCTGCTCTTGGCTACAAAGTGGCCAAAATGTCTGGAAGAGGTCTTGGATTTACTGGTGGTACAATCGACAAACTTGAGTCAATTCCAGGATTTCAAACTCAACTAACAGAAGCTAGTTTTTTAGATCAAGTTCAAAAAATCGGAATTGCAATTACCGCACAGTCAAATGCAATTGTTCCTGCTGATAAAAAAATTTATGCGCTTCGTGATGTTAGTGGAACAGTTTCGTCAATTCCGTTAATTGCAAGTTCAATAATGTCAAAAAAAATTGCTACTGACACAGATGTTATTTTAATTGACGTAAAATGTGGTAGTGGCGCTTTTATGACTGATCTTGGACAGGCAAAAAAATTAGCAAGTAAAATCAAAATGCTCGGAAAAAGATTTGGGAAAAAAACTATTGTTAAAATTACCAATATGGATGCCCCGCTTGGACGAATGATCGGGAATAAAAATGAAATTATTGAATCACTAGCGATTCTTCAAGGTCAACAGTCCCAACTCGCTGATTTTGCAAAAGAATTAGTGGCCCAAACACTTTCTGAAATTGAAAAGCTAAAAATTGAAAAAGCCCGTGAAAAAGTTACTAAAATTATTGAGTCTGAACTTCCAAATGAAATTTTCTTAAAAATGGTAGTAGCCCAAGGCGGAAATCCGGCAACAATTCAGTCTTCAAACTTTTGAATTCCAGCATATAAGGAACAAATTTTTGCCCCACAAAGCGGATATATAAAATGGGAAAATGCAATAAATTTTGGAAAAATTGTTGCATTTTTAGGCGGAGGTCGTACTAAATTAAACCAAAAAATCGACTATGAAGCCGGAATTTGTCTAGAAGTTGAATCTGGAACATATGTTCAAGACGATCAGTTAATTTTTAGCCTTTATTCTTCTAATCCGATTGACTTGAGCAAAATTCAGGATTTAATTGCAAAAACTTTTTCAATCAAACCTGAACCAGAAGTTGAAAATATGTTTTTAAATTAGCCTAATTTAAAAACATATTTTTTATTTTAAAAGGAGATTTATGAATTTCAATAAATTAATCGATCACACAATTTTAAAAGCCCAGACAACTTCTCAAGATATCAAAAATCTAATTGCTGAGGCAAAAAAATACAATTTTGGCGCTATTTGCATCGCACCTACTTGAGTTAAATTAGCAAAACAAGAACTAAAAGACACAGATATTAAAATTGTCACTGTAATTGGCTTCCCACTTGGAAATCAAGTTAGCGCTGTAAAGCAAAAAGAAGCCAGTCTTGCAATAATGCACGGGGCTGATGAAATTGATATGGTAATGAACATTGGTAAATTTAAGGAAAAAGAATTTGACTTTGTTATCAATGAAATTAACCTAATAAAAAAAGAAATTGGGACAAAAATTCTGAAAGTTATAGTCGAAACCGCACTTTTATCAGCAAATGAAATTGCCGAGGCTACTAAAATTGTAAGCAAATCAAATGCAGATTTTATTAAAACCTCAACAGGATTTTCTTACCGTGGTGCAACTATTCAAGACATTGAAATAATGAGTGCTAATAAATCCAAAAACCTACAAATAAAAGCAGCGGGCGGAATTTCGTCAATTGAAGATATTAAAACATATTATAAATTAGGCGCTACTCGTTTTGGGACTTCTAAATCTGTAAGTATTGTTGAAAACTTGGACGATAAAAAATCTGAATATTAGTCTTTGAATTTTTTAAATTATGTTATAATTTAAAAATTTCAAATTTCAAAGTTAATTTTAATTTTAATTTTAAATTTAAAGGAAAAAATTATGCAAGTAAATGTTAGTCATCCTATAATTGCTAGCGAAATTGCTAAAATAAGGCAAAATGTTTCTTTAGTTGATTTCCGGGCTGCAATTGAGAAAATTTCCTATTTACTTGCCTTCCCTGTTTTAGCCAAACTTAATTCAACAGATTTTAATGGCACATCTGTTCTTAAAGAGCCTTTTTCAGGAACAAAAATTAGTGACTCTGTTGTTTTTGTGCCAATTTTACGTGCTGGATTTGCAATGTTAGATCCTTTTTTGAATCTAGTTCCTGATGCGAAAGTTGCGCCCGTGGGAATGAAGCGGAATTTAGATCTTTCAAATACAACTTACTATCTAAATTTGCCTAAAGCTAGTCCAAATTCAGTTGCAATTATTTTAGACCCTATTTTAGCAACAGGGAATTCGATAATTAGCACGATTGATTACCTTATTGAAAAAGGGTTTGCCAAAATAATTATTGCTACAATTTTAACTGTTCAAGAAGGTCTTGATAAAATTGCCAAAAAATACCCGCAAGTAAGTATCTTTTTTGGCCAGAAAGATGAAAAACTTAATGAAAAAGGTTACATTATTCCTGGAATTGGTGATGCCGGTGATCGTTTCTTTGGGGATTAGAGTTGAAAACTTCAATTTCGTGAAATTCTAACTATAATTTCAAAATAGCAATTACTGGAATTTTATTTAGTCTTTCGCTACTTTTTTTTATTTTTTCACACAATTATTTTTCATGACCGTTTTTTCAAACTCTTGGACTAAAATTTGACTTATCCACCCTTTTTTTAGTGCCAATATTCTTGCTGGGTAGTTTTTGGTTGGGTTTTTTATGCCTTTTGGTTAGATTTGCAATCGGTCCTTGACTTATTTTTAACCATTTTGGCGGAATTGACATTATCTATTTTGGCCATTTTGTACTATTTTTAGCTTCAGTTATATACATTTTTTCATTTTTTGGTTTTCGTTATCTTTTTATCAAAATTTTTAAAAATTTCGCTAAAATAAAAAGGTTCATTATTTTATCACTAATTGTCTCAACACTTACAACCAGTTTGATGATGACTTTTTTAAACGGAGTTTTGATTCTTCCAGTTTATTTAAAACTTTTTAAAGCAATAAGTTCAGTATCTCTTGACTTAGTTTATAAGGGGTGGGATAATATTCAAAAAGAGCTTTTAAAAACCGAAAATTTTTCGTATTGGTCTTTTATTTTTAGTGTTTTTATTCCTTTTAATCTTGCAAATTTTGCTTTTCAATCAGTTTTAGCTTCTCCTATTTACATGATTATTGAACATTTTCACAAAAATAAGAGGCTAAACTAAGCAATTTATAACCCCAACTTCTTTAAAATAAAAAATTTATTTGTAATTTTGCTAATTTTTTTGAGTTGTTAAAATTTTTTTAGTTTTTGTGATATAATTATCTAGAAAAAATTGAAATAAACAATCAAAGGACATTTGAGGAGTTTTTACTATGCCAGTTCATTCATACCGATTTTTAGTTGCATCAGAGGATATTTATTTTCCAAACACCGCTCAGCAAACTATTAGTTTTAGCGACCCTGAATCAATTAAGATTCTCAGGGAAATTTACCATTCAACTTCACGGACAACTTTAACAAACAAAGAGTTGTTAATTGTTTACCGTAAAGAAAATGAAGAAGTAGATTTATTTGAAGAAGAAATTATTGATGAACAACTTGACAAAAAAGCTACTGAACAAAACAAGTCAGGGGCTGCTAATGCTGCTAAGTCTAAAACTTCAGAAAATGAAAAGCTAACTGTAGATCCCAAAATCGAAAATGACTTTTCGCCAAAAATTGTTGACATTGATGAACTTTCTAAATATGCTTCTCTAATTAGAGTTCAAAGTTACCGCGCAAAAACTAGACCTGATAAAAGCGATTGACAAACCGTAATTTTAGATTTTACTGTTCTTGAAAAAGTTCAAGTTGTTGATTTAATAACTGACCCAAATAGTACAAAAGCTGACCAAATAACTATTAAATCAACTCGTGAAATCATAAAAAATCGTGAAATTCACGTAAGTTTAATTAATGATTTACTTGAATTTGGGCGAAAAACAAAAAACTTTAAGATGCCAGGTGAGCTCCTTTTGGTTGTTGACAAATTTCAAAATAGTAACACCGAAGTTGAAAAAAATGAATTCATCAAAGGTGTAACAAACACTTTATCTTCATCAGTTAGCCTTAATTATCAACAAAAATACCATTTATTTTCACTAAATTCTTATGCCTCAAAAATTAAAAAACTATACGAACATGTTCATACCTTTAATGAACAAATTCGCCTCGAGGATGAAATTAATGTTATTCTCAAATCTAACCTTGACAAACAGCAAACAGAATTTATCCTCAAAGAAAAAATTAAGGCAATCCGTAAAAAATTAGGCGAAGATTCCCGCTATGAAGATGAAATTGAAGAGCTTTTACACTCAGAAATAGGAAAATTAATTTTCCCTAAAGAAGTTGCAAAAACAATAAAACGTGAAGCTAACCGTTTAAAATCAATGATGGCAACCTCACCTGAGTCTAATATCACCAAAAATTACCTTGATTTACTAGTTGCCTTGCCTTGAAGACGTGTAAGAAAAGACATTTTAGATATTCAAAATGTTCGCCAAAAACTTGAAGAAGCACATTATGGACTTGACGAAATTAAAAAACGAATAATTGAATATCTTGCTGCCCTAATTCACCGGCGTTCACAGTCAAATCAAGAGCCAACTCTTGAGAAAATTGATGGTGACTACTGTGATTCAAATTTATTTGTTAGCTCTAAAGTTCAAAAAGGAAGAACTAACTCAATTCCAATTTTAACACTTGTCGGGCCTCCAGGAACCGGAAAAACTTCAATTGCAATGGCAATTGCTGAGTCAATTGGTAAAGAATTTGTGAAAATCTCCCTTGGAGGTGTCCGGGACGAGGCTGAAATAAGAGGTCACCGTCGGACATATGTAGGTGCTCTTCCTGGAAAAATTATTCAGGCTCTAAAAAAAGCAGGCGTTTCAAATCCGTTAATTTTACTTGATGAAATTGACAAAATGGGTTCAGATTTCAAAGGTGATCCGGCCGCTGCGATGCTTGAGGTTTTAGATCCAGAACAAAACCGTTTTTTCCAAGATCACTATTTAGAACTTGAATATGACCTCTCGCAAATTCTCTTTGTCGCCACAGCTAATGAAATTCATGACATTCCTGAGCCTTTACTTGACCGGGTTGAAATAATTGAGCTCTCATCTTACACATTTTTGGAAAAACTGCAAATTGCAAAATCACATCTAATTCCGGCAGTTCTAAAAGAAAATTCTTTAGACCCAAAATATTTCCCAATTGATGATGAGACAATCGACTACCTCATTCGCTACTACACTCGCGAGGCAGGTGTCCGTGGGCTAAAACGGGTTTTTGACAAAATTGCAAGAAAAATTATCGTCAGACTGCTTGAAAACACGCTTGCTGAGAACTTTAAAATTGATGTCAAATTTGCCCGTGAACTTCTAGGAATTGAAAAATTTGACCCCGATCCTGTTGATGCCAGTCCGCAAATTGGAACTGTAAATGGACTAGGATACTCGCCTCTGGGTGGTTCAACTTTGCAAATTGAAGTTAGCACAATTCCGGGGCGAGGCGATATTAAACTAACTGGTTCGCTCAAGGATGTAATGCAAGAATCAGCAAGGATCGCTCTGTCATATGTTCAGTCCAAAGCTAAAGATTTTGGAATTGACTTTGATTTTGAAAACACACTAATTCACATTCATGTCCCAGAAGGTGCTGTTCCAAAAGACGGGCCGTCTGCAGGAATAACTTTTACAACCGCAATAATTTCAGCCCTCAGCCAAAAACCAGTTTCGCATGACATTGCAATGACAGGCGAAATTACACTGCGGGGAAAAGTGCTTGGAATTGGCGGCCTAAAGGAAAAATCACTTGGGGCCTATAAAAGCGGAATTAAAACAATTTTTATCCCACAGTCAAATGAGAAAAATCTTGTTGATCTACCTGATGAGGTTAAAAATTCAATCAAATTTATTCCGGTTGAGACTTACCAACAAATTTATGACTTTATTTTCAAATAATTTAACTTTTGTGATATAATTATTCTTTGTCTTTCAGGTTATTATTTGTCAAAAAGGTATAAAATGAAAAACATAAAAAATTCTCAAAATAATTTTCGATTTTTTGGTATAATTAACCTTGAAAATTAAATTGAGAATTTTTGAAAATTTCTAGCACTTAAAACAACTAAATAGGATAGGAAATAGTTGCAAGGCTATTCAGTGGTGGTTTTTAGTTTGTTTTAAAGCAAGTAAAAGAAAGGAAAAATATGGCAGTTGTTAAAACTGGTGCAAAAAAAGATTTTGACCGTTCAAAAGAGCATATCAATATTGGGACAATTGGTCATGTTGACCACGGAAAAACCACTCTAACAGCGGCAATTTCAACTGTATTATCAAAAAAAGGTCTAGCTGAAGCAAAGGATTATGCTTCTATTGACGCAGCCCCTGAAGAAAAAGCGCGTGGAATTACAATCAATACAGCCCACATCGAATATAGCACAGATAAGCGTCACTATGCCCATGTTGATTGCCCTGGTCACGCCGATTATATTAAAAATATGATCACAGGAGCAGCACAAATGGATGGTGCCATTCTTGTTGTTGCCGCAACAGATGGTCCAATGCCCCAAACTCGTGAGCACATTCTTCTTTCAAAACAAGTTGGTGTGCCAAAAATGGTTGTTTTCCTAAACAAAATCGACTTACTTGAAGGTGAAGAAGAAATGGTTGACCTTGTTGAGGTTGAAATTCGTGAACTTCTTTCTTCATATGATTTTGACGGAGACAACACTCCAATAATCCGTGGTTCAGCTCGTGGTGCTCTTGAAGGAAAACCTGAATGAGAAGCTAAAGTTCTTGAACTAATGGATGCAGTTGACTCTTACATTGACTCCCCAGTTCGTGAAATGGATAAACCATTCCTAATGGCAGTTGAAGACGTCTTTACCATTACAGGTCGTGGAACTGTTGCTACTGGTAAAGTTGAAAGAGGACAAGTTAAACTAAATGAAGAGGTTGAAATTGTCGGTTACCGTCCTGAACCTAAAAAAACAGTTGTAACCGGAATTGAAATGTTTAACAAAAACCTTCAATCTGCAATGGCTGGAGATAATGCTGGAGTTCTTCTTCGTGGTGTTGACCGTAAAGATATTGAACGTGGACAGGTTATTGCCAAACCAAAAACAATTATTCCCCACACTAAATTTAAAGCAGCAATTTACGCACTCAAAAAAGAAGAAGGTGGAAGACATACTCCATTTTTCAAAAATTACAAACCTCAATTTTATTTCCGTACAACTGATGTTACCGGTGGAATTGAATTTGAAGCTGGCCGTGAAATGGTAATTCCTGGGGATAATGTTGACCTTACTGTTGAACTTATTGCCCCTATCGCTGTTGAGCAAGGAACAAAATTCTCAATTCGCGAAGGTGGAAGAACTGTTGGTGCCGGAACAGTAACTGAAATTATTAAATAAAAAATCTTTTATCTAACACAAACTTTAGGGTCGTACCCTAAAGTTTTTTTTTTTTTTTATTTTGCAGTCAAAATTAGTCGGCATTGAGAGTCCTGAGTTTGACAGTTTGATGACAAAAATATCGGTAAATCCGTGTTTTTTGAGGCTAAAATCTTAATTTTTATAGTTTTGAAATTAACCTTCTGTAAAAAAAAAAAAAAATGCTTGGTCAAAAATAAAGTTATGTTATAATTAGCATCACTTAAGAATAATTAATAAATTTGATATTGAATTAAGGAGGAATCAGTTATGTTTTTAGTCTAATGCGCTCTGATAGCACGAATTTTCCATTATATTTTTAAATATTATGGAATGCCATAAATTTAACCGTTTAAAAATCTATAAATTTATGGCTTTTAATTATGGCTCTTTCAAAACTTCACATATTTTTTTGGGCTCAATGTAAGTAAAAACGAGTTTTCTATTTGCATTGAGTTTAAATAGTAGTTGTATTTTTTAATGATTTTGCTTTTTAAGTTAAAATTTTAGCTTTTTTAGTTTACTTTATTTGATTAATAAGTAGATTTTGCTTTCGCGATGGTTAGATTTAAAATGTAGTGTTTTTGCTTCGATAGTTATTTTTCTGGGAAATTCGAGAAAATAATTTGGACTTTAGTTTTTTTTAGTGTATAATTTCTAAATTTAAAAACGATTTCAGAGGTGGCTAATATGATTTTTTGCTCTTAAAAACATAAATTTACTGCTAAAGTTAGACTTAGTTGGTAAAATTTATTATAAGTATTATTAAATTTAAACATTTATAATAAATAATAAAATTTGGAGGCAAATATGAAACTATATTTTTCCCGTCGTAGAAAAGTTGTAATTCTAGCAATGGCAACAACATTGTTATCTTTAAGTTTGTACTCAGTTAATCAAGCATTAGTTAATTTTGATTTTTTGTCCAATGAAGTTAGTTATTCAACTCAAGCGCCTTCAATAATTTTAAAAAATCAGCCAAATGATACTGGATTTAATTCGCCAGTAGCTAATACTGTTTTTGTTGCGCCAAAAATTGAAGCGCCTAAAGAGAAAATTGAAAATCCAGTTAAACCACAAATAGTAACACCAAAAATAGAAAAAATAGAGCCTTTACCTGAAAAAGTAACCCCCAAACCGATAAGAAGAATTCAAGCTGTTGAATCAACTATCCCTATTCGAACAACACCTACGCGCCAAAGTCCAACTAGGACAATATCTTCACGTCCAACAATTTCAACTTCAAGACCAGTAAGTCAACCACAAGTTCAAACTAGAAATAATTCGCGTACTGTTAATTTTGGTGATGCAGCTTATCAACGTGCCCTTGGTTTGTGAAGAAAACAACAAGACCGAAAAATCGCTGAAGTTAGGCGTGAAAGAGATAAATATCAAGCCGAAGCTGCTGAAGCAGACCGTGTTATTTCAATTATTAAAGAACATTGAGAAAAATACGCACCAACTGGAGAAGATGGCAAGCCAAAAGTTAGTCTAGAATCCTATCTTGAGGGGTATAAATACACTCGTTGAGTTGCAAATAATTATCTTGAGCGTGAACAAAATTACTTAAAAGTAATAGAGCAACGAAGACAACTTGACCAACCTTTTACAGAACAAGAATTACAATTGATAAAAGATGGTTATACCCCTGATCCTTCAACCGATGGATGAGAACCAAAAGTCAATATTGTCGTAAATGGAATTAAGGCAAATAATAAAAAAAGATTAAATGCCGTTGATTCAAAATGAACAAGATATGATGGAACTAAGATTGGTTCGCTAAAATATGAAGGATGAAATGACACTGATGTAAGTTCAGAAATTAGTGATCTCACCAATGGTAAGGGATTTTCTAACGGTAGCATTTCACTGATAAAATATACTCGAGCGCCTGGAAATACCGCCGGTAGCCTTTCAGAATTTAAAACTTTAGTTCTAAATGCCGATGATGATGTTGCTTTTAAAGCTTTTGCCGACATTATGAAAAATGCGGCTAATAAAGACAATTCAATCAAGGCAATTGTTCTTAAAAATGTCGGAGCAAAACATAAAACCCAGAACATAAAAGGGATTTTAGACCTATTGCCACCGCAAATGCAAAAAGTTTCGCTCTTTTTAGATGACCACCAAGCAATTAATGGTCTTCGTGGACTTGAAAAATTCAGCAAACTAAGCGAACTAGAACTCTATAGTAATTCACGAACCAACGAAAGCAATTGGGCAATCAATCCTAATGCCCTAAAAAATGTCGACTTTATTTCTTTTGATTATATAAACAAAGGTGACATGCATCTCCAACCTGGAGAAAAAGTTGCTGGATCAATTATTTTTGATACTCTCCGTTGAGACGAGGGGGATGATACTAACAAAGTTAACGAGGGACTTGAAATTGCTTTTAGTTCAAAAATTAATCAACGTGTTTTCCAAGGAACTTTTGGTGGTCGAGGAGGATATCCGCTACATCTTGATTTTTCTTCATCTAAAAAAATTAAGACGCTAAAAGGGATTGACTTTGCTAAAACAGAGAAACTTTTTAACGAAAAACTCCAAAGTTGAGAAGTTGAAGCTGAATCACAAAAAAATCCTGGCCATGTTAATTTACTTTTCCAATATTTATATTTTGGTGGCTCAAAAATAAGCGATTCTGGCTCAACAGGGTCAAATTATGTGTATAAAGTCGACACAAGCGACTTTGAAAATTCCCAATTTACTTCAAGACTTGTTAATGGACCTATCCAACAACCGGGAATTTATATAAAAGATGAAAATGGAAAAACCCTTTCAAATATTCCACTTTATATAACTGGTAGTTCATTTTCTGGCGATGCCTTTAGTCAATTATCCAAATTTGTTGATGTTGCAAAGAAAAGTGCCACTTTTAATAAAATTTATGTCAAAAACGCATCACTTCAAAGTCAGCTGTCAGGTTTAGGACTACCTGTTGAAACAAAAACAATTACAACAATAGACTAAACTAAAAGTAAAAAATAATTATTTTTTACTTTTTATGACCAAAATTTCTTTTTTACTTAATTTTATTGAAAAAAGCATAATTAAAAATTTTAATAAAAGGGTAAAATGGATCCAATTAGTCATTGAGTTGATAAAATTCAAGAAAATCTACTAAGATACCAAAAGGTTGTTGAACAATATCGAACAATAGCAATTTGGTGTAACCAAATTGAAAAAGTTTTTGCAATTAAGCCAAATTTACTTGATTTTCCACACGGAATTGCGCTTAAAAAAATACCATTTTTAAAAAATTGACCAACAAAAAAGATAATAACTCTTATTAACAACGGGAAATTAACAGAAAAATTCACTAGTTTTCAAAAATGAAATATTCATACAAATCGAAGCTTATTTAATCAAATCAAAGCTAAATTGTTAGTTTGAGACTATTATTTATCATTTCTTGAAGGAAATTATTGTGAAACTTGAATTATCGAAGAAGTTTTATACACTAAAAATTTATATTTTTTTCGTGGCTTACTTTGAAAAAACGAAAATTACACAATGATAGTTGGTCTTAATAAATTTCAGGGAACTAAAAAATTCGCCAATGACTATTGCTCTTTTTATACCGCGCTTTTAACCTCAAAAGAAATTAGTGATACTGCAAAAAAAATTGATAAAATTTCAAAAATCGACCGAATTTGGTACAATTATCAAAACAAGGATATAGATCAATATTCCAAACTTAGTTAAATATGTCATCTTTTTTATAATATTATTCTAAATTATTTTATAATTATATTATAGTAATTTATATTGGAGGGTGTATGGTTTGAGAAAATCCATTTGGAAAAAATAAAGTTCCATCAGTTGCTGAGTTGTGAAAAAATGAAAAAAAGCAATACCGAATTTGAATTTTTTCTTATCCGGTGTTACTCCTTTTGCTAGGTGTTTTTTTAAGTGTTCAACTTTTTTTAGACTTAGATATTAAAAATATTGGTCGCGCTTTTTCGATTTTATCAATTTTATTTACTGTTACAAGCTTATTTTTTTATGTATATTCTGTTTTTACATCATATAAAGCGAAAGATTTTGCACCTCTTGGCGATCGTTCCTTCTTTTTCACGTTCGTTTCATTTTCTACTGCTGCTCTTTCAATTATAAATTCAACAATAGTAATGATTGGAAATTTAAGCCTTAATAATCAAAATTTTGTCGCAATATTAACTATTCAAATAATTCTTATTGGCCTAATTTTTGTTTTAATTCCATTTTTCTATACAAAAGTGCTTAAAATTAAGTCAATATTCAAACTATCTCGAACATTATTCATTATTGAAAAACGTATTGATGAAATGAAAAAAGATCCTAAGGCATATTCTGAATTTATGAATATTTTTGACTTAGGTCACCAAAATCCAATGAATGCACAGCAAGCAAATAACCCTGAAAACACACAAACTCAAGAAGCTAAAAACAAACCTAAAACAAAAGAAGAAAGAATAAAAATTGCACTTGAAAAATTAAATTTAACACAATTACACGAAATTGCCCAAAAATTAGAAATTTCTGGTTTTGAACAGTTAAAAAAACAAGAATTAATTAAGCTTTTAACTCAAATTCTTGCACAACAAGACTCTGAAAAATAGTTTGATATTTTAAGCCTAAGAATTTTTCAGAAAACAAAAAAATCAAAAATTTCTTTGTTTAAAACTAAAATATGTTATAATTATATTTAATGGTTTTTAGGCAATGGCACCATAGCCAAATGGTAAGGCATAGGTCTGCAACACCTTGATGTACCGGTTCGAGTCCGGTTGGTGCCTCCAAAATGTAATGCGCCCGTAGCTCAATTGGACAGAGTGTTTGGTTACGGCCCAAGAGGTTGAGGGTTCGACTCCTTCCGGGCGCGCCATATATAATATAATTAGACCAAGAAAATTAACTAAATTATTTTAGTTAATTTTTTATTTTTTTAGTTTTTTATGGTATAATTTCAAACTAGTTTTAAATTAAATAAAACATCCTTGGTTATTTTTATAACCCACAAGCCCATAAGGAGAATTAATATGCCAAAATACGAAATTATGACAATTTTAGACCCAAAAGCAGAAGCAACAATATTAGAAAATTTGCTTTCTGCTATTTTTAGTCAAAATTCGTCATACAAACTTGTTAAGCTTGAAAATTCAAGTCTTGCTTACCCTATTAAAAAATCAAAAACTGCACAATATTTTTTAATTAATCTTGACTCACCAGCTAATTTAATTGAAGAATTTGTTCGCCGTGCGAATATTACCAAATCGATTTGACGATACTTGATAATTAATCTTGATTCTGAAAAAGGTTTTAACCAAAAACCAAAAAATTCCGATCGCCATAAAAGAACAAATGTAAGACGTGATCATTCAGATAGACCTAATTTCAAATCGGCGCCACGAACTCGTCAAGACCAAAACTCACCTAATCAGACAGAAAAAACTGATAAACCTTTTCAACGTCGAAATTTTAGACCTAATGCTCAAGGCGGAGCAAAACAAGGTTTTGCCCAACAGTCATCAGATAAGGCTAGCTCATCTCAACGCGGAAAAACAAACCAGCCAGAAACTGATGTTGATAATGCTAAAAAAACACAGGAATCCCAATAGTTTTTGCCTATTTTAGTCAATAAATAAAAATAGGTAAAAACTATAAAAAATTATGAATCGAATTATTTTAATTGGACGCGTTTCTTCTAAACCTGTATTTATGACAACAAAGTCAAATGTTAATTTTATTCGATTTAATTTAGCAATTGATAGACGAAAATATAGTCAAAATTCGCCTACAATTACTGATTTTATTCCCGTAGTTGCTTGACGACAAAATGCAACATTGCTCGACAAACTAATTACCGTAGGAAGTTTAGTAGCAATCGAAGGTTCTTTACAAGCTAATCGTGTTGTGTCAAATACAACAAATTATCTTACTAATTATGAAGTAAATGTTGATTACTTTCGTTTATTAGAAACTAAAGAACAATTAGAAATGCGCCGTCAAAAATTAGTTCAAAAAGTTGGTGAACCAACTTTTGAACCTTTATTTGATGATTTTCAACTTCCCCAAAATGATAAAAGATCATTTCAAGAAGATAATATTTTTCAGTCAGAACCATCAATAAACTTTGATGAAACTAATGTTGAAATTACTGGTGAAGATAATGATCCATTCGCTGACTGAGATATTGATGATCTTGATCCTAACAAATAAAATTAAAAAGGAATGCAAAAATGAACAAAAAATACGCTAAAAAATTCAAGAAAAAAGTGTGCCAATTTTGTGAAGCTAAACTTTTTTACATTGACTATAAGTCAACTGAAGTGCTTCAACGTTATATTAACTCTTTTGGAAAAATTCAACCTTCACGAATTACAGGGAATTGCGCAAAACACCAACGTAAATTATCACTAGCAATTAAAAGAGCGCGTTTTGTCGCTTTACTTCCGTTTGTTGGTGACAGAATCCGTGGAAGCTACGATAAAACTCGAGTTTAATTATAAAAATATAATATGAATCTAAAAGCAGGTCTTATTGGACTTCCTAATGTCGGAAAATCGTCGCTTTTTTCAGCACTGACAAAAATGAATGTTGAAATTGCTAATTATCCCTTTGCAACAATAGACTCAAACATTGCAACTGTTGAAATCCGTGATCCAAGACTAATTAATTTAGCTGATATTGTTAAGCCAAATAAAATTGTATTTTCAACTTACTCTTTTGTCGACATTGCTGGTTTAATAAAAGGGGCTTCACTGGGCGAAGGATTAGGTAATAAATTTCTTGAAAATATTCGAAATGTTGACTGTCTAGTTCATGTTGTGCGCTGTTTTGATGATTCAAAAATAATTCATGTTAATAATCAAGTAAATCCTATTTTTGACATCCAAACAATAAATTTAGAGCTAATTCTTGCCGATTTAAGTTCGATTGAGTCAATTATTGCCCGACTTAGTAAAAAAATCAACAATACAAACGACAAACAAGCAAAAATTGAATTTGAACTTGCTAAAAAAGCAAAAGGCCATTTGCAAAAAGATAAGTCATTACGTGACTTATCTTTAGATAATGAAGAGCGTCAAATAATCAAAAATTGGCAACTTTTAAGTATAAAGCCAATTTTATATGTTGCTAACATTGACCAAAAATCTGTTAGCGATCCCTTAAAAAATCGATATTTTTCTGAGCTTAAAACATATCTTGAAAAGGAAAATGCAATTTTAATCCCGATTTGCGTTGCCTTAGAACACGAAATTTCCCAACTTGATCAGGAAGAAAAACAACTTTTTTTACAAGAATTTGGACTTGAGAAGTCATCTCTTGATTTTCTTGTTCTTAATAGTTTTAAACTTCTTGGGCTAGGAACTTTTTTTACTGTTGGAAAAAAAGAAGTTCGCTCATGAATATTTAGGAAAAATACAAGTGCAGTTGATTGTAGTGGAATTATTCACTCTGATTTTGTCAAAAAATTCATAAGAGTTGAAATAATTTCATATGAGGATTTTATTGAGTTCAAAAGCGAAAAAGCACTTAAAGAAAAAGGTAAAATTCGGCTTGAGGGAAAAGAATACTTGATAAAAGACGCAGAAATATGCCATTTCCGCATAAGTAATTAGTTCAAATAAACTTTTAAAAAACCAAAAAATTATACATCAAAAAATTTATTTATAAATATTGATTGGTATAATTTTTTGGTTTTTTAAATTATCAGTTATTTCTAAAATAACAGCATTAAATTGGCAATCATTATCCGAAGTTTGGAATTTTGTGCTTTTATTATAGCGAATTCTATTATAAACATCAAGAAATTTTACACCAATTGCATCATTTGCAGGGCCTGTCATTCCAACATCAGTTATAAAAAGCGTTCCAAGCGATAATTCTCTAGCATCAGAAGTCTGAACGTGGGTGTGAGTTCCTAAAAGTGCATTAATTTTGCCATTTAGATAAATTCCAAGCACATTTTTTTCGCTTGTTGTCTCAGCGTGAAAATCAACTATATGAAAATCAGCATCATCTTCGGCAATAACTTTGTCAATTGCATCAAAAAAATTATCAGCAAACTGGTGATTTCAAGGTTTGACTAACTTATTAAATGCCACACCTAAAAGCGAAGTTATTCTGAATGTTTTTCCATTTTTTAAAACTGTAGTAGTACCTTTGCCACTATATTCTTTGTCAATGTTTAGCGGCCTAACAATATCTGGATTATCAATAATTAAAGCAATTTCAGGATTGGATCAAACATGATTGCCAATAGTAAAAATATCAACACCAAGCTCTTTTAAATATAAATAATCCCTTTTATTTAGTCCTTTTCTGCCAGTTATATTTTCAGCCTGAACTATTATTAAGTCAAAATTATAGTTTTTTCTCAAAATATTAAGTTGATTTTTAAACATTTCTATACCAGGCGCACCAAAAATATCACCAACAAATAAGACAGTAGCAGATTTCATTCAATTCCTTTAAATTTTTCAAATATTTTATTTGAAAAAAAATTAAAAAAGATGCTTTATTTTAGCATCATTGGTCAAAAAGATATGGTGCCAACAACAGGAATCGAACCTGCGACCCCATCCTTACCATGGATGTGCTCTACCGACTGAGCTATGATGGCGCTTTATTGCTTTAAAATTATAGCACTTTTTTAATATTTTTAATCAAAAAAATATTAAAAAGTCAAGCAAATTTAAAGACTAAAACAAAAAAATACTTTCAAATGCAAGCAAATATTAAGTTTTGAAAGAGCAAAATTATTAATTCTTATTTGCATTTGCATTATACCACAAAAATTTTAAAAACCAAGTTTTTTTTATATTTCTAAAAACTTGATGTATAATTTAGTTTGTAAAATAACGAAAAAAATATATTTATATACTATCTGTTTTAAATTGTGAATTGCTCTTTTAAAAATTAATTAGCAAATTAATGATGATAGCTTATTTGAAAACTTGTTATAAAGCAGAGACTGAATACAAAAAACAAGACTAAAAATAAGTTAAATTAAGGTGTTTTTTGATGAAAAAAACAAAAGAAAAAAAATTTACAAGTTCATTAATTTTTTTAAAATATTTAAAAACTAATCTTCGGAAGAATTGATTTTTATCATTTTTCCTTATAATTTTTTCAATTTTTTCAATTTTACTTATTTTATTTTTATGAGAAGCTGATAAAAATTTTGATTTACCCATTTATAATTCGCAAAATCAACGAATAACTATTGTCAGAAAAAATGGAAAAGAGTTTGGAAGTAACGAAATTTCAGAGATAAAAAACTTAAAATCTGTTAAATATATTTCAAATGGTGAATCAGAATTAGATTTTGGTGATTTTATGAATGAAGACTCATCTACCGCTCCACCTTTTATACCAACTAAAATTTTGCCAGTTGAAATCAATGATTTTTTTAAAAATGATATGAAAAACTATACTAATTTTCATGGTAAATTTTTAGAAAATGATGATGAAATAATAGTTTCGCGAGATTATGCTGATTTAAAAAAAGTTAAAATTGGCAATTATATTGATTATAAATATCAAATATTAAACCGCTCAACTAATAAAAATGAATTAATTTATACTAAAAAATTTAAGGTTGTAGGAACAGTAGGATTTGATAATGATCATCAAGATTATCTTGTTGTAATGTCTAATAATGCGTATAAAAATTTACTTGAAAATATTTTTGATAAGTCAAAAATATTTCTCAATCAAAACCAAGGTCAAAATTGGTTTTTTGAATCTTTAGTTAAAAAGTTAGCATACAATAGTGTAAAAACTTCAAATACAGAAAATGCTGTTGATTCTAAAGTTTCTACATTTTCTGATTTATATCCTAATGAAAATTTTAATCTTGATAAAAAAGATAAAAAGCTTAAAACAGGTCGTTTTACTGAAAATAAAAACGAAATTCTTGTTAGTCAAGGCCTAATTAATCATTTAAGTAAAAGTTCCAATTTAAATTTAAATGTAGGTGATGAAATAACTTTTAAAATAGAAAATATTAATTTCTTATTTTTCAGAGATAATCCCTTTACTTTTAAAATTACTGGAATTCTTGAAACTGATGAAACAAATAAAATAGAATTTAACCAAAATGTAGCTCAGCTTTTTTCTGATTCAATAAATGAAAATAAACCTTTAAGACTAAGTGTTTTTTATGATCAAAGTGAGCCAAATTTATTGCCAAAACTCGAAGAAAAAGGGTTTGAATTGGCACCAAAAATTGATTATGTAGCTCATAGAGGCGTCGCTGATATATACCCAATAATTTCAACAAGTGCAGTAATTCTAATTTTACTTTTAACTACTGTTATTGTTTTTGTTTTTGCTTTAAGAAATTTCAAAATAAACAATGGAACTATTCAAAGTTCTCATGTTGATACAAGCAAAAAAATATTCCTTAAAAAAGTAAATTTATATTGAATTTTTATATCATTATTTATTCTTATTGTTAGCTTTATACTGTTTTTTATTTCAATTAAATTGCCATTTTTTAGCGATTTTCTTGCTGGTCGATCAGCAAATTACATAGTTGGTCACATTAGTTTAGATCTTATTTGAATCTCATTATTCTATATTGTATTTTCAACTATTATTTTTAGAGTCACTACTCATTTTTTAAAAATAAGAAAAGAAAAAAATATAAAGCAATTGAAAATAAATTAGTAAATTAATTTAATTGAAAATTTTAGCTTTTTATTTAACTAGCTAGTAGCCAAATAAAATTTGGATTTTGTCTCAACATTAACATTGCACAATAATAAACAAAGTTAGCGTTTTTATGCTAACTTTGTTTAATTTCTAGTCATTTTTAACTTTTGGCACGTTTTTTTAGATTTATAAAAAACTTGATGTATAATTTTTTTTGTAAAATAACGAAAAAAAATTGACTCGCAAAATTGTGAGTACTCCCAAAAAAATATATTTATATACTATCTGTTTTAAATTGTTAATTGCTCTTTTAAAATTTAATACTACAAAATAGGAAAATTAAAAATGATAGGCTTATTTGAACACATTGTTATAAAAGCAGATCAAAATAAAACTATTTTAAATCAACAACAATTAGATTTTTTTATTAAAGCATCAAAAGCAGAATTATTTAAAAAAACTAATACAACTCAGGATTTTTTATATCATAGAGTTCTAAAAAACATTTTCGATCAACCACTGTTATTTTTACAATTTACTAATCATTATTTAATAATAACTCTTGAAAATTATGAAACTAATGAAATTGCAAATTCTAGTTTTGATAAGGAATTATTTGATAAAAATAATGTCGTTTATATTCCCGGATTTTCATTACATTATCAAGTTGATGGCGACTATTTTGGGTTAGTTTCTAAACAGAAATTAGATGAAAAAATAGTTGAACTTATAAAGAATCAAAAACATATATATTTAAGTGTAACTAGACTGAATACAGAAAAAAACAAGGCTAAAAAAGCAGAATATTTTAATTATAAATTTCGTGCAAGACGTGGAACCGCAAATCCTGGCGAAATAAAAAAAACAGCTGGAAAAGTTAGCAATCTTTTTTATTTTAATATCGGTATTAGTAATTCCTGATGATTTAAGGCAAAAGATTCATATTCAAAACTTGGTTATATAGAATATCAAGGCAATTCTAAGAAACCTGGGCTTTGTGAATATATTGCTATGTCTTTGATGTTAGAATATGCCGAAACATTCATTGCATCTGGAATATTTAGCAATGAAGAAATTGCTAGATTTTTTGATATGAAAAAAAATTATTCTAATAACTTAAGCAATGGCGTTGCAGAACATAAATATTATAAATATAAATATAAAAATAAAAATATTGATGATGGAACTTCTACATATAATTCACTTCCATATCAATTGTTTGAACTCAATGGGCGATATCAACATGTTAAGTATGCTTCTTATTTTACTAGTACATTAGAAAAATTTCTAAAAGGAAAGGAAATAAAAAAATACATAACAACTGATTATTCTGCCAATTTTATGCATTCAAGCAACCCTGAAACTTTTTTGTTTAAAAATAATATGCCAGTTATGGTATCTTTTGCTAATTTTAGTACTGGCCACAACATTGTTTTATATGGATATGATCCAGATACAGAAAAATATCTTGTAAATTTTGGATGGTCAGGTTGTTCTAATTTACTTATTTCTAAATGAGATATTTGAAGTTTTTGATCAATGGGTTATTGATGAGGATTTAAAATAGATGATGATTATATAAAAAATCATCCACCTAAACAAAAATTATTAAGTGCGAATGGTAAGTTTTATTCATATCCAGAAATTTTTGAAGAAGAACTTGTAATTGATAAAAATGGTATTCTAACTATAGATAACGACATTTATTAATATAGATAAATTAAGGTGTTTTTTTATGAAAGAAACAAAAGAAAAAAAATTCACAAGTCCATTAATTTTTTCAAAATATTTAAAAACTAATCTTCGAAAGAATTGATTTTTATCATTTTTCCTTATAATTTTTTCAATTTTTTCAATTTTACTTTTTTTATTTTTATGAGAAGCTGTTAGAGATTTTGATTTACCCATTTATAATTCGCAAAATCAACGAATAACTATTGTTAAAAAAAATCGCAAAGAGTTTCGAAATAACGAAATTTCAGAGATAAAAAACTTAAAATCTGTTAAATATATTTCAAATGGTGAATCAGAATTAGAATTTGGCGATTTTACTAATAAAGACTCATTTAGTTCTGGTTTATGAACTAAAATTTTGCCAGTTGAAATCAATGATTTTTTTAAAAATGATATGAAAAACTATACTAATTTTCAGGGTAAATTTTTAGAAAATAATGATGAAATAATAGTTTCACAAGATTATGCTAATTTAAAAAAAGTTAAAATTGGCGATTATATTGATTATAAATATTGAATAAAACATCCTTCAACTAATGAAAATGAATTAATTTATACTAAAAAATTTAAAATTGTAGGAACAGTAGGATTTGCTAATAGATATAGTGATGATTTTATTTTAATATCCGATAAAAGCTATAAAAATTTAGTTGAAAATATTTTTGATAAGTCAAAAATATTTCTCAATCAAAACAAAGATCAAAATGGGTTTTTTAAATCTTTATTTAAAAATTTAGTATATTATAATGTAAAAACTTCAAATGCTGAAAATGCTGTTAATTCTAATGTTTCTACATTTTTTGATTTAGATTCTAATAAAAATTTTAATCTTGATAAAAAAGATAAAAAGCTTAAAGCAGGTCGTTTTACTGAAAATAAAAACGAAATTCTTGTTAGTCAAGGTCTAATTAATCATTTAAGTAAAAATTCCAATTTAAATTTAAATGTAGGTGATGAAATAACTTTTAAAATAGAAAATATTAATTTTTTATTTTTCAGAGATCATCCCTTTACCTTTAAAATTAGTGGAATCATTGAATCTGATGAAGCAAATAAAATAGAATTTAACCAAAATGTAGCTCAGCTTTTTGCTGATTCAATAAATGAAAACAAACCTTTAAGACTAAGTGTTTTTTATGATAAAACCGAGCAAAATTTATTGTCAAATCTCAAAGAAAAAGGATTTGAATTGGCACCAGAAATTGGTTATCCAATTAATAGAAGCGTTCATGATATTTATCTAATAATTGCATCAGTTACAGTAATTGTAATTTTACTTTCAACTACTGTTATTATTTTTGCTTTTACTTTAAGAAATTTCAAAATAAACAATGGAACTATTCAAAGTTTTGACGTTGATATAAGTAAAAAAGTAAATTTATATTGAATTTTTATATCATTATTTATTCTTATTGTTAGCTTTATACTGTTTTTTATTTCAATTAAATTGCCATTTTTTAGCGATTTTCTTGCCGGTCGATCAGCAAATTACATAGTTGGTCGCATTAGTTTAGATCTTATTTGAATCTCATTATTATATATTGTATTTTCTACTATTATTTTTAAAGTCACTACCCATTTTTTAAAAATAAGAAAAGAAAAAAATATAAAGCAATTGAAAATAAATTAGTAAATTAATTTAATTGAAAATTTTAGCTTTTTATTTAACTAGCCAGTAGCCAAATAAAATTTGTGATTTTGTCTCAAAAATTAACATTGCACCATAATAAACAAAGTTAGCGTTTTTATGCTAACTTTGTTTAATTTCTAGTCATTTTTTAACTTTTTGGCACGTTTTTCAAAATATAAATGGAATAAGTGATATAATTATTAATTTTTGTGACTGATAAAAACAATTAAGTTAGTGAGAATAAAATGAGTAAAAATGAAGCAGTTGAACAACTTATAAAATTTATCCAAACAAAACAAGCTAGACTAAAAAGAAATCAAAAAATTGCTTATTATGGTGCTAATGCTGTTAAATGAATAACTTTTTTCTCAAATATTATAGTAATTTCCTTAGCAATTTGGGTAATAATAACTGAAATTAATCGTTATCAATTAATTGAATCTGAAAATAAATCAGTTTTTAATGACCTTGGATTAACTATTGTTTTGGCTAGTTTTATTTGTCTTACTTTTTTTATTAATTTATTTCTTGCTGTTTTTCGTGAAGTTATGAAGTTTAAAGAATATAAAAAAGCCCAAAGAGAGCTAAGTTATTTGTATTTTCAAATTCAAAATGATCCAAATTATAGTTTTGAAAAATTTGAACAGGACTATCAATCGATCTCTGATTTTTATTTTCAAAAAAAGGATGTTTCAAAAATAAAAATACTTAAAAAAATAGTTTTTGGGGGTAAAAAATGGTTATAAAAAATGTCCGACTTGATTCAGATTCTTATGAATTTGCTAAATTTTTATACAGAAAAACGCTTGTAAAAGCAAGGATTTTTCAAATTTTATTTTGAACGGTTTCCATTTTTAGTATTTTTTTTGGATTTTTTTCGACCTTAATGGGTATTTTTAAATTAGCCTCGCCAAAATTAAGTGAATTTGAACCTTTTGCTAATTTTTTTATTTCAACTGACGAAAATGGCGCAAAAGTTGACCAATGACCAATTTTTGTCTTATGAATTAACCTTTCAATCTCAATTATTAACAGTCTTTTTGCCCTTTTTCTAATAAAACCACGCTGAATTCGCAACCAGGAAATTAATGACTTTTTAAAAATTGAAATAATTTTGTTTGAAACCAAAACAGGAAAATATGCAAATTCAGAAAATTTACAAATTGAACTTTTTAATTCAATTTGTAAATTTTTAGGAATTCTTAAAGCCCTTGAAAATAAACAAAAAGAGCAAAAAACTAACATTGATAAAAAGGAACAAACTAATGAATAAAGAAAAATTGCTTTCAAAAATTGAACTTGATGTTATAAAATTAACGGCAAAAGCACGTGTTTCTAAGGGTATTTTTTTGTTTGCTAGTATTGCCTTAATTTTAATGTCAGCTTTTAATGGTATTTTATCTGCGTATGCAATTACTAAAAATCCTAATCCAACTGCGGTTAAGTTATTTGTTGCAATTGCCTTTATTAATGCAATTATTAGTTTTGTTAGTTCACTTTCTTCTTTTTTTGTTTTTGAAAATGTTTATAAAAAAGCAACAGAAAAAATTAATTTCTATGAAGAAAAGAAAAATGAGCTTTTATCCCAAGATGCAAACATTGATGAGATTGCAAAACAGTTAGGGAACATAAAAATTGAAAATTAATTTGTATTATTTTTAAAAAATGTTAAAATGTATCTATAATTTAACTTAAATTTTATTTTAAAAATTTTTTTTATAACACTGATACCGTTGTTATAACCCGAAAAAAACATTCATTTAAAGGAAAAAATGCCAACAATTTCTCAATTAGCAAAAGGGTGCCGAGTTAAGAAAACTTGAAAGTCAAAAGTTCCTGCATTGAATATGTTATATAATTCATTGCACAAAAAAGAACTCAAAATTAGCTCGCCCTTTAAACGTGGAGTTTGCACAAGAGTTGCAACTATGACTCCTAAAAAACCTAACTCAGCATTACGTAAATTTGCAAGGGTAAAACTTTCAAATGGAATTGAAATTAATGCTTATATTCCCGGTGAAGGCCACAATTTACAAGAACACTCAATTGTTTTAATTCGTGGTGGAAAAGTTAAAGACTTACCAGGGATTCGTTATCACATTGTCCGTGGAACTCAAGATACAACTGGTGTTGCAAAAAGAGCCCAAGGTCGTTCCAAATATGGAGCAAAAAAACCTAAAACTTCAAAGTAAAAATCTGAAAAAAGCTATAAAATACGACATTTTTTAAAAGGAGACAAACATGTCACGAAAAAAACAAGCCCCAGTGCGCGACGTGCTTGCTGATCCAGTTTTTAACTCAAAACTGATCACAAAAGCAATAAATAGCGTTATGTTAGACGGGAAAAAAACTACTGCCCAAAACATTCTTTATTCATCATTTAAATTAGTTGAAGAAAAAACTCAAAAAAATGCTCTTGAAGTTTTTGAACAAGCTGTGAAAAATGTAACTCCCCTAACCGAAGTTCGTTCACGTCGTATCGGGGGAACAAACTATCAAGTTCCAATGGAAGTTCGTCTAAAACGTCAGCAGACTCTTGCATTGCGTTGATTAATTCTTTTTGCCAGAAAACGTAACGAAAAAACAATGGTTGTTCGTCTTGCAAATGAAATAATTGATGCTTATAATAAAACAGGTGGGGCCTTCAAGAAAAAAGAAGATACTCACAAAATGGCTGAAGCAAACCGTGCTTTTGCACACTTTAAATGGTAGGAATTTAGAAATATGTCACGAAAATTTGAACTAAAAGATTACCGTAATATCGGAATTATGGCCCATATTGATGCCGGAAAAACAACAACAACCGAAAGAATTTTATTCCACACTGGTAAAATTCACAAAATTGGTGAAACTCATGACGGAGTTAGCCAAATGGACTGAATGGAACAAGAAAAAGAGCGTGGAATTACCATAACTTCTGCAGCAACAACTGCTTTTTGAAAAGGTAAAAGAATTAACATAATTGACACCCCAGGACACGTTGATTTTACTGTTGAGGTTGAACGTTCACTACGTGTTCTTGATGGAGCAGTTGCTGTTCTTGATGCCCAATCAGGTGTTGAGCCCCAAACTGAAACTGTTTGAAGACAAGCAACAACTTATGGCGTTCCCCGTGTTGTTTATGTTAATAAAATGGATAAAGCTGGCGCTAATTTTGAGGCTTCAATTGAATCTGTGCGCACTAAATTAAACGGTAATGCCGTGGCAATTCAGTTAAATATTGGTGCTGAGTCTGATTTTAGCGGAATTATTGACCTTGTTGAAATGAAAGCTTATAACTACGATGGTCAAAAAGAAGAAGTTGAATACGAAATTCCAATTCCTAGCGAATTACAAGACAAAGCGGCACTAATGCGCCTTGCACTCGCCGAAGCAGTTGCTGACTATGATGAAAATTTATTTAATGATCTTCTTGAAGAAAAAGAAATTTCAGTTGATCAACTAAAAGCAGCAATTCGTAAAGCAACAATTAGTGGTAATTTTTTCCCGGTTGTTTGTGGTTCATCTTTTAAAAACAAAGGTGTAAAGAAAATGATCGATGCTGTTATTGATTATTTACCTTCGCCACTTGATGTTCCGCCAGTTAAAGCTTTTCGCGATGATCAAGAAATTACAATTCAGGCTGATGACGGTGAAGAATTTTCTGCCTTAGCTTTCAAAATTATGAACGACCCTTTTGTTGGTTCACTAACTTTCTTCCGTGTTTATTCAGGAAGCCTTACAAAAGGAACTTACATAATTAACTCAACTAAAGGTAAAAAAGAACGTGTTGGCCGTATTTTAGCAATGCATGCTAATTCACGTGAAGAAATCAACGAAGTTCGCACTGGTGATATTGGTGCTTTTGTTGGTCTCAAAGACACAACAACAGGTGATACACTAATTTCTGAAAAGTCAAAAACTTTTGTGCTTGAAAAAATGAGTTTTCCCGAACCTGTTATTTCCCAGTCACTTGAACCATTTTCAAAAGCTGAAGTTGAAAAACTAGCTAATGCCCTCCAAAAACTTGCAAACGAAGATCCAACTTTCAAAACTTGAACCGACACTGAAACTGGACAGACAATTATTGCCGGAATGGGAGAATTACACCTTGATATTATTGTTGACCGGCTAAAACGTGAATTTAACGTGCAAGCGCGCGTTGGAAAACCACAAGTTTCTTACCGTGAAACAATTACAAAATCCGCTGAAGTTGAAGGAAAATACATCAAACAATCAGGTGGACGTGGACAATATGGTCATGTTTGAATTAAATTTGAACCTAATCCAGAAGAAGGCTTTGATTTTATTGATAAAATTGTCGGTGGAAAAATTCCAAAAGAGTATATAAAATCAATTCAAAAAGGTCTTGAAGAAAAAATGCAAGCCGGAATTTTGGCCGGATATCCTTTAATTAATGTAAGAGCAACTTTATTTGACGGTTCTTTCCACGAAGTTGACTCTTCAGAAATGGCCTTCAAAATTGCCGCTTCGAAAGCGCTTTCACGTGCTCGTGATGCCGTTGGAACTGTTTTACTTGAGCCAATTATGGACGTTTCTGTTTTTGCCCCTGCTGAATATGCTGGAGACGTTATGGGTGACTTATCACGTCGTCGTGGACTTGTTCGTGAACAAGAAACTAGATCTGATGGAGCAAATGTTATTCGTGGACATGTTCCATTAGCAGAAATGTTTGGATATTCAACCCAATTACGTTCAATGACATCAGGGCGTGGAACTTACCAAATGCAATTTGATCACTATGAAGTTGTTCCAAAAAATATTTCTGATGTAATTGTTAAACAACGGGCAATCAAATCTGACGACTAAAAGTTATTCCCGATTTTCCCTGTTTGATAAGATAATCTTAAAAAGGTGCCAAAACTGGGCACCTTTTTAATTTTTTTGGCAAAATCAGGATAAATAACTATCAAAGCAAAAACACGAATTTTAAATCTAACACTCATGAATGCAAAATCTACTTATTAATAAAATAAAGCAATCTAAAAAAGTTAAAATTCTAACTAAAAAAGCCAAATTATGAATTTTTAAACTATTTTTTTAGTTAAAACACTAACAAAATCATAAAAAAATACAACTACTATTTAAACTCAATGCAAAAAGAAAACTCGTTTTTATTTGCAGCGAGCCTAAAAAAACATATGAAGTTTTGAAAGAACAATAACCAAAAGCCCTAAATTTATAGATTTCTAAACGGTTAAATTTAAGGCATTCCATCATATTTAAAAATATAATGGATAATTCGCACTATCTTATTTTATTATGACAAAAAACATATTAAGTCCCCCTTAATTCAATATCAAAATTTATTAATTTATTCTTAAGTGAGGTTTATTATAACATAATTTTTTCTTAGACCAAACATTTTTTTTTTTTTTTTTCAAAAGGTCGATTTTAGAACAATAAAAATTAAGATTTTAGTGTCAAAAAAACCCGTAAATCCGGGTATTTTTTTGCATTTTTATATTAACTAAAAAGTGAATTTTTACCATTAAACTGGGAAACTCGGGTAAAGTTAATCCCGAGTTTCCCAGTTTGATAAGGTAATTTTAAAAAAGTATCTGGTTTTAAGGCACTTTTTTAACTTTTTTGGCAAAAGTTAATTACAATTTTTATTAGTGATTTATTAAGATATCAAAGTAAAAATCATACCTATTTCAAATATTCAGATCACTAGGAACGCCTTCGCGATTTTTAAATATCATTTGCTGATCCAAAGTGTTAAATTCAACCCTTTGTCTTAATTTTTGCAACATCGTTACTAAACCAATTTCAGTTAATTGATTGTTTTCAAATAACTTGTTATCACTAATATGTTTGTTGATTTTAAAGATTATAGTTTTTAAAATAACTAGCGAGATAAAGCACAAAAGAGTGTGAGCTAGAATATGCTCGTCAATTCTTAAAAATACAGGCCGAATATTCAATAAACCTTTTAGACTTCTAAAATTAGCTTCAATATTTGGCTGTTTTTGATATTTTTCAACTATGTCTAAGACATTCAAATTTAGTATATTTGTTTCATAAACATAGTAGCCATCAAATTGTTTATCTTTATCAAATTTACTTTGATCTAATTCAAATTTCATGTTTGAAATTTGCTTAAAATATTTAGGTTTTCTACCAAACAATTTGTTTACCACAATAAAACCGTCTTTATTTCGTTTTTTAATAAAACTTTGGGTTTGCTCTTCGCGAGCTTTGCTGTCTTTTATCGCTCTTTTTGTGCTGTAAGTAATAATTCTTCTTCTGATATTTTCGGTGTACCTTTTATTCTTATAAGATGAATAAAATTCTTCTTTTTTATACTTAAGATCCGCATTTACATCAACATAATCGCTTGGATCTAGTAAATAATTTTTGAATTTTTGAGTTCCTATCTTTGCACGATAAGAAATAATGAAATTATAGTTTCTTGATTCAAGAAATCGAATATTTGCCGCAGTTGACATGCCACGATCAGCGATTATTGTCATATTTTTGATATTATATTTGGATTCAACATCTAATACAAAAGGGATTAATGTACTAGAATCGGCTGTATTTCCTTTAAAAACTTTAATATGAAAAGGAATGCCGTTTTTATCACACGCTAAGGCAATGACAATTTGATCTTCTTTGAATTTAGCATCTTTTCTTTCAAAAGTCTCAAAATAGATTGTTGATGAATCAAAATAAAATTCATTGCCCCTTTCTCCAAGTTCACTTATGACCATTTTGTTAAGACTATCTAAAAGTTGATTTTGTGACTCAAAAACAAGATCTAAGAGCTTATAAAAGCTATTTTTGGAAGTATTTATTTGATTTGAGTAGTCGTCCTTTTTATCAAAAGCATTAATAATGCTGCCAGGATCAGTTATCCGCTTTGAAATTAAGTAGTTAAAAATTTCTTTCATATTTTTATGTCTACTTTTAGGAAGTGATTCAAAAATATTGTGCTTTTCAATAAATTTTTCAATTAATTCCCCACCAACAAAAACCGAACCTTCGATTATGGTTGAATTTTTGATAGAATCAAGTAAAACAGTCTTGACTTTATCTTTGTCATCTAAATTTGAAAACAATTTCAATTTTTCTTTGATAATTTGAACAGCATTTGGATTAATTTTTTCCAAATTCCGCTCATTTCCTAAACTAAATCAACGTTTTGGGCCTTTGCCATAACCTTGTGCTCAGCCAACATATTTATATGGTTTATCTTTTGAAGATCCTCAAACATTAAATAAAATCAAATTTTGCTTTTTCATAGTGTATAATTATACCATATAATACTTTAAATTAGTAATTAATTGTAATTAATAAAAATTAAGGTTTTACAATCAAAAAAACAACGATTTATGGGATTTTTGCATATTGTATTCAATAAAAAGTGAATTTTTGCCATCAAACTTGGAAACTCAGGGAAAGTTATTAAAAAATTGCAATAAAAAACTACCGATTGGTAGTTTTTTATTGCATTTAAAATTTAATTGAATAAATGATTTTTAAATTAAATTTTAATAAAAGGAGCAACATTTAAAAAATTAAATAAACTTGGACTTGATCCTAGATTCATCACTGCTTGAGAAACAACGGCGCTGTTGGTTGTAGCAACGGTTGCTGGTTGCGCGGCTTTTATAGTTTGTAATGCTTTTGAAAGTTCTTCAACAGATTTTAGTGCTTTTTGCAATTTTTCTGGCATATCTTTTAATGCATCAATTTGTGTTTTAAGCGAATCTAGATCTAAATTTGCAAGCTTATCAAAACCTTCTTGAAACTTTTTAATTTGTGCTGAGTCCAATTTAGAAAATGTTTTTTGAAATTCTTCAAATGACGCCTTGATTTTATCAATTTCGAAATTTTCAATTTGCTTTTTAAATAAAAAGTATAAAGTAGCAATTATTATTGCAAATAGGAGAATATTCCCAACAATAACAGCCAAGACTGTCGATACAAATCTTCCGATTTTACTCACTTATGCCTCCATAAATTTGTAAATTAAATTTTAATTTTTGGTCTTTTTCTATGATTCACCATCCTTATTTTTATTTACTTCTTCATTAGCTTCATTTTGTTTCTCTGTTGTTTCAGTTTTTTCTTGTGTTTTTTCTTCAGCTTTTTCGCTGTTATATTCAATTAACTTGTCAACAACTTTTTTGTTTGTTATGTTAATTTGAATTTCGCTGTGAGGGATTGTTTCGTTTAATTCTTCGACAGATTTACCTGTGAATTTTGACAACAAGGCAATTTGCTCGTCATAATCTTGCTGGGTTGGAACTAATCCCTCAAGTTTTGCAATTTCGGCAAAAATAAAGGAATTTTTAAGTAATTTTCTTGCTTCAGCATCAAGTTGATTATGAATATCTTGCTCAGTGAATTTTGTAATTCGGCAATATTCCTCAAGAGTAAATCCTTGTTGTTTTAAAGTTGAATTAAAAGTTTCATTTAAACGACTAACTTCAGCATTAACTAATTTAGTTGCAAGTGGAATTTCAACTTGGTCAACAATTTCGACAAGTGCATTTTTTTGAAACTCAATTCGTGCTTTTTCAACATTTTCACGTTTTGTAAGATCTTCAAGATAAACTTCCAATTGGCTAATTGTTTCAACATTTGGAATTTTTAATGAAGCAACAAAATCATTAGTCAATTTAGCAGGCTGACTTTCTTTGATTCTGTTGATTTTTACATGAAATCTTGCCTTTTTACTTGCATAAGCTGGAACATGGTAATCTTCAGGGAAAACCACATGAATATCGGCTTCTTTTTCAATTTCTAACCCAACTAGTTGTTCTTCAAAACCAGAAATAAAGCTATTTGAACCGATTCGAAGCTCAAAGTCTTGTGCTTCTCCACCTTCAAAAGGTTCATCATCAATAAATCCTTTAAAATCAAAATTAATAATATCTCCCATTTTTACAGGACGATTTACATTAACAAATTTTCCTTTTGATTCTAAAAGTTTTTGTTTTTGGTGTTCAATGTCATCTTTTGTCACTTGTTTTACAGCGTATTTTGTCTTAAGATTTTGATATTCAGGAAGCTTAATTTCAGGATAAACAGGGTAGAGAAACTCGATTTCTAAGGTGTTTTTGTCCATTTGAACAATATTAAAGACTGGTGATTCAATAACATTGTCGCTATCCATTACATTAGAAAAAGCTTGTTTTTCAAGTTCAGGTAAGTACATTCTAAGCGCTAATTCGAAAACTGCCTGTGGATTTAAAAATGGGCGGGCTTTTTCTAATGGCACTTTCCCTTTTCTAAAACCGCGTAATGAAACTTTTGCAACTTGTCTTTTTTCAGCTTTATCGTAATATTCAACTCATTTTTGCGGATCAGCTACTAACTTAATTTTAAGTTCGGCACTATTAGGTAAAAATTCACGTGTTATCATTAATAATAATCCTTAAATTGTTATATAAAAATAAAATAAAACTAATTATAATTTAAATTATATAAATTTGTTTAAAATTTAAAAAAAATAATAAAAAACTTAGCTTTTTCTCCTAGATTTTTAGACAAATCTATTTATTTAAAAACTAAGGCTAATATTTTATTATTATCTAGGTTTTTATTTTTACTTAAATTATAATTTATTATTGCAAAATTTAAAAAATTTTTATGCTGTTTTTTGAAATTTCTTTTATTTTTTCAATGGCAAAATCTAAACTTGCTTGTATAATTTCAGATCTACTTCCGGTAAAATTTAATTCTCAGACTTCATCATTAATGGCAATAAATACTTGTCCGAGCTTGCCATCTTGAACTGTAGGACCAGCATTTCCGGTTAAAGCTATTGCATATTTAGTTTGAAAAAAATCAAGACCGTATTTAGCCATTTTTAGGGCTGTTTCGGCATTAGTTACACCATTTTTTGTGTCAATACCAATTTTTTCCTTAATTTCATTTTGATAACAAACAACTCCGCCGGCAAAAAATTTACTTGCACCGGGCTTTTTTACAATTTCAGCAGCAAGTGCGCCTCCAGTTAAGGATTCAACTGTGGCAATGCTAAATGGTTTATTGGCCATTAATCAGTCCTTTTTATTAAATTTTTTGCTAATTGAGCAAAAATTGCATTTAAATTCAATTTTTTTATATTTTTCAATTAAAAAATCAACATCTTCTTGGCTTAAAAGTTTCAAATTTGCTTCAAAATTTGCTTTTTTACAGTTACAAATATAATCCCAATTTTGGAAGTCAACCTGATTAAAACTTGAAAAAAAGCTCATGAAATCCGTCATTTTTTCATTTTCTAGTCAGCCTTCTACCTCTTGTAGTTCTTCTTCAAAATGATTAGGCAAAAGTTGAATAATTAAGGATTGGGCTTTTGTTATTTTTGAATTTTCATCAAGTTCAATTAAATTTTTTACTACTGAATTAATTTGCTGAGATTGGTGAAAATAATACGCTAAATCACTTATAAAATCACCTTTCTGAAGCTTAACTTGACCTGAATAATTAGTTTTTTTTGTAAATTGGTTAATTTTCAAAAAACCAGAAGTTCCAATATATGAACTTACAAGTAGGTTTGTGTTGTAATTTTTGAAAACATGAGCCGGAATTTCAAAATCATTAGCTGAAAAACTAGCTCGAATTTGGCCTTTCTTATTTGTTTCAAGAACTAAAGATTCAACAGTTTCAGAATTAATTTTAACAGAAAATCCAGCTGTTTTTTCTTTAATCAAAGCTGGAAGTGGACCAAAAACATTAATAAAACTTGCTAAAATAAGCGAACTAATATTGCTTAACTTGTGAATATTAATCGCTTTATTAACAATTTCAGTCATTTCTGAGACAACTATTAGAATATGTTTGTGCAAATAAATTTTCGAATATGATGACATGATTATATTTTTTTGTCTAGTTTAGATATTGAATTTGTTCATTTTTCTCAAAGTTGTTTTCACTCTTGTTCATTTTCACAACTTAAATACTCAAGAATTTGAGCATCAACTATAGGGTCAAAACTAGGCGAAATACCTAACTTTGTATAAAAATTATACCATTTTTTAATTTTTTGTATATCATCCATAACTTGAGATTTATTAACATCAAAAGAATAAGATTTTATATGTCTTTTTTTTATAGGAAATTCTTTGGGATTTTCGTAGTCATCTTCCTCTAAAAATGTTGCTACAATCGCATATTTTTCAGCATTTTTTAAAAATGCATATAATTGGGCTTGTTTTATGTATTTTTGCGGTAAATTTTCCCCTTTTTTGCCTCACCTTTCAAAATTTTTCAGACCGGTTGTTTTAATTTCGATTATTATATTAGTTTTTTTGATAAAACCATCAGGAATTCCGCCAATAATTGGATCATTACTAAAATAATCATAATTATATTTTTCGGGAGGAAAAGTTTCAATTTCTAGGTTTAATTTTTCAGAAATGGCTTTGATGACAAGAGGTTCAATTGCAACTCCGGCATCAATATATTTAGTGTCTAAAATTGGCATATCCAATTTTGAAATTTTGACAAAAGCTCGAAAAGGGGAGCTAAAACTATCAAGTCCGAGCACTTCCCCAATTAAAGTTCCACCAATTTTTTTAAAACCGGTATTAAAACCGAACTTTTTGTTAAGTAATTTTTCATGAAAAGCAGGATTAAGAATTAAAACCCGTTTTTCATGGTCAATAAAATATTCTTTTTTATTATAAAATTTACGATTTGTATACATATTTGTCCTAAAGTCAAGGTTGTAAACTAATAAGTGAAAGTGAAACTCCGATAATAATTAACAGAAAAACATTCACCTTCCGTAAATACAAAATAAAAACTGTTATAGATCAAAAAATTGCAAATAAAATAAAAATTCAAAGTCTTCAACCGCTTATAAAATCACTTACTTCTTTTGTGACAAAATATCCATTATTAGAATTAAAAGCATAATTTACAAGCACTAAATTGATAAAAAGTTGAAAAGCAAGCGCTAAAATGATTCCAATAATTGCTGGTCGAAAAATTTGAGCTTTTTTTATAAAATTTGAGCCATTTTTTTGTGAAACTCTATTTAAAGCCTTTAATCAAATTACAACTAAAAAAATTGCCGGTAATATAAATGCCATTAAAAAAATAAATGAAAGAAATCAACCTAAAACTCCAAAATCTGCAATTAAAAATCCAGTAACTGCCGCCAATTTAATTGAAAAAACACCTGGTGTTGAATTTGCGACAGTGAAAATTTGGTTAATTTTTTCTTGATCAATTTCAAGACCTAGCTCTCCAAGTTGTAATCAAAACCAATTAAAAACAGGCATAAAAACTTGCCCGCCACCAAAGACAATTAAACTAATAACCGCTAGCCCCAAAATTGTTAAACTAATTAGTAAAATCACGTTTTTTCTTTCATTTTTTAAACAAAAATAAAACTGAATATATAAAGATAATTACTAAAATTGGGACAATCGCTAAATTATACGGGCTTGGAACAAACAAAGAATATGCAAAACTTAATAGTAAAACGGTGTAATAAACTAATTTATTCATTGAATTTTTGTCTTTTTTTCAATAAATATAACAAAATCCAAGTAAAATTCCGATAATTGTTGAAAAAATTGCTAGGTTAAAAGTGACTAAATATCTTGAAGGTAAATTTTTTACTAAAATAAATAAAGTAAAAAATAATAAAATATGCGGGAAAATTCCCAAAACTGTTGCTATAACACCCCAAAAAGCGCCTAATTTTTTAATACAAACTAATGCCATCATTTGAAGTGATGAAGGTCCGGGGAGCAAATTGGTCAAAATTAAACCTTGATCAAAATCACTTTTTGAAATTCATCCTTTTTTGACAACTGCCTGACTAAAAATAATAGGCATTAAAGAATTTCCTCCGCCAAAAGAAATTAAAGAAATTTTTACCACAAACCATAAAAGTGTTAAAAAATCTCTCATTTTCATATTTTTAATATTTTTTGTATTCATACTTAATAAAATAATATATTATTTTTTAAAAATGTGGTATAATTAAATCGGCCTAGAGGTGTAGTTCAATGGTAGAACAACGGGCTTCAACCCCGTATGTTGCGGGTTCGACTCCTGTCACCTCTGCCATTTTTTTTTTATTTTTTAAATTAAAAAATAAAAAAAAAATGGTGATAAATTCTAAATTTTTGGCAAAAGTTAATTACCTATTTTAAAACACTGGCAAAAATCAATTTACGGATAAAACAACAAAATCATAAAAAAATACAACTACTATTTAAACTCAATGCAAATAGAAAACTCGTTTTTATTTAAATTGAGCCTAAAAAAATATGTGAAGTTTTGAAAGAACAATAAACAAAAGCCATAAATTTATAGATTTCTAAACGGTTAAATTTAAGGCATTGCATCATATTTAAAAATATGACGGAAAAGTCGCATTTTTTGATTTTTTTAGACAAAAAACATAATCAATTCCCCCTTAATTCAAAATCAAAATTTATTAATTCATTCTTAGTGAGACTTATTATAACATAATTTTTTCTTAGACCAAACATTTTTTTTTTTTTTTGCAAAAGATTAATTTCAAAATAATAAAAATTAAGATTTTAGGTCAAAAAATACCCGTAAATCCGGGTCTCCCGAGTTTCCCAGTTTTAAGGCAAAAATTCACTTTTTAGTGAATATAAATATGAAAAAACACCCGTAAATCAGTGTTTTTTGATTTTAAAATCTTAATTTTTATTACTAGCATTTACTAGCATTTTAAGTAATTTTATGGTATAATTATAGATTATGAAAAAACAAAATAAAGATGGTTTTATTGAAGTAAACAAATTGTTTGGCAAAAAACCTAAATATTTTAAGGAAATTTCAAACGTGAAATTTGAAACAAGTTATTTGAAAACAATCAATTAACTGAGGTTGGTTTAGTAACGATGTTGCAAAAATTAAGGCAAAGGGTTGAATTTAACACTTTAGATCAGCAAATAACATTTAAAAATCGAGATGGTGTTCCTAGTGACCCGAATATTTGAAATAGGTATGATTTTTACTTTGATATCTTAATAAATCGCTAAAAAAAATTGTAAGTAACTTTTACCAAAAAACTTAAAAAACTGCCTAAAACCAGATGCTTTTTTAAAATTACCTTATGAAACTGGGAAACTCGGGAAAATTAAGATTTTAGGTCAAAAAATACCCGTAAATCCGGGTCTTTTTACATATTCTTATTCAATAAAAAGTGAATTTTTGCCATCAAACTGCCAAACTCGGTAAAAAATAATAAAATGCAAATAAATTCTAAACTTTTGATAAAAGGTTTAGAATTTTTTTAAAAGAAATAAGAAAAGCAATTAGTCAAGATAATTTTTACCTTTTTGAACCTCAAAACAAGACAGTCCGCTAAAATCAAGTTGGCGATAAATTTCGTATGCCACAATAACAACAGAATTTGCCAAGTTAAGCGATCTAGCATGAGGTGACATTGGAATTCGCAAGCATTTTTCCTTGTTTGATTTTAGAATTTCAATTGGAATTCCGGTTGATTCCCTGCCAAAAATGAGGAAAATCTCGCTATTATTATTGTTAAATTCGGTTTTAAAATCTATTTGCGAATAAACTTTTTGGCCATAACGGGTTATAAAATAAAGATTTTTTGTGCTATATTTTTTTTCAAAATTTTGCCAGTCACTGTGAATTTCATGTTGAATTTCTGACAAAAGAATTCCAGCAGCCGGCCGTTTTAAGTGTTTTGGATCTAGATCAAATGCAATAGGCTTTATTATATGCAATTTCATATTTAAAACAAAGCAAGAACGGATAATATTGCCTGTATTTGGGCCTATTTCGGGCTGAAATAGCACAATGTTAATCATTTATAAACTCCAAAGTGGTAAGATATGTTGAAATTTTTGAATCTTCTGGGCCGTTATTTTTGAGAAAAAGATCATATTCAATCTTAATAAATTCTGAATTTATTTCTAATTTTGTTAAAAGAGTATTGACTATAAGTTCCATTCCATTAGTAATAAACATATTTTCAACATAGTTATTTAATTCAAAAAATAAAGTGTTTTCGCCAGAAAATACTGTTAAATTTTTGTCAAAAATTTCAAATCTTATCATCATGTTATTTTCAGGATTTTGTGTTTCATAAACATCAGTTTCGGTGTTATTAATGATTTGCTTTGAAATGTAAATTGTGTTGATAAATTCGACCATTTTTTTGTCTTGGTCGTCAATAATAGTTCTAAGAGAAAATCTTACTTTCATTTTTTAAGCCTTTTTTGAATTATTTGCGGACCTAAAAGTCAAATTGCCCTTGCTAATTCAGGGCCAGATTCAGCTCATGTTGTTGCCAGTCGTAAAGGCAACAATAAATTTTTACCTTTTATTTTTAAGGTTTGGCCAATTTCCTTAATTAAATTTTCAATTTTTGAAAATTGTCAGTCATTATAGTCAATTTTTTGTGCAAAAAGTTGAATTGGTTGCTGATTTGATTGGTCCAGTAAATTGATTATTTTTTGACTCATTAAGTCTTGAGGTTTTGTGAAAAAATCTAGATTTTCAAAAAAGTCGCTGTATTTTACAGCACTTTTTTGAAATGTTTCAACAAAAAAGCGATTTCATTCAGAGTTTGTTTCAAGATTTAAATGCGGTAAAATTTGGTCTGTTTCCATTTTTGAAATGTAAGATTTTGAAAACCAGTTTAATTTTTCTGTGTCAAAATATGAAGGTGCTTTTGAAAGTCTCTTAAAATCAAATGCTTTGATTAATTCTTCGTGCTCAAAAAATTCGCGAGAATCAGCGCTAGTTCAACCTAAAAGTGCTAAAAAATTAAAAACAGCATGACTATGATAACCTTGATTTTTATAGTCCTCAATAAATTGGAAAAGTGATGAGTCTCTTTTTGACAGTTTTTTACCATTTTTATCAGTAATTATTGTAAGGTGACCAAATTCTGGTTGTTCAAATGAAAAGGCCTCATAAAGCGCAATTTGTTTTGGAGTGTTGGAAATATGCTCTTCTCCGCGGAAAATATGAGTGATTTTCATATCATAATCATCAACAACAACAGCAAAATTATATGTTGGAAACCCGTCAGATTTTATAATAACTCAATCACTAATAGCCGAACCTTCAAAGCAAATTTTTCCTCGAACTAAATCATTTCAGCAATAATTTTTGTTTTTATCAACGGCAAATCTGATAACAAACTCGTTATTTTCTATACGTTTTTGCTTCTCTTGTTCAGAAATTTTAAGTCAGTTTCTGTCATAGCGAAAACTAAAAATACCTTGTTTTTCTTGCTCTTTTTTTTGCTCTTCAAGTTCGCTGGCATTGTCAAAGGCATAATAGGCAAAGCCTTTTTGAACCAGTTCTTGGGCTAATTTTTGATAGCGGTCAATTTTTTCTGACTGACGATATGGACCATATTCTGAAATTGTGCCAGGTTTTTCGTCTGGTAAAATTCCAAGTCATTCTAAATTTTCAATTTGAGAGCGCTCACCGTCTTTGATATTTCTTTGGGTGTCAGTGTCTTCGATTCGTAAAATAAAATCACCACCGTGATGTTTTGCAAAAAGATAATTAATAAGCGCAGTCCGAGATCCACCAATGTGCAAAAATCCGGTTGGCGAAGGGGCATAGCGTGTTCTAATTTTCATTTTTTCCTTTCAATTTTTAATTGCAAAACTCAAATTATGCTATAAATTTATAGGATAATTTGAGTTTTTTTGCCAATAGGCAAATCTTGGTTTTTGATTTATATCGTTTTCAATTTTGAACTCAGGGAAATTTTTTTTGAAAAAATTGACACTATCTTTGTCAATTTCAAAAAAAATTCAACCTTTATCATTAAGAAAATTATCGATTTGGCACATTATTTTTTGATAAAATGAAAAAGGCTCCGGTTCAGAAAATAATGCACCTTCAGGTTCAAAATTAATAACTGACTCATCAAGTTTTTGTCTTTTAAGATAGGGAGGATTTGAGACAATAATATCAAATTTTTGGCCAATAATATTACTAAAAAGGTCGGATTTTACAACACTTACGTCTAAATTGTTGTATTTTGCGTTTAGTTTTGTTTGCAAAATTGCCTCATCGCTAATATCAACCAAAGTGATTTTTGCGCCACTAAATTTGGCAAGAGCAAGGCCAATAAATCCTGAACCACAACACAAATCAAGAACAAAACTGTCTTTTTTTATGACTTTTTTTACTTTTTGCAGTAATTCTTGTGTTTCATAACGGGGAATAAAAACTTTTTGATCCAGAAAAATTCGAACATTTTCCATTTCGATAAATCCGATGATTTTTTGGACTGGATAGTTCATTTCTAACTTTAAAAGTTCAAGTTTGGAAACTTCTAAGGGCAAATTATAGCGTTGTTTTTCCTTTAAAAGTTCCAATTTTCTACTATTTATCTCCATAGCTTTGCAAGATTAATTCAGCTCTTTCTTGAGATAATAAGGCTTCAATTATTGGATTTAGACTTCCTTGGATGACCGGTTTTAAAGAACAAGAAAATGCTATTCGGTGGTCGGTGATCCTGTCTTGAGGATAGTTATAAGTTCTAATTTTTTCAGAACGAGCCCCTGATCCGGCGAGTTTACGAAAATTAGCTTGTGTTTCAAGTCTTTTTTGAACTTCCAAGTTATAAATTTTTGACCTTAGAATTCCCATGGCTATTTCTTTGTTACCAATTTGGGATCTTTCATCTTGAGAAGTTACAACAATTCCGGTAGGAATATGGGTAATTCTAACAGCCGAATCGGTGGTATTTACAGACTGACCGCCTGCCCCTGAAGAGCGATAAGTATCAATTTTAAGATCTGAAGGGTTAATTTCGACTTCAATTTTGCTATCAATTTTTGGCATCACGGTAACTGTGGCAGTTGAGGTGTGAATTCTGCCCATTGTTTCAGTTTCAGGAACTCGTTGAACACGGTGGACACCTGATTCAAATTTAAGTTTTGAGTATATATTTTGACCAGAAATTTGGAAAAAAATCTGTGAAAAACCGCCAGCAAGTGCAAGTGATGAGCTAAGAACTTTAACTCTTGCCCTTTGGGAATCAGCTCATTTTTGGTACATTCGAAAAAGATCGCCAACAAAAATATTAGCCTCATCACCCCCAGCAGCTCCGCGGATTTCAACAATTACATCTTTATCGTCATTTTCATCTTTTGGAAGCATTAAAATTAAGAGTTTTTCCTCAAGTGCTTCGATATTTTTGTTGGCAGTTGCAATTTCTGATTTTGCTAACTGTTGTAATTCAGGGTCTTTTTCTTGACTAAGAAGTATTTTTGCATCTTCAAGTGTTTGCTGATTTTTTAAAAGCAAATCAAATGTCAAAGAAATTTCTTCAATTGAAGAAATTTCTTTTGCTATTTCTAAATATTTTTTTTGATTATTAATTACTTCATCAGTTAGTAAAAGCTGACTTAAGTCTTGATATTTTTTGTGAATTTTTTCTAAAGAGTCTAAAAATTTTTTTTCCATTGTTAGTCCACCTACGTTTTTATTTTTAAAATTTTAAATTTTTTTATAAATTTTAAAAATAAAAGTTAAACATCGGCGGTTGCTTGAGGATTTTGATTGTTAGAAAATTTAAGCCAACGTGCTGAGTGAGCTAGTCTTTCAATTTGGGCTGGATCCTCAAGGGAAAAGACTTTTTCAGAAGTTCTGTCCAAATCAGTTTGAATATCTTTTGTTTGAGCAAGTCATTTGGCTAAAACTGTTGGATTGTTGTCAACTTTTACACCAATTGGGTCAAATTGACCAATTCCTTTAACAAGTTGACTTCTCCCTGGAGTTGTCTGCGGGAAATATCCACCCCAAAAAATACCGATAACTTGGTTATATTCATTTACAACGAGCGAACCAGACATTCCGCGCCCGCCACGAAGTCCAGGAAGTGAAATTGAAGTTGCCCCTTGAAAAGGTTTAAGTGAATTATCTTGTTTGAACTGATTGTCTTTTTTTAGTTCATCGACTGTAACAAATGAATTTTTATCGTCAGTAATTCAGTCAAATCCACCTAAAAAACCACCTAAATAAGCATGCAATGGTAAAGCTGATTCAATTTTTGAGGTCTTAAGTTGGCTTCCTTTTGTAAAAGTAGGGAGAAATTTATTTGTTACTAAAACATCAAGTGGAGCTTCATTGTAATGTCGAACAGCATCGGGAATATTTTTTATGTATGAATCCTCACCATCACCTAAAAAATCTAAAAAGGGAATGCCAATATTAAATGGATTTTTTATCTGTTCATCATCAGGAAAAGTTACTTCAATTATTGCGATATCACGAAATTTTCCTCTGTCGGGCATATCTAGGCCAATTGGATTAATTTTTAAATTATTTCAGAATTTTTTTGACTCAGAGTTTATATACTGAAATCCTTCAGGGGGTAAAAAATCTCTGTTTCCTTCAGTTTTTGAAATTCGATCAAAACGACGGAATAAATTAGTATCATCAAAACTAATGTCATCTAACTTTTGCAAATTTCCATCAAGTAAATAAGAAAATGAATAAATTTGATCCGGTTTGTTAATTAAATCTGAAACAACATGCAAATTTGTGGCAAGATAATAAGTGTTAGTAGGTAAAAATTTTCCTGAATTTTGAGGATCAGGTTTTAATTTTCGATCAAAAACTCAAGCTGTTCCTGAGGTAATTCGGGTTGTATTTGAATTAGTTCTTGGGTCAAAAGCATTTGAACGTAACTGAATTACCATTGATCTTGAACGCAATGAGTCATTAATTATATTTTTTCCAAGAACTTTTGCACCAAAATCTTCAATAATATTTTTACTTTCATTAGTGTTGGTAAACTTTACGTTAATTTTGTAAAAGTCTTCAACTGAATTACCAAAGTGAAATGAAACTCCTGACTCATCAATTTTAAAATCAGCTAATCTACCATAACTATAATTTAATTTTTCAAAATTACTTAATTCTGCAGTATTTTTAAAAAGTGTCGGTTCTGATAGTGTTTTTTTGACTGCTTGACCAAAAAGTGGCCATAAAAGTGCATCACTTGAAGAGTTTAAACTTTGTGAAATATTTTTTAGTTTTTCTGAAATATTTGCTGTAGTAGGTAATTTATATCAAGAATCAATAAAGTTAAAATTGATTTGACTTGTAAATTCGCTTGATGCAAATATCTTATCATATGAGTTAAACCCTTCAACTTTAATAATTTGACCAGGACTTGTTGGACCTGAAGTTAAGTCGTTTTCTTTTGGACTTAAAATTAGGTAAAAATCACCATTTTGATCATTTGAAAGTGAGGGAACTTTTTTGATGTGATACATTGTGTGATTTAAATCACCAAAATCGATATATTTAGATAATTCCTCACCTGAATTTTCAGAGGAATTTATTAAAAAAGATGGCAAAAAGTTAGAATACTCATCTTTAAGTTTAAAACTTTTAATTTCAATTAATTTTTTTAGATTTTGTCTTGGCTTAATATTGAGTTTTACAATTTTTGAAACAAAATTATGGTATGAATCATGATAAATTGACAGAACAACATCGACATTGCCAGTTTGGGAATCATATGAGTCTTTTAAAATTGTTGCTTTTAAATAATAAAAATTTTTAACCTTTAAACGGTAAGGATTTTTGGCAATATCTTGAATGTTTGGGACTCCTTGTTGTTGACTTGGAACATCAAATTGATCTGAATTTCTAAGCTTAGTTATGTCAATTTTTTCAAAATTTGATGGTAAATTTATATATTCCCAAATATCTGAGTCAGATTTTAATGAGTCAATATCAAAAGTTTCCTGATTTTTTAATTCTAAAGTATCTATTTTTTCAAAAGCGGTTTGAATTCTTTCTTTATAAGCATAAATTCCGGTTTGATCAGTTTCAAAGCCGTTAACAACAAACTCTTTTGATTGAACCAAAGTTTGTGTGTCTTTATTATAAGAGTCAACCTTAACTTTAATTGAACCGTAAAAATCATTAGCAGAATTTGTAACTGGGGTAATTTTTAAGTCAAATTTTGCATTTAAGTCAAAATTATCAACACCTGGGATAAAAGTTCAAAGAATTGCTGAATCTAAAAATGAACTTCTCCTATTTAACATGCGGTGAGTTATTCCATTCAAATTATCATCTAAATCTAAGGTTGAATACTGTTTTAAAAAATCAGATGCCTTAAGTCTGCTACCTAAAGCAACTTTACCTGAAATTATTGAATCTAAAGGGTTCTTTAGATTCAGTTCTTGATCTCAAGGGTTTGATTGGCCAATTTCGAGTGTTCGCTTGAGAATTCCATTGACCGCACCAAGCGGTGTGCAAGAAGCGATAAAAAATGTAGTTGAAATTCCAACTAGCGGGAGAATTTTAATTAGTATTTTTTTCAAAGATTTATTTTGTTTTTTTGCCATGATTGATATAATTATATTATAATTATCTTTAAAACAATAAATTTTAAAAACTTTTTACGGCTCATTGGTGGAATGGTAGACACGGCAGACTCAAAACCTGCTGCAGCAATGCGTATCGGTTCGAGTCCGATATGAGCCACCAAATATAGTATACCCTCATTATTATTAATTTAATTATAAATAATTTAAAGAAAAGCACTCTGATTTGGAGTGCTTTTCTTTAAATTTGAACTGTTAAATTCAACCCTTTGTCTTAATTTTTGCCATCAAACTCGGAAACTCAAGAAAAATAACTATCAAGGCAAAAACACTGAATTTTAAATATAACACTCACAAAAGAAAAATCTACTTACTAATCAAATAAAACAAACTAAAAAAGCTAAAATTCTAACTTAAAAAGCAAAATTACGAAATTTTTAAACTACTTTTTTAGTTTAAAACACTGACAAAATTCACAAAAAAATACAACTACTATTTAAACTCAATGCAAATAGAAAACTCATTTTTATTTAAATTGAGCCTAAAAAAATATATGAAGTTTTGAAAGAACAATAACCAAAAGCCCTAAATTTAAAGATTTCTAAACGGGTAAATTTAAGGCATACCATCATATTTAAAAATATAACGGAAAATTCTCACTATCTGAGCTTATTAAGCAAAAAACATAACTAATTCCCCCTTAATTCTAATCTCAAAATTTATTAATTTATTCTTAGTGAGTGTTATTATAACATAATTTTATTTTAGGCCAAGCATTTTTTTTTTTTTTTTTACAAACGGCTAATTTCAAAACTATAAAAATTAATGTTTTAGCTTCAAAAACCCGGATTTACAGATATTTTTGCATATTTATATTCACTAAAAACTAAATTTTTGCCATCAATCTGCCAAACTCGGGATTAAAAAGAATTTAAAGAAAAGCACCCCGATTTGGAGTGCTTTTCTTTAAATTTTAAGTGTGTGACTTTGAAAACTAAAGATTTTTCATAGCGTCTTTGTAAATAGTATCGACAATTTCGACTGATTTTGCGAATTTTTCTTTTTCTTTATCATTGAGTGTAATTTCAATGATTTTTTCAATACCATTTGCACCAAGGACCGCTGGAACTCCAATATTTACGCCATCAAAGCCGTACTGACCACGTAAATTCGCGCCGACAATTAGAATATTCTTTGTGTCGTTGATAATGTTGCTTACAATTCGCGCTAATGCAGCACCAATTCCGTAAAATGTTGCTCTTTTTCTGTTAATTATTTCATAAGCGCGACGTGAAACTGGATATTCAAGCTCTTTTTCGTAATTTGAGCTGTTAATTCCGGTTAGCTCTGAAAAATGACAGAAGCATTCACCTGCAATTTTAATGTTAGAATATGCAACAAAAGATGAATCACCATGCTCACCCATTACGTAAGCCTGAACTGAATTTGGGGCAATTTTTAATCTTTTTGCAATTTCAAATTGAAGTCTTGCAGTATCAAGAATTGTTCCTGTTCCAATAACTTTTTGGTCAGAAAATCCTGAAGCATCACGGTAAGCACGAGTAATAACATCAACAGGGTTTGAGGCAATAACAGTAATCCCGCTAAAGCCACTTTCTTTTACTTTAAAAGCAATATCACGGATAATTCGAATATTATCTGCAACTAACTGAAGTCGAGTTTCACCTGGTTTTTGAGGTCTTCCCGCTGTAATTAAAATAAAATCTGCATCTTTTAGGTCGCTATACTCATAACGGCGAACTGAAAAAGGACGCAAAAGTGAAGCGGAGGCATCCTCAAAATCAAATGCATTTCCTTCTGCAAAATCAGGGTTTATATCGATAATTCCGTATTCAGATGCAAGACCTTGATTCATTGCTGCATAAAGAAATGAATTTCCAACATTTCCTGCGCCGATTAGAGCGATTTTGATTGGCTTCATATTGTATCTCCTAGTTTTTTAATAATGGTTATAACAAAAATATTAAATATCAATGTTATGTCTAATATTTTAATACATTTTTGAATAAAAAACAAGCAAAAATATACTTTTGCTTGTTTTTTACAAATTAATTGAAAAAAATGAAATTTTTTTTAATATTAAATACGTTCAATATCTGAGAGTTTACGGATTTTTAAAAGTTTCTTATAGTTTGGATGAGGTTCTTTTATAAAGGCAAGACCGATTGCAGAAGCAAGTGAAAATCCAATAATTACAATATAAGCACCTAAGGCATATCCATCAACATTTTCGGCACTAACTGCTGTTTTTAGATCTACCCCTGGAGGCGTATTAATTAATGAAGTTATTATTGTTGCTACTGTAAAGGCAGCATACCCTAGTCCTCAAATAAGACCAAATTGGAATCCGACTCTTTTAGGATTTGCGCCTGGATATTCGTGAGGTAAATTAAGAATTACACCTTGAATACCTCAGAGACAAATTCCCATAAAAAGACCTAAAATTAAAAATAATCAAGTTCAACCATCTTTGTAAGTTTCTGCACTTAGAGGGTCTTTTCCTACTTTTGTAACAAAAACAACGGTAGCAAGAACATAAAAAAGAACACCAAGGGAAATAACTGTTGTTATATATTTACGTCTTTGAAGTTTATATTTTGAAAACAATCCGACTGTAAATGCACCAACAAACATTCCTGATAAGAAAACAATTAGGAAAACTGAGATTTTTTGGTTAAAAGTATTGGCACTATCACCAATTAGACGAGCAAAAATTGGCTTAGAAAATGTAAAGGGGAAAACAACCGCAATAAGTCATGAACCATAAACAATTGTTCAATATCAAGTATCTTTTTGTTTAAAAAAGCTTGTTAAAGTTAGCTTTTCTTGTTTAGCTTGATTTGCTAAAGCTGAAGGATACAGGTCAAATTTTGCTCCTAAAATTATGTAACCAATTAAAGGAATAAGTGTTAAAAGTCCAATTACTAGGAAAATTGTTTGTCAATGTGAACGAACAGAAGCTTGAATTACATCATTCAATATAAAAGGAATAAGTGTAATTATTGTTCCAATTGGGTAAAAAAACGGTGAAAACTGTGAAATTACCGCTTTTTGACGTGGATTTAAGTAATTTGAAACAACTGGTTGAATTAAAACAATTTGCATTGTTCCACCAATTGCAAAAATAGTTCTTAAAATTATAAACCCTGCATAAGTTGGTGAATAAGGCGCTGCTATTCCAAAAAGCATTAAAACGAGCGACAATACTACAGTATATTTATGCGAAATTTTTACAATAAATCAACCAACTAGAATCGATCCAATTCCACGACCGATTGTAATTCCTCAGTTAACTGCTTGATTAACCACAGTTCCAGGCGCAGCACTAGCATCTGGAAAAAAATGTCCTAAATATCCACTTACACCAGCTTTTCCGTTGAGTCCAGCTGATGCAAATCCTCAATTTATGACAAAAATCATATAAGCAAAAACAATTAACGCTCACAGAATTAGGCCGGTACTGAAAGTTAATTTTTTTTCTTTTATGTTTTTTGAAGCAAATTTTAAAATAAAATTATCATTCATATAATTTAGTTCCTAAATTTTAAAAATGTGTACAGAGTTAATAACTCTGCTTAAAATTATATAGTAAAAATTTAAAAAAATATCAAACTGGAACATTTTGTTTAAAAAATTTAAAAAAATTTCAGTATTTCCCGTGTTTCCCAGTTTGATGAGGTAATCTTAAAAAAGTGTCTGGTTTTTAGGCACTTTTTTAACTTAAAAAGCAAAATTACAAAATATTTAAATTACCTTTTTTAGTCAAAACACTGGCAAAAGTCAATTTATGGACTAAATAACTAAAATCATAAAAAAATACAACTACTATTTAAACTCAATGTAAAAAGAAAACTCGTTTTTACTTGCATCGAGCCTAAAAAAACATATGAAGTTTTGAAAGAACAATAACCAAAAGCCCTAAATTTTAAGATTTCTAAACGGGTAAATTTAAGGCATTCCATTATATTTAAAAACATAATGGATAATTCGCACTATCTAATTTTATTAGACAAAAAACATAACTAATCCCCCCCTAATTCAATATCAAAATTTATTAATTTATTCTTAGTGAGACTAATTATAACATAATTTTATTTTAAACCAAACTTTTTTTTTTTTTTGCAACAAGTTAATCTTAAAATATAAAAATTAAGATTTTAGCCAAAAAACCCGGATTTACCGGTATTTTTGCATGTTTATATTCACTAAAAAGTGAATTTTTGCCTCAAACTGTCAAACTCGGGATTAAAAAGAATTTAAAGAAAAGCACCCCGATTTGGAGTGCTTTTCTTTAAATTTTAAGTGTGTGACTTTGAAAACTAAAGATTTTTCATAGCGTCTTTGTAAATAGTATCGACAATTTCGACTGATTTTGCGAATTTTTCTTTTTCTTTATCATTGAGTGTAATTTCAATGATTTTTTCAATACCATTTGCACCAAGGACCGCTGGAACTCCAATATTTACGCCATCAAAGCCGTACTGACCACGTAAATTCGCGCCGACAATTAGAATATTCTTTGTGTCGTTGATAATGTTGCTTACAATTCGCGCTAATGCAGCACCAATTCCGTAAAATGTTGCTCTTTTTCTGTTAATTATTTCATAAGCGCGACGTGAAACTGGATATTCAAGCTCTTTTTCGTAATTTGAGCTGTTAATTCCGGTTAGCTCTGAAAAATGACAGAAGCATTCACCTGCAATTTTAATGTTAGAATATGCAACAAAAGATGAATCACCATGCTCACCCATTACGTAAGCCTGAACTGAATTTGGGGCAATTTTTAATCTTTTTGCAATTTCAAATTGAAGTCTTGCAGTATCAAGAATTGTTCCTGTTCCAATAACTTTTTGGTCAGAAAATCCTGAAGCATCACGGTAAGCACGAGTAATAACATCAACAGGGTTTGAGGCAATAACAGTAATCCCGCTAAAGCCACTTTCTTTTACTTTAAAAGCAATATCACGGATAATTCGAATATTATCTGCAACTAACTGAAGTCGAGTTTCACCTGGTTTTTGAGGTCTTCCCGCTGTAATTAAAATAAAATCTGCATCTTTTAGGTCGCTATACTCATAACGGCGAACTGAAAAAGGACGCAAAAGTGAAGCGGAGGCATCCTCAAAATCAAATGCATTTCCTTCTGCAAAATCAGGGTTTATATCGATAATTCCGTATTCAGATGCAAGACCTTGATTCATTGCTGCATAAAGAAATGAATTTCCAACATTTCCTGCGCCGATTAGAGCGATTTTGATTGGCTTCATATTGTATCTCCTAGTTTTTTAATAATGGTTATAACAAAAATATTAAATATCAATGTTATGTCTAATATTTTAATACATTTTTGAATAAAAAACAAGCAAAAATATACTTTTGCTTGTTTTTTACAAATTAATTGAAAAAAATGAAATTTTTTTTAATATTAAATACGTTCAATATCTGAGAGTTTACGGATTTTTAAAAGTTTCTTATAGTTTGGATGAGGTTCTTTTATAAAGGCAAGACCGATTGCAGAAGCAAGTGAAAATCCAATAATTACAATATAAGCACCTAAGGCATATCCATCAACATTTTCGGCACTAACTGCTGTTTTTAGATCTACCCCTGGAGGCGTATTAATTAATGAAGTTATTATTGTTGCTACTGTAAAGGCAGCATACCCTAGTCCTCAAATAAGACCAAATTGGAATCCGACTCTTTTAGGATTTGCGCCTGGATATTCGTGAGGTAAATTAAGAATTACACCTTGAATACCTCAGAGACAAATTCCCATAAAAAGACCTAAAATTAAAAATAATCAAGTTCAACCATCTTTGTAAGTTTCTGCACTTAGAGGGTCTTTTCCTACTTTTGTAACAAAAACAACGGTAGCAAGAACATAAAAAAGAACACCAAGGGAAATAACTGTTGTTATATATTTACGTCTTTGAAGTTTATATTTTGAAAACAATCCGACTGTAAATGGACCAACAAACATTCCTGATAAGAAAACAATTAGGAAAACTGAGATTTTTTGGTTAAAAGTATTGGCACTATCACCAATTAGACGAGCAAAAATTGGCTTAGAAAATGTAAAGGGGAAAACAACCGCAATAAGTCATGAACCATAAACAATTGTTCAATATCAAGTATCTTTTTGTTTAAAAAAGCTTGTTAAAGTTAGCTTTTCTTGTTTAGCTTGATTTGCTAAAGCTGAAGGATACAGGTCAAATTTTGCTCCTAAAATTATGTAACCAATTAAAGGAATAAGTGTTAAAAGTCCAATTACTAGGAAAATTGTTTGTCAATGTGAACGAACAGAAGCTTGAATTACATCATTCAATATAAAAGGAATAAGTGTAATTATTGTTCCAATTGGGTAAAAAAACGGTGAAAACTGTGAAATTACCGCTTTTTGACGTGGATTTAAGTAATTTGAAACAACTGGTTGAATTAAAACAATTTGCATTGTTCCACCAATTGCAAAAATAGTTCTTAAAATTATAAACCCTGCATAAGTTGGTGAATAAGGCGCTGCTATTCCAAAAAGCATTAAAACGAGCGACAATACTACAGTATATTTATGCGAAATTTTTACAATAAATCAACCAACTAGAATCGATCCAATTCCACGACCGATTGTAATTCCTCAGTTAACTGCTTGATTAACCACAGTTCCAGGCGCAGCACTAGCATCTGGAAAAAAATGTCCTAAATATCCACTTACACCAGCTTTTCCGTTGAGTCCAGCTGATGCAAATCCTCAATTTATGACAAAAATCATATAAGCAAAAACAATTAACGCTCACAGAATTAGGCCGGTACTGAAAGTTAATTTTTTTTCTTTTATGTTTTTTGAAGCAAATTTTAAAATAAAATTATCATTCATATAATTTAGTTCCTAAATTTTAAAAATGTGTACAGAGTTAATAACTCTGCTTAAAATTATATAGTAAAAATTTAAAAAAATATCAAACTGGAACATTTTGTTTAAAAAATTTAAAAAAATTTCAGTATTTCCCGTGTTTCCCAGTTTGATGAGGTAATCTTAAAAAAGTGTCTGGTTTTTAGGCACTTTTTTAACTTAAAAAGCAAAATTACAAAATATTTAAATTACCTTTTTTAGTCAAAACACTGGCAAAAGTCAATTTATGGACTAAATAACTAAAATCATAAAAAAATACAACTACTATTTAAACTCAATGTAAAAAGAAAACTCGTTTTTACTTGCATCGAGCCTAAAAAAACATATGAAGTTTTGAAAGAACAATAACCAAAAGCCCTAAATTTTAAGATTTCTAAACGGGTAAATTTAAGGCATTCCATTATATTTAAAAACATAATGGATAATTCGCACTATCTAATTTTATTAGACAAAAAACATAACTAATCCCCCCCTAATTCAATATCAAAATTTATTAATTTATTCTTAGTGAGACTAATTATAACATAATTTTATTTTAAACCAAACTTTTTTTTTTTTTTTTGCAACAAGTTAATCTTAAAATATAAAAATTAAGATTTTAGCCAAAAAACCCGGATTTACCGGTATTTTTGCATGTTTATATTCACTAAAAAGTGAATTTTTGCCTCAAACTGTCAAACTCAGCAAAAATTTAAAAAAATTTCAGTTTTTAATTTAAGGATAAAAATAAAAAGCAAAGATTTTTTAACAGTCTTAATTAGACTATCAAAAAATCTTTGCTGAATTTAAAACTAGTGTAAAAATACTCAACTAAAAAAGCAAAAAATTAATTAAAAAGTGAAAATTTAATTAATTTTTGTTGCATCAAAGCGATCTGTTGTTTGTAAGATTTTAGTTGCTGAATACCAAAAACTAACGTTTGCTTTTGCAATTTCTTCTAAAATTGCGTTTTTTTCAATTATGTAAATAATTGTTTCAACTCTTCATTGTTTTTGGCCGGTGTATCCAGAAACACCTTCTCAAATATTATATGAGTGCCAGTATTTTATTGATTTAAGATGTTCAACAATTTTTTCTGGGTGATTAGTATAAATTTTTAAAAGAATTTTTCCGTATTTTGGATAAATTCGGCTGACAATTGACGAACTTACAATTAAATAAATAAAAACAGCCGCTAATTTTTGACCCAAAAGTTGACCATCAACTTGTGAAGGTTCAAAAAAATAAAGGATAACAATTGAAAAAAGCCCAAAAAATATCGAAATACTAAACATTATTTTGCCAATAGGTTTGCGATATTTTAGCGCAATATAATAAGTTATATAATCAGTTCCTCCACAAGAACCACCGAATTTTCAAGCCATTCCGATAGATCAACCAGACAAAATGGCACCAATAATTGTATAATAGAAAATAGTCCAGGAACCTTGTTGGTTTGGAATTAAAATATTGTTAATTAAAAATGTTCTTATTGGGGTATCAAGAGAAAAAACCTGGTTTCAAACAATTTGAAAAAAAAGTCAAATGAAAGTAAGATAGCTAAAACTTTTATTCGAGACTTTAACTAGAATAAAAATTATTAAAGGAATATTAATAACAAAGTAAATTATTGCAAAACTTCAGCCAATACTTACTTCATATTGAGAATTAATTATTATTATAGTAAGTGCTGGAATTGCTGAAACACCTGTTGGGACAGTTTTTGCAACTCCTAAGAAAAAAATAACCCCTAATGTAAAAAATAATGCCGAAATAGCCATCATTGTGATTGAAAGGGTTCGTCTTTTCCAGAAATTTTTCAGGTTTATTTTGCTTTGATTATGATTAAAAATTTCACGTTCTGCACGTAAAACAAGTTGATTTTTTAAACATTTAGCTAAATTATGGTTTTTCTGATTAGAACAAGAACAATGTCCGTTGCTTGATTTATTAGATTGCCGAGAAGACATAGTGTTTTTTTTACCTTTTCAAAGATTAAAAAGACCACTAAACACAATACTTCTCGATATGGCTGCTATATTTCTATCCTGACCAGGTTACAAGGTTATTATTTTAGTGGCACTAATATTGTATCACTTTTTATTTTTTTTGAAATAAAAAAATCAAAAAAATTTTTTTACTTTATAATTATTTTTAAATATACAAAAAAATATTTTAAAAGCACATTTTAATACATGAAAAATCATAAAGGAGAACAGAAAATGTCTAATTCAATTTGACCATACCCTTTTATAATGAATCAAAGTCCATACAACAAAATTAATATTGTTTTTTGTCACGGTTTTAACTCAAGTCATAAAATTTTTGGCGGTGTAATTGACTCAATTAGCAAAGAAATTGGCGTAAATTTTTATGCCCACACACTTCCAGGAAATAATTTAACTCCCGCAAAAGACGAACAACTTTATGTCGATTATTATGCAGATTTGACAGTTGAATTTATTAAAAAATTAAATATTAAAAACGTTGTTTTAGTTGGCCACTCAATGGGAGGCGGATATGGTGCTTTAGTTTATAAAAGAATTCCTGAATTAATTTCAAAAATGGTTTTCATTGGCCCTATGAATAAAGCTAATTTGCCACTAAAAGATTTATTTTACGAAAAATTCTTCCCAAAAACACCTGAAGAAATGCTAGAATTTTTGCCTATTTATGAATATGATAAAGAAAAATATAAAGATCCTAAATATTTAGAATGAGCAAAAGCCACCTTTAATTACGAATATTTTAATAATTACTATATTGTAACTCTCAGTAAAAATTTACTAAAAAATAATATGATGGATCAAATTGAGGACGGAATTAAATCAATAAAATGTCCAACTCTTCTTGTTTTAGGTGAAAAAGATGGAATTGTTCTACAACAAGAAACTAAGTCATATTTTGAAAGTCTAATTCCACACGTCCAAACCGAAATCATACCAAAAACTGGTCACTTGATTTATACAGAAAATCCTGAATATTTCAACAGAATTTTTATTGATTTCCTAAAAAAATAGTTAATTTTTAGTTTTTCAGTTCAAATTCTTAAATAAAAAAGGTGATTTTCACCTTTTTTATTTAACTATTTTTAAATTATTCCAAACTTTTTTCGACTAAAAGTTGTAATTTTGCATTTAATTTTTTAGCGGCTTTAGAAGTTTTAAGTCTTCGTGCTTCTCGCCTTTTTTGCATTTGAAGTTTTCTAATTTTACGCACTTTATACCTTTTCTAAATTAATTTTGGTTAATTTTGTTAATTTTTTGAGCTAATTCGCCTGTTCTTTCAACTGAGGTCGAAACTACTTTGGTTATATCGTGAGCTTGAATTTTTCCATTTAAATAACCAATTGCAAGTCCTGATTTACCTTCATCAATTAACTCAATTGCTTTAATTGCCATCTTAGTTGCTAATATTCGGTCAAATGCCGAAGGTCTTCCGCCTCTTTGAATATGCCCAACTTCAAAAGCTCTTGTTGTTATATTAGTTAATTTTTCAATTTGAGTAGCAAATTCTTTTAAATTTGGTAAAACATACTCTAAAACTGTAATAATAACGCTCGGCTTACCTTTTTTAAATTGCTCGAGAACAATTTTTGATGCTTCTTCTGCACTTAGACGATTTGTGTTAGTAATAACAAGTTCACTTCCAGTTGCAATTGCTGAATACAAAGCTAAATCTGGACAATGACGCCCCATAACTTCAACAACAAAACAACGTCGATGGGAATTAGCAGTATCTCTTAATTTGTCAACACTTTCTACAATTGTATTTAAAGCTGAATCAAATCCAATTGTATAATCAGTAAATTGAATATCATTATCGATTGTTCCTGGTAGAGCAATTACTTTGATTCCTTGCAAATGAAGTTTATAACCACCTTTGTAAGTTCCATCTCCACCAATAACAATTAAAGAAGAAATACCCATATCTGTTAAGATTTTTGCGGCTTTTTTTTGAATTTCTTCGTCTTTAAATTCCGGAAAACGGGTAGAACCAATTGCTGTGCCACCAAAACTAGAGATACCGTTATACGGAAATTCAGAGGCTAATATAATATTTTTATTTAAAATTCCAAGGTAGCCTTCTAAAATTAAATATGGTTCAAATCCTGAATTAAGTGCGGACTTAACAATAGCACTTATAGCAGAATTCATTCCTGGTGAGTCGCCACCAGAAGTTAAAATTGCTATTTTTTTTGACATTTTAAGCCTTTTTAATGAAAAATTATAAAAACGTTGGACAAATAAATTTGAAATGGTACGCCCTAGAGGATTTGAACCTCTGACCCAATGATTAAAAGTCATTTGCTCTACCTGCTGAGCTAAGGGCGCTTTTGGTGCTCGAAACTGGACTCGAACCAGCACGGGATTACTCCCAAGGGATTTTAAGTCCCTTGTGTCTACCATTCCACCACTCGAGCACTAATGGTTTGTTCAGTTAAAAGCATATAACATTATATCACAAAAAAAGAAAAAAAGTTTTTTTTTAATATTTTTTTAATTTGCTTAACGAAAAACCAAATTAAAATCAGTTATATTTAGATTTTTTCCCAAAAAAAGTAAAAAAATCGCTTTTTTCACTGTTTTAAAAAAATATAGATAAAAACAGCAAATATAAATTATAATGCATAAACTCAAAAAAAATATTAAAATTTTCTTTTTTTTCAAATTAACCTGGATTTTGCCTGTTTTTTTATTTGTAAGCTGCTTTAAAATTAATATAAACTCGATCCATTCACAAAACAAGGGGAAAATAAAAAGTAGCACAGATAAATTAAAACCGTTTGTTTTTGAAACAATTATGAAAGGATTGCCAAAAAATCAAGAAAAACCAAGGACAAAATTTAGCGGAATTTTAGATCAAAGCAAAATTGAAGAGCTAAAAATTGGGCAAATTGAGGAAAAAGACTATTTTGGTCTTGAAGAAATTCTAGTTCAATTTTTTAATACATATTATAGTAGCATGGATTTTAGCCAAAAAAAGGTTCTTTTTCTTAGTTTAAAAGAAAAAATTAAAAATATTGACTTAAGTTTAAATCTTGGCGCAAATGATGATGGCCAATATTTTGATGAAAATTTTGGAACTATTAATATAACAGATTTAAATATTAATAATTTAGATGACAAAGAATTTTACCAAGAACAAATAAACATATATAAATCAAAAAGTTTAGATGAATTTTTAAAAAATAAGGAAAAACATCTTTTTATCGAAGAAAAACTAATAGCCAAAAAAAGACAGTGAAACCCGGTAATTAAATTAATTTTGCACATAAATATTGCTAGATTTTACCTGCATTTTATTAAATTAAGCCAAGAACTTACAAGAAATATTATTGTTTCAATCATTGATTTTGCTATAAAATCAGATGACTCAAAAAAGGAAGAAAATAAAATAAGTCAGCAAATTAAAGAACTTTTTGAACAAAAAGAAAACTTAAAAACCAAATCTGAAAAACAAGACAAAAATAAACCTAAAAAGAGTGATTTTTCCGCTTTAGTTCAAAAAATTGACCAAGAAATTCAAGCCCTTAAAGAAAAACTAAAAACTGTTAAAGAAAATAATTTTTTAACTTTAAAATCATTAGCCAATGAAATTAATCAATTTTTGAAAGAGTTTTTTGACCCTAAAATTCACTATTCGATGAATTCTGACTATGTTTTTCTAAATGAACCCAAACTTTATATAAATAACCAGTTAGCTTATGCCAAATTTTTCCAATTTTTTACAGAAAATTTAAAAGATAAATACGATAAATTTGGAATAGACTCACCTTTTTCAATTATGGGAGAAGACAAGACAAATTTAGTGAAAAAATATTTTTTGCCATTGATTCAAGAGTAAAAAACCTTTAAATTTATAGAACTTTTTGAAAAATATGATATAATATTATCCAACTTCAAGAAGGGAAAAATATGGCAACAGGAACGCTTGGAAAGAACAAGTCTCAGAAAATCACCTTTTTTGGCGCTCTTTTAATCGTCCTTGGCGCAAGTATAGGTGCGGGAATCTTTTTTAAATCCAAGGCTATTATTGAAAATTCAGGTTATAATCTTGGGCTTGCAATTGGAAGTTGAGTTTTTGCTTGTTTTGCAATTGTTGCGATGGCAATTGCATTAATTGAAATTTCATCTGCAACAAAAAAATCAAATTTATCTGTCATTATTTGAAATAAACTCTTTAATTCTGAGAGTTTTTTTCAAATTTCAAAAAATTTCATAATTTATTTATATTTACCCTTTACTTATTTTGTTTTGCCTGTTTATTTTATGCAAATTTTGCAAGATGCAATTGCAGCTTTTGGCCTTGAATCATCTAGCGATTGAAATATAAAATTTGACTGAGTTATTGTTTTGGTTGTTTCAATTGCCATTGTTATTTACTTTTTTATAATTAGTCTAAACACAAAAATCGCTGAATTTCACAATAAAATTATATTAATTGCAAAATTTATCCCTATTTTTGTGACAGTTATTGTCGGATTTATTTTATATTTTCAAGGTGGTTCAAACAAACTTCTTTCTCAACCTGAATTTGCAAGTGTTGAAAAAATAAAAACTGAAGGAGTTTCAATTTCCTCAAGTTTGCCTGGCGTTGGTGTTTTAATTTCAATGGCTGGAATATTTTTTTCATATGAAGGATTTTTTACTGCCGCTGGTTTGCAATCAGAAATGAAAGAACCTAAAAAAACGCCAATTGCTATTCTTTTAGGAATTGGAATCACGACAATAATATATCTTTTTATTGCAATTGCAACTTCAATTGTTGGCGATGGTTCAATTTCGTCATTTATTAATATTGCAAAAAATGAATTAAAATGGCATCCACTTATAATTAAATTAATTTTAGGGACAACTTTTTTACTAATTGGAATTAGTCTTCTTGGAATTATCAATGTTTTTACATTGTGAGGTCCGCGGGCACTTGAGGAATTAATTCACAAAAACGAGTTTTTTTTGCTCAAAAGGTGAAAAAAATATGTAAATTTAAATAAACCTGTTGTTTCAACTTATTTTTTAATTATTTTTTCAGTCTTGGCTCTAATTATTTTTACACTTATTGGTGTTTTTGGCTTTGATGATCAAGAATATGGAACTTATGGTCAAAAATTAAATAATTTATATTCATTTGCAGATATTACTGGCAATTGATCGGCTTTGATTAGTTTTTTACTGATTGCTGCTGCTATTTATGGATGTATTAAAAATCGAAAAACAAAAAAAATTGCTGTTGAAAAACAAAAATACTTCCTGTTTTTTGGTTATATTTCTGTAATTTGCATTTCATTAATTTTATTATTTGCAGTTGTTGTGCCAATTGTCGATCTTTTTACAATTTTGATTTATCAACCTGAGATTGAAAATTTTAACTTAATTCTAAAAACTAGAGTTACAAAAGTTATTGTTCTTATTTTATTTATAATTGTCCCTGTTTTTCCGGTATTTTGAACCTATTTAACAAAAAAAATAAAAAAAACTGTTAAAAAAAGCAAATTATAAATATAATATAAGAAAGTTATGAAAATTAACTTAGAAAATTATATTCGCACAGTTGATAATTTCCCAAAAAAAGGGATTAGCTTTAAAGATATTTCGCCATTACTTGCAAATGGTAAAGCTTTAAATTATGCAATTGTTGAAATGGCATCGCTTGCAAAAGATATAGATATTATTGTTGGGCCAGATGCTCGAGGGTTTTTATTCGGAACACCAACAGCCGCTTTTCTTTCAAAACCATTCATAATGGTTAGAAAAGCAGGGAAATTGCCAGGTGATGTCGAAGAATTTGCCTATGATTTAGAATATGGATCTGCAATTCTAGAAGTTCAAACCGGAATGATCAAACCAGGCCAAAAAGTGGCTATTATTGATGATGTGCTCGCAACTGGAGGTACCGTAAATGCCATCACAAAAATGATCGAAAATGCCGGAGCTATTGTTTCAAAAATTATCTTTTTAATTGAGCTTGAACAATTAGAAGGTCGAAAAAAATTAGAAAATTATGAGGTTACTTCACTCATTAAAATAAAGTAATTTTTAGCCTTAAAAAATAAATAACAATATTTTTAAATTTTGTTATAATATTAATATAAGCTCAAATTAAAAAAATTTCTTGTTTTTTTTGAGTTTATAATTCAAAATATTAAAAAAATATAAAAAAGGAGATTCATGGAAAAATTTCGTTACGTGAAACCTGACCAAATTATGGACAAAGACCATGAAATGATTAGGTATCTCGATATTGATGGAAATCTCTTAACTTCGACTGTTTTTGGCGAACTTGATGAGAAAAAAGATATTAGATTATCTGCTGATCAAATCAAAAAAGCCTATGAATTTATGGTTTTATCACGTCAACAAGACGTTTATATGACCCAACTTCAACGTCAAGGTCGAATGTTAACTTTTGCCCCTAACTTTGGTGAAGAAGCTCTCCAAGTTGCTTCAGGAATGGCGCTTACAAAAGAAGATTGATTCGTTCCTGCTTTCCGTTCAAATGCAACAATGTTATATCTTGGTGTTCCAATGATAAATCAAATGCAATACTGAAACGGAAGTGAAAAAGGAAATGTAATTCCTAAAGGCGTTAATGTTTTACCAATTAACATTCCAATCGGAACTCAATTTTCACATGCTGCCGGAATTGCTTATGCTGCTAAATTAACCGGTAAAAAAATTGTTTCAATGAGTTTTATTGGTAATGGTGGAACTGCTGAAGGTGAATTTTACGAAGCTCTAAATATTGCAAGTATTTGAAAATGACCTGTTGTATTTTGCGTAAATAATAACCAATGAGCAATTTCAACACCTAATAAATACGAAAATGCCGCTTCAACAATCGCTGCAAAAGCAAAAGCTGCCGGAATGCCTGGAGTTCGTGTTGACGGAAATGACCTTTTAGCTTCCTACGAAGTAATTCAAGAAGCAGTGGATTATGCTCGTGCCGGAAACGGTCCTGTTCTTGTTGAATTTGTTACTTGACGTCAAGGTGTTCACACTTCTTCTGATAATCCAAGAATTTATCGAACTGAAGAAGAAGAAAAAGAACATGAAAAATGAGAGCCAATGCACCGTATTGAAAAATACATGTTTGATCGTGGCATTTTAACTGAAGAAGAAAAACAAAAAATTTGAGATGATTCTTTAGCTGTTGTTAAAGAAACTTACGAAAAATCTCTAATTGGTTTAGATTCAACAATCGAAGAAATTTTCGATTACACATACGAGACCTTACCTCCAGAACTTGAAGAACAAAAACAAGAAGCAATCGAATTTTTTAAAGGAGCTAAATAATGGCAAATTCAGATAAAATCGCTCTAAATAATATCGGTGCAGTTACAAATGCTATTGATTTAATGATGGAAAAAGATCCTCGCGTTGTTCTTTGAGGAGAAGATGCTGGATTTGAAGGTGGAGTTTTCCGTGCAACTGAAGGATTACAAAAAAAATACGGAATTGATCGTGTTTGAGACGCCCCAATAGCCGAAGCATCTATTTGTGGTGTTGCAGTTGGAGCAGCCATTGCCGGGTTACGTCCAATTGCAGAAATGCAATTCCAAGGTTTCTCATTCCCTGCCTTTCAACAGCTTTTTGCTCACGCAGTCCGTTATCGTAACCGTTCTCGTGGTCGGTTTACTGTGCCAATGGTTTTAAGAATGCCAATGGCAGGTGGAGTTCGTGCTCTAGAGCACCACTCAGAAGCAATTGAAGCAATGTTCGCCCACATTCCTGGAGTAAAAGTTGTTATGCCTTCAACTCCATATGACACTAAAGGTCTTTTAATTGCCGCAATTAATGACCCAGATCCGGTTGTATTTCTTGAGCCAAAAAAAATATACCGTGCATTTAAACAAGAAGTTCCTGCTGGAATTTACGAAGTTCCAATCGGAAAAGCTAATGTAATTAAAGAAGGAAGTGACTTAACACTCGTAACTTACGGTGCTCAAGTTCATGAATCAATCGCCGCTATTCAAGCTCTTAGTTCAACTCCTGGACTTGAAGATGTTGATGTTGAATTAATTGACTTAAGAACAATTAAGCCAGTTGATACTGAAACTATTATCGAATCAGTTAAGAAAACTGGACGTATTTTAGTTGTTCACGAAGCTGTTAAATCTTTTTCAGTTTCAGCCGAAATTATAACTCGTGTTAACGAAAAAGCATTTGAATATTTAGAAGCAGCTCCTGCTCGTCTTACTGGATATGACATTACAGTTCCGTTAGCAAAAGGTGAAAATTTCCACACAATTACAAAAGAAAAAATAATCGATAAAATTCGCCAAATTATGAACTCTTAATAATTTGCATGTTTAAAAATTTCCCTAATTATTAAGATAAACCCCTAAAATCATAAAGTCCTTTGATTTTAGGGGTTTTTATTATAACAAAAAACTGAGTTTTCCAGTTTAATGAGATAATCTTAAAAAAGTGTCCGGTTTTAGGAGCTTTTAACTTTTATTGGCAAACTCAGGAAAAATAACTATCAAAGCAAGAACACAGAATGTTAAACTAATCATCATGAAAGAAAAATCTACTTATTAAGTAAACTAAAAAAGCTAAAACTTTAACTTAAAAAGCAAAATTATGAAATTTTTAAACTACTTTTTTAGTTTAAAACGCTGACAAAAATCATAAAAAAATACAACTACTATTTAAACTCAATGCAAATAGAAAACTCGTTTTTATTTGCAGCGAGCCTAAAAAAATATGTAAAGTTTTGAAAGAACAATAATTAAATGCCATAAATTTGTAGATTTTTAAACGGTTAAATTTATGGCAATCCATTATATTTAAAAATATAATGGATAATTCGCATTTTCTGATTTTTTATAGCAAAAACATTCTTAATACCTCCTTAATTCAATACAAAATTTATTAATTCATTCTTAGTGACTCCATTATAACAGAAATTTTTTTTAGACCAAGCATTTTTTTTTTTTTTTGCAATTGGGTAAATTTAAAATAATAAAACTAAGATTTTAGGTCAAAAAACCCGGATTTAGCGGTATTTTGTCATATTTACATTCACTAAAAAGTGAATTTTTGCCATTAAACTGCCAAAGTCAGGGAAAAATTCTAAATATAAAAAACTAGACTGCTTAAAGTCTAGTTTTGTTTTTGGTCTATTTAAAGAAATGGGGCGGATGACGGGGATCGAACCCGCGTATGTCGGAACCACAACCCGATGCGTTAGCCACTTCGCCACATCCACCAAATTAATTAAATATTATAACATATTTTTAATTAATTTTTTTATTTTTTTGCTAATTTTAATTGCAAAAAAATAAGATTTTTACGATTCTTCTTCGCGAGAAAGTGTTTTAAATCCATTTTCAGTTACAAGAACAACATCCTCGATTCGAGCACCACCCAGTCCGGGGATATATATTCCAGGTTCAACGGTTATAACCATTCCTGGCTCTAAAATTGTATCACTATTAGCACTAACAACCGGCAATTCGTGAATATCAATTCCAACTCCGTGACCAGTTGAATGAACAAAATATTGTCCATAACATTTTTGGTCAATATAATCACGGCAAGCTTTGTCAATTTCTGATGCCTTAACACCTGGGGCAACTTTTTTACGCCCTAATTCTGCAGCTTTTTTGACTATTTCAAGAATTTCCTCTTTTTTTGCCTCAAGTTTTCCAAGATATGAAGTTCTAGTAATATCAGCACAATAACCATTATAAAGAGCGCCAAAATCAATTTTTAGAAGATCATTGTCAAGAATTTTTGCCAAACTGGCTCTTCAATGAGGCATTGCTGAATTTGGACCGGTTGCAATTATTGAATCAAAAGATTCTTTTTCAGCACCAAGTAATTTCATTTGATAATTTAGTTCAATATCAACTGATTTTTCAGTCAGTCCTGGTTGAATTTTTGGCAAAATTTTGCTGTAGGCTTCAAGTGTAATATTAACTGCTTTTTGGATGTTTTGAATTTCTTCGTCAGTTTTAATAATTCGAAAAAGTTGAGCTGATAAATTGATAATTTCAGAATTAGGGAATCACTGTTTGATTTTATTAAGTTGTTCAACTGTTAAATATTCAGCCTCAACTCCAATTCGGTGATATTTTTTTTTGGCTAAAAAGTCTTCAAGATTTTGCTTGGTAATTAGTAAAACTTGGCAATTTTTAGCATTTTTTTGGGCTGCTTCAATATAACGGCCATCAACAAACAAATAAGAATCGCTCTTTTGAATAAATAAAAGTCCATCAGTAGCAGAAACTTTTGTCAATCAAAGGCGAGTTTGGTAAGAAAATGAAATTATAACATCTAAATTATTTTCTTCAAAAGCTTTATTTAAATATTTAGGATTCATATTATTTTTTCTCACGGTGTAAAGTGTGTTTGTTGCATTTGTGGCAGTGTTTTTTTACTTCAATTTTTTCAGGTTTTGTTTTTTTATTTTTTTTAGTGATGTAATTTTCCATTTTACAATCAATGCATCTTAATGTTAGTCCTTCTCTTGGCATTTTGGCTCCTTTTAAAAAAAATAAATCTTAGTAAATATATAATTATAACATAATTTTGCTTTTTATTATAATAAATTGCAAAATTATTGAAGTTCGTCTTTTAAAATTTCTTTTGCTTTGGAAAGTTCAACAGAAAAAATTGAACTAACTCCACGTTTTTGCATTGTAATTCCTAAAAGTTGATCAACGCGTGACATTGTGCCATGACGGTGAGTGATAATTAAAAATTGTGTTTTTTGTTTTAATTGCTTTAAAAATTCAACATAGCGAATTACGTTAGACTCATCAAGGGCGGCCTCGACCTCGTCAAGAATACAAAGTGGAATTGGCCGGGCTTTTATAATTGAAAATAATAGTGAAATTGCGATTATTGCTTTTTCACCACCTGAAAAAAGACGGATATTTTTGATAGTTTTGCCTGGCGGTTGAGCGCTTATTTCAATTCCAGAATTCAAAATATCATTTTTGTCACTAAAGTAAATTTTAGCACTTCCGCCACCAAACATATTTTGAAAAACTAAGTTAAATTCAGAATTTACAAGGTCAACAATTTCTTGAGTTTTTGCGATTATAATTTTGTCAAGATCAGAAATTACTTCTAAAATTTTTGATCTAGCCACTTCAAGTTCGTGCTGACTAGTTTTTAATTTTTCTAGTCGATTTGATGTGGTCTCAAAATCTTCAATTGCATCAAGATTTATATTTCCTAGCGCTTTTATTTCCGAATTTAAACTATTGACAAGGTCGTGTGCATCTTGAGTTTCAATTTCTAATTGGTGTGTTTCAAGGGCTGATTCAAAGGTGAGATTATATTTTTGCGACAAAGTAGTATTTAGATTCGATAAAAGGAACTCATATTTATCTTTGCTTGTTTGATTTTGATTTAATTCGGCATTAACATTTCGCTGACTTTGATTGAGTTGCTGAACTAAAACTGTTAATTTAGAAATTTGGGAGTCGTATTCTTGTTTTTCCCGGTTTAAAATTTTTAGTTCAGATTCAAGGGCTGCAATTGAATTTTCAAGTTCGATTTTTTGTTTTAAAGTCTCATTGATTTTTGAATCAATTTCATCACTTTGCGATACAGCTTCAATTCCTTCATTTTCAATTCTAATTTTGTCAAGCTCATTTTTTGCAGCATTATATTTATTTTCTAATGCATCAAGAGAAATTTGTGTTTGCTGCAAAAAGTAAGACTCTTTGTTAATAGTTTGTTCAAGATTATTAGATTCTACCTTAAATTCTTGTATTTTTTTCTCAAAAAAACTCACCTTATTTTTAAGGTCATTAATTCTTAATTCCAAAGAATGAACTGAATCATTTTTTTGCTTAAAACCACCGGAAATTATACCGCTTGTACGGACAATATCTCCATCTAAAGTGACAACAACAAATTTATGATCGACAAATTTTGAAATTTTATTAACATTGTCGATTGTATCATTAACAATAACGCCACCAAGCAAAAAATCAGCTAGAATTTGGTATTTTTTCTCATAATTTACCAAATTAGAACCAATTCCGATAAAGCTCTCTTGAGTCTGAAGGTGTGTTAAATACAAATCAGGAATAAATCGCGGTTTTAATGTTGAAAGTGGAATAAATGTTGCACTTCCGGCGTGATTTTTTTTCAAAAAATTAATCGCCTCAACGGCATTTTCTGGTTTTTCAACAACAATTTGTTTCAAACTTGAGCCAAGAGCAGTTTCGATTGCTTCTGTATATTTTTGTGGAATTTTAATTAAATCAGAAACAAAACCACAATAACCTGAAAAAAGATGACTATTTTCAACGATTACTTTTGTACCTTTGGGTAAAAAAGACCTAGATTCAACTGTTTTTTGCAGTTCAAAAATTTGTGTTTGACTTATAATTTTTTCTGAATTTAAACTACTTAATTTTGAGTCAATTTCTGATTTTTTTGCATTTAGATCAGCAATTCTTTGAGCAACTTCTGATTTTGTTTGTTTGTTTTGACTAATTAGGTTAGAAAAATTGTCTTTTTCAACTAGAATTTGATCATACTTTTGCTTTAAAGCGGCTATTTTTTGTTCAAAATTAACGTTAATTTGCTGGGATAATATCATTTCCTGAAGTTGCGTCATTTTAGCATAAGTTAAGTTTATATTGTTAATTTCGCTTTTAAGATTACTTATTTGATTGCTTTTTTCAGTAATTTCTAGATCAGTTTGTGTTCTTTTTTGGACATTGTCATTTATTATTCTTTCATTAGATTCAATTTCACTTACAAATTTAGGCTCTTCAAATTTAAGGCGTGATAATTGCTCGTCAATTTTTTCTAATTCAGCTTGATATTTTTTGATATCACTAACAATTAATCCAACTTCAACTGATTCTAATTGCTTTGATTTTTCTAAATATATTTTGGCATTTTTTGCTTGTTTTTCAAGTTGTTTTGCTTGAGTTTCAAGCTCTTTTACACGAATTTCAATTTTTTCAATACCCATAAGGGTTTGATCAAGTTTTACAATAGCTTCTTGTTTGTCATTTTTGTACTTGGAAGTTCCAGCAACTTCTTCAATTACAAGCTTTCTTTGCTCAGGAGTTGACTCGGCGATTTCAGAGATTGTACCTTGAGAAATAATTGCGAGGGATGACTTTGAAATTCCAGCCTCAATTGCTAAATTACGGATATCTTTATACCGAACTGGTTGGTCATTATAAAAATATTCATTAGTCCCCTGACCTCTTTTAATAAGTCGTGAAATTGTAAAAATTTGGGCAGAATCTTCGCGACTTTCATCGCTAAATGTTAATTTTACCATCGCTTTTTCAACAGGAGCAACTGTTTTTGAACCAGCAAAAATAACATCCTCCATATTGTATCCACGTAGTTGTTTTGCTGATTTTTCACCTAAAACCCATTTAATTGCATCATTTATGTTTGATTTTCCAGAACCATTTGGTCCAATTATTCCAACAATAGAACCGTCAAATTTGATGCTAACAGGTTCGGCAAAGGATTTAAAACCTTCAATTTCAATTTTAATTAACTTCATAATTTGGTATTTCTTGATAAATTAAATTTTTAAAATAAGTAAATTATATTAAACTTATCCTAAAAAACGCTAAAAAAAGCATTTTTTTTGCATTTGTGACTCATAAAATGATTCATTCTTTTTTAATTTTTTAAATTTTGCCGTTAAAAATAATTAGAACTTAGAAACTTTGAAAATAAAACGTTATAAATACTAATTCAAGAATAAAACTCTAATTTTTTTGCCGAGTTTACCAGTTTGATGAGATAATTTTAAAAAGTGTCTGGTTTTAGGCACTTTTTAACTTTTTTGGCAAACTCAGTAATAATAACTATCAAAGCAAAAAACTAAATTTTAAATCTAACACTCATGAATAAAAAAACAACTACTATTTAAACTCAATGCAAATAGAAAACTCATTTATATTTAAATTGAGCCTAAAAAAATATATGAAGTTTTGAAAGAGCCATAACTAAAAGCCTTAAATTTGTAGATTTCTAAACGGTCAAATTTAAGGCATTCCATCATATTTAAAAATATAATGGATAATTCGCATTTGCTGATTTTTTAGACAAAAAACATAATCAAGTCCCCCTTAATTCAATATTAAAATTTATTAATTATTCTTAGTGATGGTTATTATAACATAATTTTTTCTTAGACCAAACATTTTTTTTTTTTTTTTTGCAAACGGTTAATTTCAAAATAATAAAAATTAAGATTTTAGCGTTAAAAAGACGGATTTACTGGTATTTTTCGTAATTACATTAACCAAAAAGTGAATTTTTGCCATCAATCCGGCAAACTCAGGGCTTTTTATATTATTTTCAAAAAGCTAAAGAATAATTTTTCATTTAAAAACATAAAAAAACCTATGAATTCATAGGTTAATTTAAGATAATTTTGGAAACAAGTAAGTTTGACAAACACAAAAATAAAAATTTTAAATAGCTTTTTCGAGAAACTTCTGATGTCTTTTTTTGAAAATAATTGTATTAACAATAAGGAAAATTGATGAAAACAGCATTAAAGACATTGAAAAAACTGGATTTATAAAACCTAAAAACGCCAAAGGTATGAAAAGCGAATTAAATAAAATTGCTCACAAAAAGTTTAATTTTACTAATTTATTAGTTTTTTTGATAATTTCAATTGATTTATAAACCATAACAAGATCTGTTTCAAATAAGGAAATATCAGCAATTGAATTACTAAGGTTAGAACCACTTTCAAAAGCGATTGAAAGATCAGCGGATTTTAAAGCTAAAATATCATTTAAACCGTCACCTACAAAAATAATTGGGGTATCTTTTTTTAATTTTTCTACTAGTTCAAACTTGTCATTAGGTTTTAAGTTTGCATAAAATTGCTTTATTCCCAGTATTTTTGCGACATTTTCGACATTTTTTGGATTGTCTCCTGAGGCAATAATGCAATTTAGCCCTTGAGATTGGAATTTTTTAACAACCTTTTTTGCACTTTCTTTAACTTGATCAATTATTAAAAAAACGGCAATAACTCTATCATTTTTAGCAAAAACTGTGTAATTGCCTATCTTATCAAAGTTAAAACTATCATCAATCAAAAAATTATTATTTTTTGCAAACTCATGAGAAATAAGGCTATATTTATTTGAATCTAAATCAATATGTTCTAGGCCTTGACCTGAAATTTCGCTAACCTTAAAATTGTCGAATTTTACTTGATTTTCTGGTAAAAAATTATGAATTGAAAGTGAAATTGGGTGTTTAGAATTTTGAGCCATTTCCTTAATTAAAGGTCAAAAACTTGAATCACCTTGAAATTCAACAACTTTTGGTTTTCCTTCAGTTAGAGTTCCGGTTTTGTCAAAAATTATTGTTTTTGTGGTAATAATTTTTTCATAAATCTCTGAATTTGCAAATAAAATTCGATTTTTTGAGGCCAAAATCGAAGAAGAATAAATGGCCATTGGCGCTGCTATTCCAAAAGCACATGGACAAGAAATTACCAAAACAGCAACTCCTATATGAGCGCCAACATAAAGTGGGTGAGAATTTCGCGGAGGTGTAAAACCTGTATAAATTTTTTCAAAATCACCAAGTGAATAACCGATTATGACTCAGATTGCAAAAGCCAAAAATGACAAAATTAAAACAGTTGGGGTAAAAAGTGAAACTATTTTAGTTGAAACTCTTTCAATTTTGGAAGGAGTTTCAAAAATTGACTCTAATCTGTTAATTGTTTGCATTAAAAATGAATCTTGGGCTTTTTTTGTGGAAGTTAGGTGAATCGGTTCGCCAATATTGATACTTCCGGACAAAATTTCTTGATTTTTAGCAAATTCAATCGGCAAAGACTCACCGTTAATTGACGAGTAATCGATAGTTGCAAAGTCAGAATTTAGGGTTGAATCAGTTGGAATAACTTCGCCTTTTGGAACAAAAACAATATTACCAGGAGTAATTTTACTAGTTAAAATTTGTTCTTTTTTGCCATCGACTATTATATGTGAATAGCGATTTTTTAATTTTAGTATTCCTTGAAAGTCTGAACTTGATTTTTTTTGTAGTTTTTCCTCAAGATATTTACCAGCATTAAAAAACAAGAACAGAATAATTGAAACTTCAAAAAATTCCATACTAATTTTATCACCGGTGCTTATTTTATACAAAAATGAAACTGCAGAATAAATAAATGAAACATGGCTTGCAATCGCTATTAGCAATTCCATTGTAAAAATTTTTCTTAAAAGGTTTTTGTATGCTAAAAAATATTTTTTTTCTAGAAAAATAACTAAAAATGCAAAGAAAAACAAAATTGACGCTAAAATTAGATGAATTTTGTGATCGTGACTAAAATTTAAAACTTTATAATTATTTAAAGTATCAAAAATAAAAGAAAAAAAGGCAAAAATAAAAATTAATAACTCAATAAATATTTTTATTTTTGCCTTTTGTTTAGAGTCAGCGAAAAATTTTCTGTTATTCGTCGATTTTTTCACTTGTATAACCAACAGAAGTTAATTTTTCAATAATAAATTCGTCAGGATATTTTTCTTCATCAGCGTTAATTTTCAAAACTTTTGCGCTAATATTTGCGTTCCATTGAAAATCTTGCAAATTTGCAAATAGTTTTTCAAAAACTACCTTGCAGCTTGCACATTTAATGTCAATACTAAAATATCTTGTTGTTTTCATTTTAATTCCTTTATTTAAAATTATTGATTAGGATATAATTTTACAATAAAAAACAATTATAAATGTATTAATTTTTTTATATTTTTTTAAATGCTATAAAAATTTTTTTATCAAGATTATTGGCAAATTCTACTACCTGATAATCGCAGTTTTTGCAATTTTTGAGTTCTTCAAAAATTTTTGGGCCTTTAATAAAGGCAAATATTGTATTTTTAGTCTTGATTTTATTAACAATTTTATCGAGTTTTTCTAGATTTGCAACTGCTCGGGCTGTCACAAGATCAAAATTGTCGTTTTCAATTTCTTGGACTGATTTACAAACTAAATTAAATTTAATTCCCAGAGTTTCAGATACTTTTTTTAAAAATTGGCACCTTTTTTGCATAGACTCGCAAATAGTCAAGTCAATTTTTGGATCAAAAATTAAATACGGAATTGAAGGAAAGCCTACACCCGCCCCAATATCTAAAATTTTTGGTTTTTCTGAAATGTTTTCTTTTTTCAATAAATTTCTTATAAAATTCATTGTAAGAATGGACTCAAGGATGCCTTCTTTTCAAAGAATATCGCCTGAAAAACCGGTTAAATTAAATTTTTGATTACAAAATTCGATTAATTTTACGTATTGTTCAAGTTTTTCAAATACATCTAAATCAACAAGTAACTTTACTTTTTCTTTATACATAAAAACATTGAAAATATTTTAATTTTCGTTTGCTGAAATTAATTTTTCCTTGATTTCTTTATAAATACTTGTAATTGATGTTGAATGGATGCATGCTAGTATACTTTTTGACAAAAATTCAGCCAAAGATGTAACTAGTAATTTATCATATTTTGCTACAAGTTCTCTATTATCAATTGAATCAGTAATTATTACTTTGTCAATATTTTCATTTTCTTGAAATTTGTCAAATCCGTGGCTAAAAACACCATGTGTTGCTGCTAAAATGACGGATTTTGCACCTTTTTGTTTGACAACATTTGCGGCATTTATTATAGTTCCACCTGTATCAATAATGTCGTCAATTATGATGCAATCTTTATTTTCAACGTTTCCAATTAGTCCTAGAACTTCAGTTTGATTTGTGCCGGTTCTTCGCTTGTCAATAACCGCAAAATTTGTTTGTTTTCCTAGAATTTCTGCTAAAATTCTAGCTCTAACAGCACCACCATGATCTGGGGTTACAACAACATAATCCTTGTTTTTGCCCACAAGTTCGTTTGCAAGAATATATTGACCATGAAGTTCATCAACTGAAATGTCAAGAAATCCTTGAATACTTGGATTGTGAATATCAACTAAAATTAGTTTAGTTACACCTGCTTTTTCAAGTAAATTAGCTACTAATTTTGCGGTAATTGGTTCTCTTCCAGATGATTTTCGGTCTTGTCTAGCATAACCATAATATGAAAGAACCACAACAATTTCTTGGGCATAAGCTCGCTTTAGAGAGTCAATGAAAATTAAAAGTTCCATTATATTTTCATTAACCGGCCTTGATGTATTTGCAATAACAAAAACGGTTGAATTTCTAACAGTTTCATTAGATTTTAGCAAAACCTCACCATCAGCATAAACTATTCGTTCAATCCCTGAGAGCGGAATTCCGGTTAGAGTTGAAATTTTTGTTGCTAAATCTAGTGAATTTCTCATTCCAAAAAGAATTACATTTTTCTTTGTATCTATGTTCATTTTTTCGCCTTGTTTATTTTTATATTTAAAATATTATTATATAATAAAATATAATTAATTTTAATAATATTTTGAAAAGTTACAATGTATTTAAAAATCGAACAATTTTCGCCGCGACATTTAAATTTACTTCTAAATGCGGTTAAAAAATTTAATTTAGAAGTAAATTTAAAAACTAAAAATGGTAAAACTAATGTTGCCAATTTAGATTATTTCCAAAATTTTGAAAATAATCATGAATTTACTATTTTTGATTTTGACAAAAATTTAGACTTTAGTTTAGCACATTTTATTCTTTCTAAAAAAGAACAAACTTTCTATTTAAGTTTGGTGTTTTTTAGTGAGCTTTTGGACTCTAACTGAATTAATATTATTGGAGAATTTGTCCTTGATTTTATCAAAAAACACTATAAATTACGGGATTTTTATCTTAAACTTGACCAAAAAAGTTTAGTTTTCAAAAATTTTTTTGGACCGGCGTTTCAAGAAACAAATTCTTCAGTTTTGACATTCCAAATTAAGGAAATTGAAAAATATAACTTTACTGACGTACACTGCCATCCTTTTTTGGAATATTTTCAAAACCCAAAACAAGAAATTAGCAAATGATTTGATAATAATATTGGTCTTTTATTTGTTGTTGGAACTTCTTGAGAGGATCTTGAAGAAACTAAACAAATTAGTTTATATTCTGATAAAATATATAAAATTATTGGAATACATCCAAATTTAATAAAAACAACAGATGATTATAATAACCTTTCGAAATACATTGACAAAAATGTAGTGGGAATTGGCGAAGTTGGGCTTGATTTTTATTATGAAAATAACCCTGACCAACAAGAGCAAATAAATGCACTTTTGGCCCAAATTGAAATCGCAAAAAGCAATAATATCGCTGTAATGTTGCATATTCGCGACAAACTTGATGAATTTAAAGCGATTAATGAAATAATTTTAATAATTGACAAATTTCCTGAAATTAACTTTATTTTTCATAATTTTTCAACAAATTATGAAAAATTTACAGAAATAGTGAGCAGAAAAAATTGTTACTTTTCATTTTCAGGAGTAATAACCTTTAAAAAGAGCGTTGAACTAAGAAAAATAGTATCTCAAACTCCGATTTCAAGAATTTTATGTGAAACTGATACACCATATTTAAGTCCCGAACCTAATCGACAAGTTTGACCAAATACATCTCCGCAAATTGAAAATACCTATCAAACAATAGCTAATTTGAAAAATTTAACAAAAAGGGAGCTTTCTAAAATAGTTTATGAAAATGCGCTAAAAATTTTTAAGGTAAAAAATGCTTAAAATATCGCCTAAAAAACATCTAGGTCAAAATTTTTTAAAAGATGAAAAAATTGCACAAAAAATTGTAAATAGCATTGACTTAGCAAATAAAAATCTTGTGGAAATAGGGCCTGGAACCGGTTTTTTGACTAAATATTTAATCCAAAAAGCTAAATTTTTGACCTGTTATGAAATTGACAAAAATTTAATTCCTTTACTTGAAAATAAATTTAAAAACAAGAATATTAAAATAATTAATGAGGATTTTTTACTGTCAGATCTAAATTTTTCAGAAAAACAATCGGTTATTGGCAATCTTCCTTATTATATAACGTCAAAAATTCTGTTTAAAATATTTGATAATTTTGAGAAATTTGATGAAATCTTAATAATGGTTCAAAATGAGGTTGCCGATAGAATTATTGCAACACCAGGAACGGCATCTTACTCAAAATTATCACTAACCTGCCAATATGTTGCTGAAGTAAAAAAGCTTTTCGTTGTGCCACCAAGTTCTTTTTTTCCAGTTCCAAAGGTAGATTCTGCTATTGTTTATTTTTCAATAAGGAAAAATTTAAACCCTGAAAAAGTTGCACAATTTTTTAAATTTACTAAATTGTGCTTTCAATTCAAGCGAAAAACATTATATAATAATCTCAAAAATTCTTTGTCACAAGACGAAATTGAAAAAATTTTCAATTTTTTCAATTTTGACCCAAAAATACGCCCCCAAGAAATAAATGTTGAAACTTACGCTAGAATTTCAAATTTTTATTTTGACAATATTAAAAATAAATAATTTTTATTTTTTTAGTTTTGAATTTCAAAAAATAGTGTATAATTTTAAAAATCTCCCTCCCTTAGTCGTTACATTATTTTTATATAAAATCTTTTTAAAAAATTTATAGAAAGGTAGACATGAGACAAACTACGTTTATAAAACCACATGAAGTTGAAAAAAAATGGTTTGTTATTGATGCAGAGTCACAAATTTTAGGGCGTTTAGCCGCGTTTGTCGCTAGCCGTTTGCGCGGAAAACACTCTCCGCTTTTTACTCCTAACGTTGATATGGGAGATAAAATAATTATAATTAACGCTGAAAAAATTTTATTAACAGCAAAAAAAGAAGACCAAAAACTATATTATAGACACTCTGGTTATCCTGGTGGTTTAAAAGTTAGAACTGCTAGAGAACTTCGAGCAAAAAAACCAATTGCTTTAATTGAAAAAGCGGTTTATGGTATGCTACCTCACACAAAACTAGGGGACAAACAAAGAAAAAATCTTTATGTTTATGCCGGAACTGAACACCCACACCAAGGTCAAAACCCTGAAAAATTAGAGGTCAAATATTAAAATGAATCAAGAATTAACTTATTATGGAACAGGAAGAAGAAAATCTTCAGTTGCCCGTGTTATTTTAAAACGTGGAAATGGTCATTTTAAAATTAATAACCGAATAGCAAAAGAGTACCTAAAATCTGATATTTTAATTAAAGACGCTCTACAACCACTCGCTATTACAAATACAATTTCTGAATTTGATATTCGCGTTAATGCTCATGGTGGTGGAATTTCTGGACAAGCCGGTGCGATTAGACTAGGAATTGCAAAAGCTTTATTAGAAATTTCAGCTGATTATCGTCCAAGTCTTAAAATGTCCGGAATGTTGACACGTGATGCTAGAGCTAAAGAACGTAAAAAATTTGGATTGAGAAAAGCCAGAAGAGCGCGTCAATTTTCAAAACGGTAATTTTTTCTTCCTTTTTAAAAAAATTTTTAAAAAAATATGATATAATTATAGCAACGTAATTATATCACCTTCGGGAGCGTAGCTCAGACGGTTAGAGCACACGACTGATAATCGTGAGGTCGATGGTTCGATCCCATTCGTTCCCACCATATCTAATTGACTTTAAAACTTTAAAAAAAACCTTTGAAAAAAAGGTTTTTTTTATTTATTATTTTAAAAAGTGAATTTTAAGTTCGAACTCAAGTTTTTAGATCAATATCATAAATTTTTGAGGGGCGACCTGAACCGTGACCAAAATCGTAAAATTTTGTAATTTGTCAAAATAATTGGCACGCTTCTTTAAAATTAAGCGGTTTTTGACCAGAAATATTGGCGCTGGTAACAAAAGCAGGTCCATTTTTTATAAATAATTCTTGAGACTTTTTCAACGCAGGAATTCTAAATGATTTTTTTTCAATTATAAAAGTAACTGCGCCAGGTCAATGTTTTTTGCTTTTTTGTTTAAGAATTTTGTAACTACTTGGACTAATTAATGGCTGTATTTGCGATATTTTTCCCACTAAAGTTACGATTTTTTTGCTAACATCACGGTTTTTTATTTTATAAATTGCCTCAAGATCCAAATCATGATAAAACGAACCAAGTCCAACAACAGTATCTGTAGAACAAATAAATAGTTTAGAATTTTTATGGATTTGCTCCTTAAAAACGGCATAGTTTTGCGCAAATAAATCGCTAAATTCATGGTCATCTTCAATAAAAATGACAAGACTGTTCATCTTATATTTTCAAAACAAAATGTGGAAATTATTCAACAATTTTAGAACAAATATTTTATTTTTAGACAAATTAAGTCCGTTAAATAAATGTTTTTCTGAAATTAAATTTTGACTTGCAAGTCAAAATAAAAAATTATTAAAATATGGAATTTTTAAATTAAAGCAAAAATTGAATCTAATGGTTTTAGACTCCAAATCTGAAAAAAATGCTGTAAAAACAGGTGTTTTTACTTTCATTAGCGCTTTTTTTTGACTATCATAAAAACATAGCGATGAGAGTGATTTATTATAAAATAATTCCAATTTCATTTTAACACTTTATTTTTAAAATGGATCTGCTTTTTGTTTAATTTCGGCAATTAGGTCCCGAATTTGAATAGCTTCTTCAAAACGGTTAGCATTAGAGGCGTTTCTCATCTCTTTTTCCAAAATTTGTATCTGTTTTTCAATCTCTTTTTTATTCATTTTTTTCTCGTGGAGAACTTTACTTAATTTTAGAGCATTTGGATTTATGCTTTCAGGAATTGGTTTTTTTATTGTTTTTGGAATTATTTTATTTTCCTGATTGTGTTGGATTTGAATTTTTCGTTTAGCTAAATTGTCATCAATAACTTCTTGAATTATTTTTGTAATTCCGTCAGTAAAAAGGACTACTTTTCCTGATTGATTTCGAGCAGCACGGCCAATTATTTGAATTAGTGAAGTTTTTGACCTTAAAAAAGAAGCAAGACCTGCATCTAATACAAGAATCAGTGAGACTTCCGGAATATCAACACCTTCACGAAGCAAATTTATCCCAACAATTGCATCAAAAATTCCTTTTCGTAATTTAATAATAATTTCATCACGTTCAAAAGTTGTCATTTCTGAGTGCAAATAATAAACATTGTGTAATTTTTTTTCTTGCAAATACTTACTAATTTCCTCAGCATTTCGTTTTGTTGTTGTTAAAATTAAAGTTCGTTCCTTTTTCTCTTTTTGCAAAGCTAAATATTTAGAAATTTTTGCCATTTGATTATCAGTATTTTCAATTATAATTTCAGGATCAAGCAATCCAGTTGGCCTTATAATTTGACTAACAACTTCGCCGTCAGTTTTTTCAAGTTCATATTGAGCTGGTGTGGCTGAAACAAAAATTTTAGGCTGCCTAAATTGTTCAAATTCATATAATTTTAAAGGACGATTATCAAGCGCAGAAGGAAGACGGTAACCATAGTCAACAAGAGTTTGCTTGCGACTTCGGTCACCTTTGTACATTCCATCAATTTGCTTGACCATCTCGTGAGACTCGTCAATAAAAATTAGGGCATCTTGGGGTAAATAGTCAAGCAAAGAAAATGGTTGTTCATCTTGCTGGCGGCCGTCAATATGACGGGCATAATTTTCAATTCCAGAGCAAATTCCAAATTCACTTAATGAGTCAATATCATTATTAACACGGTCTTTTAGCCTTTGTTTTTCGACAAGTTTATTATTTTGCTCAAAAAAAAGTAGGCGCTCTTCAAGCTCAATTTTAATAGATTCAATTGCTTTGTCAATTATAGATTTTTTAACACTATATGCAGTGGCAGGATAAATTGTATAGACCGAATAGGTTTTTATTAGCTTTTTTGAAACTGGCTGAATTGTGCTGATTTTTTCGATTGTATTGCCAAAAAATTCGACCCTGATATTAAAAGTCTCATCTCATGCTGGAAAAATTTCAATTACATCACCTTTTAGTGAAAAAAGTCCCGGTTTTTGCTCAACTGAGTTATTAAGATACTTAATTCGCGTTAATTTTAGGGCTAATTCTTTTGGTTTTATTTCCTGACCCACATTTAAAAGCAAAAAATTATCATGATATTCATTCGGATTTAGAGTTCCATAAATTGCCGAAACTGAAGCAACAACGATAGTATCATTTCGTTCAATTAACGAATTAAGGGCTGACATTCGCATTGCTTCAAGATCAGCATTTGTTTTACTTGTTTTTTCAATATAAACATCTTTTGAAGGAAGGTATGATTCGGGGCGATAAAAATCAAAGTATGATACATAAAATTCAACTCGGTTTTCAGGAAAAAATTCCTTAAATTCAGTGTATAATTGAGCAGCAAGCGTTTTATTATGTGACAAAACTAATACTGGTTTGTTAAAGTGGGCAATTACATTTGCCATTGTAAAAGTTTTTCCAGAACCAGTTACACCCATCAAAATTTGCGATTCTTTACCAGTTTCAATGTTTTGAATTATGCTTTTTATTGCTTTGGGTTGGTCGCCACTAGGTTTATAATTTGACTTAAGGTTGAATTTATTAAATTTTTTTTCACTTATCATTTGAAATCAGACCGTTTTTTTGGAGAATAAGAGAAATTTTAGCACAAATTTCCTTTATTCGATTATATTTATTTTTGTGGTGCTTTGTTTGATTGATTTTTTTGGCTTTTAGACAAAAAAGCAAAAAAATTAAATTTTAAATACTTATTAAAAGCAATAATTTCAGCAGTTTGTGGTATAATTTTTTATTTAGGAATGAGGAAAATGGAAAAAATAAAAAATTTTAAAAGAAAAATAAAATTTTTGACACTTCAGACAGGTTTATTTGCATCCGTACCTGTTATTTTTGTTGCATGCACAGATAGCGAAATTCCTGAAATTTCAATTCAGAATATACAGTCAAAATCTGTCGAACTTTTGCTAAATAATATTGCACTAACTCCACAAGACAATATAGCTAAAACATTCAAAGTTGAATTGAGAAAAGAAAACACCGAAAACTATGAGCAGGTTAAATTTTCAGCTTTTCGCACACTTCATGACAATAAGCCCAAAATTTTGCTAAAAATTAACAATTTAGACGCAAAAACTAAATATGTTGTTAGAATTACTCGCATTAACGGCCAAGAAGAAGAGCAATTATTTGTTCGTGGAAATGTTTTTCAAACTAATCCAAATCCAACAATAATTCCTGGTTCATTCCAAAAACTAGATGCAACCGACCCTTCAAGCCAATATGATTTTAAGGTTTCACTTTCTGATACAACTTTGAACTCACAGCCAATCGATGTTCAATATAGAAAAGCAAACGCACTTCGATCTAATCCTGAAACACAAACTTTTATACATAACTTAAGATCTGATCAGTCATTATATGTAAGCCTAAAAAATCTTGAGCGAGACACAACTTACATAATTTCCGGGCTTTATGATCAAAAAGGTAACATGCTAAGTTTTGATGAGAATTTATTCCCATTAACTTTTAGAACCGATGGTGATATCGTTGGTGTTGAAGTTTCTAACAGTAAATTCCCAGGCCAAATTCATAGTGATCTTCAAAATATTGACGTTGATTTTAAAGTTAAATTTAGTCCTGGTGTAGTTAAAATTAACACTGTAAATAATTATAGTCTTGTTTTTAAACGCGAAAATACAGCGGTCCAAACTGGATTTGATCAAATTAACAATAAAGATATTGAATATTTAGCAAATTATTTAAGACCTGTCGAAAATGAAGATAATACTTTTATTTTTAGAGTAAAATTGCCTTGAAGATCACAAAATAATTTTTATAAAATTGTTGGCGGTTATAATAAACTTTTTACTGACAGTCATATTTTTGATCAAAATCTTGTTGATTCGCCAAATATTTTGAAAATTAACCCGGCAATTTTAGACCAGAAATTTCAAATAGATACCTAATTATCAAGGGTTTTGTATTTAAATGGAAAGAATTAATTTTTCTCGTTACTTTAAATTGCATACTCAACAAAAATATTTTATTTGAAACAATCCAGATGCACAAAATTCAGATCAAGCTGACATAGATGATAATGATGATTTTGGTCAAGAACTTTGAGATTTTGACTCTTTTCATGAAAATGAAATAAAATTTCCCGAATTACATGAAAATATTTTTAAAAGTTTTAACAAAACATTTTACTTTTATATAAAAGAAAAGTTTGCTGACAAAAAAGTTTGCCTTGTTTCTAAAATTTCTATTGATGAAAAAATTGAGCAAACAATTGATTTTTATAAAAATCAAAAATGCGATATAATTTTCAATCCTGCCTTTGAATATAAAAATGCATCGGCTAATCCGTCAGTTTTTTTTGTTTTTAACAAAAAATTAAGTATTTTAAAACTTTCTACCTCAACTAAAGTCAAAGATTATTTAAGAGCAAATTGAGATTTTTGAATATCAAATTATATGCTTCGAGAAATCAGCGGTGATTTAAACCCGATTGATGAGGTATCTTATTTTTTAATTAACACAGTTGAACATCCAATAAAAAATAAAATTGAATTTCATGAAACATTCTGAATTTCAAGGTATAAATCAGCAAAAACTGTATCCAAAGCTGATTCTGAAAGTGGAAATATTTTTCTTGCAAAAAAAATTGCAAAGCAAAATGGCCTTAGTTTAAATGAGTTTTGGGATAATACATTTTTAGAAAACAATAAAATAATAAACAACTTATTCAGAAATCAAATTGAAAAAATTTCTAAGGTTAAAGATAAAAAAGTGATTCACATGATCCCTGTCAATATTGCTATTGATGAGATAATTGATGCTAAAAATGTAACAAAATTTACTAAACCTAGCGAAATTGATAACAGCGCCTTTGAAAAAAGTGCTAACTTTGCTTTCCTTGTTGAACAGTTTTATCCTCAACTGACTGGTATTAGCGGAACACTTTTAAATTCTAGAAAAATTTTATCACTTGTTAATGATGAATCCAGGCTCATTTTTTTTGAAACAAATTCATATTGATATAATTTTTTCAAAAAAAGTAATTCAATAATTATTAATGAACTTGAAAATTTAGAAACCTTCATTAATAAAATGAATGGAAAAAAAATCGTTTGGTATGATTTCGAAGCTCTTTCCTTGCCTTTTCCAGCTATAGATTATGCTCAGCCTTTTCAACAAATTGTTACCCAAGTTTCGATTGTTGTTACTGACAATGGCGAAATTTTGCCTCAGGATTTTAACGAAACTAATGTTGTTTTTGATCCTAAAACTTATAGTTGGGATAATTTTTGCAAAATAATTGATAAAATTTATCTCGAAAGTGCTGATTTTTACGTTGTTTTTAACAAATCATACGAACTTACAAGACTTAAAGAAATGGTGAACATAATTTTTATGCATTACCAAAGAAATAATCCATATCATGAGGCCATTGCAAAAATTCAAAGATATCAAAAAAAAGTTGATGAAATAATTGCAAAAACTATCGATTTAAAAGATCCATTTTCAAAATATTGAATTGTCATTTCTGATCTTAAAGGTTTTTACTCAATTAAAAAAATTGAAAATTTTATTAATAAATATAATTATAATTTAGATCACTTAATAACACCTTATAAAAAATTAGCTGTAAAAAATGGTCTTGAGGCAATGATTAAAGCCGTTGATCGTTATTTCAATTACATTGGAGATATTGAGTGAATAGAAACTAGAAAAAATTTACAAATTTATTGCCAAAATGATGTTATAGCGATGATAATGGTTTGAGATTTTTTAAAATTTGTTCATAAAAATAGGGATAAATTAGTACATATTAAAACAAAAACACCTAAAAAGGTTGCACTTTTTTAGGTGCCCGGTTTTTCGTCGTTTTTAACTTAAAAAGCAAAATTATAAAATATTTAAACTACCTTTTTTAGTTAAAACACTGGCAAAAATCATAAAAAATACAACTACTATTTAAACTCAATGCAAATAGAAAACTCGTTTTTATTTGCAGCGAGCCTAAAAAAATATATGAAGTTTTGAAAGAACAATAACCAAAAGCCCAAAATTTATAGATTTATAAACGGTTAAATTTAAGGCATTCCATCATATTTAAAAATATAATGGATAATTCGCATTTTTTGATTTTATCATGCAAAAAATATAATTAATTCCCCTTTAATTCTAATCTCAAAATTTATTAATTCATTCTTAGTTAGGATTATTATAACATAATTTTATTTTAGACCAAGCATTTTTTTAAAATTTTTTTGCAAAAGGTTAATTTCAAAACTATAAAAATTAAGATTTTAGCCTCAAAACCCGTATTTACTGGTATTTTTGCGTATTTAATTGACTAAAAAGTGAATTTTTGCCATCAAACTGGAAAACTCAGGAAAATAGGGATAAATTAGTACATATTAAAACAAAAACACCTAAAAAGGTTACGCTTTTTTAGGTGTTTTTTTCATCTTTAGTAGTTAAATCAGTTAAATATTGCTTACCTTTTGAAGTTATTCGGCGACCTCTGGGAGTTTTTTCAATTAATTCTTTTTCAATCAGTGGTGGCTCAATTATATTAATAATTGTTTGGCGATGTTCTTTTAAAACATTGGCAAGCACATCGAGTGCGACAGATTTTCCTTTAAAAATTTTGAATAGGGTATTTAAATATTCAATGTTTATTTGCGAAAGACCTTGGTTATAAATACCAATGCTGTCAAAAGTTTTGTTGACAATTTCACGGTCAATTTTCTTTTTATTCAAAACAAGTGCAAAATCGCGAATTCTTTTTAATAAATTATTAGCAATCCGGGGAGTGTTGTTTGAAAAACTAGCAATGTATTTAATAATTTCCTTGTTGACTTCCAGTTTCAAAATGGCTGCCGAATTTGAAATAATTTGAACCATTTCATCAGTTGTATAGTTGACAATTTTAGCAATATAACCAAATCTGTTTTGCAAAGGTGTTGAAATTTGTGCTAGTTTTGTTGATGCAGCAATTAGTGTAAAATGAGGTAATTTCATCCGCATAATTTTTTGCTCGCCATCAACACCAATTTGTAGATCAATTACAAATTCCTCCATTGCTGAATATAAAAGCTCTTCAATATTTTTATTAATTCCGTGAATTTCGTCAATAAAAAGAATTGTGTCTTGAGAAATATTTGCTAAAACAGCAAGAACATCGGCCTTTTTTTCGAGCAATGGTCCTTGGACGTACTTAATTTTGGATTCAAGAACGTTTGCTACAATATTTGCTAAGGTGGTTTTGCCCGTTCCAGGAGGTCCATAAAATAAAATATGGTCTAAGGCCTGTTTTCGTTTTTGAGAAGATGAAATTAAAATTTTCAGTGTTTCAACCAATTTTTGTTGGCCAATAAAATTATCAAAATTTGTTGGCCTAACTTCTAAATTCTCTGGCATTTGAAATAATCTTGATAGCTTGTTCTATTAAGTTTTCGAAATTTTCATTAGGCTCAACTTTTGTCAGTGCATAATTAATTTGGTTAGGTTTAAAGCCAAGCATTTTTAGCGTTTCTTCAAGTTCGGATGATGTTTTTTCTTCGACTGAATTATTTTGGAGAATTTCATCATTCAAATCATCAGTTTTATCAACTTCTTTAGAATCAGTTTCAAGAATATTTTCCTGATTTTGTTTTTTGTCATTCTCAAGGAATTTTTTGTATTTTCCGTGAAATTCAAAAACAATTTGTTTAGCATTTTTTTCGGAAAGATAAGGAATTTTTGAAAGACCTTTTCAATCATTTCCAGCTATTAAATTAATTGTGTTTTGCACACCGCCGTTAAGAACAGAAATAGCAGTTTTTGGACCAACCCCTTGAATTGAAATTAGATCTTCAAATAAAATTCTTTCACGGAAGCTTGCAAATCCGTAAGTTATTTTTGAATAATCATTTTCATATTCGTAAAGATAAATTTTTCTATTTTCATCGATATTAAAACGGTCAATCCGCGGCACATACAGTAAATATCCGCTTCCTTGATTTTCAATAATTAAATAATTTTTATTTTTTGAGACAATTTTTCCATATTGATAAATTTGCATTTTTGCTCCCTTATAGTAATTTGTTGCAACCTAAATTAATTTTTTAACCGCTTTTGGCCAAAAAAAGGAAAAAATTAGGAAAAAGAAGCAAATTTTACTATTTTTTACCAATAATAGAGAGGAAAATTCTTATTCCCAAAGTTAAATTTTGTTATATCTTGCTTTTTAAAAACGACTTTTACTTTTTCACGACGTGCATATTCGCCAAGTGATGAGACAACAATGTCATTTCCATCGCTAAAATCGGTAAAATCATTAAGATTTTTAATGAATAAAAAAGGCGGTTTATTAATTGCTAGATAATAAAAAAGCTTAGAATCAACTATTTTTTGATAACAAATATTAGGAATATGACTAATATTTGTTTCTGGTATATTAATTTCTGTTTCAATTAAAAATGTTAATTTTCCAAAATCAATTGGAAAATTACGAAGTTTTTGTGCGATTATATAGTTAATTTTGTAAATATTTTGCGAATGATCATATGACGGGTTTTGAGTTAAAAATTTTAATATTTCATCGATTTTTTGGTTGCTATGAAAGTCCAAATCAAAGACGCTATAAACAGGGTTTTTATTATCAAATTGATAAATATGGGCAAGAAAATGATTTTGTATATTAAATGTTTGCTGAACTTGACTTTTATTGTCAATAATTGACTTAAACTGCCCGCTGCTTGAATTTACCTCGAGAAATGAGGCTTTTTTTGCTGTTATTAGGTTAAAAAATTTTTTTATTTCTATTTTTCAGTCATAATTTATTTGACTGTCTAAATTTATAATTACTCAAGACAAAAAGTTACCTAAATTATGGGTTTTTGCAAAATTTTTGTATGAATTTCTAATTTTTTCCAGCATTTTAGGTGATTTTGCACATATTTGCATAATCAAAATATTTTCAAAGTAAAAAATGGAAAAATTAGAAATTTTAACAAAAAAAGGCAGAATTTTGTTGTACGAAATATAAAAATTTTTAGCAAAATCAGCCGTTATTTCAAAAGGAAAACTAAAACTTACCAGAAAACTTGGACTTGCAAAATCAAGAATTAGTTTGTCAACTAGTCGATTTTTAAATTTTTTTTTGTATTTAGCTATGTCAAAAATTGATTTTTGGATTTGGATCAGAACAAAGCCGTTTTTTGAGCTATCCTGAAAAAAAACTTGAAAATTATTGTTAAAAAGGAACCTTTTTTGAAATTTGACTGTAATTGAACCTTTTCTTCAATGGTTAATCCGTGAAAGAAATAATTTTTGGTATGGCTCTTCAAGGAGCGAAATAAAATCAGATTGACTCACCCAAAGTCCTGTTAGTAAATTGTTGTTTTCAACAATATATTTCAAACTAGGAAGTGAAAAAACATCGCTCACACGGATTCTTTTTAAATCGGCATCATAAGTAAAAGGAATTAAAGGGAGAATTTTTGTTTTTTTATTATTGGCAAAAAGTAAAACTATGATCAAAAAGCAAACAAAAAAAATACTAATTAGCAAAATTAGCGCAACTATTAAATAAGTTTGAATTTGTGCAGACATTTTTACGAAATTTTTTCAATGGACTTATGAGTTTTAACAAGTGTTTTTATCCCTTTATCACCAGGAATATCGAAAAATTTGACCAAAATTGAGTCAGCGCGCACTTCCAAAATGATTCCTTTACCAAATTTTAGATGAGATATGTGATTTCCAGGGGCAAATTCAACATTTTCTGAATCAGTTTTTTGGTAATTAAGCTTTCCAGTTGCATCAAGTTTACGAAATTGATAAAACTGTTCAGCCTTAATTTTCATCTCTTTAATAAACGGTGAAATTGAATTTTGATTAGATTTTCAACGGCGACCAAAATCATTATGAAAACTACCACGAAATCCGTTTGTTATATATAAAACTTTTTTTGCACGGGTTACTGCGACAAATGCTAGCCTTCTTTCTTCTTCGTATTCGCTCTCAAGATTTTGGTCAAGAACTTTTTGCGAAGGGAAGACCCCTTGATTCATTCCAACTAAAAAAACATACTCAAATTCAAGTCCTTTTGAAGAATGAACAGTTAATAAGTTAATTCGATTTGGGCTTTCAGTTTGTTCAAAGTGAGAAATAACTGCATAATCAAGGTAGTCAGCTAATTTTTTGTTAGGATTTTGGATTTGTCAATTATCTAGTGATTCGTAATATTTTCCTAAAAGTTCTTTTGTGTCTTCTTCTTGTTTAGGGTCTTTTATTGAGCTAAAGTAGTTAATTTTTTTCAAAAAAGAGTCAAGAACTTGCGAAAAAAGTTTAAAAACTGTCGGATTTTTTTCTTCAATTTCAATCTTGAAACGTCTTGCGGCGGTTATTCGTTCAAAAAGATTTTTAATTTTGGCTTGATTTTCAATAGTTAGCGGAATTTTACCGTGAGTATCTTTTAAATTGATTTTTCCTGAATAGTATTTAAATAAAAAATCGTACAAATTTAGTTCAAATTTAGCCGCCAAATCATTTAGTTTGTTAATTGTTATTGCACCAATTTTTTTTGCAGGCACATTAATAATTTGCTCAAAAGCATAAGGATCAGAATTTTCAATGACTTTTAAAAAATAAATAGCTTCACGAACTTCTTTTTTTGCAGCAAGAGGAGAATTTCCGTGTTTTATATAAGGGATATTGTAGGCATCAAATTTGTTAATTATTTGTGCAAAATAAAAATTTGAACGTGCTAAAATTGCAATATCGCGATAATTTACTTTGTTTTTTGTGATTAAATTTTGGATAGTCTCATAAATTCAATCAACTTCAGCGCCTCTTTCATTGCCAAGATCTTCAAAATGAATATCAATTTTTTCGGTTGAATGAGCTACTAAATTCTTTTTTATTCGGTTTTTATTATTTGCAATTAAATGGTTGGCCGCATCAAGAATATTTTGTGTTGAACGGTAATTTTTGTCAAGAATTACTGTTTGTAAATCAGGATAATCATTTTCTAAATTAAGAATAAGCGATGGATCAGCACCTCTTCAGGAATAAATAGTCTGATCAGGATCGCCAACAACAAATAATTTTGTATTATCTTTGATAAAATATTTTAAAATAGAATACTGAATTAACGAGGTGTCTTGAAATTCATCAACTAGCACAAAGTCAAATTTTTTCTGTCAACGCTTTGCAATTTGTGGGCTTTTTTCAAATGCTATTTTAGTATAAAGCAGTAAGTCGTCAAAGTCAATTATGTTATTTTCCCTTGTTTTTTCGATATAATTTTTATAAACATTGGCCTTAATTAATTCAGCCTTAGTATTTGCGAGCTTGAGCGCTTGAGCTGGGGATTGCTCTAGATTTTTGGCTCTTGAAATAAATTCAATCGCTTGAAATGCACTAATTTTTTTATCGTCTTTATCTTCAGTAGTTTTAAGATTTGCACCTAAAAGTTTTTCAATAATTTTACGCTGATCTTGCTCGTCAATTATATTAAAACGGTAATCATCTATCTGAATTTCGTCAATTTCAACAATATTTTTTGCTTCAGTTCGCAAAATTAAATTACATAGTGAGTGAAAAGTTAAAATTTGGACGTCTTTTGCCTTTTCATGAACCAACTTTTCGACACGAGTTCGCATTTCTTCGGCTGCTTTATTTGTAAAAGTTAAAGCTAAAATCCGATTGGGATATGCCAAGGATTCATTAATAATATAGGCAATTTTTTTTGTTAAAACAGTTGTTTTTCCGGTTCCGGCGCCTGCAACGATTCTGAGATGCGAACTATTGCTAATAACAGCGATTTTTTGTTTGTCATTTAGTTGTGAAAGAATATTTTGTGATGACATGATTAATTAACCTCCCAATGAATTGAACTAAAATTTGCATGAATTGAACTTAAATAATCCGCTTTTATAAGCGTTTTTTTCAAGCAAATAGTTGTTTTAGAAAAAGAATCAATAATTGTTAATTTTTTTGAACCTAAAATTGAGAGGTTATTTACAATTAAGAAGAAAAAGTTAACTTTTGAAAATAAAGCGGGAAAACTTAAGCTAATTTGTTGGAAAAAAGTTAAATTTTGACTTGAACTTTTAAAAGTTTGAAAAAAGTTAAGATCAATTCCAAAACTCAGATCTAAAATAATTGAGGAAAACAAAAGTGAAAATATTCAATTAAGACTTAAAAATGTTTCCCTTTTTAGTAAAATTCAGAATTTTTTGGAAAAATTAGGGTTTTCATCAAAAAAAACAAGTTTAGTTTTTGTTAAAAACAGTCCAATTGTTTGCTTTAAAAAAATAATTAAAAAAATGCGGTAAAAAATTACAAGTAAAAAAACAGTTATAATTCAAAGGTAAAATTTTATTTTTGATCACTCAGTTAATACCAAAAATAGGTAGAAAAATACTAAAAAAGTAAGAAAAAGAAATACAAAATCAATTAATCCTGCAAAGGAACGTCTTCAAAAACCTGCTTTTACAAAATCAATTTTCAATTTAATTTTATCCTTCTTACATTAAAATATTTTTATTTGTTCTTGGGAAAGGAATTACATCACGAATGTTATCAATTCCAGTAACAAACATTAGTAATCTTTCAAAACCAAGACCAAAACCACTTGAGCCAGGGTTACCAAATTTACGCAAATCAAGGTATCATTGGAAATCTTCAACTTTCATATTCAGTTCGTTCATTCGTTCAAGTAGTTTTTCATAACGAACTTCACGTTGAGACCCACCGATTAGCTCACCAATTCCTGGAACTAAAAGATCAAAAGCTGCTACAGTTTTTTCATCATCGTTCTGGTGCATGTAAAATGCTTTTAGCGATTTTGGATAATTAATTACAACAACAGGGGCGCGGAAAATTTGCTCAGATAAAAACCGTTCATGCTCAGTTTTTAAATCAGCACCAAAAAACAGGTTCTTTTCCTCAAATTTATCAATGTGTTCTGAAAGTAATTTAATTGCTTGTTCGTAAGTTACTTGGGCAACTTGAGAATCACAAAATTGAATTAAACGGCGGCGCAAGTTTTTATCGCCAACTTTTTCTAGAAATGCAAATTCATCTTTGTTACGAATTATTACAGCCTTTATTACTTTTTGAAGCAATTTTGTCGCTAATTCAATAATTTCATCAAGATCAAAAAATGCCACTTCAGGTTCAATCATCCAAAATTCAGCAGCGTGTTTTCTAGTATTTGATCTCTCAGCGCGAAATGTAGGGGCAAAAGTGTAGACTTTTTTAAAACCAAGAGCATAGGCTTCAGCATGAAGTTGCCCTGTAACACCTAAAGTTGTTTTTTTGTTAAAAAAGTCTTTTTGTTCATCGTCAACAATAAAAGTTTCACCAGCACCTTCGCCATCATTTGAGGTTAAAATTGGTGCTGAAAAATTAACAAATCCTTGACGACGAAAAAATTTATGAATTTCATAAAAAAGTGAAGATCTTAGTCTCATTAGCACACGAAAAAGTCGAGTTCTGTGACGAAAATGTGGAATTTGCCTTAAAACTTCTAAGGAAATTTCTTGATTTTGAATCGGAAAATTATTGTTATAATTGCGACCTTTAACTTCTAAATCCTCAACTAAAACCTCACCATTTTGTTGGCGCTCAGGGGTGCTTGTAAAAACACCACTAATTTCAATAGCTTCACCAATTGCTAAATTTTCTACTTTTGTAAAGTCAATATTATCACTTTTAAGGACACATTGTAAATTTTTAAATGACGAACCATCGTTCAGTTCAACGAACATTATTTTTAGATTACCGCGAATATTTGTGATTCAACCTTGAACTGTAATTTTCTTCTGATCATACAACTCAGGATGTATAAAAACTTCATTAATTGATACCGACATTTTATTTACCCCATTTTTCAAATATTAAATATTATACCAGAAATTACTGGTATTTTATCTATTTTTTTTAAATTATATAAAAATTAGATTAAAATCCCAAATTTCACAGTTTGATGAGATAATCTTAAAAGAGTGTCTGCTTTTGGACGCTTTTTAACTTTTTTAGCAAACTCAGGAAAAATAACTATCAATGCAAAAACACTAAATTTTAAATCTAACACTCGCGAAAGAAAAATCTACTTATTAATCAAATAAAGCAAACTAAAAAAAGCTATAATTTTTACCTTAAAAAGCAAAATTATGAAATTTCTAAACTACTTTTTTTGTTTAAAACACTGGCAAAAATCAATTTATGATAAAATGACAAAAATCATAAAAAAATACAACTACTATTTAAACTCAATGCAAATAGAAAACTCGTTTTTATTTAAATTGAGCCTAAAAAAATATATGAAGTTTTGAAAGAACAATAAAAAAAGCCTTAAATTTATAGATTTCTAAACAGGTAAATTTAAGGCATACCATCATATTTGAAAATACAATGGAAAAGTCACATTTTCAGATTTTTTTATGACAAAAACATAATCAAGTCCCCCTTAATTCAATATCAATATTTATTAATTCATTCTTAGTGAAACTTATTATAACACAATTTTATTTTTGACCAAACATTTTTTTTTTTTTTTTGCAAAAGATTGATTTTAAAATAATAAAAATTAAGATTCTAGGTAAAAAAACGTATTTACGGGTATTTTTGCATATTTAGATACACTAAAAAGTGAATTTTTGCCATCAAACTGTCAAAGTCAGGTATCTACCCCATTTTTCAAATATTAAAAAAATATACCAGAAAATACTGGTATTTTATTTATTTTTTAAATTATACAAAAATTAGACTGAAAATATAGACCCTAAAAAATTATCGCTTTCCGTCTTCTGCAGTTACAAAATTAACTTTAATATTTTCAACATCAAAAGCAAACTGGAAAGAATTTCCTGATCCGGCCCTAATTCGGTTGATAGTTCAGAAAGTATCGACCTCCATAACTGGAATAATTGGTGCAAATTCACGGATTATTTTTTCAAAAACTAGCACAAATTCAAAAACTCTGTTCTGAGTTCAGCCTTCTTGTTTTTCTTTGTGTGTAAAAATTGCATTAAAAAATGAATCAATTCTGTTGTTATATTCGTCTAAGGGCTCAGAAAATTCTGGCACTAAAATTGGCTTATTATTATAATCAGTTGCAGGAATTTTTTGCTCTTTGTCAAGGTAGACTTGTTTAAAAATAGGCTTTCCTTGGGCGTCAAGTTTTAATTTTCGGGTGATTAGTTCTTCAAATTTCTTTAAAAAAATGTCAGAAATCTCGAGTCTTTTTGCAATTTCAGCTCTTTGCTGAGGTGAAATTTGATTTCACATTTTCCAGTAAGTCATCGAAGAGGCTGGGTTAGATTCAAGTCCTGAGAATTTATTATCACTTGGCGAAATTTCATCTGTGTTGAAAAACGCTTTTATATATGAATGAGGTTGAGAACCACCGATGTTGAAAAAGTCAAAGTTTTTCATTGTCAAGTCAAAATCACCAGTTGAGAGTCTTTGTTGGTAAATTCCATCAGGAAGTCTAACAGGGTCAATTTCGATAAAATTATCGGTATTTCGGGCTAAAATGTCCTGTAGACCGATAGCAACTTTTTCTTCGGCATCATCTTTATAAATAAAAGTTAATTTTACTTTTTCAACATTAGGATTATTCTTTTTAAATCTTTCAAGGAAAAATTTTGAAGTCTGCGGATTATAAGAAGAATCGACTCTTGGGACAGATTCAAATCAAACCCCTTTTGCTAAATGTGAGCCATAATTTTGGGCTAAAACTGGAAATTCAACTTGTTTTCCGTTTGAGTCTAAAAATTCTGAACGGTAGTTTCTGTTTTCCAAAAAGGTCTCTAATGGATAGCCACGAGAAGTTAGTATACTGTCAAAATTAGTTCAAGTTGTCTGTGGAAAAGAGTGGTCAAGACCGTATAAATTGAGTAAATCGATACGATTTATGCCATAAAGAATCGCTTTTCTCAGATCTGAATCTTGAAGATAAGATTTTCCTTTTTTGACATTATCTAAATTAACTTGGATTCCAATTGTACCAAATCCGGTTTGTTTTTCCATGTATCTTCTTGTTCTTTCTTCAGATCAGAATTTAGACTGAAAAGTTGAAGGAATTTTCGTTTTTGCAATGTAACCATCCAAAAAAAGTGACGATAGAAGTTCTGGTTGTTCAGCAAAAAAGACTTTAATTTTATTAGGAATGGTTTTATCTGATGAATAATAACCTTGTCTTTTTGTTAGAATCATTGAACCTTGAGATCCCAAATTAAGTTCAGAAATATCAAAAGGACCGTTAATTAAAAATTTTGACAAATCGGTTCCAAAATTATTAATTCCGCCAGCTTCAATCTCGACAAATTCCCGATTTATCGGGAAAATTATATCAGGATGAATGATCTGTCTAAATAAGTTAATGAATTTTTTTGCCGCTGAGTCTTCAAATTGGATTCTAAGCCCATATTCGTCTCCAGGTAAAAAATCGTATCTTGGGATTAAATTAGGACCGTCAAAAACTTGTGAAGGATCTAAAAATGGATTTTTTGTTAGTTTTATTACTGATATTTGGTTGTTTTGAACAACGTTAATTTCAGTTGAATTAGCACTAAAATTTGGGTTTAGTGATAAATTAGCCTGAACTAGATCAACAACTTCCTTGTTTGTCATTTGTTCAAAAATTTGACCTGTATACATTCCAAAATTTCTTGCATTTTCTTTAAATTGGGCAACATATTCTTCATCACCAGAGTTTTGTGATTCAAAAACTTTTTGGTCAAAATCAAGACTAACTTTGCCAGTTTTTTCATCTTTTATGTATCTTTTTTGACCAAAAGGATTTAGATAAGGATTTCCAAATTTTGAGACATAATCTTGTTGGAGCGAGATCATTTTTTGGGCATTTTTAATATTCACTGAAAGAACTTTGACTAAATTAGGGGATGCGACATTAATATTTAAGACATATAAAATGTAGTCAATAAAATTTTGGGCAATAACAGGTTGATTATTGGCTCATTTTGAGGCACCTTTATTTAGAAAAATTGAAGTTGAAACAATTGACTGTGAAGAATTTTGAATTCCAACAAAAGATTTTGCCCCTCCACTTGAAGGCGCAACCGAACCAAGAGCCAGTCCAAAATCGCTAATTGTAAAAGAAGAACCATCTGGAGAAATACCTGCTGGGTTTTGTAATATTTCATCACCCGCCGTGCTTTGAAGATTTGTATTATAAAGTTCAAAGGAAATTGCCGGTAAATTTAATTTTGCCCCGTATGAATTTGAAGCAGATGGACCTGGTTTTACAAAAGATTCAACTAAAGAATTAAGAATTTGGTGGGAAGAATTATTTTTTACGTAATTTAAAGTGTTAATTGTTGTTGTTGAAACTCCAAAGTCAAATTCTTGACGATTTCTTTCAAGAGCAGAAGCACATGAGAGCAAGAAAAAAGTCGGTATTACAACAAAAGAGTTTAAAATTAGTAACTTTTTAATTTTTTTCATATTAAGTCCTATTTAAATTGAGGTCGAATTACAAGGAATGATTGATTTGCTTTTTGTTCAATGTATGTTGGGGCTAAGTTGAAATTTTTACCATTTTCAGCAAGATATTTTGATTTACCTAATGTAAATAATCCTTCAATTTCATGCCTGTTTTGGTCTGAAAAGTAAATTCTGAATTTTTTTAGACCCTCAGCTCCTGGTCTTAGAAGCGCATTTTTAAACTCACCAATAATTGACCAAGATGAAATTCAAGAACTATATCCTTCATCTTTTAGCGTCCATTTTGTTGATAAGTCAGCCTGTTTTTTTAAGTAAAAAATGTTGTTTGTGTCATTACTTGCTAATTTAATGTAGAATTTTTGGGCTGTTTGTTCATCCTCAAGAGTTAAATATTTAGCTTTAGCAGCATCTTCGTTTTTTAAAAAGCCTCAAAAAGCAACCCTGTCTTGTTTTGAATCACGTCAAATTCCTGAAAGAGATCTTTGGCCAACGCCTTGAGTTTTAAGAGAGTAATATCAAAAAGCCTCAGGTCTGTTTGTGACTTTTTCACCTTTTAGGTTAGTTATTCTTATTGTATTATCCTGAACAGGTTCAAGATTGTCATCATACAATTCTCAATTTAAAACTTTTCTTTGGAACCGATCTTTAAAAAACCCGTTATTTGTAGAGACATTTTGATTAATATAACCATTTCTTCAACGGAAATTACCAACAACAGGTTGAATATTTCCATCACTATATTTTTTTGAATCAGCAAGCTCGCCTTTGTAAGCTGAAAGCACACGAGATAATTCAACTGAAATTTGGGCAAAAATTTCATCTTTTTCGGTTTTATATTTGTTTTTAATTTTCTGAATTTTTTCCTGGTTTTCAATATTAGCTAAAGTTTGATCAATGAATTTTTCAGGTTTAGGTTGATTTTCTATTTCAGCAATTTCCTTCTGTTCTTCTTGGCTAATTACAAAAGATTGATTATAAAGTTCCTGATCCTGAGCTTTTTTGAAAGTTTCTGTTAAATTTTTGTATAAAGAATTTAAATTTTCTGAATTTTTTGAAGTTACATTATTAGCTAGGAAAAAATTAGTAAAAGGACTAATTAAAGTTTGTGAATATCCTTGGGCAATATCAAAAGCTGGAATGAAATTTTTAATCCATTTTCTTGTATAAATTGCATCAACAAAATACTCATTACCGGTGTTAGATTCGGAAATATTTTTAAAACCAGGCATAATATTATCAAGCGTTTTATCACTTGGAGAATAATGAATTTGGACAAAATCTCTTGTTAAAGATTCAGGGAAATTATAGACATAATTGCTGAAAAAATCATCTGGTTTTGTTTCAAATCTTGCTGAATTTTTTGCACGGAACCATGAAAGTTCAAGGTCTGAGTTCATTCGTTGGAATTGCTGAATTCGACTATCTCTGCTAAGTGAATAGTCAACGAAGGTTTTTGTCCCTACTAAGTATTGCAATTTGAACAAATCCAAGTCCTTTGCCTCTATTTTTGCTTGACTTAAAAAGTCCTTAAGTCATCTAAAAACTTCTGATTTTTCTGGATCATTTAAATCTGAATTAACAAATGATTCATCATCTAAAACTAATGAATTTGTTTGGTCATACCCTGCAAAAGTCAATCATGCAATTTTAATTTTATCATTAATGTCTGTAAGTTTACCAAATTTGGTTGCCGGTAAATTTGTCTGTGTTTTTCGAGCAAAATTTTTAAACCCCATAAATCCAACAGATGATAAAAATAGGTGGTCAATATTTTTGTTATCTATTTTTACATTTTTGATCAACAAGTTTAGAGTTGATTGTTCAAAGGCTTCCATCAACGTATTTGCAAAATTTTGTAAATTTTGTTGCAATTCTTCTTGAGAAATATCAAAAATTGACAATAATTTTTCAAATTTTGAGTCAAATTTTTCGCCTTTAACTCATTTAAGCGAAGAATTTTCTGTTTGATTTTCTTTTAATCTGAACTTTTCAGACAATTTATCAAAACCATATTTGTAAAGGTCAAACTTAGAATTAACATAGTCAAAATTTCAATCTCTAACAAATTCACCTTCAGCTTTTTTTGAAATTTTAAGTGCAAATGGATCAATTGAAATAAACTCTAAAAAATCTGAAATTGATGAAAATTCTGTTTGATTTTTATCGTTTTGATATGCAAAATAATTATTTTGGTAATCAAAACCAAAAAGAGTCTTGTCTCAAGCATCAAGATAAATTTTAGAACCATCAATTTTAGAACCATCCGTTCCAGAATTTGTAACATTAAATTTAAAATCTTGGGCAATTCCAAAAAACGGATTTTTAGCACTAACATTTGAAAATTTTAAAAGTTTTCCAAGAGGTGAAGTTCAGCGCTCTGATAAATCTTTTCTCTCATCAAATTCACTCTGATCAAGAACGTTGTCAAGTTGAGTTTGGGCTTGAGTTTGAATTCTAACATTGAAGTCATATTTTGGGTTTTGATAATATTGATTTCCATTTACTGAAATTATTTTTCCATAATATAAACTAGAAAAAATTGGACCGTTAGTTAATTGTGCAATATCTGGATTATTTCTTGGTGATAAAATGTTAAATTCATCTAATGATAAAAGTAAGTGACTAGGATTAATGCTATTTCCATTTTTGTCAGTGAATTTTATAATTTTGTCTAAATTTTCATATAGTTTACCTATAAGTTGGTTCGAAAAGGCTCCAGTCAACATTCTAACCGCAGAATCGTTTTGGGGTTTAGATGAGAAAGAAGTAACTAAAGTTTGAAAATAAACAGTATATAAAGTTTCAAGAATTGAAGCTATTTGAGCTATTTTTCTGAAAAGCGAATCTTTAAAAGTTGAAATATTAGCTAAATTTGTGTGTAAATCCAAATCCTTTTGGCCAGAAATACTAATAATTTGGTTGAGAAGTGGTTGAATTTTATCTTGGAAATTAAAGGATTTTTGAAATTCTGCGATAACTGATGAAATTTGACCCGAAGAACTTGGTTGAGTTCCTTTAAGTAATTTAAAAAAATCAAGAAACTTAAATCCGAAAGATTCTTGTTTATCCAATAAATCTTTTGCTAAATCAGCAACTGGTTGAGGTGTGGTAAGCGAAAATTGAATTTGTGTAAGAAATTGTGACAAATCAAAAATTGAATCAGGAATTTCAACACTAACATTTAAATTTTTCGGGTTTTGACCAATAATTGTTCCAAAAAATGCTTGATTTTCAACAGGATTATGCAAAATTGAATTAAGTGATTTTTCAAACAATGGAGATGATGGCGAAAATCTGGTAAAAGACTGAGGGCTCGAGTCTCATCCATTATCACGAAAGTTTTTGACTATTTTATTCTCAAATTCGTCCTGAATTTGCTTAATTTTTTGCTGTAATTCAGGAAGACTATTAGGATTATTAAATGTTAAAGGATCAATTACTGATTTCCCATTTTCATAAAATAAGTGAACTTTTAAATTGGTAAAAGTTCTTCGGTCCGGGCTTGGTTCAAAGTCGGCAACACGAATTTTTCCTTGTTCGTCAAATTGGATTTTATTTCCGGCTCCATCGGTTAATGAATTAGCAAAAATGCCTTGAATATCGTTAGAATTTATAAATCCTTTTTGTTTTTTAGTCTCTTGATCTGATTCATTTTCAGTATTTTCTTGCGAAGTTGAATTTCTATTTCGGAAAAATTTGGAAACTCCAGAAGTTCCCGGATTTATTGTTCCTGAATCTGGATCAATTGAATTTAGAAGAAAAAGATCATATAATTTTAGTTTTCGAATGTCTGCTGCAGTTTTAAGACCCTCAATAGTTTGCAAAAATCTACGAGATTTTTTGGAAATTAACTCGTCAATATTTTGATTTTCATTTGAACCAAAAATTTGTGACTCACTCTCAAAATTATTTCCATTATCAAAGCTAAAGTTTGGGTAAATTCCTTTATCTTCAGGATTTAAACTAGGAGATGCTTTTCGCAAACTTAGCCCTGAAGATCTTGCATTAAGATATAACTGAAGAACATCAAAATTATAAAAAGACTGTAAACCTAGTCCTGCGTTTGTCGAAATCGCGTTCAAAACTACGTTTGAATCAGGGTCAGAATTATCTTGTGCATAATTCAAAGTTTGGTGATGTCCATACTCATGAGCACCAACATATTTTAGATAGTTTATTCCTGTTGTTTTAAAAAATGGCGAAGAAGCTTTTAAAAGTGCAATATAAGGAATTCTTGATGAGTGTGAATAGCCGACAAATTCGCCATGTTTTGTGGTATATTTTTTCAAACCGGTTTCTGGATCGATCTCAAAATCAACATAAGTTCCAACAAGATCTTCGCCGTTTGTTAATTTATCTCTTAAAACTTTATCAATTAGCCCGTCAAAAATTTCGCCATAAAGTTGGTAAACTGTTGTGGTTTTTCCGTCTTTAAGAGTTTCAATTTCTTGGATAACCTTTGGAATTGCACGATTTTTTCAGTCAACAGCAATTTTAAAACTATTAAATTCTTCAACATTTTTGGCATAATTTGGATCTTGTGGGTCAAGATTAAAACTTATTGTTTTTGTTGAACTTTCAGGATCTTTTGAATCTGTTAATTCAACTTCTAATTCAGTATTTGATAGTTTTTTGAGCGACTTAATTTGATATGATGATCATAAATTAGCATCAAATTCAGATAAATATTCGTTTTGAGCTTCAATTGAAGGACTTTCAGTGCCAACACCAAGTGGAAAAAATAGCCTATTTTCAGAATCTTTTTGATAAATACCGATCGTTTTTCCAACTGGATGATTTATATTATAAAGATCATAAAACCCGTTTTTTACAATTTCGTCGACTTTTTGGGAAATTTTAGTCGCTAATTCAGCGGCAATAAGTGTTGAAATATCAGGATTTACATTTTGAGTTAATAAAAAATCTGTTGTTTTTTTACCGTTAGCAGGAGTTGTTTGGTCTTCAGAGGTTGAATCAGAATCAAGACCTTCAAGATCTAAAGAAAGAACTCCACGCGGAACATTATTATCGTCATTTTTAAAAGCGGGGCTAATTGTGTTAGAAATATCACGTATTTTATAGGTTTTTTCAAAATCTTGAGGGAAATTTAAACTATAATTTTTAGGTAATTGGATGTCATTTTCATGGGCAAACATGAGAGCTGCTAATTCAAATTTTTTCTTAACATCTTCAATTGTTTGACCTTCGTTTTCAAAGACAAAAAAATTCTCAGGACCGTTAAATTTGTCTAATTTAGCAAGAATTCCTTCATCGTTAGCAAATGTATCTTTTAAAATTTTAACTATGTCATAAAGGTAAATTTTTTCATTTTTAACAAGATCAGTAGCAGGAATTCCAGCAATAATTTTGGATTTATCATAATTTGCTAAAACTTGTTGCTGCGGAATTTTTTTAAAATATTCATCAAGAGCTTCTTTTGAAATTGCATCTTCAAAAATTTTGTAAGTTAAATTGTCCGCTCCATTACCTCTTCCGGCTAATTCTGAATAAATTGGAAATGACCCAAAAAATGAATCTGGATAAAATTCTATTTTTGCTTCTTCTTTTCTAACAGCTGAATGCTGACCTAATAATAAATTATTACCTGATCGAGTTACACCCTTTTTTAGCGCAAAATGTTCTAAAGTTAGAGCATCTGGACCTCAAGAAACATTTTTAGTAAATCATTTTGCATATTGAAGAAATTCTGAAGGAGAAATAGCATCCCAATATTCGTTGACAAACTTCATAACCCCTAATTTTAGTTCAAAAATTGGGGTTTGACGGTTATAATTTATGGCAAATCAGTCTGCAAACTCTGATTCAGTAAAAACTCGTTTTTCTGATTTGATGTTTGGATTTAAAACAATTTCGTATTTGCCGTCTTTGCTGTCTTCTACAGGTACAAATGCAGCAACATTTTCGCCTTGAGCGTTAAAAAAATTAGCATAAACTAACTCACCTTGCTTAGTTTCATCAATGGTGTCTGAGGTAACATCAAGATTGTAAACTCCAAGTTCGTTATTGTTTGCATAAAGTTTAATTCCGCCCATAATTCCGCCAACTGCTGCAGTCAGGCCGCCGCCAGCAAGCAGATAACTAACTAAAATACTAGTTTTTTTCATAATTATAGTCTCCTAATCTCCAACGTTTTACTTCAGAAAAAGTGGCTAAAATATAGTGATTATTTCCTAAATCAATCCACTCAGGTTGGTTAGATTCTGAATATTGGTGCATTTTTGGATCATAAATATATCCTGCAAGTGATTCGCCTTTTGATTCAATTGTTGGGATTGATTCAATTAGTGATTTTGTATAAGGGTGTAAAAATTTTTGGGTTATTTCTTTTGTTGGGCCAATTTCTAAAATTCGACCGCGATAAACAACGGCAATTCGGTCTGAAATATATTCAACCATTCGAAGATCATGCGAAATGAAAAATATTGTTAAATTATATTTTTCCTTTAAATCTTTAAAAATGTTGATAATTTGGGCTTGAATTGAAACATCAAGCGCCGAAATTGGCTCATCGGCCACAAGAATTTTTGGTCTAAGTAATAAAGCACGACAAATTCCGATTCTTTGCTGTTGTCCTCCTGAAAATTCTAAAGGAAATCTTGACAAAACTGAACTGTCAAGTCCAACTGATGCAAGCATGTCAGTAACGTATTTATAAGTAACATCTTTTGTCGGTTTTTCTAAAATATTGTTTAAAAACTGTGACTTTTTTTCAATAAAATCGGTGATTTTTGGGTGAATTGCACTGATTTTTTTAAGGTGATTGATTAAATTTCTAAATAATTCAGGAACTGAAGCCTGGGCTGTGTTTTTGTAAAATAAATCGCTAATTTGGTTTATTAAATTTAGGGGAACTTTTTGGTTTTTAAGAATTTTCACTAACATTTCAAAGGTATTTTGATAATAATGTTGTGAAAATAGTAGTTTGATTGAGCCTTTTTTGCGCTGTTCAAGGTTGACTATTCCTTCGGTGACTACATCATAAATATTTTTATAAGGATTTAGTGAAGAAAGTGGATCTTGGAAAATCATTTGCACATTTGAAACTAGCTGATCAAGAATTTTAGCCCGGATTTTACGAGTATTTTTTGGCAATTCTAAATTATTAATAGTGATTTTCCCAAAACTTCGCGGAATTAAGCCAGCAAGTGCAGACCCGGTTGTTGACTTTCCTGAACCAGACTCGCCAACAAATGAGAGAACCTCACCTTCATAAATATTGAAGCTTATGTCGTGAATAACTTTGTTTTTTCGATTTCCGCTTCCATAAGTAATATCGACATTTTCAAAGCTGACAATTGGTTTTTTGCCGCTAGATTCAAGCATTTTTTTAACACCAGGAGTCAACTGACGCCAAGTTTGACGGACGATCTTACCAAAAAAATAAGTGTTTTTTTCAAGATAAAATTTAGAATTATTGCTCATTGTTTTGCCTCATTTTTTGAAATTGGAGTCATTTTTGGTAAATAATTTTTGGCGGCATAACCTTTGGTGCTTTTGGATCAAGAAGTGCTGATTTTATACGGTGAGTTGGACTTATTTTATAAAATTTTGGCTCAACAAAAAAATCTTGTTCTAAGGCATAATCATTTCTAACCGCAAATGCATCACCGACAATTGAATTTAATGAAGATGGAACTACCCCACGAATTGATGCTAGACGATCACCTTTATTTATGTCCGGCATTGAAGTAATTAGTCCTCAAGTATAAGGATGTCTTGGATTTAAAAGAATTTCGTCTCTTGTTCCTTCTTCAACAACTTGACCAGCGTACATAATTGTGATGTAATTTGCAAGTGAAGCAACTACTCCTAAGTCATGAGTTATAAAAATAATTGTAATTTTCAGTCTTTTTTGCAAATCACGGATAATATCAAGAACTAAAGCCTGAACTGTTGTATCAAGGGCGGTAGTGGGCTCGTCCATAACAATAATTTTTGGCTCAAGTGAAAGAATTGCTGAAATGACAATTCGTTGAATCATACCACCTGAGAGTTCATGAGGATATAATTTCATAACCATTTCAGGATTTACAATTTTTGTCATTTTTAAATATAAAAGTGCTTTTTCATAGGCTTCTTTTTTATTTTTGACAATTTTATTTAACAGCATTCCTTCCATTATTTGGGCGCCAATTTTTTTGGTAGGATTCAAAGTTGACATCGGATTTTGGAAAACAGCAGAAATTATTTTTCCCCGATAATTTGAAAGTTCCCAAGCCCGAAAATCAAAATTATGAACTGGATTGTTAAATAATCTTATTTCTCCTGATTCAACAACAGCATTTTCGCCTGCAAGTCCATAAAGACAAGAAGTAATTACCGATTTTCCTGAGCCGGACTCGCCGATTATTGCATGAATTTTACCTTCATAAAAATCAATTGAAGCATTACGAATTACGATGTTTCGGATTGAAGGATTGGCTGGATTTACAAAGGATAAATTTAAATTTTTAATTTGGGCGACAATTTTGTACTTTTTATTGCCAATTTGTTTATAAAGAACGTTCTTTGAAAAAGCTTCAAAATCAAAGTGAGAACGGTTAAAACTTGTGTGCCAATATTGTTGAATTCTGTTTAAAATAGCTTGGATTTTATAGGATTTTTTTGATTTATAATGTTTTTTTATGTTAACTTCATAAGCTAAAAATTCTTCTTTAAGTTCAAGGAATTTTTCTTGATATTGCTTTGGATCCAAGTTTTTTTGCTTTAAAAGTTCTAAGTCTTTTTTAAACTTTTCTAAATTTTTTGCTAATTTATAACACAAAGTTGGATTTTCAGCATTTTTGCAATCAGAAAATTTGGCCAAAAAATAAGAAATCATTTATCTTTGCCTCCTTAGAGCATCTTGAACTGAATTTCCGATCATTTGAATTGACGAAGTTAATAAAATTAAAAAGAATGAAGGAATTAAAACATAACGAGGATATAAGGTTACAATTGGAATTCCGGAATTAATTGCATTTCCTAAAGTTGGAACGTTTGGTAGTGAAAGACCGATAAAAGCAAGACCAGTTTCGCCAAGAATAGTACCTGGAATTACAAAAACAATATTTGTAATTAAAAGTGGAATAATTACTGGCACAAAATTAAGGAGAATTTTATAAGAAGGAGTCCCTAAAACACGTGAGGCAATTACTCATGTAAAGTTTCTAGCTCTTTTTATTTGAGCGCGAACTTGATTTGCAAGTCCGATTCAGCCGGTAAGTGAAAATGATAAAACTAAAACTCAAAAGCTCGGGCGCAAAACTAATGTCATCAAAATAATTACTAAAATTGTTGGTATATTTGAAACTATTTTAATAATAAAGGTAAAAATTTTGTCAAAAAGGTCAAAATTACCCATTAGTGTTCCAAAAAGAGTTCCAAGCGCAACATCAAAAAGTGCAACAATAAAACTTAAAATCAGTGAAAATTGCAATCCGTGTCATAAAAATGCCCAAACATCGCGACCTTGAGAATCAGTACCTAAAATAAATCCTTGTGTAAAATAGTTTAAGTTTTTCATATCAGGTCGAAGTTGAGTTGGCGATCCAGTTGTAAAAGGGATAATAATTGCTAAAATTAACATGAAAATAATAGTAACAATTCCAAAAACACCTGAAAAGGAACGGGAAAATCTAAGGAAAACTTCGTAAAAATTATTTCGAGGCTTACCAAAATAATTACGATCAAAACTTTTTGACTGAGCAACCATTAATTTTCACATTTGGTATGAAAAGGGTTGCAAAAATGGATTAGGTTTTAAGTTTTGGTCAATATATTTTTCAATTGACGGAAATTGATTCATTATTTTGCCCTCCTTCTAATTCTAGGATCGAGCAATTCGTAACTAATATCACGTAATGTATAAGAAATTATTGTTAAAAGTGAGTAAATAATTACTAAAAAGAGAATAATATTATTATCTTTTGACTGAATTGCATCAATCATGATCCCTCCAGATCCTGAAATTAAAAAGATTTTCTCAACAAAAATCGATCCAACAAAAGAACCTAGAACAACTAAAGGAAAAAATGTTGCAATTGGGAAAAGTGAAGCCTTAAGTGCATGAGTTCAAACGAAGCGATTTCTTGTTAAATTTTTTAAATATGCAAATTTGGCATGCATAGAATTTAACTCATTATTAAGCTCAAATCGAATGTATCGCACATAACTAATTACAGATCCAATTGAAAGGGCGATGGCAGGTAGGACAAAAGTGGAGAAATCCTGTATATTAAAAATGTAAGGAATTCCGGCTTTTTGACCAAAAATTAGAAGAAAAATTGCAAAAACTAGCGAAGGAATTGAGGAAAAAATCGCTATTCAGACTGTCGCTAAATTGTCAAAAAACTTACCTGGATTTTTTCCAACAGCAATTCCGAGTGGAACTCCAACTAAAAGTGTTAAAATAACTGAAACGATACCTATTGAAAAAGATGTGAAAAATCTCTGTCAAATAAAATCGCTAATTTCGACACGGGGTCTAAGACTATATGAAATTCCAAAATCAAAATTAATAAAATTCCAAAGGTAGTTAAAATAACGTTGTGCTTGCGGCAAATCAAGTCCATAAAGTTGTTTTTCTGCTGTTTTTTGAGCATCATTTAGGCCATCAAGAAACCCTGGCTCACCTGGAATTGAGTCAATCAGAAGAAAAACTAAGGTCGCAACAATTCAAGCCACTATTACAAATTCGAGAAAAATTTTTACAATTTTTTTCGAAAAACGGAAAAAAAGCGATTCAAAACCGAAATATTTTAATAGTGGATTTTTCTTTTTCTTTGTTGGCGGAATAGTATAAATAAAGTTATAATCAATAATTTTTCTGTTTATACCTATTTTTAACAGATCTCTGCGATGTTCACCATCATTTTTTAGGGTCATTTTTTTCCTTATTATTTAGTTTTAAGTGTTTTTAAATAAAAAAACGGGTTTTTGGCCCGTTTTCAAATTAAATTTAATGCTATTTTAGAAATTTCACAAAATTAAATTTGAAATGGCCAAGTTTTTAATATTATTAAAAATATTTTTATTTTTGTAAGAGTTAATGGATTTATAAAAGGCATTGAAAAAAGAATATGCAAAAAAACTGATTTTTTTGGAAAAAACCATTGACATAAACTCTCGCATTTTAAAAATATTTAAAATAAATTGCATATTAATTTCCTTATATTATGAAAAACAATTAACATTTTAACACAAAAAATAAAAAATAAGCAAAAATGTTTTTTTTTTTTTTTTTACTCAAACGATAAACTTACGTAAATAACCTAATTTTCATATTTGAAAAAGCTTTTGGATTAGTCAAATTCATAATCAAATTTAAAATTATCGCTTTCAAAATTAGCAACACTGTCTTGATATGGAATAGCAAAACTTTGAATAACAACACGAAAAATAGGGTCTGTGTCTGAAATTTTGAGGGGACTTTCAGGCATTTTTGGATTTAAATCAGAAAAATTAAAACTATAATCAGCAACAGATTCGGGTTGGTCAATATTATTAATTAGCTGTAAATCATACTCAGAGTTTAAATCTTCTTTTGAATTAAGCTTAATTTTGAATGGATTTTCTAAACTTTGATTATGTCAAAAAAGCCTTAAAATAGGGGTTGGTTTTATATTTGGGGCGCTTAATTTTCATTTTTTATCAGATTTTGTCTCAGTTTTTTCATTAGTTTGAGAATTTGAACTGTTAAGAGGGGATGAAAAAATAAATTTATATGCATTAATTAAAAGATAATTTTTATTGTCTTTTTGAATAATATTTGGTTTTAATAACTTAGTTTCAATATAACGTCAGTTTTGCACAAAAATTTTTGAAATTTTTTTATGTTTTTCAAAATTATCTTGATCTGAATCATTTAAAAGGTCGGTATTTCCGTCATTTATTTTTTTACCTGAATAAACTGCAAACGTTTTTTGAAAAATATTTTTCAAAAAATTTGGATTAGTTTCCTCAGATGAGTCAAAGTTGTCCTGAAGAGCTAAAATTCGATTTTTATTATCAAAAACAAAACTTTTTGCAACATCAGAAGCATAAATTTTACTTTTTTCCTCAGGCAGAAGATTAATTAAGCTAGGTTTATTTAAAAATCACTTTAATCTAATAGCATTTACTTCCGAAACATAAAGATCAAATGAGCGCGGATTTTGTTTTTGAAATTCATCCTTGTTTTCTGAAATTGGAATAATCACTGATGGAATAGAAGAAATACTTATTTCTGTTTCTGGTTGAGAGCAGGAAATCAAAAAGATTGGCAAAATTGCTAATCCACTGAAAAATTTATAAAAATGTTTTTTTATTGCCACCAAAAACCTCGCTTTTTAATCATTTTATTTTAGCTTTTTTAATCTTTATTGAAAATTAGAGGTCTAATATTAAATTTTAGAAGTTATTTTTTATTAGGTTTTTACTTTAATTTAATAAAAATTGTAATATAATTTTTAGATATTTTACTAAATTATAATTTAAAGAGACTCAAAATGATTGAAATTAAGGATTTGTCAAAAATTTTTGCCGATAAAGTTTTATTCCAGAATGTAAATTTAAAATTTACAGAAGGAAATACTTATGGAATTATCGGTGCAAACGGAGCTGGAAAATCAACTTTTTTAAAAATTTTAGCTGGTTTTATCGAACCTTCATCAGGATTAATTCAAACTTCACAAAATCAAAGAATTTCGGTTTTATCACAAAATCACTATGAATTTGATGATTTTATTGTTACTGATGTTGTAATAATGGGAAACCAAAAATTATACGAAATTCAACAGGAAAAAGATCAAATTTATGCAAACCCGGATGCAACAGAGGCTGATTATAACCGCGCTGGCGAACTTGAAGAACAATTTGGACTTTTAGGCGGTTGAAGTGCTGAAAATGATGCACAAATTTTACTTTCAGCACTTGAAATTCCTAAGGAATTTTGATACTCAAAAATGTCAGAATTAAAATCATCATATAAAGTTAAAGTACTTTTAGCAAAAGCGCTTTTTGGAAATCCTGATATTTTGATAATGGATGAGCCAACTAACCACTTAGATTTTAAAGCTATTAAATGACTTGAAGAATTTTTGATTAATTATAAAAATATTGTTTTGGTTGTTAGCCATGATAGCGATTTTTTGGATCAAGTTTGCACTCATACTGTTGATATTGATTATGGTGAAGTTAAAATTTTTACTGGAAATTACAGTTTTTGAAAACAATCTTCTGAGTTATTAAGAGAACTTCAAAAAAATGCTAATGCAAAAAAAGAAGAGCAAATTGCAAAATTAGAGGCATTTATAGCAAAATTCTCTGCAAATGCGTCAAAATCTGCCCAGGCAACTTCGCGAAAAAAATCACTCGAGAAAATTCAGCTTGAGGAAATCAAACCTTCATCACGAAAATACCCTTACATTCGTTTTAATGTTTTCCCAAGACCTGGAAAACAAATATTAAATGTTGAAAATTTGAGTTATAAAAATCCTGAAACTGGCGAGTTTCTATTTAAAAATGTGTCTTTTACACTTTTACCAGGTCAAAAAATGGTAGTTTTTGTTGATGATGACTTAATAAAAACTAAATTACTTGACATTATTGCCGGAAAAGAAGCCCCAACTTCAGGGACAATTACTTGAGGCTCAACAATAAAATTTGATTATTTACCAGCAAACACAGATGATTTTTTTAATTCAGATTTAGATTTAATTTCTTGAATTTCACAATGGCCAATTTTTAACACCCAAGACGAAAATAAAGACAATTCAACCCATAGAATGCGTGCTTTTTTAGGAAGGATGTTTTTTAGCGGCGATCAAGTTTTCAAAAAAGTCAATGTTACATCTGGTGGAGAAAAAGTTCGACTAATGTTTTCAAAAATGATGCTAAGTGAATCAAATTTTTTAATTTTTGACCAACCACTTAATCATCTTGATTCTGAATCAATTGATTCTTTCATTGAAGGTTTAAAACTTTATGATTCAGGAGCAATTTTTACAACTTACAATCTTGCCTTAATAAAAGAAGTTGCAAATGCCATTTTGGATATTAAGCAAGATTCCGCTGTATTTTTTCAAGGTTCGCTGGCTGAATATGAGAAAAAAATAGGAATTTAGTACATAAAAGTATTTTTTTTAACTTTTAAATTTAATTTAGGAATATATTAAATGGTTTTTGACACAATTTGTGCGATTGCTTCAGGAGCAATAAATCAGGCAATTTCGATCATTAGAATTTCAGGGCCAAACGCCTTTAAGATCATGGAAAAAATTTTTACCGGGAAAATTGGTAATTCCATGGAAATAACTTTTGGCTGAATTCATGATAATCAAACTAAAATTGATCAGGTTTTAGTTTTATGATTTGCAGGAGATAAAAATTTTGTTGGTGAAGAAACTGTAGAAATAAACGCTCATGGCGGAGTTTTAAATACAAATTTAATTCTTGAAACTATTTTAAAAACTAAACTCGCTAGACTTGCAAATCCTGGAGAGTTCAGTTTGCGTGCTTTTTTAAACGGAAAAATTGACTTAGTTAAAGCTCAGGCGATTAATGATTTAATTCATGCTCAAGTTAAATCACAACACAATGTTGCTCTTAAACAGTTTTCAGGCGTAAGTTCAAACTTTATTAAAAAATTAATCCAACAAATCGAGGAAATTATCGGGACTATTGAGATAAATATTGATTATCCCGAATATGATGATGTTGAAATTCTAACAAATCAGATTCTTATTCCTAAAATTGATGAATTAATAAAAAATTTTAATGAATTAATAAAAATAGCCGATAATTCAAGACTAATTTATGAAGGAATAAGAACATCTTTAATTGGCGAACCCAATAGCGGCAAGTCTTCGCTTCTAAATGCTTTAATTGACGAAAATAAGGCGATAATAAGTGAAATTCCTGGAACAACTCGTGATATTGTTGAAGGTAATTTTGTGATTGACAATTTGCTTTTCAAAGTTTTTGATACTGCCGGAATTAGAAAAACTAAACAAAAAATTGAGCAAATTGGAATTAGTAAAACTTTTGAAAACATGGAAAAATCTGATTTAATTTTACATGTTATTGATACAAGTCAAAAAAAATCTAAACATCTTGATTTAAGTGAAAAAATTAGCGAAAATCAAGTATATTTACAAGTCTATAATAAATCTGACCTAATTCAAAATAAGGAAGAATTTGCTGATAAAATATTAATTAGTGCTAAAAACAAAGAAATTGATAGCTTAATTGAAAAAATTAAAACTATTTTTGCCTTTTTGGGAAAAGAAAATCAGTTTGTCGCTAATTCATTCCAAATTTCACAGATAGAATTGGCAAAAACAGCAATTATTGAGGCTAAAAATAGTCTAGAATCTGGTTTTGGACCTGAAATTGCTATCGTAGATTTGCGTAATGCTTGAAGAGAGTTGCAAACTATTTTTGGCAGAACAGACGATGAAAACTTGCTTGATTCAATTTTTTCACGGTTTTGTCTAGGAAAATAATAAAAATTTCCCACTTTAGCATGATCATATGACGGCATTTTATCTTTAATAATGAATAAATGTACGCTAAATTCGATCACACGAGCAAATTTTTATGCTAATTTATGCGTTAAAACCATTCTTTTTTAAATGTTTTGTGCAAAATCAAAGCTTGTGTACAAAAATTAGTCTGTTATATCGTGATATTTTAAGAAATTTTTTAACTTAAAAATCATTTATTTATGAGTTTTTAATCAAACATTTTGTTTTTTAAATTAACAGGAACTGGGGCTAAAATACTATAAATATACGTTGCACTATCAAGTAAATTAAAATTAGCGCTGTTAGCAATCACAACTCGATAGAAAAATCTTATTTTGAAAATTTGTTTCTACCTTAATTTATAACAAATTTTTGATTCAAATCAATAATTTGTTGATTCTCAGTAGTTTTCATATGCTCCATGATCTTTTTTTGACTTGATTTTGATTGAGATTTTTTTCTTTATACCGGCCTTTAGAGATTGTTTCTGCAAGCTTGACTCTAAAATTTTCACGATTTTTAATTTTAATTTTGTACATTTCATTTTTTTTAACATTCCATAATTTTCCTGTCTCAAGATCTAAGGCTAACATATACGAAGCTGTTTGTAAAAAATGATCATCTGTTAAATAGTTAACAAATTTAAGTTCATAAACTGTATTATCTTTTACAACATCAGCTATTCCGCGAACATTCATTGTAAAATTATTTGCGTTATTATTATATTTTAACGAGCAGGGTTGTTGAATTTTTTCGTTCCTACTAAGCTCCTTTGATAATCTTTTGTTCATTTGTTGAATAACTTTATCATTGACAAAATTTCATTGCGCTTGTTCAATGTATCTTTCTTTGCCTGTTTGCAAATAACGATAAAATAGTATTAAATCGTTTAATGATTTTCTATTTTTATTATTAATAAAATCAATGTATTCGTCTCGTCGTGGTGATTCCTGATTCTTATCATGGTAGTTTGGAATTAAATTTCAAATTTTCTTAACCATATAGTAGGTATTAAAATAATTTGCTTCAAGAAAAATCCCAATACATGGACTAAGATCGATAAACCCATCAAGGTTTTTTACCTCTATTACGGTTTTATCATCAGTATGAATTTGTTCTACATCAAGCATTTGACGCATTTCGATTTTATCTTCATCATAATTATTTTGAAACATTGTTGACATTGAATATTTTTCTAGCCTATCTTTTTGAGGTTCACTAGATAGGGTTTTTATAAGAGTATCTCTGACAAATATTTTATCTTCGTCATGGTCAGGTGGCTTTAAGAATATGATTTTTTCTTTTCCTCTACTTGCCGCTACACAAAATAGATTTCTTAAAATTTCATAATTACTATCAATCTTTTCTAAACGTTTAAATCAATAACTTTTAGTAAAATCAAAAATAACACAAATAGGTCTTTTTATCCATTTTGAGCTATCGAATGTTGTAAAAATAGCCGAATTTTTTTGGGGAAACAAATTTACATCTCTTTCTCATGTAGAAACATAAACGGTTTTTTTATCAAAAATAGCACTATGATTTTTTTCAAGATAATTTAGTACTTTTAACATTTGTCCATCATTTTCGCCTAAACATAAGATATCTGAAGGTTTTTGCTTAGATAAGAATTCCTTAATTTGGTCAAGCTCCATATATTCGACCTGGCAATTTTCATTAACCCCATTAATTGTTTTATTCCAAACTTTACTCAACATATTAGCATGATCTTTAGGCATTGTAAAAGAAATTGTTAATGAACATTTTTTATATGATACTAAAAATTTATCAATAAAATTCTCAACATCTAATTTAGTGTTATCATGAATTTTTTGTTTAATATCCCCGACAGCAACAATTTGGATGTTAGGATTTTGTGTTTTTATTCTTTCTAATAACAAGGATATTAGAAACCCAATATCTTGATACTCGTCAATTAATAAAACATCAAAGGTTCCAACAGATATATCATGGTCTAAAAATATTTTAATTGGATTCCCGGAAGAATGATTAATATCTTGTTGGTCTAACATTGATTTTGCAAAATCATGATAATTTTCTACCGTAATTTTTCTCTTTTTAATCTTATTTTTAAACTTTTTTTTAATCTTGTTTTGAGCTTCAATTTTTAATGGTCAATTGTAGGTTAAGTACAAAATTTTTTTATCAATAGGAAATTTGTCGCACAAAGCTTGAATTACTGTTGTTTTTCCACTCCCAATGCAACCATCAACTAGAACATTTTTGCCTTTTAATGCTAAATTAATCACTTTCTGTTGTTGCGGTGTTAGCTTCATAAATGTCAAATTAGTCCTGTTTTTCTATCCATAATTACTTTTTTATTTGGAAAATTCTAATAATGCCAATATACGTTTCTATTTTTCCGTGATTGATTTTAATTTTTTAGCTATCAAATCTTGTAAAACTGATTCGACAGTATTTTTAGTTTTTAATGAGTAAATTTTTATTATCTTTAAAACCTACAAGACAAAATAAATTAATTAAACAATTAATAAATTATTTTATCATAAATCTTGATTTTTCGAATTAGCTTGGAATTACTACAATTTCAAAAAATTTTTAATCTAATTTATTATTATTCTAATTTATTTTTGCTTTTATAAGTTATAATTTTTAAAAGAAACAACCAAATTTATACTAGCAAGATTTTAAAAAACGCTATAAAAACAAAGGTTATTTTAAAAAAGAGAGGTAAAATGGACAAATTCATTCTTTTTGATATTGGTGGTACAAACATTAAAATGGGAATTATTGATAATAACAATTTTTTTCACCAAACAAAAACTTTTAAAACCAATATCAGTTCAATTCTAAAGAATTTAGAAGAAATTATCAACTCAATTTTAGAAAAATCAGATTTTTCTAAAGACATAAAAGGAATCGCTATTGCTACAATGGGCGGGGTTGATGTTGAAAAAAAGAAAATTATTTTTGTAAATCATAAAACATTACCATATTTTGGCAGCGATTTTTCTATTTTAGAAAAAAAATTTAATTTGCCTATTGTTGTTGAAAATGATGCAAATGCCGCTGCAATTTCAGAAAAATTTTATCACAAAGACCTAAAAAATTACGCAACAGTTACTTTAGGGACTGGCGTTGGAATTGGAATTGTCAAGGATGAATTAATTCGTGGCGAAAATTTTCTTGCTGGTGAATTTGGTTATCTAATTTATGATGGTCAACGGCTTGATGATTGACTTTCTTTTAGTTTGCTTGATAAAGAAATTAGTAAACTTTATAATATTAGAATTTCTGAATATGAAAAGTTTGATGATTTATATAAAACTAACTCTGATTTCCAAAAAATGATTGATGATTATTTCCAAAAAGTTGCTGACTTTACTTATCAACTTGCAATTTTTCAAAATTTAGAAAAAATCTTTATTGGTGGAGGGTTTTCCTATATAAATAAGAAATACTTTGCAAAAATTCAGCAAAAATTCCTAAAAATGTTAGAACAAACTCCTTATAAATGCGAGCTTTTGATCGCCGAATCCAAAAATAATGCCGGTATGCTCGGTGCTTTTTATCTTTTAAGGCAAAAATTTAATTTTTAGTAAATAAATTAACAAAAACTAACAAAAATAAAGAAAAATCCCGTTTTTGAAAAAAATACGGGTTTTTTTATGTCCGGCATGCTGGCGGTTTTTTTATGTTTCACGCCAAAAATTTAATCTTTAGCAGATAAATTAGCAGAAACTGACCAAAATAAAGAAAAATCCCGTTTTTGAAAAAAATACGGGTTTTTTTATATATAATTATTTTATATACAAAAAATAGGAAAATCAACATAAAAGATTTTTCTATAAGAAGGAGGCTAATATGGAAAAATATCATGGATTTTTCCCCGCTTTAATAAGTCCTTTTAACGAAAAAGGCGAACTAATGACTGAAAATCTTGAGGATATTCTTGATTTTTTAATTGATGTCCAAAAAGTTGACGGTCTTTATGTCACTGGATCAACCGGCGAATTTTTGCTAATGTCTGTTGAAGAACGACAAAAAATTTATGAAATTGTAGCTAAAAAAGCAAAAAATAAAGTAACTTTAATTGCTCAGATTGGAAGTTTGAATCTTGATGAAGCAATCCAACTAGGAAAAAAAGCTAAAGAACTTGGTTTTGATGCAATCAGCGCAATCACACCTTTTTATTATAATTTTTCTTTTGATGAAATCAAAAACTACTACGAAGAAATTGCAAAAAACGTTGATTTGCCGATGTTTATTTATTACTTGCCTCAACTTGCAGGCTCAAAAATTAACATTGAACAATTTGGCAGCATTTTAAATCTTAAAAATGTTATTGGCTGCAAATTTGGGTCAAATGACATCTTTTTATTCGAAAGACTAATCAAAACTTATCCAGAAAAAATTTGAATGTACGCTTTTGATGAAGCTTTTGGACTCGCTTACCTTTTAGGAGCTCGCGGATTTATCGGTTCAACTTATAATACAAACGCAATCAAGGCAAGAAAAATTCTTGATTTAGCAAAAAAAGGTGATTTACTAGCCTTTAAAAACGAAATTCATGTCTATAATGACTATATTCAATCACTTTTGGAAGTTGGGCTAATGCAAACAATCAAAGCAATTATGCAACTTTATGGTGTTGATGCTGGTTATAATCGCCTTCCATTTAAAAAAATTTGCCAAAAAACACTGAATCAAAAGGCGCTTGAAATTAAAGAAAAATTTTTAGACTAGCTTTAACTTTTTCAAATTTTTAATTACAAAAAGTTGAAAAAGGGGGAAATATGGATGAAAATAAATCAAGTTTTTCAACAACTGATTGAATTATTTTAGCAATTTATATGCTTTCAATGCTGTTGCTTGGACTATTTTTTTGGTATCAAGAAAAAAACAATAAGCAAAAAAGCACTGATTCTTATTTTAGTAGCCAAGTCAATTAAAGTGCCTTCAATTGTTATTGCTCTTTCGATTTGGGCTACCGGGCTTTCGTCCCTTACATTTTTAGGTCTCCCCGGACTTGCTTTTAAAACAGGATGAATGTGATCTGTCGGGCAAGTGGCAATAATTTTGATTAGTCCGGTTTTAATTAAATGAATTATCCCTTTTTATCGCCAAATTACCGCAAATACAGCCTATGCTTATCTTGAAAGTCGTTATAATTATTTAATTCGGGCTTTAAGTGGCGGTTTGTTTGCTATTTTTCACATTTTTCGGATTGCAATTGTTCTGTATATTCCTGCACTGACTCTGTCACTTTTTGTTGATTTAGACATTTATTTGATTATCGGAATTATGGCGATAGTCGTAATTTTAAACACTTTTTTAGGTGGTTTTAAAGGTGTTTTGTGAACTGATGCAATCCAAGGTCTTGTTTTACTTTTGGGAATTATTTGCATTCTCATTTTTGGACTAGCGCAAACTGACTGAAGTAAAGGCGATATTTATCAGTCAATTTTTAATGCAGGTCAATGAAAAATAAGTGCCGCTAGTGGTGGTATGTTCCTTCTTTTTTTAGGAAAATATGTTGAAACTATTTTCTCATATACAGCATCTCAAGACATTGTCCAAAGATATAAAACCTCTAAATTCATTTCCGGAACTAATAAAACTATCTATATTAATGCAATTTTAACTCTTATTACTATTTTTGTGTTTTATGGCGTTGGTTCAATGTTGTATAGTTACTTTAAATCCCAAGGATTTGATGTTGATGCCAAAAATGCAATTGACCAAATTGTTGGTCGCGAAAACGCGGCAAATAATCAACTTCTTTCATTTTTCATCATAAAAGTTTTGCCAACCGGACTTTCTGGTTTGATTATTGCCGCGGTTTTTGCCGCAAGTCAATCAACAATTTCTTCTTCAATGAACTCGCTAGTTAATGTTATTGTTAGTGACTTTATTCAACCAATTCGTAAATTCCGGAAAAAAGCACCTATAAAAGACCGAATAATGTTGATTATTTCAAAAATTTTAATTACATTTTTCGGAATTCAAGGAATGTTAGTTGCTTTTCTTTTGGCATATTCAGAACAAACTAATTTATTTAACCTTTTCCTTGCAGTAGTTGGACTTTTTGGTGTGCCAATTGGTGCTGTTTTTATGTTAGGAATTCTAACTCGAAGAACAAATTCTTTTGGCGCCGTTCTTGGAATTAGTGTTGCTTTTATTACTGCTTTATTTTTATGAATCTTTACAAACAAAAGACTTGTTCCTGAAAATTTAGCAATTGAATTTGCTAGCGAATATGTAGCGCTAATTTCCTTTTTCCTTACAATTATTTTTGGCTATGTCGGTTCAATAATTTATACTTTTTTTAGTAAAAAAGAGAAAAACTTAACAAATTTAACAATTTGAACAAAAACACCCGAATTTGACCAGCTAATTGCCTTAGAAAAACAAATTGCAAAAAATGACTCTAAGTTGCAAAAAGTTGCCAAAAAAGTTGCAAAAACCGTGCCAAATTTAATGCCAAAATGGCATCAAATTCTAATTTTTGGACATCCTAATTATAGAGAAAATGAGACAATCCAAACAAATCAAGAATTTTCTCAAATTCAAAAAGTTCAAGACGAAAAATTAGACCAATATGAAAAAATAAAGGAAAAATTAGCAAAAATCGCTAGTTAAAGGGTAAAAAATGCGTCTTTTAAAAAATAGTTTCATTGTCTCATGTCAAGCTCTCGAAGATGAGCCGCTTTATGGGCCAAAAATAATGCAAAAAATGATGAAAGCTGCACTTTTAGGCGGGGCTGATGGTATTAGAACTTCCCAAATTGACAATGTTAAAGATTTTTTTGAACTAAACCAAAAAGTACCTTTAATTTCTTTAATTAAAAAAACTTACCCAAATTCAAGTGTTTTTATTACGCCAACATTGGCAGAACTCAAAGAATTAATGCAATTTGATAACCAAATAATTGCAATTGATGCAACTCTGCGCAACAGGCCGGCCGAAAATCTTGATGAAATTGTTGATTTCTTCCATAAAAATCGAAAAAATAACCAATATTTACTTGCAGATTGCGCTGACTATGAAGATGTTGAAAATGCAATTAGATTAAAATTTGACTATGTAGCCCCAACCCTACGCGGTTATACAGAAACAACAAAAAATCACAATAATATTGAAAATAATTACGAGTTTTTACGCTGGATGGTTGAAAAAGTCCGTAATACCGGCATAGAAGTTGTCGCTGAAGGTGGTTTTAATGAACCTCAAAATGTAATTGACGCTTTTAAAATTGGTGCTCATTCAGTCGTTGTTGGTTCAATGATAACTAGACCTTATGTTATAACTAAATTTTTTGTTGACAAAATTCGCAAAGAAATTAACTAAGAATTTAGACCTATTTAAAAATAAAAGCTTCTTGTTGATTAATTCAAGAAGCTTTTATTTTTAAAATTTTCATAAATTTTGCTGAGTTTGTCAGTTTGATGGCTAAAATTCACTTTTTAGTCAATATAAATATACAAAAATACCCGTAAATCCGGTTTTTTCACCCTAAAATCTTAATTTTTATTATTTTGAAATGAACCTTTGCAAAAAAATTTTAAAAAAATGCTTGGTCTAAAATAAAATTATGTTATAATAATCCTAACTAAGAATAGTTAATAAATTTAGAAATCAGAATTAAGGGGGAATTACTTATGTTTTTGCCATAAAAAAATCAAAAAATGCTAATTATCCATTATGTTTTTAAATATAATGGAATGCCTTAAATTTAACCGTTTAGAAATCTTTAAATTTAGGGCTTTTGGTTATTGTTCTTTCAAAACTTCATATGTTTTTTTAGGCTTGCTGCAAATAAAAACGAGTTTTCTATTTGCATTGAGTTTAAATAGTAGTTGTATTTTTTTTGTGATTTTTGTCGTTTTATCCATAAATTGATTTTTACCAGTGTTTTAAAATAGGTAATTAACTTTTGCCAAAAAAGTTAAAAAGTGCCCAAAATCGGACACTTTTTAAGATTATCTCATCAAACTGGTAAACTAGGGAGTAATTTTAAGAAGAAAATAATTTGTCTTTATTTTCTAAAAGAATATCGATAGTTCTTGCGATTGTGTCAGATTTACAGCTTCCAATTTTTCTTGAGGCTACCTCAATTAAATCAGGAGTTGCATCTTGCATTGCAAAACCATAACGAGCTAGTTTTATCATTCCATAATCGTTAGAACTATCGCCAAAAGTTATTAATTTTTTGGTACTTATGTTATTTTTTTCTAGTAATTCTAAAATTGCAGTAGATTTATCGACATTTAAAGGATTAATATCCAAAAAAATTCGGTTTGTTATTGTTACTTTATATAAATTATTTAGCTTTTCAGCCCATTTTTTATGAAGATTTATAATTGCTTTTTCATCATTCCGAAAGGCAATTTGTGTTATTGGATCTGCTTGAATAATTTCTATAATTTCAAAATCATTCAGTTTTGTATAGTGTTTTAGGTCCATTATATGCTGATTTTTTAATCAATCATAATTTTTATGAGGAGAATATTCAAAAAGATTGTGTGGGGTTGAAAAAGCACAAATTGAATTAGTATCTTTACAATCTTTAAATAAATCAAGTGCAACTGATTTTTTAAGTGTGCCTTTGTTTATTGTTTTTTTGGTTTTAATATCATAAATTAGAGTGCCATTATTTGAAACAAGATAATGAAAATATGGATATTGTTTTGCTAAATCAATGCAAGCTGACAAACCTCGACCAGTTGCTACAACTAAAATGTGCCCTAATTCATAGAGTTTCTTTAGCATTTTAACATTTTCAGGATGGATTGTATTGTCATAGCGCAATAATGTTCCATCAAGATCAAAAGCAAAAAATAGTTTCATTTTAATCCTTTTTAGATTTAAGTTGTGGAAATAAAATAACTGACCGAATGGATTCATTATTTGTTAATAACATCACAAGACGATCTATCCCAATTCCGCAGCCTGCCGCTGGAGGCATTCCATACTCAAGAGCTTGAATAAATTCGTGGTCAACTTCTGAAGCTTCTTGATTTCCTTTTTCTTTTTCGTTAATTTGTGCTTGAAAGCGACCTAATTGATCAATAGGATCATTCAACTCATCAAACATATTTGCAAATTCTTTTGTAGCAATAAAGAGTTCTGCTCTAAGCGTAAAATTGCGATTATTAGGATCAGATTTTGCTAAGGGTGAAATTTCAATGGGATGACCGGTAATAAAAGTCGGATTTATTAAAGTAGGTTCAACAAATTTTTCAAAAAATTCGTTGATTAAATGACCTTTTGTAAAAAATGGTTCAATTTTTATATTGTGTTTTTTAGCTTCCTCAACTAAAGCTGAAAAATCTGCATTTTTAAGGTCAAAATTCATTTTTTCCGAAGTTATTTGGACCATATCATACCGTGCAAATTTTTGTGAAAAATCAATTTTATTATCTCCATATCAGTGTTCTGATTGATTTAATCCGAGTTCTTCAAACAAAAAGCGAATTAAATTTTCAGTTTGATTCATTATCTTGTTTAAATCTGAATAAGCTTGGTAAAATTCAATTGAGGTAAATTCGGGATTATGAGTTGTATCAAAACCTTCATTACGAAAAATTTTCCCAATTTCATAAACAGCATCGATTCCGCCAACTAATAATTTTTTTAGCGGTAATTCAGTTGCAATTCGTAGGTAAAAATTTTGACTTAATGAATTATAAAATGTTATAAACGGTTTAGCCGAAGCACCACCTAAAACTGGTTGCAAAACAGGGGTGTCAACTTCTAAAAATCCTTGTGAGTCAAAAAACTTGCGAATTAAGGAGATGATTTTGCTTCTAATAATAAAAGTTTGTCTTGATTTTTCATTTACTAATAAATCCAAATAGCGCTTACGATATTTATCATCAGCATTTTCAATTCCATAATATTGATCAGGTAATGGGTGGAGTGATTTTACTAAAATTGAAAAAGTTTCTGCTTTAAGACTTATTTGATTTGTTTTGGTTTTAAATAAATATCCAGAAATTTCAACTATGTCGCCAAGGTCTAAATTTGAAAAAGTAAACTGATTTTGTGTTTGAAAATCTTTGTTTGCATACACTTGAAATTCTAATGATTGACTATAAATAATGAAAAATGGGGAACGTTGGCGAATAAGACGACCTGCAAAAGCGACTTTAATCTGATTTTCAACAAAAAAATCATGACTTTTATCTTGATATTGTTTAATTATTTCACCCAAATTATCATGCAAGAAAATTGATTTTGGATAATTAAATCCTTTGGACTGTAAATTTTTAAGTTTTTCAAGGCGAAATTGTTGTTGGTCGTTTAATTTTGACATAGTCTTATTCCTTAAAACGTCAATTTAATTCTGAAACTATTTTCAGTATTTCTAAATTTTAAATAAAAATGAAAAAAATTTTAATTAGTCTTGTTTTGGGGTAGTGTCTGAATTTTCTTCTGAATTTTCTTCAGGGTTTTGTTCTGAATTTTGTTCAAGGTTTTCTTGTGAACTTTGATCTAAATTCTGTTCAAGGTTTTCTTGTGATTCTTGTTCAAAAATTTGTTCAGAAATTTGTTCAGGATTTTCTTCTGATTTTTGTTCAAGGTTTTCGCCTGAATTTTGTTCAGAATTTTTCGCTGAATTTTGTTGAGGATTTTCTTCTAAATTATCTTCAGGATCTGGATCTACTGATAAAAGTTCATCCAAAATATCAGAAGGTTTTACAGCGGTGGTTTGAACTGGGTCTGATTTTGGAAGCGGTTCAAGAGTTTCGGCTAATTGTTGAATTTCTTCATAAACAATTGTTTCTTTTTCTAATAAAGTATCCTTAATTAATTCAAGTAAATCTAAATTATTTTTAATTGTTTCAGAAGCTTGTTTGTAAGCATTAGAAATAATTTGGCGAATTTCAATATCAATTTCGTGACCAACTTTTGAAGAAAATGATGTATTTTTTATATAATCTCTTCCTAAAAATGGCGATGATTGATCTTGTTCATACTGAATTGGGCCAAGCGATGACATTCCAAGTTCGGTAACCATTTTACGGGCAATTTTTGTAGCTTTTTCAATATCATTACCAGCACCAGTAGAAATTTCTTGTTCACCATATTTTATTTCTTCAGCTGCTCGACCACCCATAAATGCCGCAATTGTTGCTAAAAGTTCTGATTTTGTACTGTTATATTTTTCTTCTTCAGGAAGCATTAAATTATAACCACCGGTATTTCCACGAGGAACAATTGTAATTTTTTGAACTTTTACCCCGGATCTTAATTTTAAACCAACAACGGCATGTCCAGCTTCATGATAAGCAACCATTATTCTTTCTTTTTCAGTTATTACCCGATTTTTCTTGGCAGGTCCACCAATTACTCGGTCAATTGCCTCGTCAATTTGCTCACTTGTGATAACTTGTGTTTTTTCACGAACTGATAAAAGTGTTGCTTCATTTATAACATTTTCTAATTGGGCCCCTGAAAATCCAGGAGTTCTTCTAGCAATATTTGCAAGTGTGATATTTTTAGAAATTCTTTTACCTTTTGCATGCAATCTTAAAATTTCTTCACGTTCTCTAACGTCAGGAAGTCCAACAATTATTGAACGGTCAAAACGACCCGGACGTAAAAGGGCTGGATCAAGAACGTCAGTTCTATTTGTCGCTGCTATTACTAAAAGCCCGGTATTTTCAACCATACCGTCCATTTCAACTAGAAGTTGATTTAGTGTTTGCTCTCTTTCGTCATTACCCCCACCAATTCCTGAACCACGGGAGCGTCCAATTGCATCAAGCTCATCAATAAAAATTATCGCCGGAGAATCATTTCGTGCATCTCTAAATAATTCACGTACTCTTTTTGCTCCAACTCCAACATATAGTTCCACAAAATTAGATGCAGAAATGAAGAAAAAAGGCACATTTGCTTCACCAGCAGTAGCTTTTGCAAGTAATGTTTTTCCAGTTCCCGGAGGACCTCCTAGCAAAATTCCACGCGGAATTTTTGCACCAGCGCTAGAATAACGACCAGGATTTTTTAAGTAGTCGATAAATTCAGAAATTTCTTCTTTAGCTTCAACATTTCCTGCAACATCTGAGTATTTTTTATCAGATTTAATACGGATTGCTTGATTTTTTCCGGGATTGAAAAAACCTGCACCTCCTTGAGAATTTTTGTTCGCACGATAAACAAAAAAACCAATTATTAAAAATGGTATAACTATTGGGAGAAGTGAGAGAATATATTGAACAAATGTTGTAGATGGTCTATCAGCTGAAGTAAAAGAAGGCAAATAGACATTATCTTGGGGTCTTTGTGCGCCGACTAAATCGTAAAGTTCATTAAGAAGGGCTTTATTTCCATCTGTAAGATTTGTATAATTTGAGGGGGCTGTTTTAACTGAAAGTGAAACTAATTCTGAATATGTTGTAATATTTGAATTTTGCAGTTGATTTTTAATCAAGGGGCTAAGTTCAGCAGCACCAGATTGGAATTTTGTAATAACAGCAGGATTTGCTATTACAGAATAAGCAATTATTTTACCATCAGTAGCTTCAACTACACGAATTCGATAAGCATTAATATCAAAAATAATTGAGTAAAAGAAATTACCATCGGTTGTGTTTTTGGCATTTTTAACTAACTGTTCTTCGAAATGAGATAAACTTTTAACAGTAAGGTTGGGTTGCAATTGAGTATATATAAGATAAGTAATCCCCCCTAAAAGTATAATCAAAAGAACAATTCAACCGACCGATGGTTTCTTTTTTTGTTTTACTTGCATGATTTTCCTTTCTAGTTCAACAAATCTTACTAAATTTTACTAGATTTTGCGTATATTTTTAGTTTTTTTTTAATTATATAGTTATTTTTTTTTATTAAAAACGATCCGTTGGGTGCTTTTGAACTAATAAAGTCAATTATTGAATTGATTTTTCCCTTTGATAATTTAATATTGTCAAAATTTTGGTGCAAATATAAAAAGATAATTTCTGGTTTTTTTCGAATTTTTTGGAAAAAATAAGCATGATATTCTGTTTTTTTCCACTTTTCAAGAGTTTTATAATTTTTTTTTAGTTCTATTAATTTAAAAAAATTTGCAATGAAATGAACAGAAAAAGTAAAAAATAAAGAAAAAGTGCTTAATTTTTGCAATTTAAAGCGAATTGCGTTCCTTCTATATTTGTCTGTAAAATTTGAATCATCATCAAGATAAGGGATTTTTCTTTTTTTACAACTTTTAAGAATTCTTTTTTTTGCGTAAAAATACAAAAGTGGTCTTGAGATTTGCATTCCAAAAAGGAAATTTTGCCCGCGGATTCCTCAAAATGTTACTAACTTTTTTTGCTCTTTTTGCAAAAAAATTGTCTCAACAAAATCATTTCAGTGATGAGCCACAAGTAATTTTGTGCATTTAAAATGTTTATAAACTCGGTAAAAAAACTCGTAACGAACCTTTCTTAAATTTGCTTGCAAATTTCCCGAAACAGAAAAACTATCAAAGGATAAAATTTTAAGCATTAAATTATATTTTTGGCAAAATTTTGAAACTAATAAAGTTTCAAAAATGGCCTGTGGCCTCAAATTATAATTGACATGAACAACAATTATATCTTTATTTTTATATTTGTCAAGTAAAAACATTGAATCAGAGCCGCCAGAAACTGCAATTAAAAATCTTTCTTTAGACCTTGTTTTTGTTAGCATTAAATTTTTGAACCGTAGTCATAAAACTATTTGATAAATAAAAAATAAGAATGTCAGCGGCTTGATCAACAACTTGTTTAACTTTAATTTTGTCTTGATTTTCAAAAGGACTAAGCACGTATTCCTTAGAATTTTCGGCCCGCGAAATACCAATTTTTAGTCTTTTTATATCTTTAGTACCACATTTTTCAATAATATTTTCCATTCCTCGCTGGCCACCTGCACTTCCTGTTGCTCTAATTAGTGCCTGGCCAATTTCAAAATTCATATCATCATAGACGATTATCACATCAAGAATGTTAATTTTGTAAAATTGGACTAATTCAAAGACAAAATCACCTGATTTATTCATGTATGTTGTTGGTTTTGCAAGAATAAAATCACTTGTTTTACAAAAAACACCATTTTCAGTTTTTTGATCAAAGGTCAGTCCGAGTTTTTCAGCTAATAAATCAAGAACTCAAAATCCAACATTATGTTTTGTTTGAGCGTATTTTTCACCTGGATTACCAAGTCCAACAATTAGTTTCATCTTAATTTACCTTTGATTTTATAGCTTTTTTTGCTTTATTTTTTAATTCAGGAACTCTAATTGCTTCGTTATCACTAAGTTCCTCAATTATATCATCATAATCAGTTTCAGGCGAGAAATTATTGAAAAAAGTAAAAGGATCAATTGGCTTGTCTTCAAAAATGAACTTGTTTGTGTCAAAAAATTCACTAATTTGCATCTCTAAAAGTTCAATAGTCTGGTCGTCAAATTCAACAAAGGTTTTTGTAGTTTCTCAAGTATTTCTGTCAATTTCAAAAGCAAGAATATTTTTTTTCTCATCAAAAACAACAGAAAAAATTCTTAAATCTTCAAATTCAGTATAAAAAAGTGAATACAGTTTTTCATAACCCGGATTTGTTGAATTAGAAATTTCTTTTGCGATTATTACTCGCTGTGGGTCTGAAAGGTTTATTGGTTCTTGGGTTAAAGTTTTTTTATTTTTCATATCCATTTTGTGTTTGTAAAAATCTTTCAAGTATAATTTGAGCTGCTAATTTGTCAATAATTTTTTGTCGCTTTTTAAAGGACAAGCCTGAGTCAATTAAAATTGAGTTTGCTTCCTTGGAAGAAAGTCGCTCATCTTGGAAAAAAAGCTGTATTTTATAGTGTTTTTTTATTAATTGAGCAAATTCTTCAACCATAATTGTTCTTGGCGAAATTTTACCTGATAAAGTCAAAGGATAACCTAAAACAAGAGTAGAAACGGAATATTGATCCAATCAAAAACCAATTCGCGCAATAACTCTTGCAAAATCATACCTATTAAAATTATATTGCTCAAGGGGCAAAGAAATTTTCCAATCTGAATCAGAAATTGCAAAGCCGCAAGACTTAACCCCTAAATCAAGCGCTAAAACTCTGGGTCTAATGCTCATAAAAGCTTAATTATATCGTCTTTTATAGGTTTTTTCTTGATTTTTGCCTGCGCTATTTTAGAATTTCCACCTCCTGCACCATCGTAAATTTCCATAATTTTTTCAAGAATAACATTTGATTCTAAGTTAAAAGATGCAACTGTAATTAAATAATTTTCATCTTCGAGATTTGCAGCTAAAATAAATGTAGATTTTGGGTTTTTTTGTCTAAAAGTAGCTGCTGATTGTTTTAGATTTTTGGAATTAAATTCCAAATCAATGTAGAACTTATTTTGATTAATGTCAACAAAATTTTCTGAATTTAATTCTAATGATTGAGAAATATCTTGATTTTTTAGGATTTTTTTGTATTTTTCTTTGAGCTCTTCTTCAATTTTTGTCAAGTGCTCAAATTCTAAATCTAAATCAGTAAAACTTGGAAAATCAAAGGTAAAATCTTGACTAATTTTTGCAATTTTATTAACTAATGAACTAATTTGAAACTTTAAAAGTTCAATATTTTGCTTTAAAAACTCAACATTTTTGGCAAAAGAGCTAACCGCACGAATCCGGTAAATTCCTGAACCCTTAGTTTGGTAGGATAAAATTGTGAATTTTTCTAATAATTTAGTGTTTTGAATGTGAGTTCCACCACATAAATCTGTTGTAATTCCAGGAAAAACTACAAGCCGAAGTGCATTAGGATCCATGTATTCTGATTCTTCTAATGTCATAATTGCATTTAGTTTTTGGGCTTTTTCTAGGTTTGTGACTAAATATTCACGCTGAACTTGTTTACTTATATATGAATTTACACGATTTTCAACAGATTTTATTTGTTCTTTTGAAGGTTTTTGAGCACAAGGAAAGTCAAAAGTCAGTCGTTCTTCATTATTATCAGAACCAAGTTGCTTAATTTGAGGACCAAATTCTGCCCGAAGTGAAGCAAATAAAAGGTGAGTTGCTGAGTGATTTCGCTCTAAATTCAAACGGTTGTCTGAATTTAACTCTAAAATTACCGGTAAATTTTTTGACAGTTTACCTTCAAAAACATGGACATTATTTAAAAATTTATCTTTAAAAACGTCAATAATTTCAATTTTTTTGTTGCCTTGAATTATATAACCCTGATCATGTTTTTGACCACCGGCTGTTGCATAAAATGGAGTTTTTTCAAAAATTACATATGAAATTTCGCCTTCAGAAGTTTGGTCAATTTCATTAAATTGATTTGCTAAAAAAGCAATTTTTGTTTCAGTTTTGTGAAATTCATAACCTATAAATTCTGAAATTTGTGACTTAACTTGATTTAAAGAATCAATAACTTTTCCCATGCCTTTTTTAATATTTGCACGGGAAATTTGAGCGTGTTTTTCGTGATATTCTTCTAATGATTTAAGGTCAAAACTGATATTTTTTTCTTGAAGAATTTCCTGAGTTAGTTCAGGAGGAAATCCGTAAGTAACAAAAAGTTTAAAAACAATTTCTGGTGAAATTTGGCCTTCAGTTTTTTTTATCTCATTTTCTAAAAGTTCATGGCCGATTTCAAGAGTTTTTATAAAATTTTTTTCTTCATGATAAATCACGGACTCAATTTTTTCAATATCAAAATTAGCATTCAGCGTTTTAGCGACAATTGGAACCAATTTGTGTAAAAACTCTTCTGAAATTCCTAATTTTTTCCCGTTTCAATAAGCTCTTCTAATTAAACGCCTAATTATATAGCCTCGGTGTAAATTTGATGGCATAACTCCATCATTTACTGCGGCACTTATTGCGCGAATGTGGTCAGCAATTAGTCTAAAACTTTTATTGATTTGGGCTTGTTTTGCATCTTTTTTAAAATAATTTTCAATATCGTATTTAAAATTAGTGTACTTTTGGATTTCTGCAATAATTGGCAAAAATAAATCTGTATCATAATTAGTTGGACCATTTTGCAAAATTGAGACGATTCTTTCAAAACCTGCACCAGTATCGATATTTTTTGACATTAAAGGCGAATAATTTTGTTCTCCGTCGTTATTAAATTCTGAAAAAACAATGTTTCAAATTTCGATAAAACGGTCATTTTCGATGTCATTTCTTATTAATTCATCGCCACGAGCATCAAATTTTTCACCACGGTCAAAATAAATTTCGGTACACGGACCACAAGGACCTTGACCTAAGTCTCAAAAATTAGTTTTTTTACCGCCGGGAATAAGTCTATTTTCAGGAAAACCTAAACTTTTCCATTTATTTAAAGTCTCAAAATCACTATCATAATATGTTATATAAAGTTTTTCAGGGTCTAATTCTAACCATTTAGTCAAAAATTCAAAGGCAAAATCAATTGCTTCAAGTTTAAAATAGTCGCCAATTGAAAAATTTCCTAGCATTTCAAACAAAGTGTGATGCCTTGAGGTTTGGCCAACATTTTCAATATCATTAGTTCTTAGTGCTTTTTGCGAATTAACAAGTCGTTTTGAAGGTGGAATTTTTTTACCAATAAAATAATCTTTTAACGCCGCAACTCCTGAATTAATTCAAAGAAGTGAATCATCATTTTGGGGAACAAGCGGTTTAGATTCTATAAGAAGATGATTTTTTTGCTGAAAAAAATCAAATCAAAGTTGACGAACTTCATTAGCTGATAATTTTTTCATTTGTTTTATCCTTATAATAATAATTTTACTTAATTTTTAGGATTTGTAAAATTTTATATTAAAATTTTATCTATGTTCCGTTTTTTTGTTAGTGAAAAACAAGAAAATTTTTTCATTCTTGATGATTTAAATTTAAATCATATTAAAGTTGTGCGAATTAAAAACGAAAATTTTATTTGTGTTTTCAAAGGTGAATTTTACCTTACAAAATTAGTTCAAAATTCAAACAAAGCTGAAATTATTGAAAAACTTGAATTAAATAATGAACCTAAAAACAAGGTTATTTTAGCACTTGCAATTCTAAAGACAAAATCTTTTGAATTTGCAATTCAAAAAGCTGTTGAAATTGGCGTCAGCGAAATTTGACCGTTTTTTAGTAAAAATGTAAGTCAAAAATTAGAGGGAGATTTAAGAAAAAAACTAAAAAGATGAGAGCAAATTTGCCTCCACAGTGCACAACAGAGTTTTCGAAATTTGATTCCAAAAATAAATTTACCTGTAAATTACAGTGATATTTTGAAAAACTCTGTTAATTTTAGTCAAAAATTAATCGCCTTTGAAGGTGAGAAAAACCAAACAAAAATAGACCAGTCAGGAAGCGATACAATTATAATAATCGGTCCTGAGGGCGGTTTTGATAAGTCAGAAATAGATTTAGCCCAAAAATTTGATTTTAAAGTTGTGTCTTTAGGCAAAAGAATTTTACGCTCTGAAACAGCAGCAATTTTTTTATTAAGTAAGTGCATAAATGATTAACTTTTTAGTAAAAAAGTGCAAAAATCCCCGAAATTTAGTAGTTTTTCCTAAAATTTCGAAGATTTTTTATTTTATTCCTTATTTTTTTAATTGTAACTTAATTTTAATAAAAAATTGAAAAATATTGTATAATTTAATAAAATTAAATTTAATTTTTTTACTCCCAAAAAAACACTAAAATAGGAGATTTTATGAAAATAATATCAATCGGAACTAACCATGCCGGAACTTCGTTTTTAAGAACCCTAAAAACTATTTACCCACAAGCAGAACTTGTCTCATATGATAGAAATACAGACATTTCGTTTTTAGGTTGCGGAATTGCACTTTGAGTTTCTGATGAATTTAGCGATCCATCTGGACTTTTTTATTCAAGTCCTGAACAATTAAAATCAATGGGAATCGATGTTCATTTACAGCATGATGTTCTCGAAATTGACCGTAAAAATAAAGTTATTACTGTTAAAAATTTAGTTAGTGGCGAAATTTTTAAAGACAGCTATGATAAATTAGTTTTTGCCGGCGGAACTTGGCCGATTATTCCACCTTTTGAGGGAATTGATCTTGAAAATATTTTAGTTTCAAAAACATTTACTCACGCAAAAGAAATTAAAGCAAAAGCAGTTGATCCAACAATTAAAAATGTAATTATTATCGGTGGTGGTTACATTGGTATTGAATTACTTGAAGCTTTTCACAAATATGGCAAAAAAACAACACTAATTGACATGCAAGATAGAATTATCCCTAATTATTTTGATAAGGAATTTACTCAAAAAATTGAGGATAAAATTGTTGAGGAAGGTATTAATTTACAATTTAATCAAAAAGTTGTTCGTTTTATTGCTGATGAAAGTGGAAAAAAAGTTGCTTTTGTTGAGACAGATAAAGGTAAATATGCTGCTGATCTTGTAATTTTAGCTATCGGATTTGCACCAAATACTAAAATTTTAACAGACGTTGAAAAAACTGCTAATGGTGCAGTTAAAGTTGACCAATTCCAGCGTTGCCTAAGTGATGAAAATCTTTATGTAATTGGTGATTCAGCTTCAATGGTTCACAATGTAACTAAACAACACGCTCACATTGCACTTGCAACAAATGCCGTAAAATCAGGAATAGTTGCTGCTTTCCACATCGCAGGACGTGAAGATATTCCTTTCCCAGGTTATGTTGGAACAAATGCAATTTCCGTTTTTGGATTTAATTATGCCTCAACTGGATATTGTGAAAATGCTTGTCCAAAAATGGGCTTAGATAATGTTGGTGTTGAATATCTTGAGGACTGAGATCGGCCAGAATTTATGCAAAATAAATCAAAAGTATGAATCAAAATCGCTTATGACAAAGAAAGTCTAAAATTAATTGGGGCACAAATTGGTTCATATGGAAAAGAATATAATCACACTGAAGTAATTTATTTCCTTTCACTAGCAATTCAAAAAGGTCTAAAATTACCTGAAATTGCTCTTTCAGATTTCTACTTCTTACCTCACTATAATAAGCCATTTAACTTTGTAATCCAAGTAATTTTAAATGCGCTAGGGCTAAAATATAATAAAAAATAAAATTTTTAGCTCAAAAATTTAACTAAAAAAACCAGCTTTGCCTGGTTTTTTTAGTTTTGCAAGTTTACCAGTTTGATAAGCTAATCTTAAAAAGTGTCGTGATTTATAGACTTTTTTAACTTTTTCGGAAAAAGTTAATTACATATTTTCCTGAGTTTGACCGGTTTTTTTATTTTTTAAAATTCAAGGCAAATTTTAGAACTAAAGTTTTTTCATAAGCAAGATTGACTGTCGTTTTTCAATAATATTTTGACTAAATTGTAATTTAGAATTAAAAATAACATCAAAATCTTCAAAATCATAGTCATAAGAATTGGCTGAAAAATTATGAATCACCTTAATAATTTCATTTTTAATTTGGATGCTAAAAATAATTAAGCCTTTTTTATTGTCAACAGTCTCAAATTTTATCGAATCACAAATTGTTTGATTATCTGGCAATCTGAAAAACTGGGTTTTTAGGCGAAATTCGTTAATTTTTGCTAAAAAATTAAAAATTTTAGTTTTAATTTCGCTAATTTCAAGAAGGCTAAAATCAAGACCATTTGTAAAATCGGTAGTTTTGTTTGAATAAAAATCAAGAAATTTATGAGCCTGATATGGAAAAGGTGGTTTTGTTGCATTTAAATTAAGTTGACAATTCGAATAACTTGCGCCGGAAAAATCGCACGCTTTTGAAAAGGCAAATTCAGTTCCTGAACTCAAAAGAACTTTTCCTTGAACAAATAAAGTCATCATTAATGCTTGACGATAAGTTTCGATAAAGGCGTTTTTTGTCAGTCCTGAGGCACTTGTTAAAATTTTGTCAGCTAAAGTAGGACCATCATATGAAGTTATATAAGAAACATTTATACTAATATCGTTTGCAAAAAGGTCATCTCTTCTAGCTGAGTGATAAAAATCGCCAAAATCAAAGTCAAAAATCCCACCTGGAATCAGTGAGACATATGAGGCAAATTTTGAACTATTTTTTGACAAAATTAGACCTTTATCACCAGGAACATTAGATCCGCGAATAACATTTGGAAGTCCATAATTTAAATAAGCAAAATTAAAATTATTAGAACGACTAGTTTTTTCAGTTCGATTTTTGTGTTGTAAATCAGTTTTTTTACAAAACTTACCAAACAAGATAATGTTAGGATTTATTTTTTTCAGTTCGATGCTTATAATTTCGAGTGATTTTTTATCAAAATATGAGGCTGCATCAAAGCGAAATCCATCAACTTTATAGTATTTAACAAAAAAAATGAGTGAGTCTAAAATTAGTCTAAATGCCATTGGCTTTTGCGAGTCAAGAGGCGGAAATTGGGAAGGGAAAGATAAGGCCTCATCGCGATAAAAATAGCCACGGGCAACATCATCTAAAATAGATTTGCGAAAAGTTTGACTAAAAGCAACATCAAGAATAATTCCAATATTTTTTTTATGAGCTGAGTCAATAAATGCTTTAAATTCTTTTATTTTTAAATACGGATCTACTGGATTTGACGAGTAACTTGAATTAATTGAAAAAAAACCAAGTGGATCATAGCCCCAATTATAGTTTGTAAAACGACCTTTTCCTTGACCTTTTTTAAGAATTGAAATATTTTTTTGACTAAAAGTATAACAAGAATGAACTGGTAATAATTGTAAAAAATTAAAATTTAAACTTGACAAATAATCAAAAATTTTCTGATCTAGATCCCCAAGAAAAGTACCTGGATTTGCTATGTTTGAATTTTTTGAACTAAAATCGCGAATATTTAATTCATAAATTAGTGCATTATTCAGCGGATTTTTGCTTTGAAATGATAATTCTGAAGGACTTTCACCAGCCTGAGGTGAATAAATATCAATTAAATAACTTTTTGGAACTTCATTTTTAGTTCAATCAAAAGGACAAATACTATAAGAATAAGGATCCAGTGCTTCGGTTATTGTTGAATCACGGTGTTCAATTAATAAATTATAAAGATATCCGTGAAATTTTTCATCAATTTCACAAAATCAGACATCAGATCGCTTTGTCATTGCGATTATTTCGGTTGGATTTGTGTCTTGAAAATTTTCATAAATTGCAAAGTGAACCCGCGTTGCATCAGGTGATCATAAATAAAATTCAAAACGGTTTGAATTAAAAATTAAGCCTAGCGGTCCTCAATATGATTCCCCGCGCGAATTTTTTCTAATTAAAGCAGTATCATAATTTATAAACATATTTACTATAAAAACCCAAAAAAGTGCTAAAATAAACGATAAATCTAGAAGTTGTTATAATACTTATGTTGAAAAAATAGCAAAACTTCTATAAATGTGCTAAAAAAACATATTTTTTAATTATAACATAATAGCTAAAAATCATTTACTTTTAATTTTTTATTTTAAAAAAATTTTAAAAGTTGTATAATTATTTTAACCTTTATAAAATTAACATTTCAATAAAAGGTTGTCCTTGTGACGACTTTTTTGTTTTAAACCTAAGAAACTATTGAAAACATTGAAGAAAAAGGAGAAAATTTGAATTTAATACAAAGGTTAAAAGATGAATTTAATGATATTTTGTCAATTAATTTTGTTTTAGAAGACGGTCTGAACTATTTAAGAGTTGTTACAAATTATAATTCACTTGATCAAGTTGAAGCGATTTCTAAAAAAATTTCTGAATTTATTGATAAAATTGAATCTAGTGAAAATAATTTTATTTTAGAAGTGCTTTCAAGAGGACAGGATTGCCAAGATGAATAGAAAAAGAGAAAAAGTTACTAAAATTAACCCAAGAGACAATGCAAAATTAATTGTTCAATCAATTAAGGAGGTTGCTAAAAACAGCGAACTATCGCTGGATAGAGTTGTTGACATTTTCCAAGAAGCTATTGAATTTGTTATATCACGAAAAATTGACCCTGATGCGCATATTTTGATTGAAGCTAATCTGGAAGATTCAAATTTTAAAGTTTTTAATACAAACGGAATTGTTGTTGAAGATACTTATTTTGATGAGCTGACAAATGAAGAAAAAATTAATGAATCTATTTCATTTATTTTAGTTTCTGATGCAAAAAAGGTTAACGAAAATGCCCGTGTTGACGACATTTTTTCAATTGAACTTGACCTTACAGCTTTTGAGCAATGACTCTTTACAGCAATTATGCACACTTTTAAACAAAAAATTTCTGAAATTGTCCGTAATAATGTTTTTAATAAATACTCTTTATTAAAAAATCAAGTTGTTTCTGCGACAATCACAAACAAAATTTCAGCTGGTTATATTTTTGAAATTGATGATGACAAAGTTTCTGCTTTTATGCCAAGTCATTATGCAACTGGAAATAATTTAAAAATTGGTTCACGTCATGAAGTTGTTATTGAAAATGTAACTAAAAATACAAAACAGTCACAAGTGGTTGTTTCATCAAAATCAGTTCAACTTGTTAAGAAAAAAATAATTGATGCAATTCCTGAATTACAATCTAAATATCTTGAAATAGCTTCAATAGCGCGAATTCCTGGTGAAAAATGTAAAGTTGCAATCCGAAAAACTGACGATGCCGAAGCAAGTGATATTTCCGAAATTGGCTCAGTTGTTGGTGAGACCGGTTCAAGAATTTTTGCAATTAGTCAAGAACTTGATGGCGAAAAAATTGAAGTTATTAAATATGATGACAATATAATTCAATTTATTGTAAATGCAATGTCACCTTCAAAAGTTATTTGCGTAAAAGAGTTCAAAATAAGTCATAAATTACGGCGTTTTACCGTGGTTGTGCCTGATTTTCAACATAGCCTTGCTATTGGAAAAAACGGTTCAAATGTAAAATTAACAGCCGATTTAACTCGTAGTCAACTTCAAATTTTGCCTTATTCTGCAGTTCTAAAAGACAATAATTTCCAAATTGAATGAAACGGAAATGTTAAGGATCATCAAGAGCTAATCGATCTCAAAAACGAATATATGCAACGTCAGCAAAATCGCGCTTATCAAAATCAAAATAAGTGAAATTCATATAGTCGACCTAGCAATAGTTTTGACTCAATTTTGCAGCAATTTGAATCTGATATTCTCGAACTTGAAAAACCTTATGGGGTTGAGAATGAATTTATCCCTAGAAGTAAGCTAAAATCTGCTAAAACTCAGCCAGAAGTTGCTAAACCAGCTAGTCCTGTAAAACAACCAGCAACTAAAAATCGACCTTCAGCTAAAGTCGGCAATAAACAAGAAAATAAACCAAATTACTCAAATTATCAATCGGATTCAGAAGAAAAATCATACTCTTTTTCAAATGTAAGTCAAAAAAAATTTTTTGATGCCGATTCTTTGTTTGACTCAGCCCTTAATGAAGCAATTAGCGAAAATGAATTAATCGACAAACAACATTTAGAAGAAGAAGGCAAAAAACAAGAGCAAAAAACTCCAAAAGTACAAGTCAGTCCTCGAACCGAAGAAGACAATGAATCATATATCCAAAATGAAAAACAGATTAAAAATTTCAAATCAGATGATGATCTTGTAAAATACACCGGTGTTGATGATATTGATATTGACGATTTTGACTTTTAAGGTAAGAAAATGAAAAATCACACAAGAAAATGTATAGTTGATCAAAAAGTTTATCCTATAAATAATTTAATTAGGTTCACTTATATTAATCAGAAATTAATTATTGATAAGCATTTTGATAAAAAAATTGGTGGCAGGGGCGCTTACATTTTCAATGATTATGAAAAAATTCAATATGCGATTAAAAGAAAACTTTTTAATCGCGCTTTTAAAACAAATATTTCCGCTTTTGCTTACCAAAATTTAGCAATCGAGGTAGAAAACTTATGAAAAAACCGCAAAAAAGAATCTCAAATGTAGGCGAAATTAAGGCTCAACTAAAAACTGTTGAAACTAAAGTTCACAACGGAGTTTTCCTCTTTTCGGGAATAATGACAATTAGCGAACTTTCAGAAAAAATTAATGTCTCTGTTAATGAAATTATTACTTATTTTTTCAAACAGGCAAAAATGTATAATTTAAATCACAGTCTGTCTGAAGATGAAATTGCCGAAGTTTGTCTTGAATTTGGACTTGATTTTAAAAAAGAAGTCCAAATTGACGCATCAAATTTCATGGAAGAAGTAAGTATTAAAGACGAATCTGATCATCTCAGCCACCGCCCACCAATTATTACGGTTATGGGTCATGTCGATCACGGAAAAACAACACTTCTTGATTTTATTAGAAAAACTAATGTTGCAAAAAATGAGCGTGGCGGAATAACCCAACACACCGGTGCTTATCAAGTTACTTTTGAAGACCATATTATCAATTTTATTGACACTCCAGGTCATGAAGCCTTTACCCAAATGCGTGCTCGCGGGGCAAAAGTTACCGATATTATCGTCCTTGTTGTTGCCGCTGATGATGGGGTTATGCCTCAAACTAAAGAAGCTATCAGTCATGCTACTGCCGCAAATGTGCCTATTATTGTTTTTGTTAACAAAATGGACAAACCTAATAAAGACCTCGATCGGATCAAAAATGAACTTTCAGCATTAAATATTGTCACCGAAGAATGAGGAGGAAACAATATTTTTGTCTACGGTTCGGCGCTAACTGGTCAAGGAATTGATGAACTTTTTCGGTCTATTTTGCTAGTTGCTGAAATACTTGAGCTTAAGGCAAACAAAAATCGCTACCCAATTGGAACCGTTATTGAAGCAAAACTTCACCATAATAAGGGAACAATTGCAACTCTAATGGTGCAAAATGGAACTTTGATGGTTCGAGATTTCATTGTTGCTGGTTGTCAATACGGTCGAATTCGTTCACTTGAAGACACAAACGGTAAGCCAATTAAATTTGCGCCTCCGGGAACTCCAGTTATTGTCACAGGTCTAAATTATGTTCCTGAAGCTGGTGATAAATTTTTTGGTTTCCATGAGGAAAAATTCGCCAAACAACTTGCATTAGAAAGAAGACAATCAGAAAAGCTTTCAAAAACAAAAGCCCAAACTACACAACAAACAAAAGAAAAAACCTTAAATATTATAATAAAAGCTGACGTGACTGGAATCGCCCAAGCTTTGCACTCAACAATTGAACAACTTGCTTCAAAACATGTTCATATTCACATTTTACACTCAGGAGTTGGGATTATTAACAAAGCCGATATTTTGCTAGCCCAAACTTCAAATTCAACTATTTACACTTTTAACCTCCAAGTTCCACCAGCAATAAAAGCACAAGCCAAACAAGCACAAGTCGAAATTCGTGAGCACACTATTATATATAAAATAGTTGATGAAATTAAAAAACAAGTTAGAAGTATGCGTGAAATCAAATATGAACTTCAACATATTGGAACTGCCAAAATTATTGCTAAATTTTGATTTTCAAAAGTTGGTTCAATTGCCGGATGTAGTGTTGTTAGTGGAAAATTTGTTGAAAATTGCAAAATTGAATTGTGAAGAAATTCCAAATTAATTCACTCAGGAAAAATCGAATCACTTCAGCGCGATAAAAATCCTGTAAAAGAAGTAACAATTGGAAATGAATTTGGAACACACATCTACAAATTTGATGACATCGAAATCGGTGATGAACTTAGATCTTTTATTGAAGTTGAAATTGATAACTAAAGGAGAAAATTATGTCTGTTAGTCATGAAAAACGGCAAACTTATTATCACCAGTTGATTTCAAAAATTATCGACTCACATTTTTCTGAAAGAATGCCAATTGCTGTAAATTGAGTTCGACTTTCAGGTGATAATTCTCATCTTTTCATCTATTTAGAGTTTGAATATGATGAAGATAAGTTTCTAGGCGAAATTATTAAAGCTGAAAAATTTATCCGACTCAAATTTGGTAACCTTCTTGAAGGATTTAAGGTTCCAGAACTACACTTTAAACTTGATCCGGTTGCAAAACGTGTCGATGAAATGGACAAAATTTTTGCTAGAATCAAATCTCAAGATGAAAATGATGAAAAAAACTAACTATTTTAAATACGAATCTAATACCCGAGTTTCCCAGTTTCAAATAAAGTAAACTAAAAAAGCTAAAATTTTAACTTAAAAAGCAAAATCATTAAAAAATACAACTACTATTTAAACTCAATGCAAATAGAAAACTCGTTTTTACTTACATTGAGCCTAAAAAAATATGTGAAGTTTTGAAAGAGCCATAATTAAAAGCCATAAATTTATAGATTTTTAAACGGTTAAATTTATGGCATTCCATCATATTTAAAAATATAATGGAAAATTCGCATTTTCTGATTTTTTTATGCAAAAAACATCCTTGATTCCTCCTTAATTCAATATCAAATTTATTAATTATTCTTAAGTGATGCTAATTATAACATAACTTTATTTTTGACCAAGCATTTTTTTTTTTTTTTACAGAAGGTTAATTTCAAAACTATAAAAATTAAGATTTTAGCCTCAAAAAAGACGGATTTACCGGTATTTTTGCGTATTTATATCCACTAAAAACTGAATTTTTACCATCAAACTGTCAAACTCAAAACTACTATTTTAAAAAGTTTTTCAAGGAAAATTCATTTATTTTTTGACATTTTTTCAAAAAATAAATGAATTTTTTTAAATTTAAAATAAAATTACTTTAAATATGAATCTAATAAATTTACACACAAGAAGCGAATATACATTTTTATCATCAACAATCAAATTAGACTCACTAATTGATTTTGCGCTAAAAAATAATCTAAAAACATTGGCTCTAACTGATTTTAACACGATGTTTGGGGTTCCAAAGTTCTACAAATTATGTAAGGAAAACGGGATTAATCCTGTAATTGGCCTTGAAATTGAAATTGAAAAATTTCACTTTATTTTGCTTGCAAAAAACTATCAAGGCTATGTTTTTTTGTCGACAATCTCGACCAAAAAAACAAAAAATGAGGACATTTTTCTTGGCGACTTGCAAAATCAAAATGACATAATTATTATTGACCACCCCAGAAAAGGGTTTTACTTTCAAAAAAAGGTGCAATTATCAACTTTTTTAGGACAGAATAATTTAAAAAACTACTATATTGTCGAAAATAATCCCAAAATTAGCAATGCAATTTATGTCCAAGAACGAAATGTGCTTCATGCATCAGAGAAAATTTATTTAGAAGCGCTTTACAAAATCAAAGGCGAAATTTTTGATGCTAGCCAAAAATTGTACGATTTTGATGACTGAGAAGTTGAAATTGAACCTGAAATTATCAAGAGAACAAACGGGCTTGTTGAAAATATTAAAATTGAATTTCCTAAATTTGGGATTAATTTGCCAAATTTAGACCAGACTGGCCAAAGCGATCCTGATATTATTTTAAAAAATGTTTTAAGAGAAGGAATTAACAAAAAAAAGGCAGAACTTGAAAATTACAACTGAACCCCAAGGTTGCAATATGAATATAAAATAATTTGTGAACTAAAATTCAGTAACTATTTTTTGATAATTTGAGATTTACTTAAATGAGCTAGAGAAAATAATATTCTAATTGGTCCAGGTCGAGGTTCGGCTTCTGGATCGCTTGTTGCTTATTTATTAGATATTACCGCCGTTAATCCTTTAAAATATAACCTAATTTTTGAAAGGTTCTTAAATCCTAAACGAATTTCAATGCCCGATATTGACATTGATATTCAAGATACACGCCGAAATGAGGTAATTGATTATCTTTTTCAAAAATACGGCCCGGAACATTGTGCGACAATTATCACTTTTTCGACACTTGCGGCAAAAAGTATTTTTCGCGATATTTCAAAAGGCTTTGGTATTCCTGAGGTTCAAATTAATAAAAACGCTAAATTAATCAGTGCAAATACGACACTAGCTCAACTTTATCAAAATACTAAGTCCGAATTTTACAAACTAATCCAAAAAGGCGACAATTTTCAAGGCCAAGACAACAGCGCTATTTACAAAAAAATCTATGAAATCAGTGTCTTTTTAGAAGGAATGCCCCGCCAGTCATCAACTCATGCAGCTGGAATTGTTCTTTCAAAAAGACAAATTTCTGAGCTAGTTCCCCTTCATTATTCAAAGGAAAATCTTAATCAGATTCAGTATTCTGCTGAATTTATTGAAGATTTTTCACTTTTGAAAATTGACCTTTTAGGTCTAAAAAATTTAACTATTGTGGCAAATATTCTTGCCGAAATTAATAAAAAAGGTCACAATTTGCAATTTAATGAGCTTCCTATCTATGATAAAAGTGCAAATAAACTTTTATCTGAAGGAAAAACAAGCGGAATTTTCCAACTTGAGTCGCCTGGAATGACAACAAGTATTAAAAAAATCGGCGTAAATTCAATTAATGATGTTGTTGCGGTAATTTCTCTTTATCGACCTGGACCAATTAAGCAAATTCCGACCTATGCAACAAACAAAGAAAGCAAAAATTGACCTAAATATTTCCCTGAATATGACAAAATTCTTGAATCAACTTTTGGAGTTATTATTTACCAAGAGCAAATTATGGAAATTTGTCAAGTTGTTGCAGGTTTTGATTTGGCTCAGGCAGATATAATTCGTGTTGCTATTTCCAAAAAAGATGAATCAAAACTGGAACAAATTAAGAAACATTTCCTTGAAGGAGGTGCTAAATTAGGGCGTGATCCTAAATTAGTGGCTGAAATTTATGATAAAATTTATGAATTTGCTGACTATGGTTTTAATAAAGCCCACGCGGTTGCCTATGCAAATTTAGCCTATAAAATGGCTTATTTAAAAGCTAAATTTCCCCTTTATTTTTTTGCTGAACTTATTTCAAATGAAAACGGAGCTCAGGCAAATATTAAAAAATATGTTGCAGAAGCAAAAAATTTTGGAATTCAGATTTTACAGCCAAATATTAACTTTTCTTCCCACAAAGCGACTTATTTTGAACAAAATAACAGGATTTATCTTCCACTTTTAATGATAAAAGGTCTTGGAGCAATCGCAATTAAATCAATTATTGACGAGCGCCAAAAAAATGGAAAATACAAGTCTTTCCTTGATTTTATAAGGCGAATGAAAATAATTAATTTTTCAAAAGTTGCAATTGAAAAATTAATTTATGCAAATTCACTAAAAGAATTTGCAAATCAAGAAACATTAGCTCATAATTTAGATTTACTTTGAAATCATGCAACTTTAGTCTTAACTGACAAAGACGGAAATTTGGTTGCCCTTGAAAATAATAGCGAAACTGAATCAAATTTGCTTGAAAAACTACCTTATAATGAAGATGAAAACTACAATAATGAAATAAAATATCTCGGAATGTCTTTTATTGAAAAAAAACAGACATCGGTTACAAATCAAACTCCACTTAAAGATTTAAGACCTAATAATGAATATTTATTATATCTTGAGTTAAAAAATGTAGAAAAACGCGATGTAAATAATGGCTATATACTTTATTATCTAACTCTAACAGATGGAGAAATGAAAATCGGTGTCTATTCAAAAAATTCGTATTATTATTCCCTTGAATTAGGAAAAACTTATAAATTTAAATTACTTCTAAGAAATGATGGAAAATATTCAATAAAAAAATAATTACAGAATAAAGTTGACAACTATGGATAAAAAAATTTTACTAATTGATGGAAATTGACTTGCTTTTAAGTCATTTTTTGCTGGATACTACGGAAATCAGCTAGTTAATTCTAAAGGTGATATGACTTTTGCAATTCATATTTTCTTTAATACTGTTTTTAAATTAATTAAACTTGTTGAGCCAAACAATATTTATTTTGCATTCGATTTTGGCTCAACAACCAGTCGTCACCAAAGCTATCCTGACTACAAAAAAGGTAGACAAAAACCACCTGATTCTTTATTTCTTCAAATAAATATAATCAAAAAAATCCTTAGTTTATCAGGATTTTTTTGATCTCAAGACAGCGAATTTGAGGCTGACGATTTAATTGCATCTATGCAAAAAATAATAAGAAATACCGATCCTGAAACAGAAATTTTCATTTTTAGTTCAGATCAAGACTTACTACAATTAGTAGATAAAAAAACAACTATTATTAATAAAATTAAAAATGATTCTATTAATGCAGTTAATTTGGAAAATTTTCACCAGAATTTTGGGATTAATCCTGACCAAATTGTTGATTTTAAAGTTTTAGCAGGTGATAGTTCTGATAATATTAAGATAATTGATGGTCTAGGAGCAAAAGGCGCAATAAAATTACTTGAAAAACATAAAAATGTAGATAACATTTTAGAAAATCTTGATAAAATTAGTGCAAAATTGTCAAAACAGATCGAGGAAAAAAGGGACAAAATAGTGTTTTTTAAAGATTTTATTAGATTAAATTATGGTGCTAAATTTAATTTTGATATTTTTGAGAGTTTAAATATCAAAATTTGTCCTGATTTACTAGAAATTTTAAACGAACTTGAGTTAAAAAAAGTTAGTGATGCTCTAATTGAATTATCTAAAAGGAAAATTGATTAACAAAATTTAATCTAAAATGAAAAAAGCTATTTTATTCCCGCTTATTTTTGCGGGATCGGCAGCAGCTATTGGCGCTGGTGCATATTTTATTTATAATTCATCTACCGGAGAACAAACTGGAAAGGGAGTTATTATAAATAAAAGTCAAACATCGCCTAGGAAAAACTTATCCGCTTCGGTTGATGAGACTCAAAAACAAGATCAAAATGAACAAAAAACTCCAGAACCTGAAAAAAATCCGCAAGACGGTAATATCCAATCAATTCGCGTTGGTTTTTGAAACGTTTTAAATTACACAAATAAATCAAAAAATCCAAATAGTGCAAAAACTTATGCTCTTGCTAATGTTATAAATTCTTCTGGAAGTGATGTTGTTGGTCTTGCCGAAATTACTACAACTGGTGATGGGACTGATATTGTAAAAGATCTTGAAAAATTAAACCCTTCCGCTGGTTGAAAACAAATAACTACTGACAAATATGGGAAAACAAACCAACAAGAAAAATACACTTTTTTATATAAGTCTTCGCTTCTTGAAACAATAAATTTTGAAGGAAATTCTAATCCATACTTAATTCAAAACGGTACAAATTTGACATGAGCTCGACCGGTCGCGGCTGTTAAATTTAAAACTAAAACTAATATTAAAAATGATTTTACTTTAGCAATTGGCCATTTTGATGCGCCGGGTAATAAAAGTAAAAGTCGTAATGAAAAAGCTGATTCTGAAGCTCGTGATCAGGGTGAACAAGAAGCAAATGAAGCTCGTGATTTAGTTAATGTTTTAACTGAAATTGATAAAAAAGATGGCCCAAATAATGAAATAATCTTCATGGGTGATACAAATATTCGTGGTGAAAACACGGAAAAATTATTTAAGTCAACATTAGAGTCATACCAATCGCTCCTTAATAAAGATGAAAAAACAAGTTTATCTTCTAAAGATTTTGGTGAATATGCAAATTCTTATGACAAAATTTTTTATAAAGGTGATTTAAAGACAAAAAACGCACAAAAATACGACCTGTATTCAATTTTTGAGAAAAAAATAGTCGATTTAGAAAAATATGACAAAATGCGAAAACAAGATAATAGATCAACAAAGTATAAAGTCGGAGATCCAAAAGATATAAATAGAATTAGGGCGATTTCAGACCATACAATGGTTTATTTTGATCTTGAATTAAGCGAATCTGACAAAAACTAAAATAGATAATTTTTCTCGATTAATCAAAAAAAACCTATGAATTCCAGCGTTTTTCCTCAAATATTAGTGCTTTGATAAAAAATCCAACCTTAATTTATTGTGGTTTACATAATTATGCTTTTATTGCTTTTTATCAAGACCAAAAAGCGCAAATTCGAATAGCAAAAAATAATTTTGTTGATTGACAAAATGAAAAAAAATTTCATTCAAAATGATCCAAATTTTCTTTTGCACCAAAAGGGAAATTACATTAAAAAATGGATTGAAGGACAAATTTTAGATTCAGAAAACTTGGATTTTTATATTAAAAAGTTATTCACTAAACTTTCAAAGTTTCACCACAAAAAATTAAAAAATTAGTAAATTTAATTGACAAATTGTCGAAATTACGATGAAAAATACAAAAAAAGATCAATTTGATCCTTAAGTAATTTGTCATAATGATTTACAGTTTAAAAATATTATCGTTTCTAAAACAATAAATTACAAGAAAAATATAAAAATGTAGATAACATTTTAGAAAATCTTGATAAAATTAGTGCAAAATTGTCAAAACAAATTGAGGAAAAAAGGGACAAAATAGTGTTTTTTAAAGATTTTATTAGATTAAATTATGGTTCCAAATTTAATTTTGATATTTTTGAAAACTTAAATATCAAAATTTGTCCTGATTTACTAAAAATTTTAAACGAATTTGAGTTAAAAAAAGTTAGTGATGCTCTAATTGAATTATCTAAAAGGAAAATTGATTAACACAAATTTAATCTAAAATGAAAAAAGCTATTTTATTCCCACTTCTTTTTGCAGGATCGGCCACAGCTGTTGGCGCTGGTGGATATTATATTTATAGCACATCTACCGGAGAACAAACTGGAAAGGGAGTTATTATAAATAAAAGTAGTCAAACATCGCCTAGAAAAGACTTGTCTGCTTCGGTTGATGAGACTCAAAAACAAGAACAAAATCAAGAAAACACGCAAGAACCTGAAAAGAATGTAGAAAAAGACTTGTCTACTACGGTTGAAGAGACTAAAAATCAAGAACAAAATCAAGAAAACACGCAAGAACCTGAAAAAAATGTAGAAGCAAACTTGTCAGCTTCAGTTGAAGAGACTAAAAAACAAGAACAAAATCAAGAGCAAAATCAGGAAAAATCCTCAGGACTTGAAGAAAATGTAGAAAAAGACTTTTCTACCTCGGTTGAAGAAACTCAAAAGCAAGAGCCAAATCAGGTAAAAAGCCAGGAACCTGAAAAAAATTTAGAACCAAACTTGTCTGCTACGGTTGAAGAGACTAAAAAGCAAGACCAAAATCAAGAAAAAACTCCAGAATCTGGAAAAAATGTAGAAAAAGATTTTCTCACTTCGGTTGAAGAGACTAAAAAGCAAGACCAAAATCCAGATAAAACTCCAGAATCTGAAAAAAATGTAGAAAAAGACTCGCCTGCTTCGGTTGATGAAGCTCAAAAGCAAAAACCAAACCCAGGAAAAAGCCAAGAATCTGGAAAAAATCTGGAAAAAGAATCACAAACCTCGATTGACGACACTAAAAAGCAAGACCCAAATCCAGAAAAAAGCCAAGAATCTGAAAAAGATTTGCAAAAAGATAATAATCAATCCATTCGCGTAGGTTTTTGAAACATTCTAAAATACACAAATAAAAAAAAGTCAAATAACGCCAAAACTTATGCTCTTGCTAGTATTATAAATTCCTCCGGAAGTGATGTTGTTGGACTTGCTGAAATTACTACAACTGGTGATGGGGGTGATATTGTAAACGTACTTGAAGAATTAAACCCTTCTGCTGGTTGAAAACAAATAACTACTGACAAATATGGAAAAGAAAACCAACAAGAAAAATATACTTTTTTATATAAGTCCTCGCTTCTTGAAACAATAAATTTTGAGCCAAAATCTAATCCATACTTAATTCAAGAAGGTACAAAATTGACCTGGGCTCGACCAGTAGCGGCTGTTAAATTTAAAACTAAAACTAATATTAAAAATGATTTTACTTTAGCAATTGGTCATTTTGATGCCCCAGGTAAATATAATGGGAAAAGTAATAAACGTAAAGAAAATGTTGATTCTGAAGCTCCTGGTCAAGGTGATCAAGAAGCAAATGAAGCACGTGATTTAGCCAATGTTTTAGCTAAAATCGACGAAAAAGATGGCCCAAACAATGAGATAATTTTTATGGGTGACACAAATATTCTCACTAAAAACACCGAAAAATTATTTGAGTCAACATTAAAGTCATACAAATTGCTCCTTGATAAAGATGAAAAAACAACTTTATCTTCGAAATTTGGCGAATATAAAAATTCTTATGACAAAATTTTTTATAAAGGTGATTTAAATACAAAAAATACAAAAAATGCAAAAAAATACGACTTGTATTCAATTTTCGATAATAACATAGTCGATTTAGAAAAATATGACGAAATGCGAAAGCAAGATAAGAGACCAACAAAAGATAAATCCCGTAATCCAAAAGATATAGAAAGAATTAAGGGAATTTCAGATCATACAATGGTTTATTTCGACCTTGAATTAAGCGAATCTGACAAAAACTAAAATAGATAAATTTTCTCGATTAATCAAAAAAACCTATGAATTTCAGCGTTTTTCCTCAAAATATTAGTGCTTTGATAAAAAATCCAACTTTGATTTATTGTGGCTTGCACAATTGTACTTTTATTGCTTTTTATCAAGGTCAAAAAGTACAAATTCGAATAGCAAAAAATAATTTTGTTGATTGACAAAATGAAGAAAATTTCATTCAAAACGATCCAAATTTTCTTTTTTACCAAAATGGAAATTACATTAAAAAATGGATTGAAGGACAAATTTTAGACTCAGAAAACTTAGATTTTTATATTGAAAAGTTATTCACTGTACTTTCAAAGTTTCACCAACAACAAAATCAAAAAATTACTAAATTTGATTGACAAATTGACGAAATTGACGATGAAAAATACAAAAAACTAGTTCAAAAATATCAATTTGATCCTCAAGTAATTTGTCATAACGATTTACAGTTTAAAAATATTATTGTTTCTAAAACCAATCTTTATTTTATTGATTTTGAATGAGTTAGGTACAATGACCCTTATTTTGATTATGTTTCTTTCCATCTAAATTTAGGAATTTCCGCTGATAAAATCATTGAATTTTTTGGTCTGAACACTGAAAAATTCAATGATTTTATATATTTATACAAGATTTTTACAGACTTTTGAAATAAAAAGTGGTATGTTTAGAGTTAATTTTACCAACCTGTTTTTATATAAAAATTTAAATTTTTAAGCTGATTTTGATAGTATTTTTTCTTATTTTTTAACTTATTTTTTAAAATTATCAATTAAAAAATAAGTTAAAACACTTACATTTTTTGCTTTTTATGGTAAAATTTTAATGTAACTTGTCGGAGAAAAAATATAATGTCAAAAGATTATCAAGCTGAAAATATTGTTGTTTTAGAAGGTCTAGAAGCTGTTCGCAAACGACCTGGAATGTATATTGGTGGAACCGGAATTAACGAATTACACCATTTAGTTTGAGAAGTTGTTGACAATGCTGTTGATGAAGCGCTTGCTGGTTTTGCATCTAAAATTACCTTAACAATTATAGATGACAATACAATAAGTATTGAGGATAACGGGCGTGGAATTCCGGTTGGAATTCACCCAAAACATGGTGTTTCGGCTGCTGAAGTTGTTTTTACCGTTCTTCATTCAGGTGGAAAATTTGATGGAAAATCCTATAAAGTTTCTGGCGGACTACATGGAGTTGGCGCTTCTGTTGTTAATGCCTTAGCTAAAAATTTAAAAGTTTATATTAAACGCGAAGGCAAATTGTGGTTTCAAGAATATGTAAATGGCGGTCAAAAACTTGCTGATTTAAGTCCAATTGCTGACTTGGAAAAAAATGAAACAGGAACAACTATTATTTTTCAGCCCGACTTTGAAATTTTGGAAAAAAATAATTTTCAACTTTTAACAATCGTAAATCGTATTAAAAACACAGCCTACTTGACTCAAGGAATCGAGTTTGCAATTATCGACAAAAGAAACGGATTTAATCAAAGTTTTTGCTATAATGGCGGAATTCGTGATTATGTTTCTGATCTTAGCAAGGATTTTGAAAAAGTTAGTGACAAAATCATTTATGCTGAAGGTGAATTTGAACATAATGATGAAATTATTAAAATCGAGGTCGCCCTAAATTATATAAGTGAAGATCACGAACAAATTAAATCATACACAAATAATATTCACAATATCGAAGGTGGAACTCACGAACTGGGACTGTCAGACTCACTTTTAAGAATTCTAAATAATTATGCAATTAATAATAAATTTATTAAATCTGAAGCTGATAAATTTGACAAACAAGATATAAAAGACGGCCTAATTGCAATTATTTCGGTTAAACATACAAACCCTATTTTTGAGGGTCAAACAAAAGCAAAACTAAATAACAAAGAAGTTCGTCCACTTGTAAACAAAACTCTAAGCACTGTTCTTGAACGGTTTTTAGCTGAAAATCCAGAAAATGCCGATAAAATTATTAAGAGAAATCTACTAGCTCAAAAAGCAGCTCGGGCAGCTAAGTCTGCTCGCGAAGCAGTAAAGCGTAAATCAGCCTTTGATGTAGGAACTCTTCCAGGAAAACTTGCTGATTGTTCAACAAAAGATCCCCAAATCGCCGAATTATATATAGTTGAGGGAAACTCAGCTGGCGGGAGCGCCAAAATGGGTCGCGATCGTAATTTTCAAGCAATTTTACCTTTGCGAGGAAAAGTGATTAACTCACAACGCTTTCAACTTGAAAAAGTTTTACGCAATGAAGAAATTATTTCAATGATCACCGCTTTTGGTACTGGAGTTGGTCCTGAATTTAATATTAGTAAAATTAGATACCAAAAAATTATAATAATGACTGACGCTGATTCAGATGGATCTCATATTCGCTCATTACTTTTGACATTTTTATTCCGTTATTTTAAAAAGTTAATTGAATATGGTTTTGTTTATATTGCAATTCCACCGCTATACAAAATTTCTTACAATAAAAAGATCGAATATGCCTATAATGATGCAGAAAAAGAGGCTATTTTAAGTAAAATTAGTGGTGAAAATCCTAAATTTACTATCCAAAGATACAAAGGACTTGGAGAAATGAATCCTGAACAACTTTGAGAAACAACAATGGATCCAAAAACCCGTCGAATGACACAAGTTCAAATTCATAATATCCAAGAAGTAGCACAAATTTTTGACTCACTAATGGGCACAGACGTAACTTTGCGTAAAATTTTTATCGAAGAAAATGCCCAATATGCAAAAATTGACATTTAATTTTTTGCATATTGTCAAAAAAAGAAATAAAAGCTAGAAGTAATTTTTCTAGTTTTTATCTTTTTTTACGAGCTTCCCTGATGGACTAAACAGCAAAAATCATAAAAAATACAACTACTATTTAAACTCAATGTAAATAGAAAACTCGTTTTTATTTGCAGCGAGCCTAAAAAAACATATGAAGTTTTGAAAGAACAATAATTAAAAGCCTTAAATTTGTAGATTTCTAAACGGTCAAATTTAAGGCATACCATCATATTTAAAAATATAATGGAAAATTCGCATTTTCTGATTTTTTACAGCAAAAACATAACTAATTCCTCCTTAATTCAATATCAAAATTTATTAATTATTCTTAAGTGAGATTTATTATAACATAATTTTATTTTAGACCAAACATTTTTTTTTTTTTTTGCAAAATCTTAATTTTAAAATAATAAAGATTAAGGTTTTAGTCAAAAAACACGGATTTACGGGTATTTTTGCATATTTATATCAACTGAAAATTGAATTTTTGCCATGAAACTGTCAAACTCAGCTCCTTTTTTTTTTTTTTTTAATTGAAAATTAGTATAATTACTATGTATAATTATGAAAATAAAATTAGTTTATAATTTAAACTATTTATTTTTTTATTTTTAGTACAACATAGGAGGTTTCTATGAATAAATCATCAAAATCCAAAACCCTTTTGCTAGCAGGGGGGATTTCGGGACTTATCGGAGCTGGTATTGTCGGCCTAACCATAGGTCTTACAGTAAATATAAAATATAATTCTGAAAATCCAAGAACTCAAGTAAATCAGTTTGCATCTCGTGTTTCAAATTTGGCCTTTAATTTAAATGCTTTTAATGCTGATTCAGATTATAAAGACGTAAAATCAGCGCTTTTAGATGAAAGCAACAAAATTAAAAATGCCGAAAATGCGCTTGAATCCTTTTCTTTTTTTGAGAAAAAGGGTGGGAATTTAGAAAAATTAGACTTTTCTGACTCAGAATTTTCTGATGCAAAAATTAGTTACCAAATTCTAGAAATTCTCCCAGATGATGCTAACCAAAATTTTAAAGTTAAATTTCAAGCTAGCCAAAAATTACAAAATGGCGATGTTGCCAAATCTGACATTTATGAACAAGTTGTTTCTTTTGTCAAAGAATCAACTATTTTAATTGCCGAATTTAATTTTTCCTTACAAAAAATTACCAGCAGACTTAATCAGCAAGTTCAAAATTTAATTTCTGCTAGAACCGCCAATTTTGCTGATCAAAATTCAGCTAGTTCAAATCCAACAGATCCTAGCACAATTAGACCAGTTGATTTTCAACATGACCTAAATAAATCAAAAGACTCAAAAGAATTTGGTGAAAAAATTAGCTCTTATTTTCCTTCACTTAAGAATTTATTAGCTAGCCTCAAAAACTCACAGGAAAATAAACTTCCAAATTCAATGGATACAATTTTTAATTTTGATTTTGCCCGTGATAAGTCAACCGGTCAATTTGTTAGTCTTCAAAATCAAGTTCCTTCATTTTTTTTAGAGGCAAATCTTACTTCAAGCGCTAGACAAATGCTTGACTCAAGTTCAAGTTTTTCTACTGTTGTAAATGCAATTAAATTAGAAAAAAACGATAAAAGTTCTTATTTTTTAAATTATTCAGATTTTTTTGATAATTTAAGTTTGAAAAATTTAACAAAAACAGACTTTAATTCAGAAATGGGCGACAAACTGGCTGTTGAATTTTTAGCCCAAATTAAATCTGGATTTTTTAGCGATCCAGCTCAGCGCTCTGAGAGTCTAAAGTCAGAAATTTTAGATCTTTTAAAAGACAAAGAACTTGCTTTTAGTTTTGGTAACTTTGGTCAAAAGTTCAAAAATCACAACTCAAGTCAAGCTCTTAAAGTTTCATTTGATCCATTAGAAGCAAAAATTGATGAAAGCGATAAAACTAAAGTTTTAATTCCTTATACAATTTCAGTTAATAGCCAATTTTTCATGCCAAGCAATTCTCCACTCGAAATTAGTCAAAAAACTGGAACTCTTGAGATTAGCGGACTTAAACAATTAGAAAACTTAGGCGAGTTAAATAGCGATATTTTTAAAACACGCTTTTTAGAAGGACTTGGAGAAAAAAACAAACAAAAACAGGCAGTTTTTGACCAATATGGTGCAGGAATCAAATCATCTGCACGTAAGGTTGCAAAAGAAGAAATTGATGCTCTTTTTAAAGACAGTCCAAAAACCAATGAAATTCGCAATATTTTAGAACGTAATTACGATTTAGACTTTAGACCTTATATTTCTTTATTAGATTCTTGAGTTGGAAAAATTAAACACCCAAGTTTATCTGATATTAAAAGAATGACCAAAGACGGGACTCAATCAACTAGAAATGCTGGAGTTTCAAGTATTGAATCTCGTAATTTTTTCCGTGATGGACACCAAGTTGCTAGTTATTTCCAAGATTTACTAACAAAAGACAGAAAAACTTTTTTGGAAACACTTTTTGAACTTACTAAAAAATGAGGACTTATTGGTGAATCAAGTCAAATACCTCAAAGTCTTTTAGATTCTAAAGACAATATTTTTGAAGAAGCAAATAAAATTAGTTTGACTACAACTTCAGACGATATCAAAAAACTTTCATTCAATACTTTGTGAAGAGACAGCGAAGGTATCGGTTTTTATGGAACTTTGGTTCTGCCAACAAAAATTAAAACTGAACTTGAAAGTAAAAAGGATGACTCATCAATTTTTGACTTTCTAAAAACTCAAAAAGTAACAACTAAAGAAACAAGTGGGTCTGCAACTGATACAGAAAATTATGCCAAATTTGAAAAATTTGGCGATGTTTTATCAGCATTTTTCCTAAAAGCTGGTCAGTTTGACAACTTTAAGTCTTGGGCAAAACTTGATGACAATTTAAAATATACACTTGAATTTACCAAGGAAGCTGAAGAAGAAAAAGATGGACTTTCTAAAAAAATTGAAGAAGTAAGCAAAGAAAAAACTGAAGAAGAACAGAAAAAAGCTGAAGGTGCACAGGATCAAGGCAAAAAAGCTGAGGGCGCACAAAACCAAGGAAAAAAAGCAGAGGGCGCACAAAACCAAGGTAAAAAAGCAGAGGGTGCTCAAAACCAAGGCAAGAAAGTTGAAGGTGCTCAAAATCAAGGCAAAAAAGCTGAAGGAGCTCAAAACCAAGGCAAAAAAGAAGAGAAAGTTTTACCTGTTAAATTTAGCTTCAAACTTGAATCCAACGATGGAAGTATATTAAATGTTAAAACTCCAGAAATAAAAGCATTTCTAGAACTCGAAGATGAAACTGTCTATAAAAATAGAAAAGAAATTAATGAACTAGATAGTGCCGTTATTAAACTTCAAAGCCAATTTAGAGAAACCAGTCTTGACTCAGACAGTTATTCAAAATTAACTTTCCCAAGAGCAGAAGGCTCACAAAATCAAGGTAAGAAAGTTGAAGGAGCTCAGAACCAAGGGAAAAAAGCTGAGGGAGCGCAAAATCAAGGTAAAAAGGCTGAAGGAGCTCAGAATCAAGGCAAAAAAGCAGAAGGCGCTCAGAATCAAGGCAAAAAAGCTGAAGGTACTCCAAACCAAGGTAAAACTGAAGACACAAGCCTTAAAAGTTACCTTCCTGAATTAGGAAAAAGAGTTGATGAATACCTCGAAACTCATTTTAAAGATAAAAATTATAAAACCCTAGTTGAATCAATTTCAGACTCATTTGGCAAAACTACTAAAGATCTATTTTTTGTTTTAGTAAAAGATGAATCTAGTTCTAGTTCAGGTACAGAATCATCCGGAACTACAGCAACTCCTCAAAAAAGATCAACTCTAAGAGTTAAAATTACTATTAGTAAAACTGAAACCACCTCAACAGCAGCAGCGACTGTCAGTAGCAGCAGCTAAATAATTTTCAAAATAGGAGAAAAAAATGAAACTATTAAAAAAGCCTTTTTGATTAGTATCAACAATTTTAGGATCAGCAATTGCACTAAGCGCTGTTATTGGGATCCCGCTGGGTCTAAAAGCGTATAATAATTCTTATTATTCATTTTTAAATGAAAGCCCAACAGAGCACGCCCTTGCAAATACAGGTAGTGTTTCAAGCGAACAATTTAGTACAATTGTCTCAAATTTAAAACTAAATCCAAATATTGCTAATATTTCAGCAAAAACTGCACTTGCAGCAGCCAAAAGTAGACTTTACCAATTTGATTTAAGTTCAGGTTTTGATTTTGGCGATCTAAAATCAAAAGACTATCAAATTAGTTTTAATTTTGAAAATGCCGTTGTTGAAGGTAATTCAATTAAAAATGTTGTAGTTTTTGCTCGTTCAGAAAAAGAACAAATAACTTATTCAAAACAAATTGAACTCAAAGGTTTTGCAGCTAGTGATCAAGCCAGCGGTGATCTTGATAAATTTCAAGTTGATGAGTCAAAATCTTTTATTGATGTCTCAAGAAGCAATCTTTTACAAAAAGAATTTGAAAATAAACTAAAAACAAATTTCCAAAAATCAACAAGTATTATCAATAATTTTTCCAAACTTGAAAGCTCACTGGCTACTTCTGGGGCTAGTCTTAGTCTTTATAATTCTTTAGATGAGCCGATTTTCTTGGATAGTGATTATAGTCTTGAAGCTGTTGTTGGCTCAAAAAACCAATTATCTTTTACAGAAAAAGATAAAAAATTATTTTTAGATGTTAATTTAGTTAATAAAAAAGATAACAAAACTAAAAAATTAAGCCTTGAAATTCGTGGTTTAATTGATCCTGATGAATTTAAATCAACTCTTATGACTTGACTTCAAGATCATTTTAGCGGAAACATTAAAATGAAAGAAGTCCTTCAAGATGCACTAATTAAAGACAAAACCACATTAGTTGATTTTTTATACAATAAAAAATCAGGAACAGATACTGAAGAAATTATTAAAAAACCAGTTAGTGAACTTTTTGAAATTGACTTAAGCCAATTAAGTCCAAGAACAAAATTCGGGACTTTTGATCTCAAAATTGAACCAAAACTTTTTGATGCAACCAAAATTAGCCAAGCTGATCAACAAAAACTTCTTAAAGATAAAAAAGTTCGCTTTGAATTTGATATTAACTTTAGTCGTCAAGATAGCGAATTAGAACAAAAAATAACCGTTTATCTTGATGTAGTTGTTGATTTGAATAAATACGAGCAAGCCTTAGGTCAACTTCTTGGATCAGTAAATTCAGTTCAAGAATTTAGTCTCAAAGATCAAAGTGGACCAAGAACACTTTCAACTAATGAAATTAAAGAAACAGTAGACGAACTTTTTGAACTAGCAAAAGCTAACGAGAATCTAGAAAATCCTAGCGATGAAGTTGTTACAAAAGTATTTTTACTTGACAATGGTAGATTCCCAACAAGCAAAGAAATTACAAAATCAAAGCAAGAACTTAAAAAAGTAATAGAAGAAGCTAAAGCAAAAGCTAGCTCAATTAGCTCACAATCTGTAAATGTTTCTAATTTTGCTGAAGAAGAATCGAGCGGGGGTAGTGGTTCAACTGGTGACTCAAATACTGATTCAGCTTCAGGTGGCGGTTCAACCCCTGAACCAGCTCAAAAAATTGGAACTAATGTTTGGACAACACTAAATACAGCTTCAATTTATAATCTTAGTGATGCAAAAGTTGAATACCAAATTGATGTTAAAGAAGATCACCAATTAGTTTTTGACTTTAAATTAGTTTCAACCAATGATAACTCAAAAGTTCTTGCTTCTTCCCAAATTGTTGTTAATAATGTTATTAACTCTGAAAAATCAGCTTATGACATTATTAAAAAATATAATCCCTCCTTATTTTTAGATCCAATTAGTTTAGAACTTAACGAAAAAGCTGGTAAAGTTGATTTAGTTGATCCTGAAAACAAAGGACTAGCTTTCCAATCTGAACAAGCAAGAAGAACCGCTGATGGTCTTGAGCTTACAAAACCTTTGAAATTTCAAAGTATTCAACCTGAAGGTTCTAAAACTGAGGAAACAAAAGTTGAGCCAACTAAAACTGAAGCGACAAAAACAGAGGCAGCAAAACCGGTAGCAACAAAAACTGAGGCTACAAAAACAGAAGCCACTAAACCTGTAGCCGTAAAAGCAGAGGCTACTAAAACCGAAGCAGCTAAGCCAAAGGTGTCTGCAAAACCATTTTCACGTATCGATTCAGGTGTGCTTTATTTAGCTTTTAGTGCAAAAGGTATTTCTGATGGAAAACAGCATTATCTTTTATCGGATAAAGATGGAAAAGGGATTTTTATCCAAAAACTTGAATCAAAAAAAAATCAAAAACCAGTTTATGTTATCGGAATGGATTATAAACAATTTGAAAATTATTCTTCCTTCACTCGGGTTTTTGGCGACAGAAGTCTCGGATTTAGTGCCTTTACTCAATTTTTTGGTGGTTATGCCAATAAATTAAAAATTGTTGATAAACAACAAGTTCTAGTTACATCAGGAATTTCTAGAACAAATGCAACCCCAGAAAATAGACCAACAACTCTCAAACCATCTTCACGCTTGCAGGATTCAGCTGCTGCTGTTGGTTTATTTCCTAACGATAAATCAACCAAAATACTTTATAAAAAAATTGAATTTTTTGTAAACGATAATAAATCACAACCAACAGTGCCAGCAATTAATGACACTGCAAATAACGTCTATTTTAGTCAATCTTTTTACTCACCAAAAGAAGATGTTGATGTTGAAAAAAATAAACATTTAATTGAAGAGGATGCAAATCTTTTATTAGAAATAATAAAAACACCTTATTTAATAACTTTAAGTCTATATTCTTCCAACACTCAGGATCCTAAAAATTACAAAGAAGTAGGAGATGTTATTTATAATATCAACCCTTCAAAAATCTGAACCCCTTACCCAAACTTCTTTAATTTAGATTGAGCTCAAATAGGTCCAGTTGAACCAGCTGCAACAACTTCAAGAGGGACAACGTTTGAAGGCCAACCTCAAACTATCGACTCTGGTAAATCTCAATCTACAATTACATTGAAAGCTTTAGCTGTTTTTGATAATCGTGATTTTGCAGAAGGTAAAACTGCTCTTGCTCGTCAAGAAATAGTTGATGCATTTATTGATGCTTACATTAAGAAATAGTTTTTATTAAAGTTAATCAAAAAAACCTATGGATTCATAGGTTTTTTTGATTTTTAGGAAAGAAAAGTTATTTTCCCGAGTTTCCTAGCTTGATGAGATCATATTAAAAAAGTTCCTAGTTTTGGGCACCTTTTAACTTTTTCGGTAAAGTCAGGAAAAATAACTATCAAATCAAAAACACTAAATTTTAAATCTAACACTCATGAATGCAAAATCAACTTATTAATCAAATAAAGCAAACTAAAAAAGCTAAAATTTTAACTTAAAAAGCAAAATTATGAAATTTTTAAACTACTTTTTTAGTTTAAAACACTAACAAAAATCATAAAAAAATACAACTACTATTTAAACTCAATTTAAATAGAAAACTCGTTTTTATTTAAATTGAGCCTAAAAAAATATATGAAGTTTTGAAAGAGCCATAATTAAAAGCCATAAATTTGTAGATTTCTAAACGGTTAAATTTAAGGCATTTCATCATATTTAAAAACATGATGAAAAATTCGCGCTATCAGAGCGCATTAGACAAAAAACATAACTAATTCCTCCCTAATTCAATATCAAAATTTATTAATTCATTCTTAGTGACTCTATTATAACAGAAATTTTTTTTAGACCAAGCATTTTTTTTTTTTTTTTACAAAGGGCTGATTTTAAAATAATAAAAGTTAAGGTTTAGGTCAAAAAACACGGATTTTAAACTAGGACAAAAAAAATTAACACTAAGGTGTTGGCTTTTTTGTCCGAGTTTAAGGAGAAAGCTAACACCAAAAGTGTTAGTTTTTTTAAATTTTCAAATGCAACAAAAAGGGAAATACTAATGTCAAGACACTTTAAAAAAGACGAGTTTGATATGATTTATAAAATTTACAATGAATTTGGATTAAAAAAAACAATAAATTATATAAATGATATTTCGCCAGATACAAATTTTACAACCAGAAGTCAACTAGTTCGAAGAATCAAAAAAATTATTCGGTATTATAATAATGGTATGCAAGATCAATTATTAGATAAAAAGGGCGCGAGGAGAAAGCCAGGGAGTGGCAAACCTAAAAAACAAATTGAACCCGATTGAAACGAATTTACAAAAGAAGAATTAATAGAAATAGCTAAGAGATATTACGAAACCAACAAAAATAAATTAAAATCAGGAAAACTTAGTGAAGCCAAAACACTAAATATTGCCTACAGCAAATCTGCAAAAATTTTTAATGTATGCAGACAATCAGTGGCAAAATCTAAAACTAGAGTTATAAAAGTAAAAGAGCACAAAAATGACGCAATAATTAAAAAATCCTTTCTTGATAACAAAGGTAGATATGGTCGCCTAAGGTTGAGTGCTTATATTTATATAAAATATAATATTTACATTCACCCTCGAAGTCTTGGAAGACATTTAAAAAGATTGAATTTAGTATGCAAAATTAGAAAAAAAAGAAGAAAGAGCGAAATTAAGAACACCAAATTCGCACTGCCGGATATTGTTAAACGCGACTACAATGATAAATTAAATAGGAATATTTTTGCTACTGATGTTACATATATAAAAGCTCCCAGAGATGTTAAGGAAAACCATGTATTTTTGTCTGTAATAATTGAGCATAAAACTAAAAAAATCAGAGATTTTAAACTATCTGTAAGCAATGATCTTAATTTAGTTATGGATAATATAAAGACATTTAGGTCTATAGATAAAGATTTTGTTATTCATTCAGACCATGGATTTCAATACACTTCAAAAGTCTATATTGACAAAATAAATAAAATGGGAGGAACTGTTTCGTTGTCTCGCATAGGAAATTCTTTGGATAATAGGGAGGCTGAATATTGATTTTCAATTATAAAAAGTGAATGCTTAAACGAGTTAAACTACAGCAAAATAACTTTTGAAGATCTGAAAAAAATAATTGCAGATTATATATTTTGATACAACAACTATAGAATTCAATCAATTTTAAATTGAAAAACACCACAGCAATATGCTATGATGTTATAATAATATTAAACTGTTAATTTTTTTTGTCCTAGTTTATTTGTCGGTATTTTTACATACTTATATTCACTAAAAAGTGAATTTTTGCCATCAAACTGTCAAACTCAGGATAGTTTTTATTAAAATTATCAAAAAATCCTATGGATTCATAGGTTTTTTTGATTTCTGAAAAAGAAAAAGTTCAGAATTCTAAAATCAAACTTATATTTTTTATCTCTAAATTTATTCTTTGCTACAAAAAAATTTAAAAATGAGTGTAAATTTGACCAAAAATTACTACCATCTTTAGATTAAAATCATCATCAACAATAACAAAATTTGCCTTTTGGCCAACTTTGACTATCCCAAAATAATCTAAAAGATTGTTGGCTTTTGCAACATTATACGAAGAGCAGAAAACAATTTCTTGCCATGAAAGTTTAAGGTTTTGCTTTAAATTTTTGAGAATACTAAGATAGCTCATACCACTTCCGGCGATTTGTTGTGAATTTTTCAAATAAAATAAATCGCCTTTTTTCTCAGTTTCTAAGTCTCCTAAATTATAAAATCCGTCTTTAAGTCCTTTTTGGGCAAGTGAATCTGAAACAGCAATTCAATTTTCCTTTTTAAGATTTTTTATTGTAAATTTTAATGTTGAATTTCTAATATGAAGTCCGTCAGTAATTAGCTCAACAAGAAAATTTCTAGGTAATTTTGATTCAAAAATTAGGTTAGTAAGTGATTGACTTCTATGATCAAAATTAGAACTGCCATTAAAAAAGTGAGTGAATCTACGGTAGTTTTTTAATTCATGATCTTTTTCAAAGTCAAAACAATTTGAATGGCCAATTGCAAAATTAATTGACTTATGATAAAAATCAATTAATTTTGCCGAGTTTCTTTCAGGGGCAACTACAACTGTAATTTTTTTAGCAAATTTTTTTGCTAAAAAATCAAAATGAAAATTTTTAGCCGAAATAATTAGATTTGGATCATGAGCACCCTTTTTTTCAACAGAAATAAAAGGCCCTTCTAAATACCAATTTAGCAAAAAATATGGATATTTTTTAAGTAAAATACTAAAAAACTCAGAATTTTGTTGAATTTTAGTCCAAGATTGAGTGACTGTTGTTCCAAAAATAGCCGCTACACCTTCAAATTTATGTAATTTTTCTTTATACTCAAGAAAATTCTTTTCTCAATCTGGACTAGAAAAATCCTCAAATGAAAAACCATAACCACCATGAGTGTGCGAATCGATAAAAGCTGGTAACAAAATGTTATTTTTGCAATCAATACCTTCAAAATCGGTATTTCCACGTCCTAAATTGACAATAGCTCCGCACTCATCTAACTCAATTCAACCAAAAAATTCTTCTAAATGGCTTATAATTCTTAAATTTTTGTATAACATTTTTTAAATTTGCCTTTATTTTTTAAGCTATTTTTAAAATACTTGAATTTTTAAATAATTGTATCACTATTTAAAAAATTAGTAGAAAAATTAACAAAAGTCGTCCAATCAAAATCACCGATAAAAAACTAGTTGTTTTATTTTTTTCTACTAATTTAGTCTGGTTTTGTGCACTTTTTTAACTTTTTTGGCAAAAGTTAATTACCTATTTTAAAACACTGGCAAAAATAATAAAAAAATACAACTGCTGTTTAAACTCAATGCAAATAGAAAACTCGTTTTTACTTACATTGAGCCTAAAAAAAATATATGAAGTTTTGAAAGAACAATTAAAAAAGCCATAAATTTGTAGATTTCTAAACGGTCAAATTTAAGGCATACCATCATATTTAAAAATATAACGGAAAATTCGCATTTTCTGATTTTTTTATGGCAGCATCATAACTAATTCCTCCTTAATTCAATATCAAAATTTATTAATTCATTCTTAGTGAGGTTTATTATAACAAAATTTTTTTCTAGACCAAACATTTTTTTTTTTTTTTTTGGAAAAGGGCAACTGTAAAATAATAAAAATTAAGATTTTAGCCCAAAAAACACAGATTTACCGCTATTTTTGCGTATTTGTATTCACTAAAAAGTGATTTTTTTGCAATCAAACTGTCAAACTCGGGAAATTCTTCCTAAAAACATAAAGTTGCAATTTTTAGGACTTTAAATCCAGCAATTTTAATGTACTTAAATTTGTCCTCAACTCTAAATTTGTATTGTTTCATTTTGACAAACCTTTTTTTAATGCGTCTTAAATTAATATACTAACTTTTTTTACTTTCTTATACTTTTTTTTACTTTTTTTTTTTTTTTGTCTGTTTTGATAAAATTATAATTGAGCAAATAATAATAACAACTTTTATTTGCTATTTTAAATTGGAGAACATTAAAATGAAAATATTAATTTTTGAAAAATTAACTGACCTACACAAATATTGTGCAGACCTTTTTATTGAACAAATCAAAACAAAACCTAATTCAGTTTTAGGTTTTGCAACCGGAGTTTCGCCAATTGAAACTTATAAACTTTTAATTGAAGACCACCTGCAAAACGGGACTTCCTGGGATAAAATTACAACATTTAATCTTGATGAATTTGTCGGAATTGACCAAGATCATCCAGAGGCATTTATCAAACAAATGAAAACTAATTTATTTGACCATGTTAATGTTCCAGTCTCCCATATTAATATTCCTAACTCAAAAGCGGTAGATCTTGACCAAGAAGTAAAACGTTATGAGCAAAAAATCGCTGAAAATCCGATTGATTTGCAATATATTAGCATCGGAGTCAACGGGCATATGGCCTATAATGAACCTGGAACACCTTTTGACTCAAGTACTCATGTTACTAATTTAACAGATGAGACAATTATTGATATGGTTAAAAAAGGGAAATTTTCCGACTTTGACGAGTGTCCAAAACAAGCAATGACAATGGGAGTTCAGACAATTTTAAAACACACAAAAAAAGCAATTATGGTTTCTTTTGGTTTGCATAAAGCCGGCGTTACAAAACAAATGTTAGAAGAAAAGCCTAATTCAGAAATTACTGCTTCTTTTTTACAGTTGCATCCAAATTGTACTTTTATTTTAGACAAAGAAGCTGCCTCTAAATTATCAAAAGAAACACTTGATAAAGCAATTTTTTACTAAAAAAAAATTGAAAGGTTTTTAAATGACCGCTAAATTTTCTGGTAAAATTAAAAAAATTACTCCAAAACAAAAATCACATAAATCAGAAAATTCGGTTTTCAATCGGATTTTAAACCAATTACAACGGCTTGGAAAATCACTTATGTTTCCAATTGCAGTTTTGCCAATCGCTGCACTTTTATTAAGAATTGGCGCATTAATTCAAGATCCTTCGGCAAATGGTTCTATTGGAATTTCCGAGGCACAAAAATTTATCGGGCGACTAATTTCAACTCCAGGTGGAATTGTTTTTGATAATTTGGCAATTATTTTTGCAATCGGAATCTCGTTTGGTTTTGCCAAAGATAATCGCGGCGAAGCCGCACTTGTTGGTGCTGTTGTCTGATACGGAATGACAGCACTTTTAAAACAAAATCAGCTTGCTGAAGCAATTTATTCAAAAGTTTTAGTGGCCGAATCAGGCGAACTTAAAGGACTGACGCAACTTTTGTATTTCCTAAAAGCTGGCAAGCCCGTCTACCAGTTAGACTCAGGGGTTATTGGCGGTATTGTTGTCGGAATTGTTGTTGCGTTTTTGTATAATAAGTACAAAAACGTTAAATTACCCCAGACTCTTTCATTTTTTGGTGGTCGAAGATTTGTGCCAATGTTAGGAATTTTATCAATTATTCCGCTTGGTTTATTTTTTGCAATTATTTGACCTTGGGCTCAATATGGACTAATTAAAATTGGCTCAGCCCTTTCAGATCAGAGTGCAAATCGTTATGCCCGGGGATTTTATGTCTCAGTTTATGCATTTCTTAATCGACTTTTGCAGCCTTTTGGACTTCATCATATTTTAAATACTTTTGTTTGATTCCAATTGCCAATTGAAGGTGTATTAATTAGTCCTGTTGTTGATTCAGTGGGAAAAACTATTGCAAATGCTGGTGATATTCATACTGTAAATGGAGATATAACTGCATTTAATACCGGAATTATTGGTTCTGGTGGATTTACAACTGGATTTTTCCCGTTATATTTAGGTGGACTTCCTGGTGCTGCTGTGGCAATGATTTTTGCCGCAAAACGGGAAAATCGCAAAACAATTACTACATTTTTGGCAGGTGCAACACTTGTAAGTTTTCTCACTGGAATTGATGAACCCTTAATTTTTACTTTTATTTTTATTTCACCACTTTTATGACTTTTAAATGCTTTTCTTACTTCATTAATTTATATGTTCGTAACATGAACTGGAATGAGTATCGGAATTGGATTTAGTGCCGGATTTATTGACTATATTGTCTCTTTCCCACGTTCTTGAGCCTTTGCAAAAACTAGTGGAATTTTGGCAAATCCACTATGAATTTGGGCATTTTCAGCAATAATGTTTTTAATTCAAGGCTCAAGTTTTTACTTTTTCATTAAAAAGTTTGATATTAAAACCTTAGGTCGCGAAGACAAAATTGAAACTGAATTAAGCACTAATAATGAAAATTTAGAAACTGACAGTACTAAAAAAATAGACCCGCATAATGAAAATATAGCTAAAAACACTGATAAAGTTAGTGACAAATATGAAAAAATGGCATTAGACTTTATTGAAATTATCGGTAAAGAAAACATTGAAGAAGTCTCAAATTGTGCAACAAGACTGCGACTTATTGTTAAAGATAATAAAAAAGATGAACATTTAGATGCAAAAATTCTTGCAGCTGGTGGTCGAGGAATTGTTCGTGTTGGCAATAAAGGTTTACAAATTATAGTTGGCACTGATGTTGAATTTGTTGCTGATCACGTTCGCAAAATAATAGGAAAATAATAGGAAAATAATGGCACTTATTGATCCAAGATCTGTATTTTTGAAACTAAATGCAGAAAATAAAGCAATTTTTGCTTTTAATGTTTTAAATTTAGAAACACTTTTAGCCGTAATTAAAGCAGGGGAAATTTCCCAAAAACCTTTAATTATTCAGCTAAGCCAAGGGGCAATAAAATATTCACGAATTGAAATTTTGGCACCTATGATTTTATCAGCAATTCAAAATTCCTCTGGTAAATTTATTTTTCACCTTGATCACTGTGATGATTTAAATCTTTTTGAAAAATACCTTGCATTTGGATTTAATTCTGCAATGTTTGATGGTTCAAATTTTCCAATTGATGAAAATATCGAAAAATCACTAAAAGCTAAATCAATTGCTGATAAAAAAAATGTTTTTCTTGAGTTAGAAATAGGTCAAATTGGCGGCAAAGAAATTGGACATCAAGAAAATACTGAACAAATTTTTGAAATTGATAGTGTTAAAAAATTCTACCAAAAAACAGAACCAGATCTTCTTGCAATTGCTTTTGGAACCGCACACGGAATTTACAAAAAAAAGGCTAATTTAGATTGAGATTTAGTCAAAAACTTTAAAAAAGACTATAAAATCCCGCTTGTTATGCACGGAACCAGCGGCCTTTCTCTAGAAGAAATTAAAAAAGCAATCAATTTTGGAATTAACAAAATTAATGTTGGCACTGACCTTTTAGTTAATTTTTCTAACGAAGTTGAAAAATATTTTCAAGAAAATCCTAAAAGTTATGACATTAGAAAAATTAATCAAAAAGGAATTGAAAAAATGATCCAAAAAGTGCTTTTTTACCTTGAATTATCATAAAATCTTATGATTTTATATTTAATTTTTTCAATTTTAATTGCCATTTTCCTGTTTTTGGTTGCTATTTTTCTTTGATTTTATCAAAAGAAACGCAATCAAAACTGATCAGATTTTAAAAAAGAGATAATTAGACTTGTAATTTTTATATTTATTGTGTTTGGTTTTGTCTTTATAATTTCAGGTTTTTATCTTTTTTTTAAAAAATAACCTAAAAATAAATTTCTAAACAAAGTTGTATAAATTTAGCCATTTTCAAATTACTTTCAAATTTGAAAATGGCTTTATTTTATATTTGAACAATAAGAAATATTTAAGATTTTTTTGTTTGAAAACCACAAAAAACCTATAAATTATAGGTATATTAATTTAAAAAATTCAGTCACTTTTTTGATTTGTTTCAGCAAAATTAAGCCTTATGTTAAAATATTCTGTTTTTTGGCGATGCTTATAGAACACAAAAAATAAAATACCGAATATTTGAAAAAATATTCGGTATTAAATTGTCTATTTTTAAAAAGTGATTGTTAAAATTGATCGAATTTTAGTAATTTTGTGACAGGTTTTCTATAATTAATCCATGAAATCAATAAGTAAATAAACGAAATTATAAAAAACATTGCTATTCATATTATGAAAATTAATATTACTATTTGTGAAATCGAAGGATATATGGCTTCTTGACCGAGTATTTGCATGTAAATTTTTGGAATTAACGGGAGAGACACTGATAAGTTAATGACTAAAATTAGAAATGAAATTATAATTATATTTAATCAGTGATAAAGAAAAATCTGCCATGTCTTAGCGCGAAGCGCCTTTAGGGTTCCTATTAATTTTACTTTTGAATCAGTTAGATTTTTTGTATAAAGAAACGTTTGTATTAGTAAAATTACTACAAAAACAATTAAAATTGCTCCAACAATTATATTTATAAAATTTTGTAATTCATGAGTTAATTTTGATATACCTTTTAATGAGGAGTCAATTCCATACTTTTTATTATTATTCTCAATAAAATTATTAATATTATTTTCCAAATTATCATTTTCAAAATACAACCTTAAAATAATTGGTTCTATTTTTTTGTCTTGACTGACTTGTGAATTGTCTGGATTTTTGTTTTTGGTTCTCTGTAATTCGATATCTTCACCAAATTTATAATGCAAAAAAGTTAGGTTTAATTTTTTTGCATTAAGTAAATTATTTATTCCAACAACTTTTAATGTTTTTATATCTTTGGCAGCAGTTAAAACAGTAATTTCTTGTTCTTTTGGTTCTTTGATATCAAATTCTGTAGCTACTTCTTTTGAAATTATAACTTCATCTAATTTTTCAATGTTTCTTCCTATTAAATTTTTTTGATCAAAATTGAACCTATTTTTAAAAAATTCACTTTCGTCAATGTAATCAATATCTGCTCCAAGCTTTCTTTTGCCATTATATTCAAAACTTAATGATGGATAAGTAAAGAAAGGAGTAATTTTTTTTATTGTTTTATTTTTTTCTCTAAGATTATTAATATCATTATTTGTGAAAGTTGTTAAATTTGTTTCTGATTTTTTGCTAATTAAAACAGAATCAAGTTGCAATTCATTAACTTTAGGAGAATTAGAAGCGGAAATATTTAAATTTAAAACACCAAATAATAATGTCCCAAAAATGCTTGTTAGAAAGAGTATTACAAATAAAATGGTTGAAACTATTTTTGATTTATAATCTGCAAGAGTAAGCAAAAAACCTGTTTTTAATTCTTGCTTAATTTTTGCAATTTTTGAATAGGAAGAAGTCTTAAAAGAAACTAATTGTCTACTTTTTTCATTGTTGATTGCTAAATTTTCTTCAGTTTTGTCAATGTTTTCTTCGGAAATTTTCCCTTTTTCAATGCGAACGATCTTGTCGGCATATTTTTTTGCAAATTCTAAATTGTGACTGACTACTAATATTGTTTTATTTTTTGCAATATTTTTTAAATTTTCAAATACAGAAACACCGTTTTCAAAATCTAAATTTCCAGTTGGTTCGTCAAGTAAAATAAAATCACTATCTCTTGAAAGCGAGCGGAGAATTGCTATTCTTTGTTTTTCGCCACCAGATAAATCATTTACTTTTTGCTTTAATTGCTGAGTTTCAATCGACACATATTTAGACTGTTGTTCCAATTCTTTTGGATCTAAAAGTCTATTTATTACATTATTTGCAATTAAAATATTATTTTCTGATGAAATATTTGTGATTAAATTAAAGTCCTGAAAAACAACATCGACTAATGGTTTTTTAATTTCAGTGCCATTTTCATCCAAAAAAGAGATTTTTCCACTATCTTTTTTAGTAAAACCGGCAATTAAGTTAATTAGCGTAGTTTTGCCAATCCCTGATTTACCAATTATAAACGTTATTTTTCTTGAAGGTATATCAAGATTTAGATTATCAAAAATGATTTTGTTATCAATCTTTTTCGTTAAATTCTCAATTTTTATCATTTTGCTCCGAGTTTGCTACATTTTCTTATTTAACATTATAAAATCAAGACTTTTGATAACAAAATATAGTTTTAATAATTTTTAAAAATTATTTTAATAATGTCACAATATCTTTTTTATAAGTTATATAAGAAATTAATGAATATATGATTGATAAAATAAAGAAACTTGCAAGCCAGATAATTATAAAAATAACGGCAATTTGCTGATAATCAGGAAAAACTGAATTTTGATTTGAAATTGCACCATAAACTAAAGGTACAAAAGAAATTGAAAATATAATACCAAAAACGAAAACAAAAGCAGAAAGTATTACCAAATTTAATCAATGATACAAGAAAATTTGTGATGTTTTACCACCAAGAGACTTTAGAATACCGATTGATTTTTTCTTAAAGTTGGAAAGATTTGTTGCATATAATGACACAAAAATTAACAAAATTATTCCAAAAATTATTATTGACGCAAAAATAATTAATAACAAAGTATGTTGAGAGTTAATTAATTGATTTAGAACTTGATCAATACCGCCAGATGTCGCATAATAACGACTAACGCCTGGTTTGCTATATTTATTTATAAATTCATTAATATTATTATATAAGTTATCATGATCAAAATAAACCACAGCGCTTGTTGGGAGTAATTCGTTGGAATATTTTTCAATACTATTATTAAAAATAGCGATATTTTCATCATTTTTTTCGGGATCAAACACTCCAACAACTTTAAAAATTATAGTGTTTTTCTTATTAGTAATTTGTAAAAGTTTACCTATTTTATCAGTTATATTCGAGCTAACTGCTATTTCATTAAAATTTTTAGGCAATGTACCTTTTTTCAAATTTATTGAATTAACTTGATTTGAATTCTCATAGAAAGACTTATGTATTTTATTGGGAGTGAAATTTATCTCGTCGTCTGCCAGGGTTGATGGTCTACTAGAAGCATACTCTAAAAGGTGTGATGAAAAATAATTATCAAGTAAAATCTCAAATTCATCAAACTTACTTTCTTTTTCATTTTGTATTGATTTTTGATAAACTGACTTTAATTTATCTGTGTGAACAAGCGAAAAATTGGCGCGATCATCAAGAGACTCATCTAAAACTCCCACAATTGTTGCTGATTCAGAAAAGCGTTCTAAATTATCATGGTTTTGCTCGAAATTGAATCGACCAGGGTGAGCAATTTTAATTGTTTTTCCAATTGGATTATCGATTTCTAATTCTTCAATTAATTTTTGCGAGAGGATAACTTCGTTTGGATTGGTAATAAACTTGCTATTAAAATTTTTATCTTTGCTAAATGAAGAACTATATCTGTTTTTAAAAAAATCAGATTCATCAATTGGTCAAATAGACCTATTCTTAAAAGAAACCTCCTTACCATTATAGATGAATGTATAATAAAACAGCGGACTATATAATAAACTAGTGTGTTTTATTTTGGGATTATCCTTTTTAAGTTGGTCGATTTCTCCAGGGGCTAAAGAAACGATACCCTTTTCGCTAACTCTAATAGTATCAAAATTGGATTGGGCAATCTCGTCAATGACTATATTTTTTGCTGAAACATGTAAGTTCATGAAAATAACCATGCTAAAAATTAAAGCAAAAAATGTTACTAGAACTAAAATAAAACTCGTAATTTTTGATTTCAAATCCGCTAGTACAAGCAATAAAGCTGCTTTAAATTTTTGTAAGAAACCAGGTTTTTTATAAGTCTGGCTCGATATCAGGTTTGAGTGTTTATTTTTGGATTCAACATTAATTTGTTTGTTATTTTCTATAACATTAACGGACAAATTTTCTAAATTAATAATTTGATCAGCATATTGGTTTGCTAATTCTAAATCATGACTAACAATTAAAATTGTTTTATTTTCAGAAGCTTTAACTAACAAATCGAGTAAGGCAATGGAATTTTCATGGTCCAAATTACCAGTTGGCTCGTCAAGCAAAATAAAATCACTTTTTCTTGATAAACTTCTTAAAAATGCTGCACGTTGTTTTTCACCGCCAGATAAATTTTTTGCTACTTGATCCAATTTGTTGGTTTCAATACCAATAGAATTCGCGGCTTGTTGTATTTCTAAATCATCTGATTCGCGATTCAAAATGTGATTTGCTATTAAAATATTATTTTTTATACTTAATGACTCAATTAAATTAAAGTCTTGAAAAACAACATCAACTAATGGTTTTTTAATTTCAGAACCATCTTTGTCAAAAAAGGAGATTTTTCCTTTGTCTTTTTTTGTAAATCCGGCAATTAAGTTAATTAGCGTGGATTTCCCAATTCCAGATTTTCCAATTACAAATGTAATTTTATTTAAAGGAATTTCCAGATTTAAATTATTAAAAATAAATTTATTATTAATTTTTTTAGTTAAATTTTCTATTTTTATCATTAAAATTTGCCTTTGTTATCCGTATATTATGGGTATGTGGTGGTTTTATAATTTGTAATTTTGTCGAGAATTGGCGGATTATTTGTTGTGATTGTGCTATATTTATAGTCATCTATCACAAACGCAGTTGCATATTGACCAAATTCTGTTATTTTGTAATTCCATCCAACACCTTGATAATTGATTACTAGTCTATTTGTGTTTATCATTATACTATTTTTTACAAAATATTTTTGTATTTTAACTTCATTTTTTAATTAAAATTTATAATTTGTTAAACAAATTATTATTTAGGGAGCATTTATAATTTTGTTTTTAAATGTGATTCTCTATTGTTTCAATTTGACGCAGTATTCATGATTTTTTGAAATTAATATACTAATTTATCCAATTTTTGAAGTGATTTATTTATATTTATAGATTTTTTGCCATTAGTTGCTTTTTTGTGGTAATATCATTTTAGATATTAACAAAAAATTTAAGAGGATTGCTATGAAAAAAATTGCTAATTTCTTGATAATTGAACAAAAAAATGAAATTTTTACTATCTATTTAACGGCCGAATTACAAGATGATCTTGGAACAATCGGATTTTTAAAATTTACAAATAAAAAACAACTAGAAAAAGATGATGTTGTCGCTAAAATTGAAGCGTCAAAAACTGTTTTTTCAATAAAAACACCCTTAAAATGTAGAATTATTGAACTAAATCAATTAGCTGAAAAGGATCCAAAAATTTTGAATTCGCATGAGTCAGACAAAAATTGACTTTTTAAAGCAAAAGATATAGACCAAAGTGAATTTGATGAACTTGAGGACTTTTAGTATTCTAGATCAAGCGATAAAGATCAAGAAAATCCTTGATTCAGCTGATGCAATTGTTGTTGGAGTTGGTTCAGGACTAACAAGTGCAGATGGAAATAATTATTATGGATCAAAATTCAGTGATAATTTTAAAGATTTTATCGAAAAATACCATTTTTTAGATATGCTTCAAGCTTCGCTTTATGATTTTGGATCATGAGAAACATACTGAGCTTTTCATAGTAGATTTGCAAAAGTTAATTTTTTAGATCTTAAAGAATCAGAAAGTTTTTTGAATTTGAAAAAAATTTTAGAAAATAAGAATTTTTTTATAATAACCACAAATTCTGATAGTTTTTTTGAAAAATCAGGATTTGACAATCAAAAAATTTTTTACATCCAGGGTAAATATAATTTAATGCAGTGCTCAAAAATGTGTAAAAATTTTTTATACCAAGATGATGAACTAATTCTAAAAATGGTACAAAATCAAAAAAATATGAAGGTTGATTATAATTTATTGCCAAAATGCCCAGAATGTAATGCCTTTTTAGAAATAAACAAAAGAATTTCGTTTAAAGGAATGGTTGAAGATCAAAACTTCGACAACCAAAAAGCAAATTACAATAATTTTATTGAACAAAATAAAGATAAAAACTTAGTTTTTCTTGAAATAGGGGTTGGATTTACGACCCCGCAATTAATTAAATTGCCTTTTCAAGAGATGACAAAAAAATTTAAAAATGCAAAATATCTAGTTATAAATCAGAAAAAATACCGTACTAACAAGGATATTCTTGAAAAATCCTATTTTTTTCATGAGGATATTAAGTTACTGCTACAAAAAATAACAGAACAGGAATAAAAATGTACTTAATCGAACCAAAACGCAATGGAAGCTGAGTTTTTGACGGTGCAATTTTGCTCGCTATTCAATATTGAGCAATCAAAAACTTAAAACTAGATGAAACAATTGTTTTTCCTTATATTTGTGATCCACATGTCCAAATTGGTTATTTCCAAAATCCAAGTGTTGAAGTTAACCTTGAGCTTTTAAAGCAAAAAAATATTGAAGTTGTTAGACGCGACACCGGTGGTGGAGCAATTTATTTAGATAGAAATGGTGTAAATTTTTGTTTTTCATTCCCGTATGAAAAAAATAAAAATTTACTCGGAAATTATGCACAATTTTACGATCCTGTTATTAAAGTTTTGCAAAACTTAGGGATAAAAAATGTGCAATTTAGTGGAAAAAATGACCTTCAAATTGAAGGAAAAAAAGTTTCTGGTGCGGCAATGTCACTTGTAAATGATAGAATTTATGCAGGTTTTTCACTTTTATATGATGTAGATTTTGATTTTATTGGCAAAATTCTAACTCCAAACCAGAAAAAAATTGAAGCAAAAGGAATAAAATCTGTTTCTCAACGGGTAACTAATTTAAAAAATAAGCTTTCAGAAGAATATCAAAATTTTTCAGTTTTTGAAATGAAAGACTTATTTTTAACTGAATTTTTGAAAGTAAATTCAGAAGAAAAGTTTAAAAAATACGAACTTACTGATAGTGATTGAGCCCAAATTGACAAAATGGTTGCTGAAAAATACAAAAATTGGGATTTTGTTTGAGGACTTAGTCCAAATTATTCGTTCAACAGATCAATTAGAACAAAAGTTGGAACAATAACATTTTCTTTAGAAATTGATGAAGGAAAAATTAGCAAAATTAAAATTTCAGGCGATTTTTTCCCGAAAAAATCACTTTTAGAGTTAGAAAATTTCTTAATTGGGACAAAATTAACTCAAGATGAACTATTAAATCGGCTAAAAGATGCAAAATTGGATGATTATTTTACCCAAAAAGTTGATGAAGAAGAAATTTGTAACTTACTTTTAAGCTAAACATGAAAAACAAACTTTTTAAACCGTATCAAATTGGTAATTTCACATTAAAAAACCGATTTGTTTTTAGCCCAATTAATCTTAATCTTTCTGAAAAGGGTCAAGTTTGCCAAGCAGATTTAGATTTTTTTAGCGCTAGAGCCCATAGTGCGCCAATGACAATTACAGGCGGAGTTTATGTTTGTAAATCAGGTAGTTTGTTCAAATATGGTCATAGTATCGAAAATGACAGCGATATCGAAGGTCTAGCAAAACTTGCAAAAGCAATAAAATCAAAGGGAAGTATCGCAATTTTGCAATTAATTCACGCTGGTTCTCACTCTGTTTCAAAAATTGAAAAAGATGGTTTTTGCTATGGACCTAGTGCTGAAAAGCGAAATTATCCCGTAAAATACAAGGTTTTTCGCCTTACACAAAAGCAAATTCAAAAAATTGTTAGTCAATATGCAGATGCTTGTCTAAGGGCAATTAAGGCTGGTTTTGATGGGGTTGAAATTTCTTCAGCGCAAAAATTATTACCACAAGAATTTTTCTCACATTATACTAACAAGCGAAATGATAAATATGGCTGTCAAAATATTGAAAATAGATCTCGATTTTTGGTACAAATATTAGAAAAGGTACAAAAAACTATTTTAAAATCAAAAAATCCTAATTTTTTGTTAGGCTACCGGGCAACTCCTGAGGAGCGAAGAGGCGATAATTTAGGTTACACAGTCGAAAATTTCCTAGATTTCTTAGATCTAATTGAAAAAAGAGGGATAAAAATTTCTTACCTTGCAATTGCCGGTTGGGGTTTTGACGTTTTTCGTGACAAAGTTCGGTCAAAATCAAATAATTTTAACCGATTAATTTCCGATGTAGTTTATGAAAAATTACAAGGGAAAATCCCTGTTATTGCTAGCGGTTCAATAAATTCCTTAGAAAAATCAGTCGAAGCTATTCAATTTTCTGATTTTGTCGGAATTTCTTCAGCATTTGTGCCTGATCCTGATTTTGTTGAAAAAATTGAGAAAAATCAGCCAATAAAATTAAGTCTCGAACCGGAAGAATTTGAAAAATTAAAAATAAGTAAAAATGCCTTTAAAGAAATTGGCCATTATTTTGAATATGGCAAATCTTTACCTGAAAATGCTCGAAAAACTATTTTAAATAATTCAAAAAAAGCGGAATAATTTTTTTCCCGACTTTCCCAGTTTGATGAGATAATCTTAAAAAAGTGTCCGGTTTTTGGGCACTTTTTAACTTTTTTGACAAAAGTTAATTACAATTTTAAAACACTGGCAAGAATCAATTTATGAACAAAATAACAAAAACCATAAAAAAATACAACTACTATTTAAACTCAATGCAAATAGAAAACTCGTTTTTATTTGCAGCGAGCCTAAAAAAACATATGAAGTTTTGAAAGAACAATAACCAAAAGCCCTAAATTTATAGATTTCTAAACGGTTAAATTTAGGGCATTGCATCATATTTAAAAATATGACGGAAAATTCGCATTTTCTGATTTTTTTATGGCAAAAACATAACTAATTCCTCCCTAATTCAATATCCAAATTTATTAATTCATTCTTAGTGAGGTTTATTATAGCATAATTTTTTTCTTGTGCCAAGCATTTTTTTTTTTTTTTAGAAAAGGTTAATTTTAAAATAATAAAGATTAAGGTTTTAGGTAAAAAAACCGGATTTACGGGCATTTTTTTATATTTATATTCACTAAAAAGTGAATTTTTGCCACTAAACCAGGAAACTCTGGAAAATGCAAAATATTTTTTTTTCTTTGAAAAATAAACAAAAAAATATATAATTATACATTTATTAATTATATATTTTTTTGTGTGAAGTAATATGATTGTTGATTTAAAACTAATTTTTGAAAAACAAAAAATTTTAGATAAACTTTTTGCTGAATATAGTTATGGTAATGATTTAATTACAAAAGTCGATCACCAATGGCAAGATAAGGTAATAATTGCTGCCATAGTCGAAATTGCTGAATTTGCAAACGAAATTGAAAGCTTTAAATATTGAAAAATTAACAAAAAATCTAATTTTGATAAAACTATCGAAGAATTTGTTGACGCAATTCATTTTCTTGTTTCAGCCGGAATTCATTTTCAAAGCCAACAAGTTTTTGAAACAAAATTTGTTGAGAACAAAGATATTAACGAGCAATTTAAAAAAGTCTTTATTTTAGCCGCTGATTTTTTGCATAAAAAGGAAAAAGAAACTCTTGTGAATTTGTTTGAATATTTCCTTGGCTTTATTGAAATTTTGAACTGAAATATTGATCAGGTAACTCAAGCTTATTTAGAAAAATACAATAAAAATCTTGAAAGAATTAAAAATCAATATTAAACATTAATTTTTCAAAATAATTTTATTTTGAAAAATTAAACGGCACAAGACTCGCAAAATTCATAGTTTTCTGAATCTTCAAGGACATCTTGGCGAATTCTTACATAATAAATTGACTTGCAACCTTTTTTAAAGGCATGAATATATGCTTTATTTAAATCGCGAGTTGTTGCTTTGTCAGTTAAAAATAATGTCATTGAAATTGACTGATCCACATGTTTTTGGGCCTCGGCAACGATGTTAATAATTGGAATTGGTCCAAGTTCGTATGCTCCTTTTTGATAAAAGTCGTATGTTTTTGGACCTAATTGATATGAAGGAACATAAATTCGCCCTAATTTCCCTTCTTTTCTAACTTCAACAGGGGCAACAACCGGCTGCAATGAAGGAGTACAAGAATTAAGATAAGAAATTGACCCAGTTGGAGCAATTGCCATTAAATGTGAATTGGCAATTCCGTGAATTTTAATTTGCTCGACAAGTTCAATTCAGTCCTCTTGAGTCGGAATTGCAACTTGATAGTCTTGAAAAAGTTGCTGAATTCTAGCGGTTTTTGGTACAAAAGTTGAGGGTTCAACTTTTGTGTATTTTTCAAAATATTTGCCGCTGGCAAATGTGGTTTTCTCAAAACCAGCAAAAGGACCGAATTTTTTTGCCAATTCTAAAGAAGACTTAAAAGCAGAAAAAGCTAGACAATAAAAGAAAATATTTGTAAAGTCAAGGGCTTCTTGCGAGTCATACATTATTTGGTTTTTGGCTAAAAAACCGTGTAAATTCATAGTTCCAAGTCCAATTGCATGGTTTAAATTGTTCCCTTTTTGAATTGAAGGGGCAACTGAAAGATCAGAATTTCTGGAGACACTATCAAGGCCAACAATTGAATAGTGAACCATTTTTTGAAAATCTTTACCTGATTCCATGGCTTTGTCAATGTTTAGTGAACCTAAATTACAACAGATATCCTGACCAATTTCTTTAAAACTTAAGTCAGGAAAATAAGAACTTGGAGTTGAAGGTTGAGTAATTTCTGAACATAAATTTGACATTACAACACGATCAGGATGAGCATTTGCATCATTAACAGTGTCTTCAAATAAAATATAAGGATAACCGCTTTCAAATTGTAGTTCAGCAATTGTTTGAAATAATTTCCTTGCTGAAATAAAGGTTTTTTTAATTTGTGGATTATCTAGCATTTTGTAGTATTCTTGACTGATTGAGATGTCACTAAAAGGTTTTTGGTAAAACTTTTCGGTGTCATAAACAGAAAAAAGTGCCATTTGCTCGTTGTTTTTGGCCAAAGTTAGCGTTATATTTGGGATTATAACGCCCAGAGAGAGCGATTTTATTCTGATTTTTTCATCAGCATTTTCCCTTTTTGTATCAAGGAAAGAAAGAATATCAGGATGGTGAACATTTAAATAAACAGCCCCAGCACCTTGACGTTGACCAAGTTGGTTTGCATACGAAAAAGAGTCTTCAAGTATTTTCATGACAGGAATTACACCTGTTGCTTGATTTTCAATGTTTTTAATTGGTGCCCCTAGTTCACGTAGGTTTGTCAGCAAAACACTAACTCCGCCACCACGCTTTGAAAGTTGCAAAGATGTTGTAATTGCCCGCGAAATTGATTCCATATTGTCTTCAACTCTAATTAAATAGCAAGAAACAAACTCTCCTCTTCTTAGTTTTCCTGCATTTAAAAAAGTTGGGGTAGCTGGTTGAAATCTGCCTAACATTATTTGCTCAAGAATGGCTTTGGCATCTTCAAAATTTCCGTTAGACAAAAATAAACTATTTAACAAAGCCCGGTCAGGAAAATGTTCTAAATATGTTAGATTATCATCAGATTTTAGGGCATATGAAGAATAAAATTTAAAAGCACCCATAAATGAAGGAAAAAAATGATTATAACTTCAAGCTTTTTGATTTAATTCCTCAAGTTGGTCAAATGAATATTGATTTATGACTTTAGGGTCATAATAATTTTGGCTTAGCAAAAAATTAATTCGGTCTTTGAACGAATTAAATACTTTAAATCGAGGCTCAATATGTTCGCTAATATATTTTTGCCCGGCTAAAATATCAAATTTATATGCATCTGGATTTTTTGAAAATAATTTGGCCTTTGCATTTAGGCTAATATAACTTTCAGAACTACTAGAACTAAAAGCATGATTTTTGTCGTGTGTTTTCATCTATTTTTCCCAAAAATTATTTAGTATTGTCTTAACATTAATAACATCTTCAGAAGTCCCTAAGAGCTCAAAGTGATATAAAAAAGGGACATTCAATTTTTTTGACAAAACCGGGCCAGCAAGAGCGTATGTATCGCCAAAATTAGTGTTTCCAGAGGCAATAACTCCTTTACAAAATTTACGGTTTTGTTCATTATTTAAAAATTTTATTACCGGTTTTGGCACCGATCCGCTTGTTTCACCTTTTCCGCCGCTGTAAGTAGGGCAAAAAAGTACATAATCTTGATCAACTTGAATTTGAGAGTCAATATCAATTGGAATTCTTTGATTTTTAAAGCCAAGTTTTTCAATAAAACGGTGAGTATTATTAGAAATTGAAGAGAAATAAACAAGAAAAATTTCGCCTTTAGGTTTAGAATAATCGCCTAATTCATAGAGTTTTTTGTTATTTTCCATTTTAGAACTCCCAGTCTTCATCTTCAGTTTCTTCAGCAAGAGCCATTACATAAGAAGAACCATTTCCTGAGAAAAAATCATGATTCTCGTCTGCCCGGGCTGATAATTGGCTAAAAACTTCAGGTTCAATTTCAGTTTCTTCTTTTGTAAAAGGTGAGTCATATCCTAAATTTTGTAAAAATTTGCCAGCATTATAAAGACTAAATTTTATTGCAGATTCAGCAATTCCAACTTCAGAATATAAGTCATATAAATAATCTTTTTCTAAGTCAATTAATTTATAAAGTAAATCAAAAACAAAGTCTTTCATTTCTTTTTGTTTTTCAGGGCTTAATTTTTCAACTTTTCTTTGATATTTATAGCCTGAATAATAATTGTGGATCACTTTGTCGCGTAAAATTAAACGGATTATATCAGAAGTATTTGGCAGTTTTGAACGTGAAGAAAGGTAAAAAGGAAGATAAAAACCGCCATAAAGTAGAAAACCAGGCATTAGTGCGGCAGCAACTTTTGATTTTAAAGGATCTTTTCCAACATAAAAAGGGATTAGAATTCTTGCTCTTTTTTGTAATTTTTCGTTATTTATTACTCAATTGTGTGCCTCTTCGATTTCTTCACTTGAACAAAAAGTTGAAAAAATCGAACCATAAGAACGAGCATGAACCCCTACCATAAAGGCAAAATTAGCATATATAACTTGCTCGTGATCGGTCAGAGAATGACCAATTTGGGCTACATCACCAATTGTTGCTTGAATTGTATCAAGCAGAGTTAGACCAGTAAAAGTTCGGGTTACAAGTTGTTGTCATTCTGGTGACAGACTTCTTCATGATTCTAAATCGTTTGAAAGCGGAATTTTTTCTGGAATTCAAAAGTTTTGAACTACACGGGTTCAAACTTCTAAATCTTTAGGATCATTGATGACATTTCAGTTTACTGAACGCATTTTGCCCGAAAAATTATTATAGGCATATTCCAGAGGCGAAACTGAAAGGTTATAGTAATCATTTTTTTGTTTAATTTTTAAATTGTTGTTTTCTTGACTCATTTTTCCACCTCTAAATAGCTCTTTGAATAATTAAAAAATTAAATGGAATATAATTTTACCAAAAGAAAAGGCAAATAAAGAAAATTTATTTTTTTAAAAAATTTTTTTTATTTTTTTTGACACAAAAAAATTCAAAAAAACCCTTTGAATTCATAGGATTTTTTTGAATTTGGGGGGCGAATAGATTAAAAATTTTTTTATTAGTTTCGAAGCTTTTGGAAAAAACTAGGAAAAAATAATTTTAAAGACAAAAACAACAAAATTAGACTTATAAAGTTGTTAAGGTGTTGCCAAATGCAAAAACAAAACCGCCAACAACAAAAATTACACACAAAAAAATATGGGCATTATATTTTGCTCTTTGCCAAGCGGGTAAAAACATTTTTGTCTGCTCGTAAGTAAAATGTTTTTTGCCGGGATTTTCTCTTTTTCAATCTTCCATTTGAAGTTCTTTGTATTGTTGAATTTTTTTTCTTGTATATTTGTGAAATGAAATTGAAATTATCGCAAGAACAAAGAAAATAACAGAAAGACTAATTAAAACCGGTTGTGGAAGATCTATTAGTCTAATTCCAGAATAAAAAGGATTTGTTCGCATAATATAATAATTATAATATTTTATTTTATATTTTAATATAAACTATTGTTATTAATACAAAAAAGTAAACTTTTAAAGACAAAAGTTTACTTTTTTGTATTTTTATTTTTTTATTAAAAAATTATTTAATGAATTTTTTAATAAAAAGATTATTTAAGTTTGAGACTGCCTCAACATTAGTTGCCAATGTAGGGGAATCATAAACTGCAAAACCTTTAAACAAGATTTTTGTTGGAGATACAGTTTCAGCTTTAGTATTAGGACCTAAATGAGTTCAAGTTAGATTTTTAGTGTTAAAATCAGGGAACGCATCTAGATCTAAAGTACTAGAAATTCTTTGACTGTAAGGGTTTTTTGCTTTTGATGAAGTAAGTCGAATTGTCCATTTCTCTTTATCTTTTATTAAAGTTAGGAACATTAAATCCCCATCTTTAATAAAGTCAAAGTCATCAGCTACACCTTTATCTACATTAGTTTGTTTAAATCCAAATGGTACAGTAATTTCTGTATTTTCTGTTTCATCAGAACTTGAACCTGAACCATTAAATTGAAGGAAATCATCGGTCTTTTCTACTTCAGTTCCAGAAATTAAAGCAACAAATGATTCAACAGTTGTACCTTCGGCATCTCTATCAGCGCCTTCGCCACTATCACTACCATTTTCAGAAGTAGCATCTCCCGGATTTTCATCAATTCCTAAAACATATTTCTCAATTTTACCATCACCTAATTTGACTTTTTTAATAAAAATACCTTTACCATCTTTAGATGAAATTAAATAATGTTTTTTATTGCTGTCAATATTATGTGGTTGAAAAGCTAAAAATATTACTCCAGATTCAAGAACTTGTTTTTTAGGTTCAACAGTAGGTGTAGCTGTGGTTGTTGGAGTTTCCATTGTGGTGGTTGTCGCTACTTCGGTTGTTGGCACTGTAGTTGCTACTGTTGTTTCAGTAGGCACTGTAGCTGTTGTGCTTGTTGGCATAGCAGCTGTTGTTTCTGTACTTGCTGGCGCTGTAGCTGTTTCAGCGGTTGCTGCTTGTGCTGTCGTTTCAGCTGGTTTCTCCTGACCTGGAGCCGTAGGAACTTCTTTAATTTCAACGGCTTTTTTTACTAATAATCCATGTTTACTAGCAACATTATCTTTATCTTTTTCAAGATCAATTTTTACATCGCCACGGTTAAGCGGTTGTATTTTTGTAATTTTATCACTGCCATCTGTTTTTTGATTTTGGCGAAAATCAAAAAATACAGTTGGATTATAACTTCTTAAAACATCATAATCAGCATCGTTTTCTAATTGTGTAATTGAGAAAATAGCTTTAGGATTTGAATCTTTTAGCTCTGTTTCAGTTTTTGTTCCAAAAGTAAGAATTACATCAATTTGACTATCAGATTTTGTAACTACTTCTGCTTGATAATCAGTTTGACCAAGTGCAGAATAATTAGATTTTTGTAAAAATGCTCAAAGTTCAACACCTAAACCTTTAAAAGTTGAAATTTCTTTTGATTCAGTATTAGTTTTAGTGTTTGAATCATCTTCGAATGCTGTTGTTGATAAGGTTGCTTGGACTCCATTTTCTGAGGTAGTTGAAGTGGCGGCAGTACCGGCAGCTCCAGCTCCAGCGGCTGGAGCACCAGTTGATGGTTGAGATTCTGCTGGTTGGCTTCCAGTTGTTTCACCTTCTTCTGTTTTTTTCTCAGATTCTTTCTCACCTTCTGCTGGTTTTTCGCTACCAGTGTCTTTAGAAGTTGGCTCAAATCTTGGTTTATTTCTATCTATATATTTTTGGAGAGCGCTGACACTTTCCGGCTCCATTCCAAGATCTAAAATGAAAAGTTTTTTAGCTACTTCGGTAAAAGTTTTTTGTTTTTTAGCATCTTCAACAACTTCTGACACAAGAGATTTAACATATTCTAAAGTTAATTTTGGACCATTAGGATTTTCTTTGAATTCAAAAGTTTTAGCTAGAGGATTAAAGTTTTCAAACTTTGGATCTTGAGGATCGATTTTGTCTAAATTTGTAAAGTCTTCTGAATTTTGTTCTAAAACAGCATTTAAAACTTTTCGCTGATTTTCATCATAATCAAGTTGAACTTCAACATTAGATTTTGAAGAACCAAGATCAACTAAAACAAATTTAGAATCATTTCCTTTTCCTAAACTTGCAAGCGAAGATTCAAGAACTTTTGGATAATTTGACTGAACAAATTCACTTTCAAGGTAAGGCGCTTCAATATTTAGTTGTTTTTCAATTTGAAAATCAACTTCAAAAGAAACTTTATTTTCTTCTACAAGTTTATCTTTTTGCGCTTGGGTTAAATTTTCTGCTAATTTAATGCTGTTAATTTTAACAAAATAACCATCAAGTCCAGGAACTTGGAATTTTTCAGACTTTAAATTGAAAAAAGCGCTTAAATCTTGGCGGTTTATGTCAACTTTGGCATTATTAGCTTGTGAATTTTGGCCTGAATCTTGGAAAAGTTGGGTCGAAACTTGGCTCTGTCGTCCATTTTGTTGCGAGTTTTGCGTAATTTTGCTCAAGACTGTTGCGAGATTAACGGGGTTATTGTCGGTTTTGTAGACGATTTGGGCCAAACTTAGGTTATCTTTGACAAGTGCAATTTGAACCAGTGGTTTTAATTGAACAAAATCGCTAAATTGTGAAAGAATTTTTTGCTCAACAGTTTTTACATCATCGCTTAATTTTTTAATTCCTAAAATTGGAAAGTCAAATTCTCTGATAAGTTTGCCTGTTGGATTTTTTAGCTCAAAAGAAATTGAAAGAGTTCCGTCATTATCGTTAAGATTTTTGAAAACTAAGTTTTCAACTTTCATTAGACTATCAACTCTTTTGGTGTCTGAATCACCAACCATAACTATTTTTTCTTGTTTAGCTTTTTGGTTTTCAACTGTTTTTGGTGCCAAAACATAACCTTTTTCCAAAATTGAAGGCAGACCTAAAGTATTAACTAAATTATAAGCCAGTCCATTTTGGAATAAAGCATCAGAAAAAGCTTGTGATTTTGAACGTGTTCTTTTGTAAAAAGCTTGAAAGTCATTATCAAGTTTAAAAGCAACCTCTGAGGCTACTAAATTGGAATTTTTTGTGCCTGTAAGTTCTAGTTTTGACTTTTCAAGGTCAATTTGGAATCCAACTAAATCGCCATCAGCCTTATCACTTTGGGCAAAGCCTTTGAGGTCAGTCTGTTTTGAATAAGTAAGTTTGAATTGATCTGAATGAGCATAAACTACAACATTTTTTACTTCAGTGCCAGAAGCATTTGCTTTTTCAATGTCTAAAACTACCCGGAAATTGTGTTTAGTAATTGGACTAAAGTCATATGCATTTAAAAAATTAAATGCATATGAAGGATTTTTAGCCAGTGCAAGTGCTGTTTTTGCTGATAAATTTTTGTACTGGTCATGTAACTTTAGTTCATTAAGGACATTAATAAAATCTTCTTCGCTAAAAGTAGACTGAGTTTTTAAATTGACAACTTCATTTTTATCAACGTTTCCAAAAATTTGCGAACTATATGAACGCTCAAAAATTGTTAAGCCAATAGGAACTGCAACGATTGTTGTAAGAATTGCGGTGATCGAAAAACCTGTTGAAATTATTGTTTTTATACTTTTGGATTTATTTTCTTTATTTAACATTTTTTCTCCTTTAAAATGGTAGAAATTTTCTTATTATTGTGTATCGTCTAGTGCAATTCTAACTTGGAAACTAAGACTTGACTTAACTGACTGAGAAGCTGAACCGTCGGCAGCTGTTGGTGTAGTTTTTTCGATTTGCAAATTCACAACTTTGAATTTTTGCGGACTGATTTTATCTTCGTCTATTGAAACAACTGAGAGTTTGAGATCTTTATTGTTTTCTTGAATTTTTGCTTGAATTTCTTTGAATGCTGAAGTTTCTTCAAATTTTTTATTGTCTGTAGTTTGATCAGATTCACCTTTTTTGAGCTTCTCAAATTCCTCTTTTTTAAGGTAAAATAGCGAAAATGATGGCGGAATACTTAAAACAGCTTTATTTAATTCATCTCTTTCAGTTCTTTGAGTATCTTGTTTATTAACTCATAAATTTAAGTCAATTTTTGGAGTTTGATATTTATCAACACCTGTATTTTTGTCAAAAACCTTGTAATAATAAGTTAATTTATAGTCCTCAAGTCCAGAAGGTGTAGTAAGAGTTTCACCACCACCTGATGAAGTTGAACCTGAGTGTTTTTCAAAAATAATTTTATAATCTAGATCATTACCTAATTTTGATCAAGCACTAAAGTTGCTTAATTCTTTAGCTTTATAGTAAAATGCTAGCAATAAATCTTTTAAAGTGCTAAGTGATTGTGTTTTTTCTTGGAAGAATTTTTTGATTTCAGCTTCAATTGTAGATGGTGTAGTTGAACCTGAACCACCAGCGCCAGCTCCTCCGCCTCCGCCACCATTACCATCAACACCAGCTTTCAAAATTGAGGAGCTTTGTTTTTTCAGTTCTTCTTTAATTTTTTTAGCAGCATCTTGCAATGATTTATAAAGATCATCGCCTGTTCCTGAACCATTCATTCCTGAACTAGTTGATGTATTTGACTCAACTTTTACAGGTGAATATTGATTTAATTGGTTAAAAATATCACTGTCATTAATTAAAGTATTTGTTTTTTGCCAAACACTTTTTGGTAAAAATAGATTAGAAATTCAACCACGAGAATCAAAACCTAAAAACTGATTGTTAAAATCAAGTGAATAAACTGGGTTATCTTGAGTTGTCTTAAATTTAACGTCTGAGGCAATTTTGAAAATATTGTCATCTTTTATATCATTTAGATTAATTGAAGCATTTTTATCAACTAAACCGTTTGCTTTAGCAATTTCAAATAGATAATTTAAAACCTGAGCAGGTTCCATTTGGATTAAATACGCATAAAAGGAAGCAACATCATATTCATTTTTGAAGAATTTATCAGATTTTAATGATTTAATTTTGTAATCTGATGCAATGAAATTATTTTCCGTAAAATTAGCAAAATCTTCGATTTTAGGGAATTTTTGCTGTCCAACTCAAGCTTTTAGCATTGATTCATTTGCATCAAAATCATAGGCATATTGGAAAGGATTTCCGATAATTTTCTTAATTTCTTCAAATTTAGGAGCTTTTGATTCGCTGTTTTGCTCGGTTCCCTCGCTACTTCCACCAGTTTGACCGATTAAATTTTCTAATTCAGTTTTAGAAATATAAGCTGTTGTTGAACCAATTCTAATTTGTTTATTTGTTGGGGTAGTTGATGCAGCTGTTGAAACAGTAACTGCAGTTGCTTGAGAAGAAGTTGAAGGTAAACCGTCAAGATTATAAAATGTTTTTCGCTCTGTATCTAAATTAGATTCAATATTTGTGCCTGCACCAGTTTGTGTTCCAACCTTCTTGAAATTAGGAATTTCAAAAACTGAAGTTTTAGATCCTAAAAGTTTGTTTTCTGAGTCACCAAAAAAACTTGAATAAAGATTAATAACAACTGGAATTTCAAGATTTGAATTTTCTGCATTAACACCATCTTTTTCTTGTGCTTTAGAAAGATCTAAGTAAAAATCAACACCTTGAGGTTGTTTTTGACCAAAATACTGATTAAAATCACCAAAATCAAGGGAAATTGGCTTAATTAATAATTCAGAATTTATTTTATCTACTACTTCTTTAGATTTTTCTCTAACAGAAGAGTATATTTTTTTATTAAAACTAGCGAAAAAATCATTTACAGTGCGAGTTGAAATTTCAAGATATTTGACTAATTCTTTTGTTTTGTCTTCAGGTTGAGCTGGAGTAGTTACGGGAGGTTGTTCTGTGGTGGTTTGTCCGTCAGTTTGCTGTTCTGTGGTTGATCCATTTGATCCTTCTTCAGCTCCCGCTGCTCCTGCGGCTGCCACTCCGCCTGTTCCAGTTGATCCTGTACTTCCTTGTTGCCCGGTTTGCTGCCCAGTTCCCCCAGTAGTTTGTCCAGATTCCGCAGCTTGAGGTTGGGCTTGACCTTGGGTAAGATCGGCGGCAACTTGAACTAGTTGGTTAATATTTCCAGAAGCTACTAAACTAGCCTGAGCTTGAACTTGAGTATCTACTGGCGTACTTCCAACTTTAAAATCAGTAAACTGTAATTTTCTGAGTGAAATTTTTGACAAAATATCGTCTACATCGGCAAAATAAGTTGCTTGTTTTTCTGCAGTTTGATCCTGACTTGATTCAGAACTTGAACTAGACTGCGGAACTAAATCAATTTTTTCAAGTAATTGGGCATCTTCGATATTGAAATTTTTAAGCTCAAATTTTGCATCATCGCTTAATTCAGCCTTAACTAAAAAACTTGGAACTGAATTTGGACCAACTGAAATAAAATTATTTGTTCCAGGATGTTTTTCTAAACTAAAATTGTAAATTGTTCCTTGTTTGAAAGGGAAAAAATTATTTTTGTCAAAGTTTAATTCGTTAATTAATTTTTGAAAATCAGGGAAATATTGACTTATTTTTTCAATAGCCTCTGCTTCAGTTCCAGATTTATTAACATCAGCGGCAAAATCTTCTGCACGAGTTAACGATGCGATTTTTTGGTCAGTTAAACTTGGATTTATAACACTAGAACTAAAATCTTGTCTTCTTAGATTTTGAATGTTTTCTTTGAAACTTTTAGTTATTTTTTCTAAGTTTGAATTAAATTCGGCAAGAGCAAATTGTGAACGTTGTGCATAAGAAACTTTTTTTGAAATAATTGTTGAAAATGCTGTGTGGTTGTTATCAACTTGGTGCTTTGCACGGAAACGGAGCTCAAAACTTTGATCATTATCATTTGGAATTAAGTCAATAAATTCTAAAAATGGCTTATTTGGTGCAAAAGTTGGCTCAAATTTACGTAGTTTGGAGTTAACCTGTGTGTAAAAAGATATAAATTTATTTAAATCTGTGCCAGCTAATAATTTTCCACTTTGGTCAAAAAGTTGTGACTTTATTTGGCTATATGTGGTAGAATCATCAAAGACATCAGATTTAAAGGCAACATTTTGGACTCGCGAAACTAAACTTTCTAATTCAGCTCGGGGATTTTCTCCTGTATAGCGAATTCGAGTTACAAGCCCAATAGTCGTTGCAAAAATAGCAACACCACCAACAGCGGTTATTGCTATTGCTAATCTATTAGTATTTTTAGGCATATATATTTTTCCTCTATGTGGTTTTTAATCAAATATTTAAAATTATAGCACTACAATGGTGTTTTTTTATGATTTTATTAAATAAAAAAGTAAAATTTACTTCATTTTACCTTTTAGAAATAAATTTTACTCTTTTTTTAGTATTTTTTTACAAATTTTTGCGACTTTTTAGACTAAATGGATTATTAACTTTTTAATTTTAATGTCAATAAAATCGGTAAAAATAGAAAATTTAAAATAAATAGACTAAATTAATAAACTAATTTTTGGGCTCTAAAATTATTTTACTTTTTAAAATTTTTGAAAAAACCAAGGGATATTGTATTCGCGCGGATTTTCCTGAGTTTGACGTTTGATGGCAAAATTTACTTTTTAGTCAATATAAATACAAAAAATGCCCGTAAATCGCGATTTTTGAGGCTAAAATCTTAATTTTTATTGTTTTAAAATCGGCCTTTTGCAAAAAAAAAAAAAAAAATGTTTGGTCTAAAATAAAATTATGTTATAATGATCATCACTAAGAATAATTAATAAATTTTGATATTGAATTAAGGGGGAATTAAGAATGTTTTTGTCATAAAAAAATTTGAAAATGCGGCTTTTCCATTGTATTTTCAAATATGATGGTATGCCTTAAATTTAACCGTTTAGAAATCTATAAATTTAAGGCTTTTGGTTATTGTTCTTTCAAAACTTCATATGTTTTTTAGGCTCGCTGCAAATAAAACGAGTTTTTTATTTGCATTGAGTTTAAATAGTAGTTGTATTTTTTATGATTTTTGTTAGTCTTTTAAACTAAAAAAGTAGTTTAAAAATTCATAATTTTGCTTTTTAAGTTAAAATTTTAGCTTTTTTAGTTTGCTTAGTAGTAGATTTTTCTTTCGTGATGGCTAGATTTAAAATTTAGTGTTTTTGCTTTGATAGTTATTTTTCTGAGTTTGTCAAAAAAGTTAAAAAAGTGCCCAAATAATAAACCAGGACACTTTTTTAGGATTATGTCATCAAACTGGGAAACTAGGGATTTTGAACCTTTTAGTTTTAATGTCAATAAAATTAGCTAAAATAGAAATATTTAAATAAATAGACTAAATTAATAAGCTAATTTTTGTGACTTTAAAATTATTTTATTTTTCAAAATCCTTGAAAAACCAAGGAAGACTGTATTCACGCGGATTTTGAGCATTTAGTCTCATTATCATTGATGATAAACTATATTTACTTTCTAGTTCAAGCGGTTTTTCATTTTGTCAATTTATTCCAAAATAATTATGAGTTGCTGTTGAATAATTCCAACTTTGTAAAAATGTAAGTGGCGAACCTCCATTAATTGTTGAAATATACTCATCATTTGGACCTAATACTCCTGTTCCGGAATTACCAGCATTAAAATATGATGGAGTATAACCTTTTTGATTCAAAATAGTAACATTTTGTTGATCTGAATTAGCCCTGTTAATTATATAACCACTTTGTTTTGCATAAGGAAATCCATTCATTCCAAAATATTTAACATTTTGACCAAAAAATGTTAAATCTGTCTGACCGTTTGAATTTAATTTTAAGTTAGGTAATTTATATCAATTCAATAATCAGGCTGCTTTTTGGAACTCACCACTTTCATAAGCTGCTTTAATTAAAGGTTTAATATCAACTATTAAAACAGTTATGTCAACATTTTTTGGATTTTTTCCTTTTACATCCGGTTGTTTAATACCGGTTCAAACTATCCAAGTAGGAACATTTTTGACGGCGTTTGGTCCACCTCAATAGCTATAACCGCCATCAATTGAATTAGAATAATATTTACTTGCAATAGCCATGTAACGATTATTTGATAAAGAATGAGTTAAATCTTTACCAAAAAGGGTATTTAAATCAAAATTTGCGCCACCTTCGACGTGATTATTTGTGATTATGTAAAATTTACCATCATCTGGGTCATCATTTACTTTTGCAAGCATAGTTGCACTTCCAAAACTAAAGCCAAAGGTTCTAGCTAATAGATTTTTTGCTAGTGGGAACTTTTTAGTATCTCAAGATTTATGTAAAAATTCTAAATCTTGTAAATATCCTTCATGTAATTTATAAGGAACGTTTTGGTTTGGATTATATTTTTCTAAATTGTAAGCATCTGAATTGGTGAAAAATGTAATTGGTTGCTCTTCATTAGTATAGTCAATATTTTTATAATCAAATTGATTTGTCTTAGAACCAAAATCTTCATTTTCAAGCGAGTTTGTGTATTCAATATGAACTCTTGCTCCAGCTTTATGTAAAATAAAGGCTTTTTTTGGATCAAAAGTGTCAAATTTTGAGCTAGTATAGAAGTCAGCACCTTGTTCAACATGATTAAAAACATTATCAACTATCAAGCCAAGATTAGGATCATTTAGTCATAATTTAAATTCAATCCCTTTATCTTTGATATATTGGGCGCTTAAATTGAAACTAAAATCCTGAAATTTTTTGTTTGAATCTTCAAAAAATACATTTTTAGTTTTTTCAGTAATTGCTATTATTTGGCCATTTGCTAATTTTTCAAAGTCAAAAACAAAATCATAACCACCTTTAGTTGGTGTGTTTGTGGTTAAGTCCTTTCCTCCGCTAATTCGGGTAAGTCTTCGGGTATTTTGAACTAAAGCATTTCCAAATAATTGTAGTTTTATTTTGCGGTTTTTAGGATTATTCTTTAAAAATGTTTGAGAAAAATATTTTTCTTTTAATGTTCATTTAGCTGTTTTTGTAGAATTTTCGTAATTTCAATATAAATCTTTATAATAAGGTTCAATTTCACGACTTCTAGTTACTTCATTTTGAGATTCAAATAAAGTAACTAATGGCTTTTGTGTGTCTAAATCTATATTGCCCTGAATATTTTGGTTATTAATATTTGTTAAAAAATATCAAGTTTCACCTTCGACAATATGAGACCCATTAACGTATTTTAGACGGAAATATAATTTATTATTATGTTTTTTTGTCTCAAGAAATTGTAAATTTTCCTTTGAGATTTTAAAATTATTGTACTTAAGAGCTTCTTCTTTGATTTCAAAAAGATCTTTAAAATTACTGTTATTTAACAAGTTTGTTGTAGTTGATCCAGTATTTTTACGAACAAAATCAGAATATTTGATTCCATTTAGAATTATTTCAGGATAAAGTTTATTTTTATAATCATTTTCTAAGTTTTGTAATTTTATATCTTTCTTAGGACTATAGCGGATTTTTGTGTTATGCTTGTTAATAAAGCCAAGTTTGAACGTCATTTCGCCTGGTTTATCAGTGGTTTTAACATCATAATAATAAACAAAATAATCCTTTAAAATTTTTGAAGTGTTAAGTGAAACATCAGGATCATTATCAAAAAATATTTGCTTTTCGACAATTTTTGGTAATTTTTCACTATTTTGTCCACTTTTTTTGTCTTCACCTTCAAGTTTGACTTCTTGATTTTTAAACTTATCTAAATCACTATTTCTAGCGGTTTCACTGTTAGCTTTAATTTGAAGTAAATAATTTAACTTTGATTCAGCTTTTTGTTCAACAATATCAGCAGGGTCTATTAGTCTATATTTTATGTGTATCTTCTCGTTTTTATAAAATTCGCCGGTTACTCTACGATAATCAAAGTGGCGACTATTAATTTGATCAATAATTGATTTATCATCATTGGAAATCGCATTGGATATTGAGATTTCTCTGCCATTTTGTCTTGTTTTTTCTAAAATTGGTGAAAAATCTTCACTGGTGAAATTAGATCCATTTTTAGGCTTAATATCGCTATAAGTGGCTGGCAGTCAATTTGAAAAATTAATGGCTTTTTCAGTTTTGAAAACATCAGTACGTGTAGTTCCTTCAACAATTAGCGGATATTCTAAACCGTTATATTTGTATCAAAAGAAAATTTTTGCTTGACCTTTTAAAATGTCTGTAGAAATGACATCTTTTGCAAAAATTTCAAATTTACCTATTTTAGCAAATGTATAAAGTTTGTTAAGTGAGTCGATTATTTCCGAATTCGTTTTTCCGACTAGTGAAATTTGGCCGTGGGTATTATCAATATCATTAATTTTTGTGTTTTTAAATAATTTTTTACCGCTAGAATCACCTAAAATTTCTTCAATTAATGATAAATCAGCTTTATCACGCGGTGATAAAATTGGTTTTAAGTAATCCTTAGGTGCAAATTGTACAATTTCTTCTCTAGTGTGTTGACCTTTTTTTATTAATAATTTTAAGGAAATACTTTGAGTGGTACTCGAGGTTAAAACTCTTCTTTTTTCATTATCAACATCAAAAGTTGAAAACGAAATTGTGGAATTTTGAGGAATTTCGTAGTTAAAAAATTGCTGATCTTTTAAAATTTTATCAAAAATTTTATCAAGGTCAGCCTTACTTAATTCATCTTGTTGTGTTGGGTTTTCTGAACCAAATTCTGAAACTTTTACAACTTTTGCGTTATCCTTAAGAGTTTTAAATTTTTTATTTGGAGCTATTTGCCCTGCTTTTTGCAATGTTTCTAAAGTTGGTTTTAATAAATATTTATAAAATCAATAGCTACCAACCCCACCAGCACCTGCAGGTTCTTCGAAATGCCAATAATAATCTAATGGATCTTTTAAATTAGTATAATCAAGAACAGCATATTCAGGATCGCTAAGGTAAGTTTGCTTATAAAAACTGGTGTTTTTAAAGTTTTGAGTATATGCGATTTTTACTGGCAAGTTATCTTTTTGTTTAAACTTAACCTGATTCTTGGACTTAGCACTAACTGTTTTAATAACTTGCTTATTAAATTTAATATCTAATTTTAAAGATATTTTATTATCATCGGTAAAGGTTAATTCAGGTCGCTCTGGTAATGCAACATGGAAAAAATTTCCGATTGTTTGTCTTGATTGAGAAAAATTTTCTGAAATAAATTTTTTTAGGTCTTGCTTAGGGAAGTCTTCTTTTTCAAAATCAAGGAATGAATTATAGTAAATATCAAAATAGTCATCAAGAGAATCTATATTTAACGAAGAAATTACCGTATTTAAGTCAACATCATTATTAGAAATTAAAAGTTGGGTGGATAAAGTTGTTGAATGTGAAGGGTTTTTTACTGAAGTTGCCTCATAATTAAGGACTAAAATATTTCTGTTGCTGCTATCTAATGATAAGTCTAATAATTTGAAATTGATTTCATTATTTTGTGGTTGTTTTAATCAAAGATTTGCATTTTTAAGGTTAAAAGAAGCAGAAGTAAGATATTTTTTTATACTATGACGGTCAAGCCCTTGGTCATCAAGACTAATTTTTAGGGCGTCTTGGGCTTGTTGTTTAAAATCTGATAAATTTTGTGCAACTTTTACTGGTGGTTTTTCTTGCACAATTTGGTTATTTTGCGCTTTTGAAACTAAAATTGTTTGTGAAAATGAAGTGACTAAATTAGCAAATTCATCAGCAAAAGTTACCAAATTTTCACTATCAATTACATTGAGTCGGAGATTTTGGTCTAATTTTTCTTTAATTTTATTATTTTTTTCTTCAAGTTGTTGCTTATTTGTTGTAGATGTACTTGAGTTATTCAATAATAATTGAGAATTTTTCACTTCAACATTATATAAATCAAGGGAATCTGCTAATTTTAAAATGCTAGAACTTATATCTTTAATATCAGAAACTAATTTTTTTGAATCTGCCAGTGTTTTAATATCAGAAACAAAATTTGGACTAAATTTGCCAGATGATAATTGATTCTCCAAAGTTTTTTTAGCATCGCTTAACTTAACATTACCATTAAGACGTGCTATTTCTGACTTTACATTTTCATGAAGTGTTAAAGTGTTAGATAGAAAATATTTTGTATTATCAGAAATATCATCATTTAATACAAGCTTATTTTGTTCATCTAAAAAATTTAGCGAACTCATTAAATCATCTAATTCTGTTTTATTTTCAGAATTTAGATAATTAGGATTATTTTCTAGTTCTATTTTTTCTGTTTTCAATGAAGATAGAAGTGATGCAACACCTTCTAGTTCTGAAATAAATGTCTTAATTTCACTAATTTGTGATTCAGTAATTGACCTATTTATTTTTTCCTTAAAATTACTTTGAACACTTTGTGATAAATTAGCAGTTTTCTCAACTTCTAAAATAGCAGATTTCTTTAATTCTTGTAGTTTTTCGTTTTTTCCCGCTGACTCATTAACAATTTTTTCTAAATTAGTTTGGATACTTTTAAGATTTTGAATTGAATCAGTGACATTGTTAATTAAGTTATCAGAATTTATATTTGAATTAAAATTTGTAATTAAATTATTGAAAGTTTCATTGCTCACAGTGGAATATTCATTTTTTATTGATTTAATTTGGGTAATAATATTTTCTAAAATGAGTAAATTTGAGGTGAAATTTTCAATTTCTTGTTTATTATCATTTTTATATAAAGTGGTAATTTTGTCATTAATTTGCGCACTTAAGGCTTTAAGATTAACAAGATTTGCGTGTTTTAAAACCGTGTTAAATCAGCCAAAAGTTGAAAGTTCTTGACTAAGGGTGTCGTTGGTTTTAGTAATTTCCGCGTTTAATTCAGTTATTTTGGTTAAATACTCATCCATTTTAGTTTCAAAATTAGATGAATTTAGAATTTTTTGATTAAACGATTCAATTTCACTTTTTAAATTATTGTATTTTTCCTCGTTAACACTAAAAGACTTATCGATTGTCTTAGATTTAAAATTCGACTCGAATTTTTGAAACAAATCTAATGTTGATGAGTATTTTTCTACAAATTGAGAAACTTTGGGCATATATTCTGAATTTGAGAAATTTTGTGAGGAAATATTTAAGGAATCTTTTATTTTATTTTTAATAGCTTCAGGAAAATTAGGATACTGAAGAAAAAAATTATCTACCTGATTTTTTTGAAGACTTTTATTTGGATCGGTGTAATTTTGAAATGAATTTGAGTTTGAAGTTGAACAAGAGGCAACAACAAGTGAAAAAATACCAACCCCGAATAAAAATATTGGGTTGGTTTTTGCTTTTTTTCTGTACATTATTTTTCCTATTTCGTGAGAGTTTTAATTTATTAATTATATAATTATATAACAAAAAATTAAAAAACCTATATATTTCAATTTAAATTAGTGTGTTAATTTGTTTTTAAACACTCGTATTAAATTCTCACGGCACTTTGCAGCTAGAATTAATCAGTATTGAATGCTGAATTTTTGAAAATTTACTATTGCTTATCAAAAATAAGTTCATTCATTAATTTGTATAACAATTCAAGACTTTAAAGTCACTTTTCATATAAAAAACCAAGCGTTCATATAGAAAATATAAACAAAAACAGTGAAAACAATATCATTGATAAAAAGCTAGTTGTTTGAATTTTTTGTGTAATTTATTTTAAAAATATTTGATTTTTTATTTTTTTAAATTTTTTTTCATTTAATAAAAAAATGTATTTAAAAAACTAAAAATTTGTTATAATTTTTTATTAATTAAATTAATAATATGCGAGGTTGACCATGAACAAAGTAAGATCTAAATTACTGGCTTAATAATTGCATACTTTTCGATACTCACAATAACTGCTAAAACCTAAAAAACAAACACAAATATTAAAAACTAGCAACGACGAACTCAATATTAGTGTCAAATATGTCAGCATGTATTGATTTTTATACTAAAGAGCTTATTAATTACCTTAAAAAATATGACCAAAGTTCCTATTAAATCATTTAATTCCAAACAAGAGGTTTATTTAGATGATAAAAATTGAAAATTTATCAAAAAAATTTAACAATAAAACTATTTTTAATTCAATAAATCTTGATATTCCATCAAATAAAATAACATTTATTGTTGGAAAATCAGGAATTGGCAAAACCACCCTGATTAACTTAATTGTTGGCTTTACAAAAAAGGATAGCGGAAAAATTTCTTTTTTTAAAAACGGTAATGAAATTGAAAATCCTTTAGTGGATGTTGTTTTTCAAGATTTTAATTTGATAGAATCGCTTTCAATTAAAAATAATATTTTAATTGCAAATCATATTCTAAATCGTTATGTTGAAAATCACGAAATTGAAAAGGAAGCTAGCGCAATTAACATAAATAGTCAAAAATTAAATCGATTAGCTAAAAATTTATCAGGTGGTGAAAAGCAAAGAGCTGCATTTTTAAGAAGTTCATCAAGAAATGCAGACTTTATTTTACTTGACGAGCCAACTGGGAACTTAGATAAAGAAAACTCAATTGCATTGCTTGATTTGTTAGTTGAGATATCACAAAATAAGACCGTTTTGGTTGTAAGCCATAATTTAGAACTTGCAAAAAAATATGCTGATCAAATTATTTATGTAGAAAATGAAAATATTCAATCAATAGAAAATAAAGATAAACCACAAAAAAATCTACAAAAATCTACGAATAATTTTTTAGCAAATTCTGAAAATAAAGTATATAAAAAACCATCTTTTTACCAAAAAGCAAAAGTTGCCTTACTTTTGTCTTTTGCTGATTTTAGATCGAAAATTACTACTTTTATTCTTGTTTTAATTTCATTTTTAGCAATGATTTTTGGTGTAGTTTTATTTGTTAACTTGAATATTTCTGCTAAAAATATTAATTTTGACAACGTTGTTCAATATAATTTAGACACCTTAAACATAAGTGAAAAGGTGATTGCTTCCTTTCATATTAATGAATTAGAAAAACTTAAAAAAGAAAACCCAAAAATAGAGAAAATAATACCGATATATTCTGATTTACAATTTTTTAAATTTAGTTATGATGATAAAACAATTTCAACAGGCCCAATTTTCCCCGTTGATGAGTCAGATTTTTTTAAAAATAGATTTACTGACATTATTAAAAGCCAAAAATTTAATAATAATTTTATATCTAATCAAGATGAAGTTATTTTACCTGAGAAAATTATTAATCAACTTGAAATCTCAAACCCAATAGGAAAAAAAATAAAAATTTTTTATTCTAACCATTTTGAAGAATTAAAAATTGTTGGAATAATTGAAGAAAAAAGTATTGATCAACCTAAGTTCTCTTTGATTCATACAAATAAATTAAAAACAACATATGAAAAGGGATATAAAGAAACATCCAAAAATTTCCATGACTTCGATGTTTTGGCAGATAATTTTTATTCTCTTGGCTTTGGCGATCGAACATCAAATAGCAATACGACATCTATTAATCCGACTATTAGCAAATCTTTTTATCAAAATTCAACCCAGGCACATTCAATAAATTTAACTAAAGGTAATTTACCTCAATCATTTGACGAAATTGCAGTTAGTTCTAATATTACTAATAAAATTGGAAAACTAATAAAAATTAACACTACTTTTGATAGTAATTATATTTTTAAAGTTGTTGGTATTTTTGATGCTGATAAAACTACTAATAATGCTTCAGAAGAACCCGAGAATATTGTAATTTTTAACAGTGAAGTCGAAAATTTCTTCAGCCAAGCACATCCTAGCGAATTTTTAGTCTTTTTTAATCATGAAAATCTTTATAATAATATTCAGGATTTTTTAGATAAATATGGTAAATCTGGTGTCAAACGTTATTATTTCATCTCTGGAGGGGTTGATGAAGTAAGACAGCATCTCTTTGCCACCCAATTTACTTTGATTGCGGTTATTTTTGCCTCAATTATAGTTCTTGGTATTACTTTATTGATTTTTATTAGCGTTTATGCTGTAAATCTTTCCAACTTTAAGAAAAAATCGATAGCAGTTTTAAAATCACTAGGCGGTAAAACGCTAGAAATTTTCATGTACCATTGATTAAATTTAATAATTATTAGTGTTTTTGTATTTTTTGTAGGTATAATTTTATCGACTTTGATTGTCCCAGAAATTTATAAAATAGTTCTGAATCAAAACTTATTTCAGCCAGATTATTCGCAAATTGTCGTAATTTTTCTTTTGACTTGGTTAGTCGGTTTTGTTTCTATGTCTTTTATTTACCTATTAATTTCTTATAAAACATATCGAAAAGATGTCGCAACTTTATTGAGATAATCTAAAATCACATCCGTGATTTTTTATATAAATATAAAAAAGATTTACAAGTTTTTTAATTTTAGACCTGAGGAAAAATGATAAAAATTCAAAATTTAACGAAAAAAATTGATGACAGATTTATTTTTAATTCACTAAATCTTGAAATTCCTTCGAACAAAGTAACTTTTGTAGTTGGTGAGTCAGGAATCGGTAAAACAACTCTTATTAATTTAATTGCCGGTTTTACAAAAAAAGATAGTGGAAACATTTCTTTTTTTGATGAAAATGGTTCTGAAATTAAAAAACCATTAGTTGATGTTGTTTTTCAAGATTTTAATTTAATCGAAAAAATTACATCTAATGACAATATTTTAATAGGAAATAATGTAATAAATAAACTTTTAGACAAAAATGCATTAAATCAAAATGCAAATTTAATGTCGATAAAAACTGAACAACTTGAACAAAAAGTAAATAATTTATCTGGCGGTGAAAGGCAAAGAATTGCAATTTTACGCTCACTTTCACGTGATAGTAGTTTTATATTACTTGATGAACCAACAAGAAATTTAGATATTGAAAATGCAAAAATTGTATTTGAAAATTTAACTAATATTGCCAAAAATAAAACTATTTTAGTAGTTAGTCATAACCTTGATTTAGCAAAAAAATATGCCGACAAAATTGTTTATATTGAAAAAAACAAAATTTCTGAGGAAATTTTTGACAAAAATAGCCAAAATCAGTCCTTAATTACTAAAGATACAGCTAAAAACAGCGATTTAAACTATCAAAAAACAGCTAAAAATTCAAAACTTTCGAAAATTAAACAAGAATTTAAAACAGGTTTTTTATTAACAATTACAGATTTTAAATCAAAACTTACTTCAAGTATTTTATTTTTGTTGCTTTTTTTAACCAGTTTTTTTGGGACATTATTATTTGGGGTCTTAAATTTAAATATTAGCAGCACTAATTTGCAAAACACGATTGAATATCAATTAGATTCGGTTGTAATAACCAAAAAATCAAATGCAGAAATAAACACATTTTCTACTAATGAAATCACAAAACTTCAAGAAGATAACACAAAAATTGTAAAAATTGTTCCTATTTTTACCTTTCCTAAGGTTACTTTCACTTATGGCGATAAAGTAGAGTTTGATTCTTCTGTTGACTATATTGATGAAAGTGATTTTTTTAAAAATAGATTTATTTTTGACAACAAAAATTTAGTAGGCAGAAATATTCAGAACAAAGATGAAATAATAATTTCAAAATCTCTAGCAACAAAATTTAATATAGAACAGCCAAACAATCAAAAAATTAGTGTCTCAAGTTTTCGAAACACAGCCGTAGATCTAAAAGTAGTTGGCATAAGTAGTTTGGCTACTTTAGATAGATTAAATTTTAGCTTTTTACATCATAAATTTTTTGAACCAGCAAAACCTGTGCAAAAAAACAACGGACCAAATGAAAATCTTGACAACAATAAGCCAGAAAAAATTGACCCTTGAGTATTGAAACTTTATTTTAATATTGATGATGATTTAGCCAATAATATTGAAAATTTTGCTAAAAACAACAAAGAATTTGAAATCCAATCGTCTCTAGGTGGCATAACAAAATCAATATTAAATACACAATCATTTACAAATATAGTTATTGGTGCTATTTTAGTTTTATTTGTCATAATTTTGCTAATTCAGACAGTCTTTTATGCTAAAAACCTGAGTGATTCAAAAATGAAATTAATTGGAATTCTTAAGGCACTAAATGCTAAAACTTGACAAATTTTCTTTTACCATTGACTAAATATTATTATAATTTCGCTCTTTATTTTGTTTATTAATTCAATCGTTTTCATTCCGTCAATGGGAAAAATTTATACCGCAATAATTGGTCAAGATATTTTACTACCTTCGCTGAGCCAAGTTGGGGCTTTACTTATAATAATATGACTTATAATGTTTGGGTCTATTTCGGTGATTTACCTAATAATTTCTTGACTAAGTTATCGTAAACCGGTAATTAAATTGCTAAAATTTGAGCAATTCTAGTTTTTGAATTTTGCTTGTATATTAAGACTAAATTTTAGATAAATTTGCAAAATCTCTTTGTTATATATTATAAATTCCTAAAGATTTAGAGCTGTTCAAGGCTTAATTCTTTAGGAATTTTTGTTTTGGATTAAAGATAAAAATTAGTTACTTTTTGCTTAAATCCTGAGTTTGCCAGTTTGACGGCAAAAATTCACTTTTTAGTGAATATAAATACGCAAAAATAGCTGTAAATACGTGTTTTTTGATGCTAAAACCTTAATTTTTATAGTTTTGAAATTAACCTTTTACAAAAAAAAAAAAAAATGTTTGGCCTAAAATAAAATTATGTTATAATAAAGCTCACTAAGAATAAATTAATAAATTTTGATATTGAATTAAGGGGGAATTAATTATGTTTTTTGGCTAAAAAATCAAATATTGCGAATTATCCATTATATTTTTAAATATGATGGAATGCCTTAAATTTAACCGTTTAGAAATCTTCAAATTTATGGCTTTTGATTATGGCTCTTTCAAAACTTCACATATTTTTTTAGGCTCAATTTAAATAAAAACGAGTTTTCTATTTGCATTGAGTTTAAATAGTAGTTGTATTTTTTATGGTTTTTGTTAGTGTTTTAAACTAAAAAAGTAGTTTAAAAATTTCATCATTTTGCTTTTTAAGTCAAAATTTTAGCTTTTTTAGTTTGATTTATTTGAAACTGGGAAACTCGGAAAAATTAGTTGCTTTTTCCTTAAATTAATATTCTAATTTGTCTTATTTATTCAAAATTTGTAAGCTTTTTAAAAATTATTCTTTATCTATGTCGCTAATTTTGATATTATATTCAGATAATGACTCAGAATTTATTGATGAAGGTGAATTTAGCAATAAGTCCAAACCTTTTGAATTTACTGGAAAAGCAATAACATCACGAATTGAGTTTGTTTGTAATAAAATCATAATTAGACGGTCAAGACCAAAAGCAAAACCTCCATGAGGTGGGACTCCAAAATTAAAAGCTTTTAAAAGACTACCAAATTGAAGGTTAATTTGATCTTGATTAAGACCTAAAATTCTAAAAATTTTACTTTGTAATTCAGAATTATTAATTCTTATTGAACCAGAACCAAGTTCAAAACCGTTAAGCACAAGATCATAAGATTGAGCGCGCACTTTTATAGGGTCAGTATCTAAAAATTCAATATTTTCAGCAACGGGCGCCGTAAAAGGGTGGTGAGCGGAAGTTATTTGCTGATTTGAATCAAGCTCAAAAAGCGGTCAATTAATAATTCAGGCAAATTTAAATTCATTTTTATTAATAATAAGGTCATATTTTTGTGCTAATAAATTTCGTAAAGCCCCAAGAGCTAATGATGTTTCTTGATAATTATCAGAAATTAAAAATAAAGTTCCATTTTGATAATTGTTGTCTAATAATCAAGTTTCAAGCTTAGATTTCAAGGCAGATTCATCAGTTTTAAAAGAAAAATACGAAATTTTTCCAGATTCAATGTGAATATATAAAAGTCTGTTCGCATTATGTTGTCTTATTTTTTCAGAAAAAATTCGGTAATCTGGTTTTGAAATTAAAACATTTTCAAGAAAAATTCCACGCGTTTTACCTTGGAAAAGTGGATCATGACCATCAAGAAAATCAAGAGAAAATAATTTATTTTCAAATCGCAAGTCAGGTTTGTCGGTTCCATATTTGTCAATTACAAAATCATAATCAAGCCGCGGAAATTCAATTTTTGAATTAGAGTAAATTTTTTCTCACAAATATTTTATAAGGTTTTCAATCTGATTGGAGATTTGTTCAAAATTACTAAAGCCAAATTCTAAATCTAGTTGACAAAATTCAAATTGGCGGTCCTTTCTTAAATCCTCATCACGAAAGACACGCGCAAATTGGAAGTATTTTTCAAATCCAGAAACCATTAAAAGTTGCTTATAAATTTGAGGTGACTGCGGTAAGGCAAAGAATTTTCCTTTTTGACGAGTAGGAACTAAAAAAGATCTTGCTCCCTCAGGTGTTGATTTTGACAAAATCGGGGTTTCAATTTCGATAAAATTATTTTCAAAAAGGAAAGAGCGAATATAGTGAAAAATTCGATAACGAAAAGTCAAATTTTTCTGCATTACTTCCCGACGTAAATCTAAAAATCTGTATTCCAAACGTAAATCTTCATTAGCGTGAGCCTCATTATGAATTTCAAACGGAATTGGCTGTGAAAATGAAAGTGTTTCAAAATTTATTGCATTTATTTCAAGATCGCCGTTATGAATTTTTGTATTTGGATTGCTTCTTAGCGATAAAATACCTTCAACACGCACAACAGATTCTTTTGAGTATTTGTCGACTTTTTTGGTATTTTCATCAATAATTACTTGAAAAATTCCCTGATAATCACGGATTACCACAAAGGTTTTACTTTTAATTTTACGAATATTTTGGACTCAACCTTGAATTGAAACTATATTTCCAATTTGTTCTTTGGATAAATTTTTTGAATTATACATGTGTTTCTCCGTCTATAAGTGTTTTTAAAAATTTAAAATCAATATTTAAAAGTGAAATGACTTTGTTAATAGATGTTTGAAGGTTTTTGATTGATATTTGGCCTGGTTGTTCGTCTTTTTCAAAGAAAAAAGCAAATTTTGCACTTGATTTTTTTGCTTTTTGAAATCCATCTTTAATTGACAAGGGTAATTTATTTAAATCAACTCGAAAATTTTGCTCACGAAGTAAAATTGCAAGTTCAAAATTTTTAAGAATTTCATCTTGACTAAAGCCAATTAAATAAAAATCTAAATTTGTAAATTTAGTAGGGGAATTAGATTTAAAAATTTCTATCAGACGCTCAATTCCAAAGGCAACCCCGATACTTTTAAAATTAGACATGCCAAATTTTTGTGGTAAATTATTATAACAACCTCCACCTGCAAAAGTTAATTTTGAGCCTAAAATTTTGTCAGTATCGATAAATTCAAAAACAAATTCATCATAATAATCAAGCCCTCGAACTAAAGAATAGTCAATCACGTAATTAATTTTAAATTTTTCAAAAATTGAAATTATTGAATTGAAATTTTTCTTATCATCAATTGATCAAAAGTCGCTTATTTTTGGGGCTAATTTGACAAAATCTTTAGAAGATTCTATCTTGTCATCAAGAATTCTCAAAGGATTATTCTTAATGCGTAATTTAGAAATAGGCTCCAGTTTATCGATATATTTTTCAAAATATTGACTTAAAGCTTTAGAATATTCTTCTCTTGTTTGTGAATTTGAAAGGTAATTAATTTTAAGTTGGTAGTTTTGAATTTTAAGATTTTCAAGAATTTTAATAACTAAAAGAATGACTTCTAAAACTTGTAAAAAAAATGACTCTGGTTTATAGTTAGTAATTTCAAATCCGGCTTGGTAAAACTGACGAAAACGGCCTTTTTGCGGTTTTTCATAGCGAAACATGGGGCCAAAATAAAAAAACTTTTTTTCAATTTGGTGCAATTTGTGCTGTCAAATTGCCCGCATGATTGGTGCAGTTCCCTCAGGTCTTAAAGCTAATTGTCGATTTGATTTATCCAAAAATTTATAGAGTTCTTTGGTTACTACGTCTGAATCTTGGCTAGTTTTTTCAAAAATTTCTGCATATTCAAAAATGGGTGTTTCAATATATGAGAAATTAAATTTTCTAGCATATTGGAAAAAAATATTACGGATTTTTAGGAATATTTCACTTTCTTGCTCAACAATATCATAAGTACCCTTAGGACTTGAATTTAAGAATGATTTCATTTTTAACCTTTAATTTTAAACGATAGAAAAATTTTAACAAAATAAAAACCAAAAATTAAAATAGATATTTTTTAGTAATTATTTTAATTTTTGGTTACTTATTTCTCATAGTCGTTAATGCTTGCAAATGTTTGTTCATGAACTTTCTGAATATTTCAGTATTTAGCGTTAATTCTTTTTTGTTTTTTATAGTTTCGATATGCTTCTAATTTATTTCATATTCTAGTTGCGACAAATAATGAAGAATATGTTCCGATTATAACACCTATAAGCATTGTTAAACTGAAAACTACATCAATTGATTCATAAAAAATCATTAAAACTATGATTGTAAAAATTGTTGTTAGCGATGTAAAAATAGATCTTTTGGCTGTATCTTTAATTGCCTCTAATGAAATTTGGTTAATTTTTTCACTTTTGTAAACATCAACGTGATTTGTTTCACTAAATTTTGTCTTAATACGGTCAAAGACAACAATTGTATCATTTACGGTATAACCAATTAGAGTTAAAATTGCAACAACCAAATTTTGAGATATTTGAATTCGAGTAATAATAATCACAGAAAAGACCATTAAAACATTAAATAATTGAGAAAGAATAATTGCAAATGAAAAAGTTCATTTAAATCTAATCAGTGTAAAGATACTTACAAAAACAAGTGCTAAGCCAACTGAAAGTATTGCATTAAAAATTAATTTTTGTGCTTCTTCATTTGAAATTGAATAATTCGTCATTCGAATATTTGAAAAATTGCTTTGAATTTCTGAATTAAGGGTCGAAAGTCTGGAAGCTAAGTCTAGTTGGGTTTTGACTTCAATATTGAAAACAGAAGATGACTCGTTTAAAGGATTTAAAATTATTTGCGAATTTGTACTATTAATATTATGTGAATTTAAAAAATCAATTATTTTATTAGCTTTTTCTTGGTTTATCAAGTCAAAACTTGAATTTGAGGTTTCAATTAGCAAGTTTGTACCACCACTAAAGTCAATAGCTAAATTAAATCCTGAACCAAAAGACTTATAAATTCCGGCAAAAGTTGCAAAAACCACTAAGGAACCTACAAACAAAACAAGCGGAGTTCATCTAGAATATTTATAAATTTTTTCATAATTAATTCTTGAATAAACTGATTGGTAACCCCGTTCATATTTTTTCAAGTAATAATTTTTTATACCTAAAAGTCAAAATCTGTTACTTTTTTGGAAATAATCAGCTTTAAGAATAAAGCTTGTGAAAAATTTTGTAAATCCGATTGTCACTATTAGTGTAAAGACAATTGAAAAAATAAGAGTAATTGAGAAACTTTTTACATTTTTAGTTCCAAAAAAGAACAAAACAAGTGCAGCTATCAGTGTTGTAACATTTGAGTCAATAATTGCATTAAAAGAGGTTCGATTAGCCTGGGAATTTGCTTTTATTGCCGAATTACCGGCATAAATTCTCGATTTAAATAGTTCAAAACTAATGACATTTGCATCAATGTTCATCCCAATTCCAACAACAAGCGCTGAAATGGTTATTGGAGAATATTCACCTCGAACAATTGTGAAAAAAAGTAATGTTAAAAAGACATAAAGTGAAAGCGAAACTGTTGCAACAATTCCTAAAACCCCGTAATTTACAATCAAAAATAGCGAAATTATCGCAATTGCTAGACCAATTGCGATTCATCCAGCAATAAAGGCTGACTCAGACTTGGTTTTGCTAACAAATGAAGCTGACAAAAAATCTAATTTATAATCAGCAGTACCATAATTAATATCCAGTGCTAATTGTTTTGCCTCTTGTGGAGAAAAATTACCTGTAATTACAAAGGATTTTCCATTTAAAGCTTGACTAACTGTTGCATCGGAAATTAAATACCTTTTTGCATCAATTTGGAATTTTTTAAGTGAAGGTTGCAAAATTTTTCGGTCTGGCAAAAAATCAGGGGTAGTTTTTTCGCCAACGTGCAAAAAATTATATATATTTTTATTAGCTCTTTCTCACTGAAGCGGGAATTTTTCTTGGGCTATTTTTTTAAGTTCAGAAATATTAGACCAAATTAAAATTCTGTTTTGACCACGAGGCAATTTTGAAATATGTTCAGTGGCTTTAGTTCACTCTAATTGAGCATTGTTGTCTTTTAATTCGATTAATACTTGATTACTTGATGGATTTTGGGGATTTGGCTGTGAAAGGGCAGAACCTGGAGCAAATGGAACTAGCCAATTTGACTCATCACCGTTTTCAAGACTAAGGTTTGTTGCAAATTTACCATCAAAAAAAAGGGGATTTGTGTTAACATCTGTAATTGTAAGTGTTGGTTTATTGACTATTTCATCAATAAATTGCTCTAATTCACGATTATTTGAGATTTTATTACGTGAAATTCTTATTCGTCCTTCACCTTCGGTAAAAACGTTAGTACCATTCAAATTAGCCCCGCCGGTTAGACGCTGGAAAATAGCTGAATCTGCCTCCTGAACAACTTTTGAAGATGGAATTTTTCCGTCCAAAGTTTTAACTTGAACTAAAACCTCAGCACCGCCACCATATTCAATTGAGCGATTAATGTTCTGAGAAATATAGTAATTTGAAACGAGAAAAACACCACTTCCAAGAAAAGAAAATGTTAAAAAAGCAAGAAAAAAACGCTTTCAACTATTAAGCGAAAACAACCTAGCAAAAAAACTACGTATTTTCATGACTTCCCCTTCTAGTAAATTTAAAATTATACCATGTTTTGCTTAGCAAATGCAAAAAAATTTTTTGCAAAATGTTGGCTGTTTTTAGAGAATTCCTTATTTTTATAGTATAATTTCTATGTTTTTGAAAAATGTACAAGAAAATTAATATTAAAGATCAACAAATTTCTGAGCTAATTAATTTAGAAAGTCAAAGACAAAACGACCAAATTGAGCTAATTGCCAGTGAAAATTATGCCTCCGAAGATGTCCTAAGCGCAAATGGAACAAGTTTGAGCAATAAATATGGCGAAGGTTATCCTGGAAAACGCTATTATGGTGGTTGCGAGTTCATTGACAAAATTGAATTAATTGCAATTGAGCGTGCAAAGCAACTTTTTGGAACAAAATTTGCAAATGTCCAACCCTATTCGGGCTCAAGTGCAAATTCAGCCGTTTTTGCCGCACTTTTAAAACCTGGAGACAAAATTCTTGGCCTTGATTTAAGTTCAGGCGGCCATTTAACTCACGGATATAAAGTTAATTTTTCCGGAATTTTTTACACCGGAATTAGCTATTTTCTTGACAAAAATGAAACTCTTGATTATGATGAAATTGAAAAAATAGCTGTTCAGACTAGGCCAAATTTAATAATTTGTGGCTATTCGGCTTATTCAGGTTTGATTGATTTTGTCCGTTTTCGACAAATTGCCGACAAGGTCGGAGCCTATTTACTGGCTGACATTGCTCATATTGCCGGCCTTATTGCTGCAGGCGTGCATCCTTCGCCAGTTGGAATTGCGCACGTAATAACATCAACAACCCAAAAAACTCTGCGCGGACCTCGAGGTGGCTTGATTTTAACAGACATTGAAGAAATTGCAAATAAAATTGACAAAATTGTTTTCCCTGGAATTCAAGGTGGTCCACTTTTTAATACAATTGCCGCAAAAGCTGTTGCATTTAACGAAGCTCTACAGCCTTGATTTAAAGATTATTGTCAGCAAATCGTTAAAAATGCCGCTTTTTTTGCAAATGAATTTGCAAAAAAAGGTGCAAGAATTGTCTCAGGAAAAACTCAAAATCACCTTTTTATTGTTGATGTTAAAAAAACCTATGATCTAACAGGTAAACAAGCACAAATTTTACTTGAATCAGTAAATATTATTACAAATAAAAACACAATTCCAAATGATACTCTAAGTCCTTTTGTAACTTCAGGAATTCGTTTTGGCACTCCAGCGATGACTTCTCGCGGTTTTAAGGAAAAAGAATTTGCTATTCTTGCTGAAATTATTGATTTTGTCTTGAGAAAGAAAAATTTAAATCCTAGTGAAATTGAAGAAATTAAACTAAAAATTCAGGAATTAACAAAAAAATTTCCGGTTAAGTCTAGTTACTGGATTTAAAAAGAATAAATTATTTTTTGTTTAGCAAAAATCATCTCCATTTTTAAGAAGATGATTTTTTTTTTTTTTTTGATTTGTGGTTTGATGGCAAAAATTCACTTTTTAGTGAATATAAATAGGCAAAAATACCGGTAAATAAACTAGGGCAAAGAAAATTAACAGTTTAATATTATTATAACATCATAGCATATTGCTGTGGTGTTTTTCAATTTAAAATCGATTGAATTCTATAATTGTTGTATCAAAATATATAATCTGCAATTATTTTTTTCAGATCTTCAAAAGTTATTTTGCTGTAGTTTAACTCGTTTAAGCATTCACTTTTTATAATTGAAAATCAATATTCAGCCTCCCTATTATCCAAAGAATTTCCTATGCAAGACAACGAAACAGTTCCTCCCATTTTATTTATTTTGTCAATATAGACTTTTGAAGTGTATTGAAATCCATGGTCCGAATGAATAACAAAATCTTTATCAATAGACCTGAATGTCTTTATATTATCCATAACTAAATTAAGATCATTGCTTAGTGATAATTTAAAATCTCTGATTTTTTTAGTTTTATGCTCAATTATTACAGACAAAAATACATGGTTTTCCTTAACATCTCTGGGAGCTTTTATATATGTAACATCAGTAGCAAAAATATTTCTATTTAATTTATCATTGTAGTCGCGTTTAACAATATCCGGAAGTGCGAATTTGGTGTTCTTAATTTCGCTCTTTCTTCTTCGTTTTCTAATTTTGCATACTAAATTCAATCTTTTTAAATGTCTTCCAAGACTTCGAGGGTTAATGTAAATATTATATTTCATAGAAATATAAGCACTCAACCTTAGCCGACCATATCTACCTTTGTTATCAAGAAAGGATTTTTTAATTATTGCGTCATTTTTGTGCTCTTTTACTTTTATAACTCTAGTTTTAGATTTTGCCACTGATTGTCTACATACATTAAAAATTTTTGCAGATTTGCTGTAGGGAATATTTAGTGTTTTGGCTTCACTAAGTTTTCCTGATTTTGATTTATCTTTGTTGGTTTCGTAATATCTCTTAGCTATTTCTATTAATTCTTCTTTTGTAAATTCGTTTCAATCGGGTTCAATTTGTTTTTTAGGTTTGCCACTCCCTGGCTTTCTCCTTGCACCCTTTTTATCTAATAATTGGTCTTGCATACCATTATTATAATATCTAATAATTTTTTTGATTCTTCGAACTAGTTGATCTCTGGTTATAAAATTTGTATCTGGCGAAATATCATTTATATAATTTATTGTTTGTTTTAATCCAAATTCATTGTAAATTTTATAAATCATATCAAACTCGTCCTTTTTAAAGTGTCTTGACATTAGTATTCTCCTTTTTGTTGAATTTGAAAATTTAAAAAAGCTAACACTTTTGGTGTTAGCCTCCTCCTAAAATCGGACAAAAAAAGCCAACACCTTAGTGTTACTTTTCTTTGTCCTAGTTTATTTAGTGGTATTTTTCATATTTATATTCAATAAAAAGTTAATTTTTGCCATCAAACTGGATAACTCAGGAATTTCTTTATTATTTCAAAAAACTAAAGAATTTGAGTTTCCCAGTTTTATGAGATAATTTTAAAAAAATTCGGGTCGCTTTTTTAATTTTTTTGTAAAAGTTAATTACATTTTTTTTACTATTTTATTAAGATATCGAAGTAAAAATCATACCTATTTCAAATATTTAGATTACTGGGAAATTAAGAAAAAAATCCAAAAATTTTTTTTTAAAAAAGTATTTACTCACAGTTTTAATTGTTAAAAATTTATGCTATAATTTTCTTAGGATAATTTTTTTCCGAATAGCCCTAAATTTATAGGGTTTCCTAGAATCGCAAAACAATAGAATAATCCAGGCACTGGCTATTTCTATTGTTTTAATCTATAAAAAACTTAAATTGATATTATTTATAATCACGCTTAATAACTAAGGGAATTATGGTTAAAAAAACAAAAGAAAAACAAAGAGCAGAAAATATTGCAGAAAAACTCACAGAAGAACAACAAAATGTTGTTAATTTAGCATTAAAGGGGAAAATATTCTAGTTGATGCTTGTATTGGAAGTGGAAAAACATCAGTAATTCAGGTTCTCTGCGACAAATTTCCTATTGATAAAAAAATTTTGTACTTAACTTACAATAGGCTATTAAAAGTTGAAGCTAAAAATAAGATAAAAAACAAAAATGTTACGGTACAAAACTACCACGGATTTGCATACGGACTTTTGAAAAAAGAAGGCATTAATTCTTCTTCTGCAGATGCAGTTAAAATATTTTTAGAAAACAACATTTCTGTTGGCACTTATGATGTTCTGCTAATTGATGAATACCAAGATATTACTGATGAAATATCTTTGTTATTGGAAAAAATAAAAGAAAGAAATCCTAATATACAAATTGTTGCTGTTGGGGATATGAATCAAAAAATTTACGATAATACAAAATTAAATGTCACTGATTTTATTGATAAGTTTTTAGGATCATATAAAAAAATTAGCTTAACATTTTCCTTTAGAATGCCAAAAGAACACGCTAATATGTTGGGTCGAATTTGGGATAAAACAATTAATGGAGTCAACGAAAATTGTCAAATCCAATATATGGAACTGGAAGAAATTAAGGAATTTTTGGCTACACAAAAACCTGGTGATATCTTATGTTTAGGGCCTCGAGTTAATGATGAAATGACAGAAGTGTTAAATTATCTTGAAGAAAATCATAGTGATATTTTTAATAAAAAAACCGTTTATGCTTCTATAAGAGAAAGAGACGCAAATTTGTCTCCTAAAAAAATTCAGCTATTTTTACAACATATGATAGCTCAAAAGGATTGGAAAAACCTATTTGTGTTGTTTTTGATTTTACCACAGACTATTGAGGAAGACGCTTAAGGCCAATTACAGCAAATTATGAAATTGTAAAAAATATATTTTGTGTAGCGGCAAGCAGAGGGAAAGAAAAAATTATCTTTTTAGAACCAGATGAAGACGAAACCACACTATTAAATGAAGAATTCATCAAAGAATCCAAGAATTTTGCAAAATTAAACACTGATTTATCTTGAATGTCTGATATGTTTGATCACAAATATGATATTGATCTTCAAGATATGTTAAAAATGCTTGATGTAAAAAAAATTAAAACTGAAGATACAACTGAAATAAAAGCGCAAACACACGATGATTTAATTGATCTTACACCATGTATAGGGAAATTTCTTGAAGCATCTTATTTCGACGGTTGGGATATAGAAAAAGAAATTAGTTTTTTTATCAACTATATTGAACAACGTCATAAAAACCAACCAGCAAAAGTAAAAAAGTTAAAACAGGACTATGAAGATTATATTAGTGAAAGAGATTCGATAAAAGATTTAATACTCTTTCTTGTTTATTTGGAAACAAAACAAGAAAGATACATTAAACAAGCATCACCTGATTTTGTAGATGATAATGCTGTTGATCAAATGCATAAAAGATTATCAAAAGTGCTTGAAAAAGACGAGATAATTCAACAAGAATGTTCATTGGAATTTAGTGATAATAATGTTAAAATAAAAGCTCAGGGAATTGCCGATGTTATCAAGGATGATATAGTTTATGAACTTAAATTTGTTAGCGATTTAATGACTGCTCATTTTTTACAAACCGCTTCATATATGCTAGCCTTAGAAAAGGAAAAAGGTATATTGTGGAATATTCGAAATAACGAAATGCACGAAATTAGAATCAAAAATCGAGAAGAATTTAGTGAAAAACTTGCAGAAACAATTTCAAAAGGAGTTTATAAACCTAAAAGTCAAAGAGAATTTGAGGAATCAGATGGAAGCAATTAAAAAACAAAAAATTACTAACGTGAATAAATACATTGCTGTAATTGATGTAGAAACAAACTATGATAGTGAGATTTTTTCCGTTGGAGTTGTAATTGCTGATAGTGCTAATTTTCAATGATTTGATAAAAAATATTGAATAATAAAAAACAATTGAAAAGTAGGCGGAATGTATATCCATCAAACCTTCCTTCCCCTTCCCCTTAAATTTAGAGAAGAAATTAATGTTGTTCAAACACGTAAAGAAATGATTACTCAACTAATTCATTTCTTGAAATCTTATAAAGTAAAAAATTGGTTTTCATATACAAAATATGATTTTAAACATTTGCCTGAATTGCACAAATCATTCAAGCATAACGATATTTCTATATTCACTAAAAGCAAGCAATTTAATAAACATATCCCATTAAGTGCAGAACTAACTAAAAACGGTGATTTAAAAAGAGGATGGAACGCACAAGATATATACAGAATGTTAACCAAAGATCGACGTTATATTGAGACACATAATGCCTTACTTGATGCAATGGACGAATTAAGAATTATGGAATTATTAGACTTAGATATTGAAACATTTCTAAATCCAAATAATAATAATAATAATAATAAAGAAAAAACAACTACCCCAAAAAAAATTAGTTTGACAAAAGCAAGTTTGAGCAAAAAAAGTGCTCTTAAAAGTGAAAAAAGTGCAAAAGGCACAGAGACTGCAAAAAGTGCAAAAAGTGCAAAAGGCACAGAGACTGCAAAAACTACAAAAAGTAAGAATTTAACTTTAAATTAATAGACTGGATTTAGTGGTATTTTTGCATATCTATATTCACTAAAAAGTCAATTTTTGCATCAAACCTGCAAACTCAGGATTCAGGAACAATTTTTAACCTAAAAGCACAAAAAAACCTATGAATTCATAGGTTTTTTTAGATTTTAGTCTTTAAATTACTAACTAAACTAGTTCAATAATCGCCATTTTGGAGTTATCACCATTACGGCTAGGAATTTTCACTATTCGAGTATAGCCACCTTGTCTTTCTTGATAACGAGGTGCTATTTTTGTAAACAAATAAGGCATAACTTTCATTCCGTCTTTGGTTTTTTGGTTATATAAATAACTAAGAACCTGACGGCGAGCTGCTAGATCATTTTTTTTGGCTTTAGTTATTAGTTTTTCAACAACAGAACGAAGACGTTTTGCCCGTGCAAGCGTGGTTTTTAGATGACCATGTAAAATTAAAGAAGTTGCAAGTGAGCGGAAAACTTGGCGATCTCAGGCAGCATCACGGGAATAAATTTGGTGCGGATTAGCCATAATTAGTTTTCTCCTTTTTGTTCGTTTTTATATATTTCAAGTTTTTCAATTATTTCCTGAACTGATTTACGGCCAAGATTTTTAATATTTTCAAAGTCATCTTGTGTTAGGTTTTCAATATCAGAAATTTTATAATAATGTGCGCGTCTTAGCGCATTTATTGAGCGTACGGAGAGGTCAAGAGACTCAATTGCATCCGAAAAGCGGCGGGATGGTTCTTCTTTGACAACCAAAGGTTCAAAAAATTCTTCGGAGAATTTGTTAATGTTTTCAACATTAGCTAAAATATTAAGGTGGGCAAGCAAGATTTTTGAACCCTCAGAGACAGCGTCTTTTGCTTTAATTGAGCCGTCAGTTTTGATTGAAAAACTTAGTTTTTCTTCAACAATCGGACTGGCTGAGTTAATTTCAACAGATTGATAATTAGCACTTAAAACCGGTGAAAAATCACTATCAACAGCCAAAACTGTACCATCAAGGTTGGATTCAAGACTTAGTAAAACTTCGTTGACGAATTTTTTGTTAGTTTCAAAGTCGCTAAAACCTTTGCCTGAGGTTATAAAAAGTTCAAATTTAAGTGAATTAACCCTTGAGACATCAGCAATATATAAATCAGGATTGACAATTTTTAGTCCGCTGTCAGAAACAATGTCCCGAGCATAAATTTGTCCGGCTTTTTGGCCATTAAAACTTGCCCGGTGAATTTGATTTTGATCAAAAAGAGCAGGATCATAGAAAAAACGGACTCTTTTTAGGTTATTTAAGATGGTTACAACATCTTCAATTACATCATCAAGAATACTAAATTCATGAGTTACGCCGGCAATTTTTACCCCAAAAACAGCACAAGAAGTGATGGAAGACAGAACTACACGACGAAGGGCATTTCCGATTGTATTTCCAAGTCCGCGCTCGAGCGGTTTTAGTTCAAAACTTGTTTCAAATTCACTAATTTGGTCAGTTAAGTTTTCAGAATAATAAACATTTGCATGTTTTTTCATAAAATCCTACCTTTTTTCCTGACGTTTAAATCATTTACGCGGTGGCCGAGTTCCATTGTGCGGAATTGGGGTAACGTCCTGGGTAAGTAAAATATTAATTCCTGAAGTTATAATTTGTTTACGAGCAGCTTCTTTTCCTTGCCCGGTTCCTTTAAGGTGAACAACAACCTCGCGCATTCCGTGTTCACGCGCTTTTTGGGCAGCAGCAGCTGTTGCTAAGGTAGCTGCATATGCGGTTTTTTTCTTTGTTCCTTTAAAACCAATTGATCCTGAACTAGCTCAAGAAATTACATTTCCTTGTTTGTCAGTAAAAGAAATTATCGTGTTTTGGTGTGAAGAGTGAATGTGGGCAATTCCGGCTGTTACATTTTTTGGACGGATTTTTTTAACTTTACGTGTATTAGTTGCCATGATTAACTATTTTTTACCTTTGTCTTTTTTTGCCATAATTGCTTTTCTTGGACCTTTTCGAGTACGTGCGTTTTTCTGAGTTACTTGACCACGAACTGGAAGACCTTTACGATGACGGATTCCACGATAACATTTAATTTCAATTAGTCTTTTAATATTTGACTGAACTTCACGGTGCAGGTCGCCTTCGGTTTTATAAGTTTTTGCAATATCACGAATGATTTGCAAAACATCTTCTTGGATTTCTTTAACTTTTGTATCTTGGGTTAAAACAGGATATTTTTTCCCAAATTTTTCTTGCTGAATTGCAGCAGTTTTGTCAATTATTTCTGCAGCAAGCGATTTTCCAATTCCATAAATACTTGTAAGAGCAATTACAATTCTTTTATGATTGGGGATTTCAACATTAAGAATACGTGCCATATTTTAAACTTATTTAAATAAATATATTTTCCTTTTTATAAAATTTTATTTTTCACCTCTAAAAATTTAAAGGTGAAAAATACTAACAAAATAGAACAAAAATCAAAAACTACCCTTGTCTTTGTTTGTGTTTTTTTAAAACACAAATTACACGGTTCACCGAACGACGCTTAATTATTTTGCAATCTTTGCAAATTTTTTTAATACTTGCTCGAACTTTCATTTTTTTCCTTTAAATTAGGTAATAATTTCAAAAAAATTATTTAAAGCGGTAGACAATTCTTCCTTTTGAAAGATCATAAGGTGACATTTCAACCTTAACGCTGTCGCCTAAAATAATTTTAATGTGGTGAAGTTTCATTTTCCCAGCAATATGACAATTTAATTTTACTCCGTTTTCAAGAGTTACTTCATATTCTTGGGAATTAAAAACGTGTGATATTTTACCTTGAAATAATAATTTTTGTTCTTTTGAAGAATTTTGCATCTATTTTTGGTCCATTTCTGTTAGTATTATTCCCTTCCCGTCTTGAATTAAAATTGTCTGTTCATAGTGGGAAGTTTTTTTACCATCATTTGATTGCACCGATCATCCGTCTTTTAAAATTTTTATTCGCGGAGAACTCTGGACGATCATTGGCTCAATGCAAATTACCATATTATTTTGTAATTTTTTTCCTCTGCCCGGGACGCCAAAATTGAAAATATTAGGATTTTCATGCAATTTTTTGCCAATACCATGCCCGCAAAATTCAACAGGGGTAAAAAATCCATAAGATCTTATTACTTGATTGATAGCAAAACCAATATCACCTGTTGTTGCGCCAGGTTTGATTGCCTTAAATCCGGCAAAAAAAGCTTCCTCAGCACATTTTATTAGTTTTTCATTTTCAGCATTTTGGCCAAGTGATTTACTAAAAGCACTGTCGGCAAAAAAACCATTATAAGATAGTCCTAAATCAACTGAGACCAAATCTCCTTCTTGAAGAATGTAATCATTTGGAATGCCATGAATAAGGATTTCATTAACACTTATACAAATAGTTGCCGGAAAACCGTGATAATTTAAAAATGCTGGTTTGGCGCCTCTAGCAATAATCTCATCAAAAGCGATGGCATCAATTTCTTTTAAAGAGATTCCTGGTCTTACAAAGTCATAAATTTTTTTCTTGACTTCTGCCAGGAGTTTACCGGCTATTTTTAGTTGCTCAATTTCAAATTCTGTTTTAATTAGAGACATTTTTCAATTTCACTGACAATTTCATCCAAGCTTCGCTCGACATTTAAGTAATAAATTTTACCATGTTTTTCATAAAAATCAACAATTGGGCTTACAGATTCATTAAATTTTTCAATTCGAAGCTTAACAATTTCAGGACGATCATCCGGTCGGGTAAATAAAGGCTCGTTGTCAATGTCGCATGTATTTTCTACTTTTGGTTTTGCCAGTAATAAATTATATGATTTTTGACATTTACTGCAAAACAAACGTTGAGAAAGGCGGCTAACTATTGTCTCTGGCTCAATTTGGAGGTAAAAAACTTTGTCAACCTCAATTTTATTTTCGTTCATAAAATTGAGTTGATTTAATGTTCGCGGGTAGCCATCAAGAATATAACCGGTCTGAGGCGATAGTTGACTGATAAAATTTGACAATAAATCGTTTGTGATTTCATCAGGAACATATAGGCCATTTTTAACATAGTTTTGAATTTTCTCGGCAAAATCACGATCTTTTTCAATTTTTTCACGGAAAAGATTACCAGTAGAAATATGAACTAATTTAAACTTGTCAACTAGAATTTTTGAAATACTACCTTTTCCTGAACCAGGGGCGCCAATTAAAAGAATTTTTGAATTAGATAATGACATTGTTAAATTTCCAGACCTTTTTTAATTTTTTACCATAATAAATCACGACTTGACTTTGCAGAAGAAGAATCTTGTTTGTATGAAAGATTTTTGCGGATTTTTTTTGTTTGTTTTAGTACTTTTTGTGCTCCATAACGTGCTTTAATTTGCGATATAGTCTCAAGAGCAGTTGTTCCTAAAATTATTATCGAAGTTCCTGAAAAAGTTATTGCCGAAGGTAGACCTAACATTATCGCAATTGGTTGAAAAATTCCAAGAAAAGTCAAATAAATAGCACTAAATACTGAAATTCGAAGAATAACACCAATTAAATAATCTTCAGTTTGCTCGCCAGGACGAATACCGGGGATAAAAGTTGAATTTTTTGCAAAATCCTGGGAAATTTTATCAATCCGTGATTGCTGAAGCGACATAATAATGCTAAAAATAATATTACATACAATAAATATACTAAGTCCAATTGGATGATGAATTTGCAAATTATTATCGATTCAATTACGAACAGCTGAAGTGTTTCGGTCAAAAAATCCGGTCAAAAGTGAAGGGATTGAAACAACAATTAAAGCAAAAATTACTGGCATAATTCCGGCTGGATTTAGTTTTAAAGGTAAAACCGATATTTCTTTAATGTTTTTGGACATTCCTGAACCAGTTTGTTGAATTGGGATTTTTCTCTCGGCCAAATAGACATAAACTGATATAAATAAAATAGCCAAAAATGCAACAATATAAAGGATAAAACTAAGAACTTGCGTTATTAAAGAAGAAGGGGAAGATAGATCGACTAAATACTCAAAAGCATGACGAAAACGTTGTGGAAGACCAACAATTATTCCCGAAAAAATTAATAAGGAAGTACCGTTTCCTACACCTTTATCGGTTATCTGTTCGGCTAAAAACAAGGAAAACAACGAACCAGCGACTAAAATTAAGGGTAAAACAAATCAAACATATGCAGCGCTAGTAATTTCTAAACGAACAAAGCCAAAACTTTCATTAAGAATAACGGTTCGAATTAAAACAATCGCCTGAATAAGCGCAACAAGAAGAGTCAAAAACCTTGTAATTATATTGATTTTTCTTCTTCCGGCAGGACCAGACTGGGAAAGTCGATGAATTGGAGGAAAAATCTTTGTCTGAGCAATAAGCATAAACAAAGACGACGTAATAAAAGGGCTGATGCCTAAGGCAACAACTGAAAAATTAAGTAACCCGCCACCACCGACGGTATTAATGATACCTAAAAATGAGTTGGTATCAATTTGGAATTGCAACAACCTGAGCCCAGGAATAGTAATTGTACCACAAACAATAAAAATTACCAATAAAAAAAATGTAAAAATTATTTTGCGGGCAAGAACTTTTTCTTTATAAACAAGTTGGATATAATTTTTCAGACTTATATATCCAGAATTTGTTTTTTCTCAAAGTTTAGCAAAAAGTTTGCTCACTAGTTTACCTCAGTTATTGAACCGCCAAGCTCTTCAATTTTAACTAATGCCGCTTCAGAATAAGCATTTGTTGTTACAAAAAGTTTTTTTGTTAATTCACCTTTTGCAAGTAATTTTGCTGGCAAATTACGTTTTTTAAGCACACCTTTAAGATAAAGTGACTCAAGACTAACTTTATCTCCATCTTGATAACGGCTCTCAAGATCGGCTAGATTAAAGATTTCATATTTTTTTGAGTTAAAATTGCGGAAACCAATTTTTGGCACACGACGAAATCAAGGGTTTTGACCACCTTCAAAGCCAAGACGAACAGTTGAACGTTTTTTTTGTCCAGATTGACCTCTACCGGCTTGTTTACCTTTTCCAGCAGCATGCCCACGCCCTTTACGGTGTTTTTTTGTTCTTGCACCAGGGGTATAAGTTAAATTTTCAAGTCTTATTGCCATGTTTGTTCCTATTTTTTTAAGTTATATAATTATACTTTATTTTAAAACTTTTTTTCAAAAAAAATGAAAAAAAGTTTTAAGCAATTTTTAGTGCCTAAATTTTACGCTAAGGCACTACAAATTTAAAGATTTTTTGCTATTTTTTAAATAAAGGGAAAAATTTATGAATTTGTAAAGCAAAAGTTATTTTTTTTGGGCTAGAACCTGTGAAGGATTAAGATCACGAAGTTCAGCTATTTGATTAATAGTTTTTAGTCCTAAAAGCGCTTTGAGAGTTGCGCGCACAACGTTAATTTTTGTTCTTGATCCGTAAGTTTTTGTATAAATATCGGTATATCCAGCAAGTTCAACAACAGCACGCACGGTATTTGAAGCAACAATTCCTTTACCTCTTGGGGCTGGTTTAATGAGAATTTTTGAGGCTGAATATTTAGCATTTATCTCGTGGGGAACAGTTGATCTTCGGTAAATTGGCACAGACACAAGCCGGTTTTGTGCATCTTTAACGGCTTTTCGAATTGAGTCTTGGACTTCGTTAGCTTTTCCGTGACCTAGTCCAACTTTTCCTTTTTTATTTCCAACAACGGCAAAGGCACTAAAAGAAAAACGGCGACCACCTTTTACAACTTTAGTTACCCTGGCAACTGAAATTATTCTTTCTTCAAACTCAGGGCGAAAATTTTTTTCTTTTGGTTTTTGACGCTGAGCACGTGGACGTTGTTGACGGCTTGCTTCTTTTGCAGGAAATTGTTTTTGATTTTGACTGTTTTGGTTTGTTTTTTGCTGGGTTGGTTTATTTTGAAGATTTGTATCCATTTTAGAATTTTACTCCTTGGGCTCTTAATGATTCGGCAAAAGCTTTAATGCGACCATGATATAAATAACCGCTTCGGTCAAAAACAAAAGGATTTTCTTCCAATTTAAGCTCTTTTAATTTAGCGTATAATTCAGGGGCTAAATTACTTGCAGCTTGGATATTTCCGCTGTATTTATCAGATTTATCAAGTGTTGAAACCGAAAGGATAACTTGATTTTTCCAAGGATCAAAAATGTAAGCATAAAAATGACGTAAAGATTTATATACGCCAATCCGGTATTTTTTTTGCTCTTGGTGCGAAGGACTAAGTTTTTTCAAAATACGGACATGTTTTGCTTTTCGGTGAAAATTACGTGATTTTTGCATAATTATTTAGAAGCTTTTTTCCCTTCTTTGAGTTTAAGAATTTCGTTGCTATAGGAAATTCCTTTGCCTGAATAAGGATTTGGCCGACGAACTTGACGAATTTGGGCGCTAAATTGGCCAACTTTTTGTTTGTCAATCCCTTTAATTACAATAGTTGTTGCATTTGGTACTAAAACATCAAGTTCGTTTGGCACTTTGAGTTCAACTGGATGAGAATAACCAACTAAAAGTTCAATAACTTTTTCTTTTAGTGTTGCCTTGTACCCAACCCCTTTAATTTTAAGTTCTTTTTGAAAACCTTTTGAGACACCAATTAGCATTCCACTAAGGTGAGAATTTGTTGTTCCATGAAGTTGTTTTACTTGTTTTTCTTCAGATTTTCTGATTGTTTTTAGTGTATTATTTTCTTGAATTATTGTAATTAAATCAGAAAATTGGCGCTCTAAAATACCAAGCGGACCTTGAATTTTAACATTTGAGCCATTAATTTCAACACTAACTTTTTCAGGAATAATTAAAACACGATTACCGACACGTGACATATTTTTTACCAAATGTAGGCGATAATTTCACCGCCGACATTTTCCTTTCTTGCTTGTGAATCAGTTAAGAGCCCTTTTGAAGTTGATAAAATTGCAATTCCGTAGCCAGATTGGACAAAAGGAATTTTTTGGGCAGGAGCATAAACGCGAAGCGAAGGTTTAGAAATTCTTTTAAGTCCAGAAATTGATGAAGTAGTTCCTTTGTATTTAAGCTCAACAGTTATTGTTTTTTTAAGCTCGCCTTCAATTTGGAAATCTTTGATATATCCAGCTTCTTTAATAATTTCTAACATTTTTACTTTAATTTTTGAGTGCTGAAATGATACTTGTTTGTGTTTTCTGATTGTTGCGTTCCGAATTCGGGTTAGCATATCAGCAATTGGATCTGTTATAAAAGCCATAATTTTACCAACTCGCTTTCTTAATTCCGGGAATTCGTCCTTGGTGAGCCAAAGTACGAAAACAAATACGGCAAATACGGAATTTTCTTAAAACTGAATGAGAACGGCCACACAACTGACAACGAGTATAGGCACGAACTTTGAATTTAGGAGCCCGATTTGCTTTGACTTTTCACGACATTTTTGCCATAGATTTATCCTTTAACCTAAAAAATTTTTAAAATTTTTTGCGAAAAAATTAACTTTTTTTCGCAAAAGGAAAGCCTAATAATTCAAGAAGTTTTAAGGCTTGCTCATTATTTTTTGCACTTGTTACTATTATTACATCAAGTCCGCGAATTTTTGTGATTTTATCAAAAGTTATCTCAGGAAAAACGATTGATTCTTTAAAACCAAGGGCAAAATTTCCTTTGCCATCAAAAGACTTAGGTGAAAGACCACGAAAATCACGAATACGAGGAATTGCAATATTGAGAACTTTTGAAAGAAAATTCCACATTTGTTCACGACGGAGAGTAACTTTTCCACCAACTGGCATTCCTTGACGAAGTTTTCAAGTTGCAAGTGATTTTTTTGCCACTGTTTTATACGGTTTTTGACCGGTAATGTTTGCAAGATCATCAAGAACAGCTTCAATTGCTTTTGCATTTGTTACTTGATTTCCGGCAGTCATATTAACGACAACTTTTACAATTTTGGGAACTTCAGAAGGGGATTTGAAATTAAAATGGTCTTTTAGTTGGCCAAAAACATTATCACGATAGTACTCTTGAAGCTTTGTCATACTAAATAGCCTTTCCTGTTTTTTTTGCAATTCGGGTTTTTTTACCATTTTCGACTTTAAAGCCAACACGAGTTGGAACAGCTGGCTTATCTTTTCCAGCTTTTTTGGCAACAAGCGCTAGTTTTGAAAGTAAAATTGGCGCCTCATAAGTGACAATTTCACCTTTTGTATTTTGATTTGAAGGTTTACGGTGTTTTGTTTTAATGTTGACATCTTTAACAATTGCCGCATTTTTGGCAGGAATTATTTCAAGGACAGATGAAACTTTACCTTTGTCATCGCCAGATAAAACTACAACTGAATCATTTTTACGAATTTTTTGCATTTTTTAGAGAACCTCCTGCGCCAGTGAAGCGATTTTTAGGTAACCTTTTTCACGGATTTCTCTGGCAATTGGTCCAAAAACACGTGTTCCTCTTGGGGTTCCATCCTCTTTGATAATTACAACTGCATTGTCATCAAATTTTATATGTGAACCATTCGGACGACGAAGACCGTATGTTGAACGGACAATTAGTGCTTTTACAACTTGTCCTTCTTTGAGCATTCCGTTAGGAATTGCTTTTTTAACAGAAACTACAACAATGTCACCAATATTTGAAGTTTTTTTAACAGATCCACCTAAATTTCTGATTACACCAACAATTTTTGCGCCCGAATTGTCAGCAACATTTAAACGAGATTGTTCTTGAACCATTTTAGACTTCTCCTTTTTTTTGTAAAACTTCAACTAGACGGAAATGTTTTGTTTTTGAAATTGGACGGCATTCTGCTATTTTAACAAAATCACCAACATTTGCTGTTCCTGCTTGGTCATGAGTTGCAAATTTTTTAGTTTTTTTGAACCGTTTTCCATAAAGTTTATGTTTATAAGCTGTCTCAACAGAAACCATTATTGTTTTATCAGAAGTGCGAATCACTTTTCCTTGCAGTGTTTTACGAAGATTACGCTTTTGGGGCATTTTTTCTAAATTATTGTTCATTTTGGCTACTCATTTCTGCTGGTTTTGTTTGAATTTTTGGGGCTAAAAGCGGCTTGATATGTGCATTAAAATGGGCTTTGATTGATTTTGGCGATTTTGCAAATACGACTTTTTGTGCTTTTTTTTGCTTTTTGGTGAGTTTTTTTGGCTTTGGACTTTGGGCTAATTTTTGCTCAGATAGAATTGTTAAAATTCGGGCAATTATTTTACGAATCTGGCTGATTTTATGAGTTTGATCTAAATTTGAACTTTGATTTTTAAATCTTAAAGTAAATAATTCAGAACGGTATTCAAGAAGAAGTGCATTAAGTTCGCTTGGTGTTTTTTTTAAAAGTTCTTTATATTCCATTATTTTCCTAAGATATAGTTACTATTTTTCATTTTAGTGGTAATTTATGCCCACCAAGTCGAAGTGCATCACGAGCAACATCGTCTTTTACACCTTTAATTTCAAACATCATTGTATTTTTCTTAACAACAGCGACTCAACGATCAACTGAACCTTTTCCAGATCCCATTCGAACTCCAATTGGCTTAGAAGTTAAGGACAAATGTGGAAAAATTCGAATAATAACTTGACCTTCACGTCCCATTCTTCTTGTAATTGCAATACGGGCAGCTTCAATTTGGGCTGCAGAAATTCAAGCTGAGCCAACGGCTTGAAGTCCGTAGTCACCAAAGGCTAGAAAATTTCCTGAGTGTGCTTCCCGTTTATCGTGATAAAGACGGAAAGTTTTACGGTGCTTAGTTTTTTTTGGTTGCAACATTTTTATCTCCTTTTATCACTTCTTATGACAGATTCAATATCAATTTTTTGTCTTGACTCACCAAGTGAGACTCAAACTTTAACGCCCAAAATTCCGTAAGTTGTTTTTGCAATTGCGGTTGCATATTCAACATTTTGACGTAAAGTGTGCAATTTCATTTCACCTTCGGCATAACCTTCAGAACGAGCCATTTCAACACCATTAAGACGACCAGAGACAAGTGTTTTTACCCCTTTTGCCCCCGCTTTTAGTGCGGTTCGAATTGCAAATTTTTGCGCAATTCGGTAGGATCCACGTTGTTCAAGTTTTTGGGCGATTGTTTCAGCCATTAATTTTGCATTTAATTCAGGATTTGTGATTTCAATTGCATCAATGTGTAAAACAATTTTACGGTTTTTAAGAGTTTTTTTTAGTTGTTCAACAATTTTTTTCAGATTTTCGCCTGAAGATCCAAGAAATGAACCAAGTCTTGCTGTATAGACTAAAACAGTAATTGCATTATTGCGATCACGACGAATTATTGTGTTTCCAATTTGGTATTCACGGGTTAATTTTTCAAAAAAACGGTGAATTTTAACATCTTCTAACAAATTAGTGGCAAATTTATTTTTGTCTGCATACCAAATTGCATTATGAGCTCTTGTTATTCCAAAACGGAAACCATTTGGATTTACCTTTTGTCCCATTATTTTTCTCCTTGTTTTGGATTTAAGTCTTGATTGTTAGTTTCTGGTAAAACTTCAGCAGAAGTTGTACTTTCAGAGTCAAAAGTCTCAAAAGTATTTGAATCTTGACTGTTGTCTAGGGCTGCAAGAACGACTTTGAAATGAGAAGTTCTTTTAAGAATTTGACTTGCTGATCCTTTTGCCCGTGGACGAAAACGTTTTAGTGTTGGACCTTCATTAACAATCGCTGATTTTACAACTAAATTTGCTTGTTCAAGACCATGATTATTAATTGCATTGGCAATGGCAGAATTGATTAGTTTTCGAAAAATTGGTGATGCTTTTTTATTAGTATGGGCTAAAATTGAAAGGGCTTCAAAGACAGGTTTATTTTTAACTAAATTAGCAACAAGGCGTGCTTTTGAGGCAGAAATTCTTTGGGTTTTTAAAGAAGCAACTGCATAATTATTGTTATCTAAATTCATTTATACTGTCCTTTTATTTCTTTTTAGCCTTGTCTTTTCCATGCCCATAATAAGTTCTTGTTGGTGAAAATTCACCTAATTTGTGGCCTACCATATCATCGGTAACATAAACTTCGTTAAAAATTTTGCCATTGTGGACCAAAAAAGTTAGACCAACAAACTGAGGGAAAATAGTTGACCGGCGTGATCAAGTCTTAATTGGTTTGCGTGAGTTTTTCATAATTGCATCATCAACTTTTTTAAGAAGATGCTCATCAGCAAATGGACCTTTTTTAAGTGAACGAGCCATTATTTTTTAGATTCCTTTCTTGAACGGATTATCAATTTAGTTGAAGCTTTTTTAGGATTTCTTGTCTTAACTCCCAGTGCTTTTTTACCTCAAGGAGTAAGTGGAGTTTTACGTCCAATTGGTTGTTTACCTTCTCCACCTCCATGTGGGTGATCATTTGGATTCATTACTGATCCCCGAACGGTTGGTCTAATTCCTTTGTGACGATTTCTTCCTGCTTTTCCGATGTTAACAAGTGAATTTTCTTCATTTCCAACTACACCAACAGTTGCCCGGCAAGTAGATAAGATTCGACGGTATTCTCCTGATTTTAGTTTAAGAATAACGTATTTTCCGTTTTCATCACGACCTTGAATTTGGGCTCAAGTTCCGGCTGAACGAATTAGTTGACCCCCTGCTCCTGGATGGAGTTCGAGATTGTGAACAAAAGTACCCTCAGGAATATTTTTAAGCGGCAAGCAATTTCCAACAAGAATATCAGCCTCAGGACCGGAGGAAATTTTTTGTCCTACTTTTAGATTTTTAGGTGCTAAAATGTAACGTTTTTCACCGTCAATATAAGAAACAAGGGCGATATTTGCTGAACGATTTGGGTCATATTCAATTGTTTTTACAATTGCGGGAATATTGTCTTTGTTTCTTTTAAAATCAATTAGACGGTATTTTCTTTTGTGCCGTCCACCTTGATGTCTAACGGTAATTTTACCTTGAGCATTACGGCCTGAGTGTTTTTTTAAAGTTACAAGCAAAGACTTTTCTGGTCTGTTTGTTGTTAAATTTGCGCCAAAATCAAGTGAAGACATATGACGACGGCCGTTTGTTGTTGGTTTATAATATTTAAGCGCCATTAGTTTGTCTCTCCTTGTTCGTTAGTTTGGTTTTCAGGCTGATTTTCCTCAGTTTTTTGACTTTCGGCTGCCTGTTTTTTTGCAAGTTTTTGGGCTATTTCTTGATTTTTTTGCTCTAGCTCAGCTCTTTTTTCTTCAATTTGTTGACTAAATTCTTGCTGGTCTTTGTTGGTTTGGTCAATGCTTCCTGCTGCTGGAGTCTCGTCCTCAAAAAGATTAATTGTGTATCCTGGTTTTAATTTTACAAATGCTTTTTTGTATTTAGTACTAAAACCACGTGATTTTCCTAGTTTTTTTTCTTTTTTGGGAACAGTGAAAATATTAACTTTTTCAACTTTGACATTAAAAATGTATTCAACAGCTTTTTTTGTCTCAGAACGATTTGTTGTCGGACTTACTTTAAAAGAATAAACTCCTTGAGACATTAACTGGTAGGATTTTTCAGTTAAAATTGGACCTTTAATAATATTATTTACGTTCATCTTCAATCCTTTTTTTAAGACTTGAAATATCATTTTCGGAAATGATTAGCAAATCAGTTTTTACTAGTGATTCAACTGTTATTGAATTAGGTTTTACTAACTCGACATTTGGTAAATTTCTTGCTGATAAAAATAAATTTGTATCAGTTGAGGCGATTAAAATGTGACGAAGTTTATCAATTTTAAAGGTTTTTAACTGTTCTACCAGAAGTTTAGTTGAAATTTTGTCCATTGAAAAATCATTTACTAAAACTTGGTGATTTTGTGCTAGTTGGGAAAGGGCGCCAAAAAAAGCTAGTTTTTTTACTTTTTTGTTTACTTTTAGAGTGTAATTTCTTAAAGTTGTCGGTCCAAAAGCACGACCCCCGCCAACAAAAATTGGTGATCTTCTTGATCCAGCACGGGCTTTCCCGGTTGATTTTTGTTTTCAAGGTTTTTTACCTGTCCCTGAAACTTCACCACGGTTTTTAACTTTGTGAGTTGAAAAACGACGTGAGGCTCTTTCGGCCAAAATTGAGTCAAAAATAGCTTGAGTTTTTAGTTCTCTTTTTTCAAATAAAACTTCTGGAAGAGCTTTATCAGGGTTAAATTTAACAATATTTTCGTATTTTGCGCTCTGAATTGAAATTGGTGTATTTTTATTCATGTTTTAACTCCTGATCTTTGGGACTAACTTCAAAAAGATTAATGGGAGTTTTAGAAGTTGATTTTTTAATTGCTGTTCTTATCATAACAAATGATTTTTTTGGACCAGGAATTGAACCTTTTACTATTAATAAATTATTTTCCTGGTCAACTTTAACAATTTCAAGTGACTGTTTAGTTACACGAGAATGTCCAAGACGTCCTGGCATTGTCATTCCTTTAACAACTTTGTTTCCGGAAATATCTCCAAGTGAACCAGTTTGACGAATTGGTTTTGAACCACCCCCACCACCGTGAGATCTAGGTCCAATTGCTTGATTGTGACGTTTAATTGGGCCAGCAAAACCTTTTCCTTTTGAAGTTCCAATTACATCAACAAATTCACCAGCACTAAAAATTGAAACATTAATGGTTTGACCTAATTTTAAACCTGGAAAATCACGGAATTCACGAACAAATTTTTTCGGTTTAGTATCAGCTTTTGCAAAATGACCTAGTTCAGGTTTTTTGTGAGCTGATTGCTTTTTATCAAAAACACCGAGCTGAATTGCTTCATAGTTATCTTTTTCTTTTGTAAGAATTTTTGTAACTATGTTTTCAGGAACTTCAATGACGCTAACAGGAATTGAAATACCATCAACTGTAAAAAGTTGTGTCATTCCAATTTTTCTACCTAAAATTCCTTTCATTTTAATTTACCTCGATTTCTAATCAAACGCCAGCTGGCAATTGTGTTCGTGAAATTTTTTCTGTAACTGCTTTTTGATTGTTTGGCGAAACTTTTAAAATTACTAGCCGTTTGTGAGTGCGACTTTCAAATTGTTCACGAGATTTTTTATTAACGTGGACAGATCTCAAAATTGTATAAATCGCTCTTGAAGTTGGCAGCGGTACCGGGCCACATGTCTCGACATTAAGTTCACGTGCTAAAAGAATAACCTTTTTAGCAGCAGCATCAATTTGACGATGGTCAAACGATTTGAACTTAATTTTTATTGATGTTGTGCTCATAAAAATAAGTGAGTTGCTCCTGTTCATATTTTTGAACGGACTCTACATAAAAACCAATACACAAAAACAACTCCTTCTCGTGTATTGCAACCTTATGTTTCATAGTCCTTACAATGTAAAGATTAATTATAACAAAAAAAGGAAAAATTTTCTTATCTTTGTAAATATTTTTTAGAGAAATTTTACCAAAGCAAAAAATAAGAAAACTTTTCTTCGAATAAATGCTTATTTATTATACATGCAAATCCCTTAAAACAAAAGACAAAAAATGATTTTTTCTAAATTAATATAAGAATTATAAGAATTTATAGGTTTTCTAGCTTTTTGTAGTTTTGATTTTAACTTTTTTAATAGTTAATTTTTTAATTTTTCAGTAGCTAAAAATGACTATCAAGCCCAAAACTGAGATGAGAACCATAAATATTAAAAATGAAAAGTAAAATGAAAGATAAATAAAAGTTGCGGTTGTAGCAATTGTAACTAAAGTGTAAAAAATCGCTCTAGTTACTAGTGAAATTCCGTTTTGGACATGGAATTTTTCTTTACTAAAAAATAAATATGACAAACTGGAAAAAGTTGGGAAAAACAACGAAAATATAAACTGATTAAAACTAGTAATTATCATATATGAATAAAATTGAACATTTAGATTTTTGATAAAAGCAACAAAAGGCCAAATTCAACCTAATATTAGCAGGCCAACCAAAAGTCAAATAATGCTAATTTTTTTCCTTGTTTTATTTAGTATTAAAAAACTGATGATTGTTCCTAAAACTGAAGCAAACGAAAAACCAATATTGAATCATGTTGCTAATTGCTGGTAATTAAAAATCTCAACTTTACTTTGAGAGTTAATATATTCAAAAACCGGCGGAAATAGCGTTGTTCTTGGTAAAAAGAAAATTGCAACAATAAAATGGCCAGCTAAGACAAAAACTCATTTATAAGTTGAAATTTTTTTGTCATTTTCTTTGAAATTTTCTTGGTGACTAAGGGCAAAATCAAATTTTTTTGCATTTAATTTTAACAAAAAATAAAGCAGACCTGAAATTGAATAGGTAGCCATATTAAACAAAACCATTCAATAAAAATCAAGTCTTGAGTAAATGACTAAGGCAAATACTGCCGAAATTAAAAATCCCATTGCTGTTGCAAAAGAGGAAAAAACATTAATATTTTGCATCTGTTTTTCATTATTTGCTAGATAATAAACAATATTTTTCAAATAAATAAATCGAAAAGCATGGATAAAACCAAGCAATGTATTAACTAAAATTAATATTATTGAAAAAGTAAAAAGTTGACTATTAGCTAGACTAAAAAAAATAATCAACAAGAAAGATAAACAAAAAACACTCAAAATATCTGAAATTAATAGAATAATTTTGTCATTTTTTCATTTTTGGACAATTTTACTACTAAATAAATAAACTACCAAATTAGGTATTTGAATTAACAAATATAAAATTGTAACAAGCCAAAAATCACCTGTAATTTTAAATATGTATAAAGACGAACTAAACTTAAAAGCTTCTGAACCTATAAGCGAAGTGCTAAGTGAACTAGTAAATTTGATTGAATTTTTAAAAAATATTGTCATTTATTTCCTTGCAAATTCAAAGCAAAAAGAAAAAATTTTTTATTAGTGACATCGAGGAATTAGAATGTATTTTTGACGCGGGAATTGATAAAGTTATGGCATTTTGATTTTGAAAATTAGTGATATCAGTTGAACCTGAGCCAAAATAAGGCTTAAAAGAAATACTATTTTTTTGAAAAATTTCAACAATTTTGTTATAAAAAACAATATTATGTGCCGTAAAATTATCAGCTACTCTAATTTTTATACCTTCATTATCTCAATTTTGGTCCTCACAGACGTCAATATTGACCAAAAATTTGTATTTTTTAATTTGATTAGTAACAAAAAAATCTTTTGTTCCCTGTAATTGAATTTCTTCTTTTGTTGTCAGAAGAATATCAAAATTTTTATCAATATCCAAAAGAATTCTAGTTAATATGTTAGAAATTTTATTATCTTGATTTCGGCAAAAGATAGTAAATCCGGAAATTTTTACCTCACTTTTGGGTAAAACTTGGTAAATTCCATTTTCAGGGATTCCAAGACACTTTAAATTAGGCCGATTTATTTTTCTACTTTTTTCTTCAGAAAAAAGTCCCAAATTAAAAATATAAATGCAACACAAAGATATTTTTAAAACCGCCGTTTGGCGATTTTTTTTAAACCTTAAATCACCAAGTTATCATTAAAGACCTCTAAAGCGGATTTTCAATTAAAAATTTCCCTAGGCATTGAGTTAATTTTACCAATTGTATTTTGCAAATCATCATCGCTGATTAGGTTGAAATCAAAACCTTTTGGATAAAACCTTCTAATTAATCCATTGGCATGCTCGTTAGAACCTCTTTGAAATGAAGCATATGGCTCTGCTTTATAAACTATTATTTTTAACCAATATGCCAATAATGCAATTTGCTCAAATTCCAATCCATTGTCGCAAGTGATAGTTTTGATATGTAAATTATTTTCATTTGCAAGATCTTTGATGGCTTTATTGATGGCTCTGGGATTTTTATTTCGTACTTTTTTAGCAAATAATTTTCTGGTTTTTCTTTCTACTAAGGTAAGGATACTATCGTGTCCGCTAGTCTTTTTGCCAACAACTAAATCTAGCTCTCAATGTCCAAAATCTTGCCTTGAATCTATGGATTTATCGCGTGCTCAAATGGGTTTTACATAGCCTGCTGGAACTAATCTTTGCACGGCATTTCTGGTTCTTTTTCCACCTTTTTTGTAATATTGTCTGAGTCTGTCACTCCTAACTATTACCCATTTATTAGTTTTGATTCAGTTAAAAACAGTCTTTAAAGACGGTCTTTCAATGTTCGGAAAATTTTCTGCTATATAAAAATATGTCGCTTTAACTCCATGGACTTTTTTGTCGTATTTTATTGCAAAAATTTTGCTAAATTCCTCATATTTTCCTAACTCAACAAATCTAAAATAATACCTATGATAATATCTTTTTCGTCTTTTTGTTATTGCTAAATTAGCTTCATAAATTCCATATTCATTTAGATTTCTTTTAATTTCTCTTGAGACAGTTGAGGGCGAAACATTAAGTTGTTTAGCGATATACCTAATACTTTTATTGTTCTGCAATAAAAACTCAATTTTTACTAAATCTTCGAAACTAAAATGTTTAAATTTTCTTTTTTCCATGATACTTCCTAAATAAAAAAATGCAACAATAATATTATTATATCATACGTTGCATTTTTATCTTCTATTTAGGACTTTTTTCTTCAGAAAAAAGTAGATTGTCAACTTTGACACAAGAAATTTCATTAATTTTTTCTGAATTCTGGTCAAATATTTCAAAAACACCTGAGTCAAAATAAGTTGTTCCTTGATTAAAAACCTCACCAGCTATTGCAATGCCGCCTACTTCATCGCTGTGATTTATGAATAAAACATTGTTATTCTTATTATTTTTTGATAAATAACCGCCGTTTGTTTTTTTATGAATATTATCGCCAAACAGTTTTTCGACATACTTTTTTTCAAAACCTGGAATTGATGGGAAATTCAAGAAATTTAACATCATATTTGTATAAATTAACTTGTTTTTTAGTATTTTGTCAAAAAAATCTAAATTGCTTTTAAATTGTTCTTTTATAAAAGTTAAAAAATTATAGATATAATTTTTTAACGATTGGTCAAAATAATCATTGTAGCTTTTTAATTTTAAAAAATCAAAATATTTATCAAGCATTTTGTCATAATTATAAAACCAATAAATAAAGAAACTATTTCATAGACTATTTTGAAAGAAATTTTTCTCGCTTTGATAATTAATATTGTCTGGATTTTTACTTAGTATATTTCAGGAAATGCTCAAATCATCAATTATACTTAGCATTTTTTTATTTGAATCATGTGGAAAAACTGGACTTAGAACATAACCCATCATTGTAATTTTTTGAAAAAAAGCATACTTGATCTTTAATTCATAAATATTTTTGTATTGGGATTCTTTTAAAAATTGCTTGTTTATTGTTTCTAATACTATAAATTCAATAATAAAACCATTAATTCTAAGTATTTGTAAATTGTCGTCTTTTTTTATTAATTGAGCATTTTTTTCCTGCAAAATAAAATTAATAAATTCTTGGCGTTGTCTAAAGGAGCAATTTACAAAACCTAAATCCAAATCGTTGGGCTTTCGACTTATAAAATTTTCCTTCCAAAATAGATAACTTCCTTTTAGAAAAATTTGCAAATTCAAATTATTTTCTTTATTGAATTTGCAAATTAACGATGCTATTTGGCTAATAATTTCTTGCATTTTTATGGTAAAATTTCCAAACTTACTTCTCTAGGGATTAACTCAACTTTGCGGATTTAGATTTGTTTATTATAAATAATAGCAATCATTCAAGGCAAATACTAAAACCAGAAGTTTTTAAAGATATATTTTTTATCATTTCTGAATATCGCTTGTATTTTTTATGACCTTTTTATGATATTATAATGAATTTAACGTTTCATTGTGATTTTATTTATACTTTTTTGGTAAAATGGCACTATTATTGTGGGGAAATTATTTAATAAAATAATTTTTTGTAATCATCAAAATTCATGTTTTTGCCTTTTGTTGTTGATTTTTAAAAAAGAAAAACTAACTTAACGCTTAAAATATAATTGTAATTTTGTTGAATTAGTAATTGAAATTGCCAAAATTGTAACATAAAAAAACATAAATTGGTAGAAAAAGTAGCTGAATATTAAAATTTTGTTTTATATTTATAGAATTTATAGTTTGTAAAATTAGCTATGAATAAAAATATAATTTTTAACATTTTTTAACAAAAATTATATTTTTGTATTTTTATTATTTTGTTCTTTGTTATTTGATTTAGTATGATAAAATTATAACTAACTCTAATTTATAAATAAAAATTTATTAAGGAAAATTTATGACAATTACAAAAAAATAAAGAAAAATTCACTAGACCTAAATAAAATTTGATGGTGAATTTTCAGCTAATTCGAGTGCAAATCTAGATGTTTTAATTGATTAAAATGGTTATCTTACTAACTCAATCACTAGTTATAATCATAAATTGCTAGAACTGATAAAACTATTAGGGTTGAAAATACAAAATAACAGCATTTAGCAACTTAACGTCGGCAAGAACTGAATGCAATGAAGGAAAAGTTACAAATATATTGCTAAATCTTCTTTTTATAAAGTTTCAAAATTATCCCAAAATTTAGAGGAACAGTCATGATACCTAAAATTTTTACAAAAAAATGAGTTATTTTTTCAATTATTGGTGCTAGTTTGGGATCAATTGCTATAAGTGTCCCTTTAATTTATTATGCTCTTACTAGGTCTGTTGAAGTTGAAATAAATAAATTTGAACCCAAAACATTAACTAGTAATTTAAAATCGGCATCTATTTTTTCTAATTCTGATCTAGAAAAAATAAACAGTTTTATTTTAGAAGGCGAGTTAAAAAAAGGTACACAAAAAAGTGACTATGCTCTAAAAAGTAATTTTCAGGTAGAGTATGATTACGAATCTGCAAACCAAATTTTAGCAATTTTAAAAATGTCGAATAACATTAATCAATTTGACAAGGTCAAATCACTATTAAAAGATGTGCCTACTATAATGCAAAGGCCGGGATTTGGTTTGAGTGGTGAATACGAAGTAAGCAATATTCATTTTAACATTAACCCAATTAATAATGTTCCTAAACTCGTTAATTTTATTTCAAGATACTATGACAAAAATAAAAAACAGTTTATTGATATCAAAGATGACTTTTGAGATTTAGCATGAAATATTTACTATTTTAAATTAAATGGGCATGATTTTCTAAAATATTTCGATATTAAAGATTGAATTAGCACCGAATTCAAGAAAATGAATTTTGAAAGCGAAGAAGTATTGTTGAACGGGAGTGAAAATCCCGAATCACTAGACAATAAAGATTCACTACTCACGAAAAAATATATCTCGATTTTATCAATAATAAATACTTTAGGCAACAATCATTTTTCTGATATTATAAAAGAAAAACAAAAATCAATAAATATTTTAATTGAAAAATGGGATAAATATTTTAGACAAATCATTGAAAATCAGGAAACAGAAGAAAATATAAGAAAATTGGACATTTTACTTTATCCAATATTTAGTTTTTACCACTTTAGCAAGAATTTTTATAAGTATTCTTCAGAGTATTTGTCAAAAATAAATGAGTTTACTAAAAACTGATTGGTAAATTTTAAAACAAACGGTGATACTCGGGACTATGCCGGTGTACTTCTTTACTATTATTTTGGAAATAATAAAAATTTAGAACCCGAATTACTTAAAAAAAGCGAAGAAATTGTAGATTATGTTCTTGAAAATAGATTGTTTCGTCAAGAGGCTGATATCACAAAAACTATTTTTGTAAAGCAGATTTTAGAATTAAGCGAGAAAAAAGATAATCAAGTACAAAAAATAAATCAAACAATAGAAACCTTATTTAATCAAACAACGGAAAAACCGGAAAATAATCCTGATTTTTTTGCAGACTTATATAATTATGTATTTTTTTCAATTAAGACTCATCCCGATTTTTTAAAGAGTCAAAAAGATTTTTTAAATACAATAATTGGTTATAGTAAATTTGTAAAAAAACCAATTGATTTTTTTTATTTGTCTAAAACAATTGCCTTATTAAATAATTTTTATAATACAGACAAGCCGGCAAAAATTAATGTTTCCAAGCAAATTTTTGACAATATTATGAATGCAAAACTAGAAAAAAATGCTCCATTTTTTTTAAAATTTATTAACTTATTTATTAAGTTTATTTTTAAAAATGAATTAGACGACAACAAGGAAATTGTTGAATTTATAAACCAAAATCTTGATGAAAAAAATATAAATAACGCTGAATTTTTAGAACATCTTTTTTGGTATATTGAATTTCAAAGCGCAATTAAATCAAAATTGGAACACCAAATAGACTCTACTAAATTAGAAAAATTTATTTCATTACTAAAACAAGATATTTTAGATAAAATTGATAGAAAAATAGGTAAAACACACTTTTTGAATATTAAAACTATTTATATGACTTATCAAATAGATTGGCTACTTAAAAATGATAAAAATTAAAAATCTAACTAAAAATTTTAACCGAAGAGCTATTTTTAAAAATTTTAGCCTAGACATTCCTTCCAATGAGTTGGTCTTTGTCGTTGGACCTTCTGGAATTGGGAAAACTACTCTTATTAACCTGATTGCTAATTTTAGTCAAAAAGATAAAGGAGAAATTCTTTTTTATAAAGATAACAAAGTTGTTAAAAACCCTTTAATTGACGTTGTTTTTCAAGATTTTAACCTAATTGAATCTGCTACTGGTATGGAAAATATTAAAATTGGCACAAATGCAATAAATTTTAATATTGATGAAAAGAATATTGAAGAAAACGCAAGTTTTGTTAATATTTCAAAAGAAAATTTAGCAAATAAAGTGAGTGATTTATCGGGCGGTCAAAAACAACGAATTGCAATTTTGCGATCATTAGCGCGTGAATCTGACTTTATTTTATTAGACGAGCCTACTGGAAATCTTGATGTTGAAAATGCTGAAATTCTTTTTGAAAAAATACAAATATTAAAGAAAAATAAAACTATTTTGATAGTTAGCCACAATTTGGATCTTGCTAAAAAATACGGTGATAGAATAATTTATCTAAAAAATGAATCTGTATTAGAAATTGATAAAATCGAAGAAATAAATAAGGGCAAATCTTTAAATAAAACTGATTATAATTTTAAATTTGAAAAAAAACCTTTAAAAATAAGTGACAAATTAAAATCAATTATTTTATTTTTGAAGCTAGATTTTAAAAATAAAATAATTATTACAGCATTACTAATTATCACATTTCTAATAAGTATTTTAAGTCTAAATTTATTTGCTACACTTGATACGCAAGCCAATGCTGTTGACTCGCAACGAATTCTTCAATACAATTTAGATTCTTTAGAGGTTCAAAAAAAGGGAATATCACCATTTTTTGAGGAAGAAATCGAGAAATTCAATGCTAAAAAAGACATTGTTAATAAAATTATTCCTGTTTATTTAACTGAAACCTTTGCTTTTGCTTATAATAATAACGGCAAAGAATTAATTTCTGAGAAAAATTCTATTGAATTAATCGACCAATCTGATTTTTTTAAAAATAGATTTAAATTTGACGACAAAAACGTTCAAGGTAATCTTATACAAAATGAAGATGAGATAATTATTTCAAATTCAGTTGTCGAAAAATTAAAAATTACTGATCCTATTGGCAAAAAAATTCAAATTAAAGATATACGTCATTCGAATGTTGGTAAAAATGCAACAATTTTTGAGGCTACTATTGTCGGAGTAAACCATTCGATTGATGCCTTTGGCAAAATACCCTCTTTTTTACATCATAATTTAGCAAAAAAAATTAATGAAGCTTTTCCCAAAAACACAGGCGGTGATTCGCCTTTCGACGCCTTAACAATCCGTCTTTTAAATGTAAGAAATTTTAACGTATTTTATGTTGATAAACAAAATTTTTTAAAAGATTTAAAGGTAGAAAATTTAAAAATTAGTGATGGTGAACTTCCTAAAAATAAAGATGAAATTGTTGTTTCAGTTAACACTATTGATGAAATAAATAATCTTATAGATGATTTTAACAATAGAGCTACTGAATTAAACAAAAACAATAATTTTAAAATCGATAAATACGAGAAACTAAAAATAGGGTCTAAAGTTGAATTATCAAACAAAAATGGAGAAAATATTCCTTTTAAAATAGTCGGAACTTTCGATCTAAAGGAAAACCAACATTTGCAGGAACAAAAATCTGAAACTGGCACTCCCGAAGAACAAAGACCTGAATTTAAGAACCAAATCATAATGCGCAATGACGGTGATGAATATAGAAACGAAATAAGACCACGAGGTGCAAGAATATTTTTAAAATCTGACAATATCAATGAAAATTTAGACTCATTTAAGAAAGATTTCCCAAATTATTGATATTCAAAAGATCTTGACTCAATAAAAATTTTACTTTTAAGCTCCACTTTTTTAGTAAAAGCAGTACTACTTGCTATCCAAGTAATTCTTATAGTTTTATTGGTAGTTTTTTCAGTTCTTTATGCAAAAAATCTAACACAATCAAAATTAAAATCAATTGGAATTCTTAAATCACTAGGCGAAAAAACTAAAAAAATCTTTTTCCTACACATATTAAATATTTTTGCAATTTCTTCCTTAATTTTAATATCAGGGCTAATAATAAGTTTGCCTAGCATGCCATATTTTTATAGCTTGATAACAACCACTGATTTTATAAGTCCAACTTACACACAAATTTTTATCAATTTCATTGTAATTTGATTCTCAATTAGCTTACTTATTTTTCTTATCTATTTCTTCATATCGTTAAGATATTACAAAAAACCTGTTACTGAACTTCTTAAAAATAGTTTATAATTTCTAGGTCATATTATATCTAAATTAGTGTGCTAATTTAGACTTGATTTAGAAAAAAATCAACGCAGGTAGTTATTAGAATGAAATCAATTTTACTATTTTATAAGCTATTATTTTTTAAGCCCCTTTATATTGTTTCAAACGTTTTTTTATCGTTGAGTTTTCTAATAAGCACACCTCTCCAATTAGCATTTCCTGAACATATAATTATTTTAAGAATATTTGTTTTTGGCTCAATTTCTTTGCTTATTTTTATTAACCTTTCAAGATACATTTGATTTATTTCCAAATACAAAAAAGAGGCTTTGAATTTATCAAATGAAAAACTTAAAGAAAAGTATCCTCAACTTTTAAGAATTGAAAAAAATTTACCTCTATATGCAACGCCCGTTTTAAATTATGAATTTTGACTAAGAACTAGATTACCTTTTATTGCTTCTGAATTTAATGAACAAGATCCTGATTATGAAGAAAAACAAAAATTTTTATACAAGATGCATTTAAGATTATACATTGTTGAATCATTTTTAGTTGTTATTGTAATTGCATGCCTTACCTTATCTTTCTATTTTATATTTGCATGAACATTTTCGGTTACTCCAAGAACTAATAATTTTTCTGTTAATTATAGTCTTATATATTCGATAGTAACTAGTGTTGTACTTTATATTCTTGGTATGTTTGCCATAGTGTGAATAAATCTATCAAAAACCAAAATAATACAAATTTCTAAAAATCTTTTGACTATTTCTGTTGAGGAATGTAAAAAAGCCTATAAAAGTACTTTTTTTAGATTTTATCTTCCTAAAAAAAATTAAGATTGGATAAATTTTTTAGAAAATCAAAGTTAAAACACAAAATTATGAACACTCCCTGATTTTATAAGTTCATCTTATAGACAAATTTTTATCAATTTCATTTAGATTTGATTCTCAACTGGCTTACTTATTTTTCTTATCTATTGTTTTATATCATTAAAATATTCCAAAAAAGATGTTAGTGAACTTCTTAAAAATAGTTTATAATTTTTTAGGGTCTATTATATCTAAATTAGTATAATAATCTAGGTTGATTTAGAAAAAATTATCGCAGGTGTTTATTAAAATGAAATCAATTTTACTACATTTTAGACTAGTATTTTTTAAACCTATTTATGTTGTTCCGAGCGTTTTTTTATTCATTATTATTCTATTAGGCACACCTTTTCAATACTTATTTCCCGAACATTTACTTATTTTAAGAATATTTATTTTTAGTTCGATTTTTTTGCTTGCTTTTTTTACCTTTTCAAGATACATTTGATATATTCCCAAATACAAAAAAGAGGCTTTGAATTTATCAAATGAAGAAGTTGAAAAAAAGTTTCCCAAACTTTTAAAAATTGAAAAAAATGCTGCTCGATTTGCAAAAAGAATTTCAGATTATAATACTTGGTTAAAATTTCAATTGCCTCTAATTGCTTCTCAATTTAATGAACAAGATCCCGACTATGAAGAAAAACAAAAATTTATATACAAAATTATTTTAAAATTTCAGATTGTTCAATTATTTTTAATTACTATTTCAATTGCATTCACTACTTTATCTTACTATTTTATAATTACAATAGCGGTTTCAACAAAAGATAATAATTTATCTGTTATTCCTAATTTTACATATGCGTTCATAACTGGTATTATATTTCTTGTTGTTGGCTTTGCTGCCTGAGTATGATTAAATCAATCAACAATCAAATTAATACAAGTTATTAGAAATCTTTTGACTGTTTCTGTTGAAGAATCTAAAAAAAGCTTTAAAAGTATTTTTATTAGATTTTATCTTCCTAAAGAAAATTAAGATTGCATAAACTTTTTAGAAAATTAAATCACAAATAAATTAATACTTTCAAAAAATAACCACCACAAATTAATCAATGATTTTTTATGCTATTTTGTAGCACAATTAATATTTAAGGTCAAAATTTTAAAAATGTGTGCGTTGCTTATCAAAAAATAAGTTGATTTATTGACTAGTATAACAATTCAAAACTTGAAGGAAACTCCCGCCAAAGTGGCGGGATTTTTTTGTTGTACTAAAAACAAGCCTTGTTTTGTGTGTGAATTTCTTATTAGAATAAAGGCATAAGTTAATTTTGCATAAATAATTTAAACTAAAATTTAAAGTTTTAGGGAGTGTTCGTAATTTTCTGTTTTAAATTTTTATGGATTTTTTCAAATAGAAATCTAATTTAATTTCGCATTATTAGCCAATTAGGGGAAAATAATTTCTATTTTTTTTAGGTTATATGATACCTAAATTAGTATATAATTTAGACTTGATTTAGAAAAAATTATTGCAGGTGGTTATTAAAATGAAATCAATTTTAGTACTTCATAAACTATTATTTTTTAAACCCCTTTATGTTGCTTTAAACTTTTTTTTATTACTTATTTTTATATCAAGCACACTTTTTCAATTATTTTTTCCTGACCATATACTTATTATAAGAATATTTGTTTTTGGTTCGATTTTTTTGCTTGTTTTTGTTAACCTTTCAAGATACATTTGATTTATTTCCAAATACAAAAAAGAGGCTTTGAATTTGTCAAATGAAAAACTTAAAGAAAAGTATCCTCAACTTTTAAGAATTGAAAAAAATGTACCTCAAGTTAGAAGCGGTATTTTCACTTATGGTATTTGGTTAAGAAGTCAAATGCCTTTAACCGCTTCCAAATTTAATGAACAAGATCCCGACTATGAAGAAAAACGAAAATTTTTATACAAGATTTATTTAAGATATTATATTGTTGAATCATTTTTAGTCCCTTTTTTAATTGCATGCTTTACTTTATTTTACTATTTTATGTTTACAACAACATATTCAGTTGCTGTAACAAGGGGTACTGATTTATCTGTTATTCCTGATAGTATATATTCAGTGATGACTGGTTTTATATTTTGTGTTATTGGTGTTATTGCCACAGTATGAATAGGTCAATCACAACTCAAATTATTTCAAATTTCTAATAATCTTTTGACTATTTCTGTTGAAGAATGTAAAAAAACCTATAAAAGTACTATTTTTAGATTTTATCTTCCTAAAAAAATTTAAAATTAGATAAATTTTTAGAAAATCAAAGCACAAATAAATTAATACTTTCAAAAATAACCACCACAAACTAACCAATAATTTTTATGCTATTTTGTAGCGACAATTAATTTTGAATTTCAAAATTTTGAAAATGTGACCATTACCAATCAAAAAATAAGTTGATTTATTAACTAGTATAACATTTAAAAACTTAAAAGAAAATCCCGCCAAAGTGCCGGGATTTTTGTTATTCTATTAAAACAGGTTTTTTTGAGTGTGAATTCCTTATCAGACTAAAGGTACAAATTAATGGATCATAGATAATTTACACTAAAAATTTAAAGCTTTATTACCTTATAAAAAACTATTAAAATACATAAATAATATTAATTAGTTGCAAAAACAATAAAAATTTTTAACCATCGATCAAATTGTTTTTTTGGTAAAGGGGCTAGTCAACAAAAAAGCAATTAATTTTAATAAAATTTAAATTCTAGGCTTGATTTATTCAGTTAAGGATTTTTTCTTTAGTTAAATTTTCACTATTTAAAATTTCTTCCACTTTCTCAATTTCAATAAATGCAAGCCCTATTTTTTCTATATAATTAATCTGATCAACATTTTTTACGGCTAACCCAATAATAAATCTAATTGGTTGATCGTCTCAGTATAGTGTATTTTTTAAGTGAATAATTTCGATACAATTTTTAAAAATTAAATCATTACTTTCATAATTTCCATGTGCTAGGGCGAGATAGTTTCCAAGAGCAACTGATGATTCTAAATCACGTTTTTCCATTGATTGTAAATATTCATATTTACAACATTGTTTTGCTTGGAAAATTTCAATTAATTTTGTAAATGCTTCTTTTTTTGACTCAATAGTTTGATTTAATTGGATATTTTCTATTTTTAAATCCATTTATTTCCCCCTTTTATATTATCATAAAATTCAAGCACTGTTTTGATTTCAAAATCTTCTAAATTTGTTTGCATTTTTAAAAATTCTTCGCGATTTTTTAGAAGATTTTCCTGCATTTTTGTTGCTTGGATATCCTGTTTTGAGTCATAATTTAAAATATTTGCAAAAGTTCTATAAATTATCTCTAATTCTTTTGGTTCTAATTTTGCATTCTTGGCATATTTCAATAACAAATTAAATCTTTCATTTTTTCCTATTTTAGTGATTGGATTCCGAGCAACGCGTATAATTGAGTCTTGTAAAATTGGATTTTCAAATCTTTTAATTGTTTTTTCAAAATATACCTCAAGTTCGCGCTGATTAATTAAGGTATTTTGGAATGAAAGCACTTTAATTAAAACAATTTTTAGTTGGCTAATATATTTTTGAATTACTGGTGAATTTAAAGCTTCATGAATATAATTATATTTTAAAATATATGCCAAATATGCAATTCCCGAGTGCAAAGTGTTGACAAAAAATAATTTTCGTAAAATAAAATAGTCTAAATTTTCTAGATATTTTACTCCCTTTAGTTTAATTTTTTGTTTTTCTTCTTTAATAATAATTTCTGAGTATGTTTCGGTATAAACATTTAAATCTGTCGAAGTCGGGGCAATTTGATCAATTGTTGTGTCAACAAATTGCCAAAATTTACAGTTTTCAAGACCTTTTTTAAAGTTACTGCTAACTCGAAATCCGTTTTCAAAACAGATAATTTGTTTACTATTTTGCTCAATTTTTGCTAATTTTGCAAAAATCGACCTCAAATGAATTAAATTTTCGGATCCAACAGAAGTCGAAATCAGATCGGCGTTTTTTAAATGCATTAATAATTTTTCTTCATCACTTAGATTAATAGCAAAATAATTTCTCACTTTATATTTTTGGCCATTTTCAAAGTTAATAACATAATAAAATCCTTTTTGATTTAGCTCATTAATTAATTTATCATTAACATCAACAAAAATAATTTCAAATTGATTTTCTTGATATAATTTTGCAATTAATCCGCGACCAATATTTCCGGCTCCAAAATGAACAACTTTCATTAGAAATTTTCCTTATTTTCTTGATTATTTTTAAGTTGTGTAGCTATATTTTCATAGGATTTTCTATCTAAAAATTGACTTAAGGAAATAATTTTAGCTTTGGAATTTTTATCTTTAACACGATCTTCTAAACTTTGAATTGTGATAATAAGCTCTTCTTCACCAGTCAAATCGGCAATTGCTAAATTAGAAACTTCAATGTCAACAACATTATTATCTTTCAAAACTTTCCTTAAAATTGAAGCAGCCATTACAGAAGAACCCATGCCCGCATCGCAAGCAAAAACAATCTTTTTTGGATTTAATTTTTGAGTACTTTTTGTTTTTAATTTTTCATTTTCAATCAATTTTTTTGTATGGTTAATGTCTAAATTTTCAGTTTTTTGCTTGTTTTTATTTAGTAGTTTTGCTAAAAAATTGATAGCTCAGGCACTTAGCAAAGTCACTATAGCGGATCCGAAAATCGCAATTGTAATACCAACTAATGAATTTGTCGATTTTTCTACTTGGATATACTGAGCAATAATTGAACCTGGAGAGACAGGAGCAACTGCGCCAACATTAAAAATTTGTAAGATTGAATTTCCAAAAATACCTCCAGCAATTAGTGATAAAATTAAAACTGGTCTTAAAATAGCAAAAGGAAAATAAACCTCGTGAATCCCGCCTAAAAAATGGATTGGGATTGAAGAAGCTGTTTGTCCTTTAATTTGTTTTTCTTTTGAAAAAATTAGATAGAATAGTAAAAGCCCTAATCCTGGTCCAGGATTTGATTCTAATAAAAATAAAATTGACTTGCCAGTTTCAGTTACTTGAATTGTTCCTAAAGTTGTAAAAACACCGTGATTTATTGCATTATTTAGAAAAAGTATTTTTGCAGGTTCAACAATTAAGGCAATTAAAGGATATAACTTTCACTCTCCCATTTTTTGGGTCAAAAATCCGAGTGATTTAATAAAGTAACCGATAAAATAAATTGATAAATAATAAACGGGGAATAAAAGCACAAATCCGAGAATTCCAAGATAAAAATTATTTGCTAGCATTTGGTAGCCGCTTGGAATTTTATTAATTCAAAATTTTTCTGTGTGTTTTAAAATAAGTGCTGAAATTGGACCAAATAACATAACTGCAACTAGCATTGGCGCTGTACCGCCAGTAATATTTATAAAAATTTCTGACTGACCAGCAGCTACCGCACCAATTGCTACAACTCCAGCAATTGCACCACCTCGAATTTTGTAAATTTTATAACCACCAAGAAAGCAAATTAAAATTGGAATTATATAAGTAATTCCGACACCTACCATGGCTGCAAGATCTTTATTCGGTGTTCAACCTGTGGGAATAAAAAAAGATGTAAGTAGACCTCAGGCAATAAATATACCGATAATTGGCATTATCATTTGCCCTAAAAGTCCGCCAAAGGACTGAATTTTAGTTTTAATAGTTTTGATTAAATTTGCCATAAAACCTCCTTAATATCGATACAATTTTGTGGAGTATATATGAATTTGATTAATAATTTGATCAACCTTCAAGGCAGAATCATGTTTTCATTGTTGAAGAAATTCTAGATTTTTGAGCAGTTAAATTTTGCAAATTAAAGTTAAAGATTTAAGGATTTTGGCTGTCGTTTTTCCATGATCATCCTTATTAGTGGCCCAAAAAAATGCTCGTGTGATAACAAAATGGTTTATAAAATAGAATTATTGGTTTAAATCATGCTCACATTAACAAAAATTTCGTCAATTTTTTACAGTTTAAGTCGTGATTTTATTGTAAAAATAGTGGTGTTACTGAAAATATCAAGCATATAATGCTTTGAAAAGGTGAAAATCTATCAATATTTTCAAATTATTAAATTGATTTATACAATAATCTTTGTTTAGTTTTTTAATGTTAATGGTATTTTGAAAATTAAATTTCATTAGCCATTGTGTTTATCTGAAATGCAAATTGTTAATTTGCTAAAAATTAGTTGGTATTTTCTATACCAATTCTAATTTTAAAATTAGCATGTTAATTTTTCATTGCTTTAAAATTAAGTTTACAAATTAAAACAAAAATTACTATTTTTTGCTAAATTTGATGGTAGTGTAAAAATCTATAACATTTAGTTCTACACTAAAAATCTGTATTAATGTCATGAAAAATTCTAAAAAAGCAATCAAAAATCCTATACTAGCAAAATTTGTGATCAAAATTCCTTTTTTAAAAAGTCTTTGATCACAAATTTTATTAAGTTGTGGCTTTATTCCTTAATACTATTTTATGTTACTATAATAAATTGTTATATTGTATAATTTTATAAAATGGATAGTAATTTGATGAATGATTTACTGTGGTTTTCTAAGCAAAATCATAATTTTATTGATAAGGAAATTGCTAAATTTTTGATTTCAAATATCACCAAAATTATGACTTTAAAATTAAGTATAATTGCTGAAAATGCTAATTGTTCAACAGCTTCGGTAATAAAATTTTGCAAAAAACTCGGTTTTAAAGGCCTAAAAGATCTATTGCCAGCGCTTGACCGTAATTATTCTTATATGCAAATTCAAAAAAGCCGTTTTTCGAACAACAAAATTGCCAGCAAAAATACAACAGTTAGCCTATATCATTCTCTTATTAGTAAAAATCTCGATAATCTTTACAAAATAAATCATGATTCTATTATAAAATTTGTTGCCTTGTTAAAGAAGGTGCGGCATATTATATTTTTTGGTAAGGGATCAAATTTAGAAATAATTCAGATTTTTGCTAATTATTTATCGAAATTACAATATTATGTTGATTATCATTATGACTTTGAAGTTCAACAGAAATGAGTAGAAAAATCTGTTGATTTTAGTGTTTGCGTTTTTTTTAGTTTTTCTGGTATGCATTTGGAGATAGATCGATTAGTTCAAACAATGAAATCTAAAAATTGTAATATTATTTCCTTTACTTCAAATTATGAAAGTAATTTATTCAAGCAATCCTCAATTAGTTTCTTAACTTTTAAAAATGAGGATGTTCTTGAAAAGCACACTTCAGCGCGTATTGCTTTTATTTATTTGATAATGCAAATTATTAATTTGCTTAAAAATTAGTCATCTATTAAAACAAAGTGGCATGTAAAACCTTTAGAATCGGGTCTGATGGCCTATCGATAGGCAAAATATCAAGCACTATCAAAAATAGGAGAAATAGGAAAAATAGGAAAAATAGGAAAAATAGGAAAAATAGGAAAAGCACAATTTACAGCAAAAGTGGCATTAACCAGTACAAATTTGATTACGACCCAAATTGGAGATTATGTCTTAAAATGAATTTTTGATTAACAGTTGAAAAATTTATAAACCTTCAAATACCAAAAAAATTTTTAAAAATTCCTATTTTAGGCAATACTTTATATTTTAAACTATTTTCATTTTTAGTTTTTAAATTTAATCCTGATAAAAAAACAATAAAACATTACTTTTTATTTGTAGTACTTTCTTTAATAAGTTATCCATCCCCTCTTTTTTTAGTTATAATAACATTGTTAATTACCGGTAATGCTGATTTTCTGAGGAATTTAGATTTAAAATTTTTTAATAATTATTTTATTCGTCATTTGATCGAAATAATTGGCTACTCACTTTTAATTGTGTCTTATTCGTATTTTTCAGGTTTTTTGCAAAAAATTTTTCATTTATACTTGGTAAAACAAGTTAAAAAAAATCTTGGCAAATTGGACACAAATAATAAATTCTCATTTTTAAACAATTTTAATTATACTAAACATTATGAATTTCTATGTCAACGAAAATTTTATATGGGTGTTGAAAAAGAGCATTGGTATAACCCAGAAAAAATAATTGAAAATATTTTTATTATTATCCAAAGTTGATGGTGAAAAGTTAATTGAAATTTACCAAAATATTTTGCACATATAATTTTAGAAGTTTTTTTGTTCAACACTACTGAATTTACAAATTCAAATATTTCTAAAAAAAACTGGAAAATCTTTTTATACGTTTATTTTACTTTTGTTTTTATACAACTTATATTAACTTGATATCCATTTTGAATAATATATTATTTTTTAAATGATACTAATAACGAAGCAAAACAATTATTACTGTCTGGTTTTTTTACTATAATTTTTGGTTTTCTCATGCTACCCACGGCGGCTTATCATCCTAAATTATGAATAACTTTTTGACTATTTGAGAAATAAATTTTTATTTTTTGATAGTATTATTAAAGGCAAAATGGTTGATTCTTAGGCTAGTTTAACTAGTTTATTAATTTAATTTAAGGAAATTTGTTTTATAAAAATGTATTTTTGATTGACTGTTGAAAAATTTATTAATTTGAAAATTCCTAGAGAATTTTCAAAAGTACCTATTTTAGGTAATATTTTGTATTTTAGGTTGTTCTTCTTTCTTGTATTCAAATTTAATCCTGATAAAAAAACAATCAAACACTTTGTTTTGCTATTCACACTGTTTTTAATAAGTTATCCAGTACCACTTTTTTTAGTTATTTTAGTACTAATTTTTACGCTTAAATTTGATTTTTTAATTCATTTTAATACAAAAGTTTTTGATAATTACTTTTTTCGACATTTTATCGAAGCAATTTTTTACTTGCCCCTGTTGTTGCCTTATTCATATTTGTGTAGTTTTTTCCAAAAAATTTTTAATTTTTACCTAGCGAAGAAATGTAAAAAAAATTTAGGTAAATTAGATACAAATAAACAATTTGATTTCTTAGCTAATTTTGATTTTAAAAAAAATTATAATCTTATAAAGAGAAAAAGCCCTTATATTTGAATCAACTTAAGAAAAAAAGATAGATATAACCCTGATAAAATCATTGAAAATATTTTTGTTATGATTGACGGTTTGTGATTAACTACTAGAGTATTTTTGCCTTCCTATTATTGAGATATATTTTTACACGTCTTCTCATTTAATACAAAAAGTCCTGATTTAAATCCTATTATTAAAAAACGGCAAGTTCGTTTCTTAATTATTTATCTATTTTCAGTTTTTATAAATTTTATTATGTTTTGATACTCGTTTTGAGTATTAACTTATTCTTTTAGTGTTACGATTTCAGCATTTGATGATTATCGCTTAATCATCAACCATATTGTTCTAGTTTTGGTTGCTATTTTTGTAGTGCCGTTTATTCTAGATGGGGTAATTAAATTTCTTGTATTTAAAATTTAATTTTAGTAAGGTTTTAAGAATCTTTTAATTTTAACTTTAAATTAGTAGAAAAATCTAGACAACTAGTTTTTATACTAGCTTAATTTTCGTTTTTATTTTTATCTGGTTCTTTTTCTTGTTGTTGTTCTAGTTCTTGCTTTCGTTGTTTAAGCTCCTCAAAAATAATTGCGGGGTCAATTCCAGATCTTCTAAGAACAGTCTCAATTATGTCTTGATAAACTCCACGATCATTTTCAGAAAGATCGTTAATTGTATATTTTCTTTTTGATTTGCGTGGAGATTTGTTTTTTCCACGAGTACTTATTGAACTTTTCATACCATTATTATAAAACTTTTTTTAAAATTAGTAGAAAAAATTCAAACAATTAGTTTATATACTAACATATTTAGTTTTTTTACTTTTTTTGAGAGGTTAAATTTAAAATAATAAAGATTAAGATTTTTGGTCAAAAGCACGGATTTACAGGTATTTTTTTGTGTATTTATATTGACTAAAAAGTGAATTTTTGCCATCGAACTATCAAACTCGGAACAAATTATTTATTGACAGACACTTTGATCTTAATGAAACTAAAATCTTATATTTATATTAGTTTAAATAAAAAACATCCATTTTTAGGATGTTTTTCTATTTTGCCTTTATTAATTAAGTAATTATTTTTTTCCTTTTGGCAATTTTTCTTAAAATTAGGAAAATAACTATTGTGAAAATTGCTCAAAGCATATGACGACGAAAACGGATTGATTCAATATTAATATTTTTACGGTAAACATGACCAAAAATTGCTTCAATATTTGATAAACGGCGACGAAGTGTTAAGTCATAAACAAGCATTAAAATAAAAAATCCACCAGTTGAGACCATACTTATAATAAATTCGGTTGAAAATTGAATATTTTTTTCTGGATAATATTTTAAAGTAATTCAATAAACTAAACCTAAAATTGCTGTTCCAAACAAACTAAAAGCCGCCAGTCAAATTGCATTTACTTCTTTTTGATTCAATTTTTTAACTAATCAAGGAATCATTGGCGGCATTTCAAGTCTGTGAGAATTATTTCTAAGCTGTGAGCGGAAATATTCAACAGATTTTTTAATTGCCCGATAGTCTAACATGGTTTTTACAAATAAAAATATTATAATTGCACCGATAATTCCGGGAATTATCAAAAGTGGTAAATATTTTTGCTCATAATTTCAACTTGGAATATACTCATAAACTCAAAGCAGTGAAACAGTTAGTATTGCTAAAAAAGCCAAGAGTCAAAAAAGTGCCTTTAGTGGTAAAAAAATTAATTCAAGCCCAAAAATTTTTCTCACTTCTTTTGAAATAAAAGCATTTGCCTCTTGTTGAAGGGCTTTTTGTTCCATTGCCTGATAATAATTTTCTTCCATTAAATGGTTTGAATAATTTTGCGAACTTTTATATTCTGGACGGTAATGATTTTTTTGGGCAAAATATTCATCTGAATCATCAAAATCTTCTTGAATATTAGGACGATTTTGTACGTTTTTATAGTACCTTGACTCACGATAGGCTGAATTTGTAAAACTAGGTCGTTTGTGGTAATTGCTGTTATTAAAGTTCTGTCTTTTTTTCATAATTTCACAAAAGTAGAAAAAACAAATATATTTTTCCTAAATTTTTCCCCTTTTGTAAAATTATACACTATTTTTCGTTAATGTTAGTTTTTAAAATTGCTAAAAATGCTTCTTGAGGAACATCAACAACTCCGAATGATTTCATTCGTTTTTTTCCGGCCTTTTGTTTTTCTAAAAGTTTTTTTCTTCTTGTAACATCACCACCATATAATTTGGCAGTAACATCTTTACGATAAGCCTTAATTGTTTCACGGGCAATAACTTTTGAACCAATAACGGCCTGAACTGGCACCTCAAATGAATGTCTTGGAATTATTTCTTTTAATTTTTGCGTTAAATCACGCGCTTTTGGATAAGAAAAATCTTTATGAACTATCATTGAAAGGGCATCGATTTTTTGACCATTAAGTAAAATATCTAACTTAACTAATTTTGAAGGTTGCAATCCAATTAGTTCATATTCAAAAGAAGCATAACCTTTTGAAAGTGATTTTAGTCGATCAAAAAAGTCAAAAATCACTTCAACTAAAGGTAATTTATAAATTAAACGGCGACGAAAATCATCAATATATTCAAGATCAACGTAAATTCCGCGGCGATCTTGACAAAGTCCCATAATTGCACCTAAAAATTCATCAGGAAGAAAAATTTTAGCCAAAATAAAAGGTTCCCTAATTTCGCTAATAAAATTAGGTTCAGGAAACAAGCTTGGATTAGAAATTTTTTGAATTTCACCGTTAGTTCGAGTTATTTCAAATTCTACAGAAGGTGCCGTGGCAATAATTCCGACATTAAATTCTCTTTCAAGCCGTTCTTGCAATATTTCCATATGTAAAAGGCCTAAAAACCCGATGCGAAAACCAAAACCTAGTGCTTTTGATGACTCTGGCTCATAAATTATTGACGAATCTGAAAGCGAAATTTTTTCAAGCGAGTCTTTTAAAAGATTATATTGTTGTGAATCAATCGGATAAAATCCTGTATACATCACCGGCACCATTTTTTTATAACCAGGAAGCGGCGAGTCGGCCGGATTTTCAACCAAAGTTATTGTATCACCAACATTAACATCTTTTGCATTACGGATTGAGGCGGCAATTCAGCCAACTTCGCCGGCAACTAGTTCATTTTTTTTGACCTGATTAGGATTAGAAATTCCTAGCTCAATTACGGAAAATTTTAAATTATTAGCCATAAATTTAAAAGTATTTCCGACACTAATTTTTCCAGTTACAACCCGAACAAAAATTACAACACCACGATAAATATCAAAATAAGAGTCAAAAACCAAAGCTTTTAAAGGATCTTTTTCGCTTGAATATTTAGGAGGTGGGATATATTTTACAATTGCCTCAAGAACATTTTCAATCCCAATGCCGTTTTTTGCCGAAATGAGAATTGCATTTTGAGCTGAAATTCCAATTGTTGACTCAATTTCTTGCTTAACTTTTTCAACATTTGCCGAAGGCAAGTCAATTTTATTGATAATTGGAATTATTTCTAAATTATTCTCAAGGGCTAAATAAACATTTGCTAAAGTTTGGGCTTGAATTCCTTGACTTGCATCAACTAAAAGCAGCGCACCTTCGGTTGCAGCAAGTGAACGGGAAACCTCATAAGTAAAATCGACATGTCCTGGGGTGTCAATTAGGTGAAAAATATAAGAATTATAACGTATTTGAACAGCATTTAGTTTGATTGTGATCCCTCGTTCTTTTTCAAGGTCCATCGAATCAAGATGCTGATCTTTTAATTCACGCTTTGAAACCGTGTTTGTAAACTCAAGAATTCGGTCGGCTAGAGTGGATTTTCCGTGATCAATATGAGCAATTATTGCAAAATTGCGAATTTTTGTATTTTCCATTTAGCTTCGCGAAACGACTTCCTGGATATTATTTCCACTTCCAGCAAAATGAAAAACAATAAAAATAATTATTAAAGCTAGAACAGCAACCAGAGTAAAAAGAAGCAAAAATAGGGCTATTTTTTTACCGTACTTAATTTCTTTTAGTTTTTGTAAAACAACATTGCCATATATTACTTGATTTGCAGTCTTGTACTTAAAATTACCTTTTTTTCGTTTTTTTTTGAACATTTACAACCTTTTTAGGCAATATAATCTTTTAGAACTTTTGAAGGTTTGAATCTTATTGTTGTTTTAGCTTCGACTGTAATCTGACTTTTGGTGAGCGGATTAAAAGATGAAGAGGCAGGTTTAAAAACTCCTTGGAATGTTCCAAAAGAATTTATAACCAATTTGCCTTGTTTTTTTACAACATCAGCTGTTATTCCAAAAAATTGATTTAAAACAAGCTCAACATTTTTCACAGGCAAATTTGTTTCGGTAGCAATTTGTTCGATTAGTTCTTTTTTGTTCATTTTTTGTGCTCCATTCTTATTAAATCGCTTTAATTTTAACTTATTTTACCACTTTTTTTTATATTTTTATAAATAATTTTTATTGGACAGCCAAAAAAATCAAAATATTTTCGAATTTGGTTATCAATATAGCGCTGATATGAAAAATGAACCAAATTTTTATCAGTTACAAAAAAGACAAAACTCGGAATTTTAGCGCTAATTTGGCTAATAAAATTAAAAAATACCTTTTTTCCATTGACATTTGGGTGGGGTTGAATTAGCTGAATTTCCATTAAAAATTGATTTAAGTGGTTTGTTGGTATTTTTTTTGTTAAATTTTTTTTAGTTTCAAAAATTTGTTCAGCAAGTTTATGGATTTTTTCACCGGTTTTTGCTGAAATAAAAACTATTGGTGCTCAATCGAGAAATTTAAATTTTTCACGTACTTTTTTAACAAATTGCTGTTGAGTTAAGGTATTTTTCTCGATCAAGTCTCATTTATTAATAACAATTATAATCGGTTTGTTTCTTTCTCAGGCATATCCAGCAATTCTAAGGTCAAAATGATGAATATCTTGGGTAGCATCAATTAAAATCAAACTAAGATCAGCGTCATCCAAAGACCGAAAAGCCCGTATAAGTGCATAAAAATCGACAGATTCTACTAGTTTAGATTTTTTTTTGATTCCGGCTGTGTCAATTATTTCAAAAGTCTGGCCTTCTAATTTTCACAGTCCAGAAATCGAATCACGCGTAGTCCCGGGAATGTCAGAAATTATTGAACGATTTTGGCCTAAAATTCGATTTAAAAGGCTAGACTTTCCGGCATTAGGTCTGCCGATGATTGCTAATTTAAAAAAAGATTGCTGGTTTTTGGAAGTTTTTTCAAAATTGCTGACTAAAAAATCAAGTAAATCGCCAACACCTTGACCATGCAGGGCTGAAATTCCAAAAATTTTTTCAAATCCAAGTTCATAAATACTTGGATCAAAATTTTTGGAATTATCAAGCTTATTTGCCACTAAAATTATCTTTTTTTGCGATTTTCGCAATAAATTCAGGACAAAATGGTCTTCAGAGTCAATTCCGGCTGTTCCGTCAAGCACTCAAATTAAAATTTGGGCCTCTTCAATTGCGATTTGAAGTTGAATTCTGATTAGCTCTTGAAAATTTTTGGTTTCAATTTGAATTCCACCTGTGTCAATTAAGGTAAAATCCTTGCTATTTCAGCGCGCATTTTCGTAAATTCGGTCTCTTGTAACACCAGGGGTTGGATCGGTAATTGAAATTTTTTTTCCAACTATTCGATTAAAAAGCGTTGATTTTCCGACATTTGCTTTGCCAACAAGGGCGACTAAGTTTTTCATAATTAAAATAAAAAAAGAAATTAATTTTCCAGTTGCGAAATTTTTCTCAGGACTAATTTGGAAATTTGCTCGACAATTTCATCTTGATTAAAATTGGTTGTGTCAATAAAAATTGAATCAATCGTTTTTTTTAGTGGATTAATTTTTCGTGACATATCAAGATAGTCCCGGCGCTCGATTGATTTTAGAACTTCGGGAAAATTTGTTTCCAAATTTAAACAAGCATTTTGCTTTAAGCGCCTTTTTGCGCGCGTTTGGGCATCACCTCAAAGAAAAATTTTTAAATCTGCATCTGGCATAATATTATAAGTTGTATCGCGACCTTCAACGACAATTCCTTTGTTATTTCTTTGAAAATCGTGTAAAAGTTGGGTAATATCAGCGCGAATTTTGCCATACTGAGCGATTATTGCCGCATTTTTTGAAATTAAATCATCACGTAGCAATTCAGTTACATTTTGATTTTCAAGCCAAACATCACCTTTTTCGTCAAGTAACAAAACATTAGGATCTCATTTTTTTGTTACTTGAGTCTCTTTTTCAGCATTAATTTTGTGATTTTGGCAAAATAAGGCAACTGCACGATAAAGTGCGCCTGTATTTATAAATAAATAATTAAATTTTAGTGCTATTTGTTTGGCAATACTAGATTTTCCAACCCCTGAAGGTCCGTCAATTGCAATATTTATTTTTTTAAAAGACATATAAAATTGATTCCCTAAACAATTTATTTGAAATTATAAATTGTTTTTTAAATTATTGAAACTCTTTTAGCCATTTTGCTTTGACTTTATCTTTTATTTGGCTAAAAACTTGGTTGAGTTCGTTTTTTTGCCTGCTGTTAAATTCAGGAACATAAAAAACTAATTTTACCCGTAAATCACCGATTATTCTCTGATTTTGGGGATCAGGCGCGCCTGCGCGGGCAATAATTACGGTCTGACCTGACTTATAATGACTATAAAGTTGGAAAGTTTTCATTCCAGTTGGACTAGGAACCTCAACTTTATTTTCATTAATGATATCAACTATCGAAACTGGCATCTCTACATGAATATCATTTCCTGATCTTGAAAAGTATTTGTGCGGGCGAACATTAATTTCGATATTTAGATCGCCAGAAGGTCCACCTTTGTGACCAGGGCCACCAAATCCTGCAACCCGAATGAACATTCCGTCTCTAATTCCGGCAGGAATTGAAATTTCAATTTCTTCTTTGGTTTCAATTATTGTTTTTCCACGGCACTTTTTGCAACTTTTTGTAACAGTTTTTCCGCTACCTGAACACACCGAGCAAGTTGTTTGGTTTTGCATACGACCAAATCCGGGAATGTTAATAATTTCGTTTTGAACTCCTTGTCCATGACAGTTGGAGCAAGTTTTTATGTCTGAGTCAGAATTTGCCCCTGTACCTTTACACTGATCACACTGGGAATATTTAGTAAGTTTTTGGCTGACTTTTGTCCCTAAAATTGACTCAATAAAGCTAATATAAATTCGGGCGGTTAAATTTTCACCTTTTAAAGGTCCGCTATATTTTTGACTTCGTCGCGAAGAACCAAACCCAAAACCGGAAGTAAAACTTGAAAAAATATCAGCAAAATCAAAACCGCCAAATCCAGAGAAACCACCACCGGCTTGTTGATCAAATGCCGAATGGCCATAACGGTCATACTGACTTCTTTTTGAATCATCAGAAAGAATTTCATATGCTTCTTGAATTTCTTTGAATTTTTCTTCAGCTTGTTTTTGTTCTTCGGGTGATTTTTTTGTGTTTTTATCAGGGTGGTAAATATTAACTAAGTTTCGATAGGCTTTTTTAATATCAGATAATGTTGCGTTTTTGTCAATTCCTAAAGTTTTATAGTAATCTTGTTTCGCCATAAAATTGACATTTCCTTTTTTAAATTTAAAAACTTTTTTATTATTTTGGGAAAAATAATAAAAATTTAAGACTTTTTAAAGCAAAAGTCTTAAATATTAATATAAAAAAGACACACCGCCAAAAAGCAAGTGTGTTTTTTATAAATTTTAGGTTTTAATTTTGTTTGATTTCAGCATCAATTGTGTTTGAATCTGAATCAGTTTCACTTGCACTGTTAGCTTGTTGAGCGCTTGCTTGGGCAAAAGCTTGGGCTGCTTGCTCAATTTGGTCTAATTTTGTTTTTAGTTCGTCAATTTTTTCTTCTTTTAAAAGATCTTTGAGTTCTTGAATTTGTTTTTCAAGAAGTTCTTTTTGTTTAGGGTCAATTTTTTCACCTTGATCAGTTATTGATTTTTCAAGTTGATTAATAAGACCTTCGGCACGAACTGTTGTTTCAATTTTATCTTTTTTGATTGCATCAGCTTCACGATTTTCTTCGGCTTCTTGAATCATTCTGTTAATTTCTTCTTCAGATAAAGTTGATGTATTTTTAATTGTAATTGTCTGTTCTTTTCCAGTTTTTTTATCTTTTGCTGAAACAGTTGTAATTCCGTTAACGTCAATTGAAAAACTAACTTCAATTTGTGGAAGACCACGAGGAGCAGGCTCGATTCCTGAAAGATTAAAGCGACCTAACATTTTGTTATCAGCAGCAAGTTGTCTTTCACCTTGAACTACAGAAATTGTAACTTCGGTTTGATTGTCCTCGGCTGTTGAGAAAATTTGTGATTTTGTTACCGGAATTGTTGTATTTCTTGGAATTAACGGGGTTGAAACTCCACCTAAGGTTTCAATTCCTAAAGTTAAAGGAGTAACGTCCAATAATAAAACATCACTAATTTCACCAGCAAGAACTCCACCTTGAATCGCAGCACCAATTGCAACAACTTCATCAGGATTTATTGAACGATTTGGCTTTTTATTTAAAGTGTGCTCAATCATTGTCTGAACAGCTGGCATACGTGTTGATCCACCAACAAGAAGAACCTCGTCAAGCTCACTTGCTTCAATTTTTGCTTGTTTTAAGGCATCAACGATTGGTTTTCTTGTGCGGTCAATTAGGTGAGCTGTCATTTTTTCAAAGTCTGATCTTTTTAGTTCAAGTTCAACGTTAATTGGACCATTTTTTCCTAGACCTAAAAATGGTAAGGAAATTGTTGAAACACTTTGATTTGATAGGTTAATTTTGGTTTTTTCAGCTTCTTCTTTTAGACGAGTAAGTGCCATTTTGTCACTTTTTGCATCAAAATCGTACTCTTCTTTAATTCTTTTAACCATTCAGTCAACAATTTGATTATCTCAGTCATCACCACCTAAATGGTTATCACCACTTGTTGATAAAACTTCAAAAGTTCCGTTAGATAATTCAAGAACTGAAACGTCAAAAGTTCCACCACCTAAGTCATAAACAAGCACTTTCATTTCTTTTTCAGTTTTATCAAGGCCAAATGCAAGTGCGGCAGCTGTTGGTTCGTTAATTATTCTTTCAACTTCTAATCCTGCAATTTTTCCGGCATTTTTTGTCGCTTCACGTTGAGCATTATCAAAATAAGCAGGAACTGTGATAACAGCTTTTGAAACTTTGTGACCAATCTTTTTTTCAGCATATTCTTTTAAATATGCAAGAATTTTTGCTGAAATTTCTTCAGGTTTATAGTCTCTTTGGTTAGCACGAACAGTTTTATCGCTACCCATTAATCTTTTAACAGATGCAATTGCTTCAGGGTTGGTTTCTAACTGACGTTTTGCAGCATCACCAACAATTTCCTCACCATTTTTAAAGGCAACAACAGAAGGAGTTGTTCTTTTTCCGTTAGGATTTTCAAGAACAACTGGTTTTTGATTTTCAATAATTGCAACAACTGAGTTTGTTGTTCCTAAGTCAATACCTAAAATTATTTCTTTTGCCATATTATGTTTTCCTTTCATTTAAAAAAATAAAAAATATTTGTCTTTTTTTCTATGACAACAAATAGTATAACATATTTTTTGGCACTCACAAGCAAAAAGTGCTAATTTTTTTTAAAGAAATAAAAAAGGCAATAAATTCAAGGGTTTTTTGAACTTAAATTAAAAATTTTAAAGTTCTTTTAGTTGACTTTCGATGTTTTTTTCAACTTTTTTCATCGCTTTTATTTTATAAATTCCGATAAAAAAAGAAACTAAAAAAACTATTGCAATTACAGCTGACAATAATGCTATTGCAAGTCAAGTTGCCTCGACAAATTCGGTTCGAAATCCTTCATCGCCATTAACTTGAAGTATATAATAAGTCAACAAGCCGATAAAAACAAGTAAAAAGGTGAAAAAAAGCGCTAAAAAAATTTTGCTAACTTTTTTGATTTGTTTTATTTTAGGTTCTGCCGTTCTTTTATAGGATTCAAAATCCATATTCTTCCTCCAAGTAATCCAATAGTTTAAATAATAATTATATCAAATTTTTACTAAATCATAACAGTATTTCAAAAATTAATTATAATTTTATTATTAAAGGACGCTTATGGAAAATTTTGACCAACTAATTAAGAGTACAAATCTGCCTAAAAAAACAGGTGTTTACCGTTTTTATGATGAAAATAGTTCACTTTTATATGTTGGAAAAGCAAAAAATTTGCACTCAAGAGTCAATCAATATGCAAAAGGGTCAACAAATTCTTATAAAACTTTTTTGTTAATACAAAAAATTAGGAAAATTGAATATGACATTGTTGCCAACGAAAAAGAAGCGCTAATCCTTGAAAAAGAATATATTAGCAAATATCAGCCAATTTATAATATCAAACTAAAAGATGACTCAGGATATCCTTATATAAAATTAGAATTAATTAAGCAATTAAAAATTACCCTTGTTTATAAGGTTCCTAGAAGAAAAAATGATCCAAATGTCTTTTATTATGGACCTTTTCCAAGTAAAAAATACGCTTTTGCCTTAAAAAAATTTCTTGAAAGCGAAACTTTATATGAAAAAGGTGAAAAATCCTCTAATCAAGATGTAGAATTTTATCGACAAAAGTTCCTTATTTGCAAAAATTTGCTGCAAAAAAGGAACGAAATCGCACTTCTTGAGGAAAAATTTGAAGCTGCTAAACAAAATTTTCACTTTGAACTGGCACAAGAATATTTTAATGTTATTAGCGGACTGAAAAATGCAAGAAGTCAAGAGCAAAATATTGACCTAAATAACGCAGAAAATCTCGATTTTCTTTGCTTTTCTAGTCTTGATTCTAACTCTTTGGTTGTCAGTTTTGCCTTTTACCGAAATGGTATTTTTCTGTCAAACAAACATTTTCATGTCGAAATTGTTCTAAATACTTACGAAACTTTAGTTAATTTTTTAAATTCGTACTATAAAAATCATATTTCTCCTGATAAATTAATAGTTGATTTTAGCTTTGATAAATATTTTGATTTTTTTGACAGCAAAATTAAGCTAAAAATTGCAAAAAGCAAACAATATAAGCAAATTTTGGACAATTTAAAGGAAAATCACTTTGATTTTATCGCTGGCAATGCTAAAAATCAAAATAAAGTCCAAAATTTTGAAATTTTGGAATTAATTAAGCAAAACCTCAAAATAAAAAGTGCCAACAAAATAATGGCAATAGACAATTCTTTTTTAACATTTGTCCAAAGTGTTGAAAAAACTGCCCAAAAAACAGAAAAAAATTTCCCAACAACCGGAATTATTTTCTACATCGATGGATCATATGAGCCTAGTTATAGTCGTTTTTTTAATTTTTCTGGGTCTAAAAAGGGCGACACGAACTATATGAAACAAGGCTTTGAAAAGTACTTTAGAATTGAAAACTCCCTTAAACCCGATCTAATTTTGGTTGATGGCGCAAGTAATCAAGTCAATGTGATTACAAGTGTTTTAGAAAACATCGGAATTCAGGCACCTATTTTTGGACTTGTTAAAAATAAAAAGCACAAAACTAGCCATGTAATTGACCAAAAAGGAAAAATTGTAAAACTTGACCAAAAAGTATTTAATTTTTTTCAAAATGTACAAGAAAAAGTTGATATGTTTGTAAAATCAAAAATGAAAAGAAATACACTAAAAAGTCTCTTGCATGAATAAAATAATTTAAAATTTTTAAAAATTAAAAAAATTTAAATTTATGGTTTTTTGCTTTTAGGTTTGTCCTGAGTTTGACAGTTTGATGGCAAAAACTCACTTTTTAGTGAATCTAAATATGAAAAAATACCGGTAAATCCGGTTTTTTGACGCTAAAATCTTAAGTTTTATTGTTTTAAAATTAACATTTTGCAAAAAAAAATGCTTGGTCTAAAATAAAATTATGTTATAATAATTAACACTTAAGAATAATTAATAAATTTTGATATTGAATTAAGCGGGAATTAGATATGTTTTTTGTTTAAAAAAATCAGCAAACACGAATTTTCCATCATGTTTTTAAATATGATGGAATGCCATAAATTTAACCGTTTAGAAATCTACAAATTTATGGCTTTTAGTTATTGTTCTTTCAAAACTTCATATATTTTTTTAGGCTCAATGTAAATAAAATGAGTTTTCTATTTACATTGAGTTTAAATAGTAGTTGTATTTTTTTATGATTTTTTATTTTTAAGTTTGTCTAATATGTGATTAAAATCTAAAGTATTTTCTGATTTTTTATCTCTTTTTTCGATGAAACCGTTATTTTTGGTTAGCTCAATTTTGGTATTATATTCAATAGTTAATTCAGAAATAACCTCAAAAACATAGTCAATTAGCTTTTTAAAATAATCTGACTGGTTAGTTTGGTCTAATTTATCAAGAAATTCCTGTGGTAAAATTTTAGCAAAAAAAGACTTAAGCACATCTAGAACCTTGGTGTTGTTAAGGTTTTTGTCAATAAACTTATACAAAATTGGTTTTAATTTTTGGGAATTATTAGACAATAAATTAAAAATTATGCTGTATAAATCGGGACTATTTTGATATTTATAATTATTAATCAAAAAAACATCGTCCATAATTGCGCTAATCAAATCATTTAATTCTTTAAAGTTGTCTTGAGCCAGAAAATCTGAAAAAGACTCAAAAATTAAATTTAAAGACTGATAATTCTCAGAATTTTTGTCAAGAATAAAACTTAAATTAATTTTTGAAATAAATGGTAAAAATTTACCAAGCAAAGACTTAACAGAATCTAGTTGTTTAGCAGAAGGTGAAAAAGAGATAATATCTTGGAAAAGATTATAAATATTTGCCTTATCTTTGATAAAATCACTAACTTTATTGGTTAAATTAGAAATAATATTCGAAAAGAAAGAAAAGTCGGACTGATTATTGCTTACACCACTTTTTATTCCAAAAATAACTTCGTTAGCTAACAAGTCAATTAAATTTTTGAAAGTTTTAGTATTAACTATTATGTCGCTAACACTTGTAATCAAAGTTATAAGCGAATTTATGTCTTCTTTTTCAATGTTAAAGCCAAATTGACTTGATAAAGTCTCAAAAATTGCACTCAAAAAATTAGGTCTTTTAAGAGCTTCTATTACAAAATGTTTAATAAAAGTTACTGATTTATTGTAATTATTTGAATTTTGTAAAAATAAATACAGAACTTGACTAAAAGATTTAGCTGATGTATAATTTTGATTATTTTTTATTAGTTCTGTAAAAATAAAGGTGACAAATTTTTGAACTGAATTGAATTGAAATACTTCTTTTATTATTTGCTGAATATTTTCTTGAGTTGAAATTAAGCTAACTAATAATTTAGAAATTTCCGGTTGGTTAAATAGTAAATTATAAAATAAATTAACTGTTTTAGTGTGGTGGCTCTGAACATATTCGCTAGACAAAATTTCCTTTAAAAGTCCAAGAATATTTTCCTGAGAAAGTGATTTTTTTTTCAAAAAACTCAATAAATCAGGGGATGTTTTTGTTTGGTCTGAAGCGGATAAGTCAGAACTTTCTTGGTCTAAATTCTCGTCAGATTCATTTTGTTCAACATTTTGGATAGCAGAATTTGCAATAAATTCTTGAGCATACTGTGTTAAATTTGTGAAAAACTCACTTTTTAAAATTACTTCAACAACGTTATTGAATGCTTCAAAATTTGGTTGAGATCTATTGGAAAAAGTGTTAATTAAATCTTTAAATACGTTGACAATATCGCTCTGTTCTGAATCAAAAAAGCCGACAAATTGAGTCAAAGCACTGGCATAATTTGCTGATTCTGGCTGCTGAAATGAAATTGTATGCAGATCTTTAATGCTTTTTTCTTCGAAACTAGAATTTTCATTAATAAAATTTTGAAGCGAACCATTGACAGTGATTTTTTCTAAAATTTCCCTGTTAGAGCCGAAATCTAGTTGCTGAGAGTCAAAATTATTAGCTGAAAAATTAGTTAGTAAAATTTCATCGTTTTCATCGCGTTTTATAGATTTATTAAGACTTTTTGGGGATAAAGCTAATGAAATAATTAAATTTTGGGCAATTTGTTTGTTAGCTTTTATTTGAGGTCTGAAATCTAAATCTGTATCAAAAAACGGGTCTGATTTTCCGTCTCAAGATTTTTCGAAAAATGGATTTATGAAATTAACGTCCATTTGTTGTGAGACTTCTTTTATTTCATCATTTAGACGACTTACTGAAAGTAAATTAGGTTCAAATTCTAGCAAATAATTTTTAAGCAAATCATTTAAAAATTTATCAATTTTTGCATGTTCATTATAATATCCAATTAAATTTATGTAAGTGTCAGGATTAATATTTTTAATTAAAGTTATTAACCTTTTCAAGTTATGTTTAATTTTTGTAAATGCGTAATTAATATTTGTTGTTATTGTCTCGTATGAATTTTGGGATGTATTACCTGAAAGAACATTGTCAAAAAAAGTGCTATTAAATGTATTAAGAAAGTCCTTAAAACCAATTGAAATTGTAATTAAATTAGCGTTTCGGATTTCGCTTCTTAAGTTTGAAAAATCGCCACTAAAATTTTCAAATACAGAGCGAATTGTGTCGGCAAAATTTGAAGAATTGTAAGTTTGAGCCCTTAAATTAACAAGATTTTCATCACTTATAATATTATTTTTTGGATCTAGAAGATAAATTCAATCTAGAATTGAGGAATTATTTAGCGCTAAATTTTTAAAAGATTTTACAGAATTAGGTTGAATACTTTGGGCAAAATTGGCAAAAAAAGCAGGAAAAGAGATCCCGCTAATAGAACCGTCAGTCATTTTTCCACGCCCATCAAGATTGCTTTCTCAGTCAAAACCTGAGCTAAGCGAATCACCTAGAGCTAAATATTTTAATTCTTTTAACAACCCAGTTTCTGATTTTTTCAACAAATTTGGCGATAAATGAGTGTTTTTTGCACTAAAAACAACTGCGCTTGAAATAATTCCAGCGTATAAGAGAAATGGTGTGGATGTTTGAAAGAGAATTTTTAAAGCTTTTTTCATTAGACCAAACCTCAATATTTAAAGATAAATTATACCACATGAGCGCTAAAAACGTATGTTTTTCACTTAATAATGCAATTTTAATGATTTTTTGAAAAAAGGGAAAAATTAAGGATTTACTAAGGAAAAAGTTTCTCCTTTGTTTTCAAAAATTATTTTATCATCAAGTAATTTTTGAAAACATTGATCTAAATAGTCCCGAGTCTTTTTCTTTAGAAAAGAAAAATCGGTTACTTCGAGAATTAATGAATATATATCCTCTTTTGAAATTGATTTAGTTTTTTGAATTATTGTTATAATCAAATCCTTAATTTCAAAATAATGTATTTCCCTTATTGGTCTTTTTGGTTCAAGGAAAAAATTATATTTTGTTACATTTTTTAAAAAATAATGCGACGGACTTTCAAAAATAACGTTGTTTTCTATAAAATTATGTGCAATTTTCACACTTTTTGCTTTTATAGAGTTGGTAATTTTTGAATTTCCGCTTAATCAAAGGACAATTTTTTGGTGTTCTAGCTTACTGAGAATTTTAACTCTTTTAAAAATTTCCTCAAAAAAAGAATATTCAGTCTTAGTTTGATTTCATAAGTCAGTCAAATTTTCATCCGTAAATAAAAATCTTTTTTCAAAAAAGGATCTAAAATCAATTGGTTGTCTTTTTTTAACAATAGCTAATGGGGCGCTAAGTTGTTCAGCTGTTTTTGGCGGTAAATCAGAAGGATTTTCTTCAACACCCAGCGGTTTTTCTTCTTGAGATTTAAGTTTTTTTATTATTTCTTTTATTTTTTTAAGTTGACTGCCTCTATTTTGGAATCAATCTAGCGATCAAATTCTAAGGATATTTCAACCTCGAGACATTAGGACATTTTTTCATAAAATTTCACGATCACGGGCGTTTTTATGTTTTAAATAACCAGACCCATCACATTGAATTCCAAGTAAATAACTGTTTTCATTTTGTGGATTTAAAACTGCTAAATCGATTTTGTAATCTGAATATCCGACGTTTTTTACAACTTTTAGACCCATATTTGTTAGTTCTTTGTAGACAGAGTCTTCAAAACTTACTTGTGAATCTGAGGTATTCTCAGGTTTGTTTTCTACAAACAAATTATGTTTGGCAATTTCTAGATATTTTTTAAGAAAACTTGCACCACGTGTGCGGACTTTTTCTAAATCAATTTGCTCAGGATCAAGTGATGTAACCATTATTGTTGAATATTTTGCACGAGTAAAGGCAACATTTAGACGTCTATAACCATTTTTTTGGTTAATGGCTCCAAAATGAAGTGAAACTTTGTTTTGCTCATTAGGACCAAAATTTAATGAAAAAATGATTATATCGCGCTCGTCACCTTGAACTGATTCAATATTTTTGACAAAAATTTCGGTAGATGATTCATCGGTAAAAAATTGGGCAAAATAAGGCTTATTTGCTTTAAATTTTTCTAATTTTGATTGAATGAGGTTTCGCTGTACCGAATTAGTTGTAACAATTCCTATCGAAAATTTGTTTTGATATTTTGTAAGAATTTGGTCTAGTATTTCAATAACAGTATCTGCTTCTTTTTCATTTCTTCGCTCTTTATAAAGCGCATTTTCAACTTTTACAAGCTTAATACCTTGTAAATCATGAGGTTTTTGACTTGTTGGAAAAGTGACTAAATCATTATTATAAATTTCAATGTTAGAAGGTTGAATCAATTCTTCAAACTTTGAGCGATAATGTCATGTTAGTCTGTAAGATTTTAAAAATGTTTGACTGACATCAAGAATTGAGAGATAATCTGAAACATTAAAGTCCGTAAAATCAGATTCTTCATCCTCGCTTTCAGGAATTGTGTCAAAAAAATTTGTTGGGGGCATTTGTTCTTTGTCACCAGCAATTATATATTGTTTTGCGCGCACAATTGCTCCAATTGCGCTTTCAGGTTTTACTTGTGAAGCCTCATCAAAAATAACAAGATCAAATTCCATATCACTATTTTTAATGTAGGAACTTACTGAGAGCGGCGACATCATCAAACAAGGCTTTAATTTTCTTAATAAATTCGGAATTCTGACAAAAAGTTCGTGAAACGGCATTAAACGTCGAGATTTATTAGCTTCTTGTCTTAAAATTCTAATTTCTGGTGTATATTCTGAAACTGAATCGATTTGGGGAATTTTTTCAAGAAGAATGGCGTCAACTCTTTTTGCCGACAGCAAATCTAATTTTTCTTGGGCAAGCTCAAATTTATTTTGATTTGAACTTAGTGTTTGTCAGTCATAATTATGAAATTCAGTGCTAATTATTTGATCTATTAAAATTTTGTAAAATTTTTTTGCAAAAGTTTTATAAAAATCAATTTCTAAGTTTGCCTCAATCGCTTTATTTATAAAATCGTCAATTCCAAAATCAGATAAAAGGGAAATATTAGCGTTAATTTGGGCAATTTCATGAATTTTGTCGATTTTATATAGTTTTGTCTGAAGATTGTTTTCAAATCTTTTCTTTTCTAAAAAGTTAAAATTAACCTCTTTTGAATCAAATTCAAGCGAAAATTTTCGCCAAATATCAACAAATTGACTGGCAGGTTCAAATAATTTTTTATTCAAAAGCTCTCTTGTATATTTTGAATCAAGGAAAAAATCAACAAATTGCTTGTCTTGAACTTTTATTTTTGTTGTATCATTCAAGATTTTTAACTTTTTATAAAACTTTAATTGATAAAAATTTGACTGGATTTGGCTAGGATTTGTTTCACCAGGTTTGAACAAAAGGGTTGAAAGCCATTTTTCAAGCGAGATTTTTTTGTTTTTTAAGGTAATAATTTCTGATGAGTTTTCAAGAAAAGTTGTGTCAGAAAAATCTTTCTTAAAATACGGAGTTAATTTTTGTTTAATTTTTTTGTATCTAAAGTCTAAAAATTTAAGTTTTTTATTGAGATGATCTTCAATAATTTGACAACACTCTTTGATAGGAACGTCTAAAGGAATTTGCTTAAAATGAACGTAAAGTTTTTTTTCTAAGTCTGAAATTTCTGACTGGATTTGCAAAATTTGTGAATATTTTTGAATTTCTTGGGACAAGTTTTGCAACTTTTCGAGCTCAGCTAAATCAATTTTTTCTAAGTTATTTAAAATTTTTAAAAAATCAAACAAGTAAAGAATGTTATTTAAATGTTGATCTGGATGCATCAAGAAAAAATTAAACTCTTTGATGTTATTGAAAATAGTATGACTTAAATTTGTCAAGCTTAAAATTCATGTTTTAAATTTGTCTTTTTTGAATTCGTCAATAGTTTTTTGACTAAAACCATATCAAGGGTGTTTTTTTAAATTAAAGTTGATAGTTTTTATTTTCTGAAATAGATCACTAAGCCCTCATTCAATTTTTTGAAGGGCAAAATAGTCAATTTTTTTTAGCTTTTCTTCTGAAATTGAAAATTCAAAATTTGGAATATCAATCAAATTTTGATATTCAGCAATTAAATCATAAACACTTTTTTGTAACGGAGGACGAATTTGAGTAAGTTTTTCACCGTAATTATTCAGTTTTTGGCGTAGTTCAATATAATTATTTTCAATTAAAGCAGACTCTGAAGCATTCAGTAATATTGAATTAGCCCCTTTTTCGAGCGTGCTTAAAAGATTGTCAACTACATCTTTTTTATTAATATTTTCGTTGTGAATTGCTATAACCGAATCAGATAGTCCAATTTTTTTAAGGTTTGAATAAACAACATTAAGTGCGGCTAGTTTTTCTGAAACAAATAAAACTGTTTTATTTCTGGCTAAAAATTCATTAATTATATTAGTGATTGTTTGGGACTTTCCGGTTCCAGGAGGACCATCGAGAATGAAATTTTCACCACGAATTGCGGCCTGAATTGCTTTTTCCTGAGATGAATCGGCTGGCAAAATGTGAAAATAATCTGATGGAGCAAGATCATTATTAGAACTAGAACTGACGACAGTATCTTGATTATTTTCACCGATAGGGGCAACAGAATTATTTGGTTTTGGGGTAGAATTTCCAATTATTTCATTATAAAAAGGATTATTAATTATTTTTTCTTCATTTTCAACTAAGTCAGTGTAAATTTCAATTTTACTATAATCAAAAAGACTCAATTGAATTGAGCGAATTATTTCTCAATTTGAATTAGTGTTATTTTTGTGAAATAATTTTTCAAAATTTAGAAAATTTTCCCTAATTGAGAGTGTTGTATCGATTTTAAATTTAGATAATTGGCTATCCAAGTTTAAAATTTGCAATTTTTTAAGAAGAGTTAAATTTATGGTTAATGATGAATTATCAAGAAATTCAAGTCAATATTTTTCTTTTCCTTGTTCTAACATTCGGCTAAGTTGCGCAGGAAATAAAAAAATAGGACTATAATAAGGGGTTTTTTCATCATCCTTTTCAAATCATTTCAAAAATCCAATACCAAGATAAAGAATGTTTATCGCTTTTTCTTCTTTAAAATTTTTGAACTTTGAGTACAAATTTTTAATAATTAAATTCTCTTGCTCAACGGGAAAGTCTGATATTATCAAATTCGAGATGTTTTTAGTGTTTATTAATTGATCTTGAATTTCTTCTAGACTTAGAGGTGTAAAATTTTTAGGCTTTGATTTTGAAGCTGATTGCTTTTTAGCCTTTTTTTCGGGATAACGAAAAAATATTTTTGCCTTAGCCTCGACAACATTATCAAGAAAATCATTAAAATTAGGCAATAAAATTCCGAGTTTTATGGACCTTGTTTTTGTTGGGATGTTTAAATTAAAATTGATTAATCGATTTCTTTTGGAAACATCAAGCAATTTATTTTGTCATTTTTTTAGATCTTCACGAACACTGTCAACTTCCATATTTCCCTTATGTAAATCAAGTTTTATTATAATATTATAAAATATTTTTTGTGGTTTTATTTAAATTAGCTCGAAAATAAAGAATTGTTTCTTGCCTTTTTTAATTAAAAAGAGGTTATTTTGATCAGCTAAACTAGTATTAATTTCAGAAGAAGATTCAATTTTTATGCCGTTAATTTCGAGAGCTTTATGTGAAATAAATTCATTTAATTCACGTTTTGAACTAAAAATACCTAATTCAATTAGACTGTTTTGGTCAAAAAATTTTGCACTAAAATAGGGCAAAATTTTTTTTAGTTCTAACTTATCATTAAAAGTTATTTCAAAATAATTTATTTTATTAAATAGAATTTGGGTTATTTTTTCTGCAATTTCAAGCCCTTTTTGGCCATGAATGTTAAAAACAACCTCTTTTGCCAATTCTTTTTGCAAAATTCGGTCTTTTTTATTTTGATTGTGCAAAGAAATTAACTGCCTGATTGAATCTAGATCTAAAAATGACAGTCAGAGCATAATTTTTTCGGCCTGCGAATCACTTTGATTCAACAAAAATTGATATAAATTAAAAGGTGAATACATATTTTTGTCAAGCCAAATCGGTTTTCCAAGACTTTTGCCAAATTTTTCATTGTTTTCGTCAGTAAGTAAATTTGTCGTAAAAACAAAGGTCTTGTCCTTATTTTTTAGGTTTGATTTTTTAATAAAATCAAGGCCAGTCACCATGTTGCCTCATTGATCAGACCCCCCTGATTGGGCAATTATGTCGTGATTTTGGGCTAAAAATTTAAAATCTCACCCTTGAATTAATTGATAAGAAAATTCTGTAAATGAGAGTCCAGACTCAATGCGCGAAGAAACAGAATCTTTCGCCAACAAATAAGCAATATTAATATTTTTCCCAATATCGCGCAAAAAGGTTAAAATATTCATATCTTTGTAAATTTCAAAATTATCAAAAACAGGCAAATTAAACAATTTTAACTGGTTTTTTATTTTTTCAGTGTTATTTTTGACACTTTCAAAATCAAGCAACTTTCGCTCATTAGGTCTAAAAGACGGATCGCCAATCATTCCAGTGGCACCACCGACAACGGCAAGAACTTTAATCCCAAAATTTTGAAGACGTTGTAAAAGATTTATTGAAATGTAATTGCCTAAATGAAGTGAAGGCGCTGTTGGATCAAAGCCGATATAAATTCCGTTTTCAGAAGAAAGATTTAAAAATCTATCAGGATTAGTGATATCTTTTAAAATTCCTCTCTGTTTTAGCTCATCAAGAAAATCAATTTTATTTTTGTCAGACATAGAAAAACTCTCCAAAATTAGTTCTATTTTTTCAATAAAAGGGCGATTTCTTGATCATAAATTGGCTTATTATCAACATAAGGTGTTTCTAAAATTATTGGAATATTATCAAAAAGTGGGTCATGAACAATTTTTTGAAGAGTTTCAAGACCAATAAAGCCTTTGTCAATATTAGCATGACGATCTTTTTTTGAACCAAGCGGATTTGCTGAATCATTTAGATGAATAACTTTTATGTGATTTATTATTTTAGTTTTTATTAATTCTTGTTGAAATTCAGCATAATTTTTAAGATTATAACCAGCATCTCAGACATGACAAGTATCAAGGCAAACCCCAATTCTTTCTGAATTTAGGTCTTGAATTATCTCGACTATTTCTTCAAAACTTGAACACATTTCAGTTCCTTTTCCGGTCATAGTCTCAAGTAAAATCTCGACATTTTTTGTTTTTTCAAGTATAACTTTAAGTGACTTTACAAGCTGATTTTTTGCTTCTAATCTTGTATAAGTTGTGAAAAAACCAGGGTGTAAAACCAGGAATTTTGCCCCTATAAAGTTCATTTTTTCAATCTCTTTTACCAAAAAATCAATAGAAAAATTAGCTTTTAATGGATTAGCTAAATTTAAAATATAAGGAGCATGAACGACTATATCAGCAGGCGGAATTTGCTTAGAAAATTCAGCGACATACTGTTCAAATTTATAATTTTCAGGTTTAGTTCTCATTGTTGACTGAGGTGGGCCTAAAAAAATCATTGCTGTATTTGCTTTATTTTTTAGAGAAATATCGATTGCACCAAAAAGGTAATCTGGTTTTTTAAAAGGTACATGTGATCCAATTTTTATCATTTGATTTTAACCTCGCTTAAAATTTCAGGTAATTTAAAACTGTGAATTTCGATGTTTTTAAATTTTTCTTGTAATATTTGGGCAATTTTATCAGTAAAAACTTGCTCAATAAGGTGGGGAATTTCTAAAACTTTGATTTTATGATGCATGATCGTAAGTTGATCTGATCATTTGAGATCAGAAGTTATAACAAGATTGGCTTTTTGTTTTTTTGCTAAAAGACATGCTAAAATTCCGCCTGAACCTGGAAGAATTGCCACTTTTTTTGGCAAAAAATCTTGTGAAAAATTAGTTCGAAAAGTCACTAAATTACTATTTAGTGAAATTCTTTTTAAAATTTCTGAGACCCTTAAATTATTTTCAATTAAAATGTTAAAATCATCTATTTTTATAGCCCTACTTGAATCTAGCCCTCACTGACTAGCGATTGAAAATGCGGTTTGGTTGTCTGTTGAGTCAAAATTCGTGTGGAGGCCAAGCACGCTAATTGAGTGTTTTTTTAAAAGGCTCGAAATTTTTTTCTTGTATGGCGAATTTTGAAATTCTTCCTTTTTTGTGGGATAAAAAAAGAAAGGATGATGTGAAATTATTAAATTATAATTATTTTTTATGGCAAAATCTAAAACACTTTTTGTAAGATCAATGCAAATAAGAACCTTAGAAATTTCAGAATCAAAAAAGAGATTTCAACCGCAATTATCTCAGTCTTGACAGTTTTCCAAGGGAAATTTTTCGAGCAAAAAGTCGCCAATTAGTTTTGTTTTCATACTTTTTTTAGTTAAAATCACGTAGTGACCATCTTTTTTGAGGGGTTCTTAATTTTTTAAGAATTTTACCCTCTATTTGACGTACTCGCTCCTTTGTAACGCGACGCATGGCAGCTAATTCTTCAAAACTATGAGCTTGATATGGAACACCATTTTCATCAACACCAACTCCATAACGGCGTTTGATAAAATCTTTTTCATCATAGTCAAGCGTTGTCTCGATTATTTCAAGTAAAACTTTAGCTTTTTCCTCGCGCTCGGCGTATTCAGCTGGCGAAATTAAATTTTCATCCTTAATAAAATCAGAAAAAGAGCTATCCTCTTCTTTTCCGATGGCTTTATCTAGCGAAATCGGGTCGACATTTATTTTTTTAATATAACGGACTTTTTCGGCTGTAAATTCAGGTCCAAGACGCTGAGCAATTTCTTCGGCTGTTGGATTTAGCCCTTTTTCTTGCTGTAATTCTCTCTCAGCTTTGTTAATTTTATTAATAGTTTCGACCATATGAACCGGAATTCTAATTAGTCTTGCCTGATCAGCCACAGCTCTTGTGATTGCTTGACGAATTCATCAAGTTGCATAAGTTGAAAATTTAAATCCTTTAGTGTGGTCATATTTTGAAACGGCCTTAATAATTCCTAAATTACCTTCAGAAATTAGGTCAATAAAATTTAAGCCACGGTTTTTATAGCGTTTTGCACTGTTTACAACCAGTCTTAAATTACGTTTTATTAAGGTATCACGAGCTTTTTTACCGATTCGACCTTTAATTTGCATTTTACGGGCCAGTTCTTGTTCTTCTTCTTGACTTAATAATTTTCCGTATTTTCCGATTCAGCGCATGTATCATTTGATCATGTCGTTTGTGTCGGTAAGTTTATTTCGGTAAACATCGTCACTGTAAACTTTAGGTTTGCGAAATTGACTTGAATTTTCATCATTGATATAATCAAGATCGTCAATATCTTGGATTCTTAGTGATTCATCAACTGAGTGACCAAATTCCATTTCGCCACTGTCATCTTGGCCCAAGTCATCAAAATCTTCTTGGTCATCAAGCCTGTCTAGGCTTAAATCTTTGTCATCATCTAAATTATCAAGATTTTTCTTTGTTTTATTTTTAGAATTTTTTTGACCAATTTGGTCAGCAAAATCTGAACTTGAAACATCTTCAAGATCTTCTTTGTCCAGTTCATCACTAATTATTTTTTTCTGCATTAAAATTTGAAAAAACTCGTCTAACTCATCCTCTGAAACGGAAAGGTTTAAATTTTCGATATATTTATAAACATCTTCGTGGCTTAAAAATGCATTTTCAGCAGTTTTTTTCGAACTTTTTTTCGCAGTTTGTTTTTGTTTTTTTTCTAATTGCTCTTGTAACTTTTCAATAACAAACTGATAACGTGACTCGGGACTATTAGCTGATTCAGAAATATTGTCAGAAGTTTCTAGCTTGTGGTTATCTTCAAAAAGTTCTTTATTTTTGGAGCTTTTTTGCTCTTTTGCTGTTGTTTTTGTTTGTTTTGTCTTTTTTTTGGGTTTTTCTAATTTTTCTTGCTCTAATTCTAAAATCTCAGTATTTACGGTTTTAGATTTTGCGGTTGAAGAAACTTTAACTTTTGCTTTTAAAGTTTTATTGGTTGAGTTAATATTTTTTGATAATTGATTTAAAGTTTTAGTTCGAAATGCCTCGATACTTTTTAGAAAATCAGATTGATGCTTGGTTGTTTTAATAACATTAAAAAAATTCTCAATTTGTTCATATGAGTTTTTTCTTTTTTCATTAACAATAATTTTTTTTGAATTTTTAGTGTTCAAACTGTCAGAATCGATATTCAAATTTAAATTAGAATCTACTTGGACTTGCTCTTTTGTTTTTTTACGTGAAGTTTTTACCTTTTTTTCAGCGGTTTTAGTTGCTGACTTTGTAGATTTTTCAGAAAAACTATAAGTTTTTTGGGAATTTTTAGGTTCTTGTATTGCCAATTTATTACCAATTTTCATTATCAGCGCCCCCTTGAATTTCGTCGTTATACAAATCAATTACAAAATCATTTTTATTATTTTTTAAATGCTGATGTAAAATATCGTTATTTATTTTTCTTCTTCTTTCATTAATATCTTCAACAAGCTTTTCAACGTCATCTATTGTTTTTTCATGTACATTAAAATTTATAAAGTCATGAGTTGATATTTGCGAATATTCATTTAATAAATATTCTTTTAATAAATTGCCTGCTTCATTAATTTTTTGTATAGCTTGCTTGTAAATTTCAGGATTTTTTCTATCACTAGAATATAATGTTTCAACAAACTTATTATTAAGTGCATTTAAAAATTTAAAATTTAAACTTTTAAAACTAGAAAATTTTCCCTGATCACCTTCAATAAAATCCTTCAAAATAATTAAAAATAATCTTAACTCAAGATATTGAACTGGATATGCATGGTTTTCATATCTATTCCTTTTATTTTGTTGTCTATTTTCAAAAAGATCTTCATTTTCTTCAAGTTCCCGACCAGGTTTAGATGGATACTGAATTTGTTTTATTCAACGAAAAGCACTTTTTTCAATACCTAAGTCATCATAAATTTTTTTCAAAAAAACACCTAGTAATGGGCTATTTTGGGCATGCAAACTTTGTAAAAACGGTGTAAATTTGTTGACAAATTCAGTAATTTCATCGCTAGAATTTTCTTTGATTTGATTTTTGTAAAAACTGTAGGCAAAATCAAAGCAATTTTGGCGGTCTGAAAGTTTTTCTAAAAAACTTTCAGCACCAAAATTATTTAAATACTCATCAGGATCTTTTCCGTCAAAACCTGATATAATGTAAGTTTTAATTTTGTTTTGCGAAAGTATGAGTGCCGATTTTAAGGTAGCCTCAAGACCAGCCCGATCACCATCAAGGGCAATGACAACTGTAAAATTATTCAGTAATTCACAGTGTTTTTTAGTCAAAGAAGTACCCATAAGCGCAATTACATTTTTAATATTGACCTTGTAAAATGCAATGACGTCAAAAAAACCTTCAGTAATAAAAATTTCTTTGGGATTATCAGCAATTGCATTTTTATAATTATAGAAAATTTCAGATTTAGAAAACAGTTTGCTTGATGGTGAGTTTAAATATTTTGGTTCACATTTAGTGTTAGGCAAACAACGGCCAGAAAATCCAACAACTTTTCCTTCTAAATTTTCAATAGGGAAAACAATTCGATTTTGAAAAAAATCAAAACCTTGTTGATTTAAAAGCGAATAATCCTTTAAAGTTTCTTCATCAAATAATTTTGAATCAACTAGTCGTGGTTTTAAAAATGAACTTGGCGCAAAGCCGATTTTAAATTTTTCAATAATTTCGCGACTTAGTCCTCGCGAATTTATAAAGTTGTAAATTTGCAATTCTTGTCGGTTTTTAGGGTTTTTTTTGGCTCTTGATGTAATTGTAAGCAGCTCTAAAAGATAAAGTGAAACTGAATTTTCAAAAGCACGGAGTGCTTGAAGTTCAATTTCAGAATAAACTTTTACAGGAGCCAAATTATTTGCTAATTCAAGGTTCAAATTGTATTCTTTGTTGAGATATTCAACAGCTTGAAAAAAATTCAAATTTTTTCAAAACATTACAAAGCTAACAATATTTCCACCTTTTTGACAAGAAAAACACTTAAAAATTTGCTTAGAAATTGAAACTGACAAGGATGGATTTTTGTCCTCATGAAATGGACAAAGTCCAACAAATGTGTTTCTTCCACTAGGTGAAAGCTGGATTGCTTGTGAAATTAGCGCATAAATATCGGTGTTTTTTAAAATATGAGCTAAAATTTGCTGCTTATTCATTTGAAGAATTTTCCTCTATAAATTGGATAATTTCGGTGATTTTTATTCTTTTTTGTTCACAAGTATCGCGAAATCTGATTGTTACACTTTGATTTTGAATTCCCTCTTCATCGACTGTAATGCAAAAAAAAGTCCCAATTGAGTCTTGATAATAATATCTTTTGCCAATAGTTCCTGTGTTTGAAAAAGTAGCGGTAATTCCGTGGCTAACAAGTATTTTCCATATTTCTTCTGCTTGAGGTGAAAATTTCTTTAAAAGCGGTAAAACTGCAACTTTATATGGGCTTAAAATAAACGGAAATTTAAGAAAATAACGGTCTTTTTCGATGTCATGAACAAAATTTTGCTCTAAAATCGCTAACATAAGTCTGTCTAGGCCAATTGATGGTTCGATTATGTATGGTAAAATTTTTTGACCGTTTGCTGAATCGACAAATTCAAGATTTTCGCCACTTTTAGCCATATGATTTTTAAGATCAAAATTTCCACGGTTGGAAATTCCAATTAGTTCACCTCAGCCAAAATTAAAAAAATATTCAAAATCAGTGGTTGCTTTTGCATAATGGGCTAATTTTTCAGGTTGATGATTGCTAATTCGGATTGAATCGGGCGAAAAACCTAATTTGGATAAAAAAAGTCGAACTTTTTCAATTTCAGAGTGAAAAATTTCATCGGCTTGTTCAGGTCTGACAAAAATTTCCTGTTCAAGTTGAGTAAATTCACGGGTCCTAAAGATGAAATTTCCAGGCGAAATTTCATTTCGGAATGATTTTCCGACTTGAGCAATTCGAAGAGGCAAGGTGTTTTTAGTAAATCTTAAAAGTGATTTAAAATTTATAAAAATTCCTTGAGCTGTTTCAGGTCGCAAATACAATGTTGTTTTTTCATTTTCAACAACACCTTGTTCGGTTTGGAATAAAAGATTGAAATTTTTAGGAATAGATCAGTCAGTTTTTGATCCATCGTAATTTTCAATTTTAGCCAAATATTGCTGAATTTCTTGTTGATTTAATTTTTCAAAAATTAAATTTGGAAAATTATTTTCAAACAAATGGTCAACACGATAACGTTTTTTATTAATTTTATTTTCAACTAGCAAGTCGCTAAAATTTTCAAGATGACCTGAGGCTTGTCAAACTTTTGGGTTTAGCAAAATTTTTGTGTCAATAAAAAAGGCACTAAGATCTTTGTTTATGAAAAAATCAGCCCAAAAATTTTCAATATTTTTAGCTAAAAGAACACCAAGGTGGCCATAATCATAAGAATTTGCTAAACCTCCATAAATTTGTGAACTAGGAAAAATAAATCCTAAATTCTTTAGATAATTAATAAAAAATTGGTAGTTTTCAAATTTGGCCATAATTTATCCTTTTAATTTTCTTTTTTATTTAAAAAATGAGTCAAAATTAATATTTTTTGATGAAAATTCAGACATTTTTTTGGACATTGATTCAAACTCATTAATTAAACGGTTAAATTCAGCACCTGTTCGACCTGAACCGCGAATAATTCGATTCCTGCGAGATGGATTTTTTAAAAGTTTTGGTTTTTTGCGTTCTTCATGAGTCATTGATGAGATTAAAATTTTATAAAGTTTCATTTTTTGCTCAACTTCATCAATCTGACTTGCGTTAATTTTGCCCGATAATCCAGGAATCATTTTTATTATTTTCGAAAATTTTCCAATTTTTTGAATTTGAGCAAGACTATTTAGGAGGTCATCTAAATTAAATTGACCAGAAAACATACGATGAGACAATTTTTTAACGGTTTGTTTGTCAATATTTTCTTCGGCTTGTTCTAAAAGTGACATCACATCACCCATACCTAAAATTCGATCAGCGATTCTGTTTGGGTGAAATAGTTCTAAGGCAGAAATTTTTTCACCTGAACCAATAAATAAAATCGGAATTTTAAGCAAATGTGTGATGGAAAGAGCCGCTCCTGCACGTGCATTTGAGTCTAATTTTGTAATAATTGACCCAGTTAAATTAATTTCTTTATGAAAAGTTTCGGCAACATTTATTATATCTTGACCAGAAAGGGCATCAAGAACAAAAAGAATTTGATCAGGTTTTACAGCTTTTTTAATTTCAACTAACTCAGTCATCAGTTCAGAATTAATTGAAAGACGACCGGCGGTGTCAAAAATAACAAGGTCATAATTGTTATTTCTGCTATAAATTAGGGCATCTTTTGCAATTTCAACAGGAGTTTTTTCAATATAAAAAACATCAATTGAAACTTGTTTTCCTAATTGTTTCAATTGATCAATCGCAGCAGGACGGTAAGTATCACAAGCTACTAGTAAAATTTTTTTTGAAAAATTTTTTTGACGAGCATAAACTGCAAGTTTTGCCGTAGTTGTAGTTTTTCCTGAACCTTGAAGACCAACTAGCATTATTGTTGTTGGTTTTTTAGCAAAATTAATAGGTTTTGCACTAACTCCAAGAACTGAAACTAAATTTTGGTGTAATATTTTCAAAAATTCTTGTTGGAGATTAAGTTTGGAAGTCAGCCCGTTTGTTAAAACCTGATTTTTTACCTGAGCAATAAAGTTTTTAACAACTAATAAATTAACGTCAGCCTCAAGTAAAGCAAGACGAATTTCACGAATAATTTCTGCTAAATCTTGCTCATTAATGGTTACAGATTTCTGAATTTTTTTTAAAGATGACTGGATTCTATTGGTCAAAAAATCTAACATTTTAAAAATAGAAAATTTTTCCTAAAAAAACAGGAAAAATTTTATACCTTTCTTTATATTTTTTGATTTTAAATTAATGATTATTTAGCTTCTTTTATTTGAGAATTAACTTCTGTATAAAAATCGACAGCTTGTTTTTCGATGCCTTCACCAACTTCAAAGCGAACAGCTTGGACTAATTTAGCAGAATTTTGTTCTAAATATTTACCAACAGAAATGGCGCTATCCGTTGCTAAAGGTTGAAATTCAAGAACGAATTCTGACAATTCTTTTTCAATCTTACCACGTTTAATTTTTTGCTTGATTTCTTCAGGTTTCTTTTCAAAATTCTTATCTAAGGCAAGTGAATCTTCAACTTTTTGATTGATTTCTGCAAGTCTTTCTTGAGGCAAATCGGACTCAAAATTAAATTCTGGTTTTAGAGCTGAAACATGCATAGAAATATCTTTTGCAATAGTGCAATTTCCACCATCTAAAACAACAACAGAAGCAATTTGTCCGTTAGAATGTGTATAAAGCCCAACTTTTTGTCCTTCTAAAATTTTGGTTTTTAGTACACGACGCAAGGTTATTTTTTCACCCATAGTTGCGGTAGATTCGATTAACATTTCTGCAATTGTACGGGAATCTTGATTTTTAATAGTTAAAGCTGTTTCTAAATTATCAAAGTCATTTTCTAGAAGTAATTTGGCAATTTCACCTTGAAGTTTTACAAAGTTTTGATTTTTAGCAACAAAGTCTGTTTCTGAATTAAGTTCAAAAATTAGGGCATGTTTTTCACATTTAGTTGCTAAAACTAAACCTTCAGCGGCAATACGGTCAGCTTTTTTTAGTGCTTTTGACTTACCGTTTTCGTGAAGTCATTTAATAGCACCGTTTATTTCATAGTCAGAATTTTCAAGAGCTGTTTTGCAATCAACAAAAGGAGCATCCGTAATTTCTCTTAATTCTTTAATTTTTGCTAATTTATCTATTTTTAACATTTTTTACTCCTTTTTTATTAATTATGCAATTTTAGATTCGCTAGACTGGCTAGGATTTTGTACTTTTTTATCGGCTGATTTGCTTTTTGATTTATCAAATTTTTCAAATTTATCGAATGAATTACGGCGAAATCTTAGCTGTTTTTGCTCTTTTTCAGGATCTTCTGGCAAAATAATTTGCTCATCAGGCTGATATGCAAAAAGTTTTTTACCACCTTTTGCTGATGAAATTGCATCAGCTAAAATAGTAAAAATTAATGTGATTGATTTAGTTGAATCATCATTAGCTGGAATTCCAAAGTCAACCAAAGATGGATCAACATTTGAATCTGTTATTCCGATAATTTTAATCCCTTTTTTACGGGCTTCTTTAACTGCGATTATATCTTTTAAAGGATCGGCAACTAACATTATTAATGAAAAAAGTGGAACGTCTTTTAACCCTTTAATTCCGTTAAGATTTTTTTGTAATTTAGCTAATTGTTTTTGTTTTGAAAGTATTTCTTTTTTTGTATAACCTTCAAAATTTTCTGCTGTTTGTTGTTCAAGTTCTTCCATTGCTTTAAGTCGTGACAAAATTGTACGACTGTTTGTTAAAGTTCCGCCTAATCAACGACCAGAAACGTATATTGAATTTGTACGGATTGCTTGTTCTTCGATGGCTTTTTTTGCTTGTTTTTTTGTACCTACAAAAATAAATTTAGCACCTTTTTGGGCAAATTTTTCAACTAATTTATAAGCAATTTCTAACATTTTTTGAGTTTTTAAAACGTCAATAATGTGAGTTTCATTGCGCTTTCTTTTTAGTAAAAATTGTGCCATTTTAGGGTGTCACTGTGATGATTTATGACCAAAATAAACACCCGCCTCTAATAGTTTTTGCTTTGAAACGATAGGAATTTCCGCTGAGTTTTCAGTAGAAATCTCACCAATGTTCAACATTTGGCTATCTTTTTGTTCGATATTTTGGTTTTGTTTAGCTGTTGTTGCCTTATCCATGAATATTTCCTTTTGTTTGTTGTTTCTACTTAAAATTTCTAACAGATAGAACTTAAAAAAGCACATCTATCTGAATCCATTTTAATGATATTTGAGCTAATAAATATAAATTAAAAATTAAATTATACCATAAAATAAAAAATAAACAATAATTTAAATCATTTGATCAATATATGCAATAAAATCAATGATTCCAGGGTATGTAAGTGCAATTTCTATCCCTTCTTTTTCTAAAAAATGGGAAGAAATTGACTTTTTTGAAAAATCGATTTTGTCTACGCTTAAAATGTAAAATTTTTCAAGTTGTTTAAAAAAAATGATGAAAAATGCACAACCAAAATGTTTTCTAACTTTATGTAGATAATTGATTTGATGGTCTGGAATTTGCTTTAAATTTAAGACATTTTCATTGGTACTTTTGGCTTCAAAGGCAACAAAAATTCCTTTATAAATTCCATAATAATCAACAGTTGACTTTTTTAATACAAAAGCATCATTTAAGGTCAAATCTTTTTGAACAGCTTTAAAACCAATATCTAGATTTTTTTTGTGAAAAATCGCAATGTCGTTTTGATAATAAAATTCAATTGTGTTGTTAATAATTTTTTCAAGAAACATTCCGCGGTTTTTATGATTCATATTTTTAATTAAATTTTTAAGCTTTATTTGACCAAAAAAGGAAAAAAATGGGAAAAACAAGCACTTTTTCACATTTTTAGCCTAAAATTTAAAAATTTATTAATATTAAGCGGGATGCAGCTCCCCTTGGGTAAAAATTAAAACCTCAGATTTAGAAGCATATATAACACCGTCGGTAATTCTAAATTTGAGTTCTTCTTTTTCGTTTAAAACATACAAAACCGATGGTGAAATTATTCCGCAAAAAGGCGTGATTCCGTATTGGGCAACACGGTATCCTAGTTGTGTTTTTGCAGTAACTGAAACTGGTTGGGATTCTAAAATGATTCCTTTTTGACTAAAGATTTTAAGATTAATTGTTTTCACTTCATCCCATCTTTTTTGCCTTTTCTAATGCTTGATTAATTGTCCCAACATATAAAAATGCTTCTTCAGGGACATTATCAAATTTGCCAGATAAAAGTTCGCTAAAATTATTAACTGTGTCTTCGATTTTAATGAATTGGCCTTCAATTCCTGAAAATTTTTGAGCCACAAAAAACGGCTGAGATAAAAAGTTTCGAATCCGGCGGGCTCTTGCAACAACTTGTTTATCTGACTCACTAAGCTCGTCAACACCCAAAATTGCGATAATATCCTGTAATTCCTTGAATCTTTGTAAAATTTGGACTACTTTTTTAGCTACTTCATAATGCTGTTTTCCAACAACGCTAGGATCTAAAGCTCTCGAAGAAGATGCCAAAGGATCAACTGCAGGATAAATTCCCAGAGCAGCAATCCCACGATCTAAAACTGTTTTGGCATCAAGGTGCGAAAATGTAGTTGCAGGCGCGGGGTCTGTGATGTCATCAGCAGGAACATAAACGGCCTGAACCGAAGTTATTGAACCCCTGATTGTCGATGTAATTCGCTCTTGAAGTTGACCCATTTCAGTTGAAAGTGTCGGTTGATAGCCAACTGTCGATGGAATTCTACCTAAAAGTGTTGAAACTTCTGAACCAGCTTGGGTAAATCGAAAAATGTTGTCAATAAAAAGTAGAACGTCCTGATTGTCTTGGTCACGAAAATGTTCGGCCATTGTCAAGGCAGAAAGAGCAACTCTCATTCGGGCACCAGGAGGCTCGTTCATTTGACCAAAAACTAAGGCAGTTTTGTCTAAAACACCACTAGCTTTCATTTCAAAATAAAGGTCGTTTCCTTCTCGAGAACGTTCACCTACTCCAGCAAAAACTGAAAGTCCACCGTGTTTAGTTGCTATATTATTAATAAGTTCTTGAACTAAAACAGTTTTTCCAACTCCCGCTCCTCCAAAAAGACCGATTTTTCCACCTTTTACAAAAGGAATTAATAAATCAATAACTTTAATTCCTGTAACTAAAATTTCACTTACGGCTTTTTGTTCTAAATATGTCGGGGCAGCTGAATGGATAGGTTTTTTTTCAACTGAATCAAGAGCAGGGCCACTATCAATTGGATTTCCTAAAACATTGAACATTCGTGATAAGACTTGATTTCCAACCGGAACTGAAATTTGTGAACCTGTATCTTTTACTTCTAAACCTTTTGATAAATTATAAGTCATTGACATTGCAATTGCACGGACAATTCCCTCACCTAAATGTTGGGCAACTTCAAAAACGATTTTTTGATTGTCAACTTCAACTTCAAGGGCTGAAAGAATTGCAGGCATATGGTCGTTTGGAAATTGAACATCAATAACAGGACCAAAAATTTGAACTATATGACCAATATTAATCTGTTTTTTCATTTTTTTACCTACTTTTGCTACATTTTTCCGCTGATAATTTCGATAATTTCTTGGGTGATCATCGACTGGCGGCTTGAGTTTATTTCAAGTTCTAATTTTTGAAGAATATCTTGGGCATTATCTGTTGCACTTTCCATTGAAGTTCGACGAGCAGATGTCTCAACTAATTTAGATTCGATAAATATTTTTTCCAAAAGGGATTTAATATAAAAAGGGATTAGTTTTTTGAGTACTTCAACTGCACTGGGTTCAAATTCAATTCCATATCCCTCTTGTTTTGTTTTATTTTTTGCAAAATCAAATAAGTTAATAATATTTGGCTTTGATTGAATTATATTTATAAATTTATTATAACAAATGAAAATTTTTTTATATTTTTTTTCAGAAATTGCCTTATTTATTAAGTTTGTCACTTGAATAATTGGTTCAGAAAAATTCGTCTCTTCAACTCCAGGAAAATATTTGATAATATTTTTAGGATATCTTAGTGATATATAGTTATAAATTTTCTTGCCAAAAATAATGATTTCATCATTTTTTGTTAAACCAGGAGTAATTTTTTTTAAAATTTGATTATTAAGCGCACCGCAAAAACCTAAATTTGAACCAAAAACAATGTAGAGATTTTTTTCCGAGTTTGATGCTACTAGCTCCTCAGGTGTTTTGCATAAATTTGCCAAAATATTTTGCATAATATGGTCTAAATTTTCAAAATATTCTTGAGATGACTTAAATTGACGTTTAATTTTGGGAATTTTTGAATTAGCTATCATTTCCATAACGCCAGTAATTTTTTTTATATTTTGAATTTGGGTAAATCTTGCGCGAATTCTATTTAATTTAGGCATTTTTGCTCTCTTTTATAAAAAACCAACTAAAAACTTCGACCTGAATTAAAATTTTCAATCAATTTTGTTATTGAATTTAAAATTAAATTTAAATCGTCAGTTTTTAAATTAATATTATGATCAATTTTTTCTAAAATTGACTTAATTTCAGAATCTGTGTCTAAATATTTAAGAAAAACTGATTTAAAAGATTGCATAGATTCAAGTTGCAACTGATCAATTAGATGTTCTCTAATTAAAATTAACAGCATTATTTGCTGAATTTGTGAAAAATGTTGTTGATTTTCTTGTTTTAAAAGTTCATAAATTTTGTTTCCGCGATCAAGAATTAACTGCGAACTTGGTCCTAAATCAGATCCAAATTGTGCAAAAGCCTTAAGTTCATTATATTGTGCCAGTTCTAATTTTAATGATGAAGAAGCTCATTTCATTAATTTAGATTGAGCCGCTGAACCTACCCGCGAAACTGAAAGACCTATATCAATTGCCGGTTTTTGTCCTGAATTAAAAAGATTATCACGAACAAAAATTTGACCGTCGGTAATAGATATCACATTTGTCGGAATATAAGCTGAAATATCGCCAGCTTGAGTTTCAATTATTGGCAAAGCGGTGATTGAACCGCCACCTGTTTCATCAGATAATTGTGATGAACGCTCTAAAAGGTATGAGTGCTGGTAAAAAATATCCCCAGGAAAAGCTTCTCTTCCAGGTGGTCTTCTTAATAAAAGTGAGAGCGTTCTGTATGCAATAGCATGTTTTGATAAGTCATCATAAATTATCAAAACATCTTTGCCTTTATGCATTCAATATTCGGCAATTGAGGTTCCAGAATATGGGGCTAAGTATTGTAAAGGTGACAGTTCACTAGCTCCAGAGACAACAACTGTTGTATAATCAAGGGCACCTTTTTTCTCAAGAAGGGCAACAATTTGGGCTACACTTGAATTTTTTTGGCCAATTGCAACATAAACACAGTAAACATTTTTGCCTTTTTGGTTTAAAATTGTGTCAATAGCGATTGTTGTTTTTCCAGTTTGACGGTCACCAATTATTAGCTCACGTTGTCCTTTTCCAATTGGAACTAATGAGTCAATTGCTAAAATTCCGGTCTGAAGTCCACGGTCTACACTTTTTCTGTCCATTATTGAAGGTGCATTTGTAAAAATTTCAGATTTTATACTATTATCAAATTCGCCTTTTCCATCAATTGGAAGGCCAAGGGCATTAACAACACGGCCTAAAAGTTGATCACCAACTGTAATTGAAATGACAGACTTTGTTCTTCTGACAGTTGAGCCTTGAAAAACAGAGTTTTCATTTCCCATAATAACAACACCAATTAAATCTTGCTCAAGATTCAGTGCAATTCCAAAAACACTATTTTCAAATTGAACAAGCTCACCAAATTTTACTTTTTCAATCCCGGAAACAAGCGCAACTCCATCTCCAACAACAATAACTTTTCCAATATCATCATGTTGAATTTTGGACTCGAAATTTTTAATTTCATTTTTAATTATTGCGGTTAAATTTATATCTTTATTCATGTTAAAAAACCTTTAAAATCTATATATTTTTTATGAGTTTTTGCTTGAGTGAGCGCAACTGTGATGAGAGTGAATGTTCAAAAATATGGTTATCAATGCTTATTTTGATTCCAGAAATTAATTTTGGATTTACTTTTTGTCGTAAAACTATTTTTTTATTTAATTTTTGGGAAATTAAGTCTTCAAACTTAGCGATTTCTGATGGTGACAGTGGAAATGCACTTTGAATTTGACCTCAACTTTGGCCTAAATAAGCATTTGCAAGCTTTATAAATTTAATCAAAATTTGATTATAATGTGAAAAAAGATTGTTTTTGCATATTACTTTAAGAAAATTTATCATATAAGTGTCAATTTTAGAGTCAAAAATTTTCTCTATCAAAGTATATTTTTCACTTTTTGAAATAAAATGTGACGTAAAAATCGAAATTAAAGAAGAATTGGCGCTAACTAAATCAATTATATAAAAACTATCATTTATAAATTGATCTACTTTTTTTTCAGATATTGAGATTTCTAAGAGCGACTCAGAATATCCATAAATATTTTTTACCTGTGGGTGCATTTTTTATTCTCTAATATTTTTCTCAGATTTTAGCAAATTTTCTAGATCTAAAATCATTTTTTCGTGTAAGTCTTTGTTGTTTTGCTCTTGATTTATCAAGAATTTTTTACTTATATCAGCAGCAACATTAATAATATTTTCCTGATATTTTTTTACAATTTCTTTTTCATATTCGGTTAAAACTTTTTGACCTTCAGAAATAAGGCGACGAGCTTCTTCAGTGGCTTGTTTTTTTGAGTCTTCGATAAGCTTATTTGCCTCAAGTTGAGATTCATGTTTTAAATCAATGCAATATTGCTTTGTTTCTTCTAAATGATTTTGCGATTGTTTCGCTAATTCTTTAGCTTCATTATTTGATTGAACTGTTGAGTCGATGTGATTTTGGAGAAAATCCTTACGTTGCTTGATATATTTTTTAAGTGGACGATAGACAAAATAAGTCAAAACTAAAAATAAAACTAAAAAACTAACAAGTGTTGCAGCAACTACATAAACATTAGGGATTATCCCTTTAAACAATTCGCTTAATGATTGATTAATACTTGGTTGCATTTCTTACAAATTTGGGATTAACCTTGTACGAAAATTAGGATAAAGGCAATTAAAAGCGCGTAAATTGATGATGTTTCTGCAATAGCTGTTCCAATTATTAACACACGAAAAACTTTTTTTTGTGCTTCAGGATTTCTTGCAATAGCATCACAAGCTTTTCCAACAGCATAACCTTGACCTGCACCAACACCGATAACTCCGATCATCGCAAGTCCAGCACCTAAATATGCAAATGCAGTCGCATTTAGTCCTGAATTAGCAGTGTTAGCTGCAGTTTCTTGAAAATTTTGAACAACTTTTTGCGAGAAATTTATAACAGATTCCATTTTTTTTCCTTTTTTTTATAATAAATCTATAATAACTTAATTATTTTGTTTCCAAAATAATTAAGTTTGAACAATGTTCAATGTTTTTTGTTCAGTTTTTTGCTTTTGTGGCGGGTGAATTACTTCCATTCCTCAGTATGAAACAGTTAGAATTACAAAAATAAATGACTGTATCAACGAGCCGATAATATCAAAATAGATAAGAAACGGTGGGAAAATTAATACAACCGGTAAATTAAAATTACCAAAAGCACCTAGCGGGATTTTTTGGTAAAGTCAAAGAACACCTGAATAAATAATTAAAAAGAAAACAGAACCTGAAATTATGTTTCCATACATCCTGAAAGAAAGTGAAATTAATGGAGCCGGTGCCCCTATTATTTTGAGTGGATTTTTTGCAAATTCAAGTATATAATATCTTTTTGCAAAAATTGATCCAACAACAAAAATCCCTAGTCAGCTAATTATTGCTAAACTTAGGGTTACCGAAATTGAAGTAGAAATTGGCTCAAGACCTGCCAGTGATAATAGATTACCTAATAAAAAGAAGGTAAAAAGCGAAAAAACGTAAGGTTTTGCTTTATTTACATAACCTTCACCGGAAGACTCAACAAGATCATCAATAAACAAAAAGTATGATTCTGCAAATAAAACTATTGCCGAAGGAGCTTTATCAACTTTTGCTTTTTTTATGTGAAAAAAGATAATAATTGATAAAATTATTACAAAAATAACTAAAATAAAAAGAGTAAATAATTGCGGTTGATTTCAATGTGAAAAAAAATCCATTTTTACTCCTTTATTTTTTTGTGCTTTGATAATAAAAAATAAATTATAGCACTAATTGGAAAAATTGTATAACCAAAAATAAAAGAAATTATATTTATTGGTCCAAGCAAAAAATCCAAGCTATTTTCAGCAGCAGTTTGAAATGATTTATTAATAAAAAAAATAGCTATCAAAATTCCAGCTTGAAACAAAATTAATATAATATAAACAAAAAAAGCAAAAAATGAAGAGGTTTTTTCTTTATTTTTTGCTTTTTTTGTGATGGCACTAAAAAATAAGTGTTTTGAAAGCAAAAAGGATGCAACACTAAAAAAAGAAAAAAATCAGCCTAAAATTAGCGTGTAATTTCAAATTGCAACCAAAGATAAAACCAGTGCAATTGCTAAAAAAATCTTAAAATAGAAGTAATAAAAATATTTCATTGCTTTAAATGGCCTAATTTTTAAATGATTTTAGCACAACTAATTTTTTCAAACCTATTTTTTTATTTACACTTGCAATAATATTCTTAACTTTTGGACTTGTATTTAACATACTTATATCATAATCAGAAATTTTTGACAAACAAATTCCAAACCCTGATAATGATGAAAAATCTTCGATTTTGTTTGCAAGTGCAACTAAATTATTGTACAACAAATCATAATTATTTGAAGGTTGAGATAAATCTGTAAAAAAACGGTTTTGTTCTTTGTTTTTTAGCTTAAAATATACTTCAACACGGTTTGCACCTTTGTTAAACTGATCTAGTTTGGCGACCAGACTTGGTAAAAATTCTGAAATTAAAAGTAGTGTTTCTGTTTTTGTTGGACTAGCATAAGGCGAAAAAGTGCGAAAATGTGAGACACTTTTAAAATTTTCAGGCTTGTTTGCAACAATGTTGTCGCCTGTTGAGGTCAAAGATTGAAAAAATCCATAACGCTGAACACCTAAAACTTGAATAACTTTTTCACTGTCAACTCCAGCTTTTACTAGATCACTGATGGTAAAAATTCCAATATTTTTTAGTTTTTGAGCCGTGGCCATTCCTATTCCAAAAAGTTTTTCAATTTTTTGGGAATAAATAAGTGGTATGATTTTGTCCCTTGGAATAACAGTAATTTTTTCTGGGGTATGTTTGGCTAAATTAGTGGCCATTTTTGCTAATAATTTATTATGAGAAACGCCGATTGAAATTGGTAATTTAAGTTCTTGTTGCACTTTTTTCTTAATATAGTGCAACATTTGATAAATTGTCTTAAATTTTCGAAAATAATCAGTCAAATCCAAAAAACACTCGTCAATCGAGTAAATTTCAATTTTTTTTGTAAAATTTTTAGTGATAAAATCAAAAAATTGCCTTGATAAAAAGCGATAATAAGCCAAATTTGGTTCAATTACGACCAAATTTGGGATCTTTTTTTTAATATATACGGTTTTATCTGTGATTTTGAAGCCTTTTTCTTTGACTTCTTTAGAAATAGAAACAGCCATTGCAAAATCCTCTTTTCGAGAAATCGCAATTGGCTGGCCTTGTAATGTTGGATCAAGTCTAATTTCTGATGAGACAAAAAAAGTATCAATATCAATGTGGGCAATTATTTTTGGCATATGGCAAAAATAATTATACTATTATTTTATTTTTTTACAATTTAGCACTAAATATCTTGATATAGGCTAATTTTATAATTTCGATTTAATTTATTCTTTTTATATTTTCAGAGAATTTCTATATAAATTGTTTGCTGATTTTCATCAATTTTGTACCGAAAATTCAAAGATCCAAATGATACTTTAACTTTTGAAATAATTTCTTTGATAACATTTTCAACTAATCACTCATCAATATAAACTTTTCCTTGTTTTACTTTTATTGTGTCGTAAAAATCATTAGCATAAATATTGGGAAAAACATCGTTTTCTTTGTATTCTGATTCATTTTTAACTTCAAAATCTAGTTGTTTTTTTAAAGGTGATAGTGATTTTTCAACTCTTGAGTTATACAAATATCAACCTAGAATTCCGCCGCCGACAATAATCCCTGTTGCAAAAAGGCCTGATAAAATTTTAGCAGTGGTTTGCATCTATTCTTCTAACTGATTTTCTTCATCTTCTTTAAAATTAGTAAAGGAAAGATCTCTGAGCTGCTCGATTGTTAAAAAATTAGTTGCAACATATTTAAAATCTTGATTAGAAATTTTAATTTCGTCAGATTTTATAAAAGGAGTTGGATAATTTGTGATTTTCAGACGGTAAATTCCTTTTTTCTTTTCGTAGTCAATCAATTTTTTGTGTATTTGTTGCGAAAAACCAACACTGATTTTTTCAAAATCAGAATTAATTGACATTTCAACTTTTGGATTTAAGTATCCTGAAAAATTATAAGGAATAATGAATCCTTGTTGGGAAATTTGTGAATTTCCACTAAAAACAACCCGTTCTTTTGAATCATAAAAGGTACTTGAAGTTATAAAAATATCCCCAATTATGTATTTTCCTTCAACAATTTCAGGTTTTGTGTTTTTATTATAGATATCTGGGCGAAATTGGAAGGATAAATTTAAAAAATTTTTTGCTGCTGTGGCCGATTTTATTGGCAGATTTGTCAGTTTTAAGTCAGAAATATTGATCTGGCGATCGATATTTCCGGCATGAAAAGTCTCAGGATCAACCCCAACTTTAAAAATATTTATATTATGTTTTTCTTGAATAAATTTAACAGGAAAAAAATAAACTGTTTGTTCGTCGATTTTTTCATAAGTTTTAGAAAATTCAAGCGAAGCGTCAGCTCCTAAATTTGCCATTTTTATTGATTTTAAGAGTTTAAAGCCAATTCCTTGATTTTGGATAGAATATTCTTTGCGTACATCTGAAAAGTTGCGGATTTTTACCACATTGTCAAGCATCATTTGTTGCTCGTTATGTTTTGTCAAATAGACTAAAATATTATCTATTTTTTGAAATTTGTCAGCATTATCCTTACTTTTTTCGCCATCAAGACCGCCAAAAGTAAAAATTGCTTGATTAAATCGCTCGGGCAATAAATCTAAAACTTTTGGACTTGTAGGAATTGAATTATTTACTTGAACATAAACATCCACTTTTCCCGGTATTTTTGAAAAAACAGTAACAATTACTGTATATCTGTTTGAAACAATGTCGCGCTCGATTTTTACAAATTGTCTAATTCCATTAGGTGATGAATTTGATGCATAATTAAAAGAAATTTGGCCATAGCTTCTTGCAATTTGAATTTCAGGGCTTTGGCTTGGAATAAGATCTAAATTCATAAACTAAAGATTTAAAATTATAATAAATTGGTCGATTGCTTTGTGCATATTTTTATAATATGTTGATTTAGACCAGTATTTTTTAATTCAGTTACGGTCATTATCGATAAATTCTTTGATTAAAAGCTTGGTATATCTAGGTTCTAAGAGTGAAAGAGCTCTATCAATCGCTGAAATTGGTAAATCATCATTTTTATTTGTAATTCCTAAAGTTTCATAAACTTTTTCTTTTTGTGAGTGGAGTTTATTAGTTTTATGGTATAGGAATAAAAAAGCAACTAGTGATTTTTTTTGAACAAATGTCCATTCTGATGGATCTTTTAATTTTTTACGCAATGATCTTGCAGGTTTACGGAAATCATCCATTTTTATATCTCCTGTAAAAATTAAATTTTTTTAAGATCAAAAAAAATTAATAAATGGTCAAAAAATTTTAACTTCATTGAAATTCAAAATTATAAATTTTAACAGTGTCCCCTGATTTTATTCCTAGTTTTAAAAGTTCGTTTCACAAGCCGATATTTTTAATTTTTGAGTTAAATCTAAAAATATTTTCCTGAGAATTTAATGGTATTTTATTAACTATTTTTTTAATTAACTCACCAGTGACCTCGTAAAATCCTGGAAATTTATTAGTAATTAAAAATGGAGCCTCAAGATTATATTCAACAAAATCTTCCTTTTCTTCTGTTTGCTCAATATTTTTGGCCTGATTTGCTTGCAAAATAAGTTCAAACATTTTTCTCTTAATATTTTGAATTTCAACACTATTATTTGAAATCAAACTGGCTTCAATTATGGGAATTTCGGGAAATTCTTGTTGAAAAAGTTGAAAATTTTTTTTAAAACTGGGTAAATCAGATTTATTTGCTATTATTATTTGGTTAAGTTTTAGTAATTTTTGGCTAAAATTAGCTAGCTCGGCGTTAATACTTTTAAAATCATCAATCGGGTTTTTTTCTGGGCTACCAAAGTCAATCACATGCGCAATTGCCCGGCAACGTTCGATATGCTTTAAAAAAACAATTCCCATTCCTTTTCCCAAACTTGCTCCTGAAATTAAACCAGGCAAATCCGCGACAACAAATGAATCATTGTAAGATTTAACCATGCCAAGTTGCGGAACAATAGTTGTAAATTCATAGTTAGCAATTTTGGGTTTAGAGTTAGAAATTAATGACAAAAGTGTTGATTTTCCGGCATTTGGTTTACCAACCAGACCAATATCAGCCATGACTTTGAGTTCAAGTTGAAGAACTAATTTTTGACCTTCTTCACCGTTTTCAGATATTCGAGGTGCTTTATTTTTTGAATTCTTAAAACGGGTGTTGCCCTGACCGCCTTTGCCGCCACGGGCAATCAAATATTTTTTTTGAGTAACTACATCACAAATCAAAGTGTTTTTTGAAAACACTTGTGTTCCAAGGGGGACTTTTACAAAAATATCCTTGCCATTAGCTCCGGTCCTGTTTTTTGATCTACCATTTTCACCGTTATTTCCGAAAATTTTTTTAGTATGATAAAATGGAAATAACGAATTTAGACCAGAATCTCCAATAAAATAAATAGAACCTCCATTACCACCATCGCCGCCATCTGGCCCACCTTTATCAACATGAGCCTCTCTGCGAAATGATATTACCCCATCACCACCCCTACCTGCTTGAATTTCTATTGAAACTTGATCAATAAATCTCATTTTATTCCTTTCATAATTTATATTGTTCATATAAATTATCTAATTTTTCCATGTAAGGGGTGTCGTCAAAGTATTTAGTTTCTTGAGCATTTACTCATAAAATTATAAGGTAAAGAACGAAAATTCTATGTAATAATATTAATTTATAATTTAGTTTTCCATAGAAATTAAGAAAAATTTTTTCCTGATCATCATCTAATCTTGCAGATTCTATAAAATATGCAAGATCAAAATGTATGTCGCCTTGTGATGCATATTCTCAATCTAAAAAATAAATTTTTTTGTCTTTTTTAACCATGTTCATTAATCACAAGTCATTATGAAGTGGTTTGGTTTTATCCATATTTACCAAAATTTCATTGATAAATGGGTTATATTTTTCGATTGTGGGGTTTTTTATCCCTTTTTCAGCTAGAATTTTTAAATATTGTTCTACCCGAAATGCATGGTTAGATGGTGGAAAAACTAAATTTGAATTATGAATTTCCCTTAATTGATAAACGATTTTTTCAAGCGATTCAGTGGTAATTTCAACATTAGATCCTTCAATTCATTCTCAAATAATCACTTCTTTTGAATCAGATATTAGTTTTGGAACAAAATCAAAATTTGATAAAATTGAATAATCAATTTGATGGTTCATTCCATTATAAACTTTTTCTTGAATAAATTGTGAATCCTTGCGAAAAGATTTATTAGTAAAACCAATGGAAATTTTTTTCATGCTATAAATTTTATTAGATTTTTAGGATTTTAAGCTAATAATTCTTGCTAGGACAAAAATAAATGTTTCTTTTTCCGCCCTAGCGTACTATTTTAAGAAAAACTGCTAATTTTTTCTTAAAATAGGAAAATTGGTCGATTTTTCCTACTTTTGAAGTTTTTTTACAAAAAAAATTAAATTAAAATAAGAAAAAACAAGAAAATTATTTATAACCCAATATTTAAAAAGGACAAAAATGACTGAAATTAACGATAAATCACTATTAAAACAAGCTTTAAGTGATATTAAGAAAAAATTTGGAAATGAATCTATCATGGTTTTAGGTGAAAAACCACCGATTGACACTGAAGTTTTTTCCTCTGGAAGTATGGCCATTGATATGGCTCTGGGAATTGGCGGATTCCCAAAAGGTAGAATTATTGAAATTTATGGGCCTGAATCATCAGGAAAAACAACTATTACTTTGCATGCGATTGCCGAAGTTCAAAAACGCGGTGGAATTGCGGCATTTATTGATGCTGAGCACTCAATTGATTCTCAATATGCAAAAAATTTAGGAATCGATATTGATAATTTAATTCTTTCTCAGCCAGATTCAGGTGAACAAGCTCTTGATATTGTCGACACATTAGCAAAAACAAAAGCTATTGACTTGATTGTTGTAGACTCGGTTGCCGCTTTAGTACCAATGGCAGAATTGCAAGGCGAAATGAAAGATCAAGTAATTGGGGCGCAAGCACGACTTATGTCAAAAGCGCTTCGAAAAATAACTGCATCATTAAATAAAAACGGTACAACAGTTATTTTTATCAATCAAATTCGTGAAAAAGTAGGAGTAATTTTTGGAAACCCAGAAACAACCCCAGGTGGAAGAGGACTAAAATTCTATGCTTCAATTCGGCTTGATGTTAGAAAAGTTCAACAAATTTCAACAGGAAATGATATAACAGGGCATAGCGTAAAAATAAAAGTTGTTAAAAATAAGCTTGCAATCCCATTTAAAACAGCATTAGTTGAAATTGTTTTTGCAAAAGGTATTTCAAAATCTGCTGAACTTATTCATTTAGGAGAAGAATTAGGAATTCTTACCAGAAAAGGATCATGATTTGCATACAATGGCGAAAATATTGCTCAAGGAAAAATGAATTTGAAGCTGTTACTTGAAAATAATGAAAAATTATTTAATGAAATAAAGGAGCAAATTACTGAAAAACTTAACGAAAATCAAAAGGAAAGTTCAGAAATATAGTAAAATTATACCATAATGTTCAAAAGAGCAAAATGGATTTTTTACTATTTTTTTTTATTAATTTTCCTTGCGGGTTTTAGCGGAACTATTTACATAATATATGTTTTTCTGTCTAGAAATCTTGATTGAATCGCGATTTTGACACTTGTTTCAGTTTATAGTTCTACCTCGCTTTTCAATTTATTTATTTTGCTACAAAGAAGAAGACATGAAGCAAAAATTTCATGGCTGATTGCTTGTTCTATTTTGCCAATAATCGGACCGATTGCTTATATTTTTTTAGGGCGAAAATACTCAAATCACCAAAATGTTAAGCATTATTTTTCACAATATCAATATTTTATTGGCTCAAGTAAAACTGATGAAAAGTTGTTAGAAAAAATTCCTAAAACTGATCGAGATTTATTGGTTTATTCAAGTAAATATTTTTTATCTCCTGTTCAAAAATTTACCGGCGATTTAATTGTTGATGGTCATAGTTTTTTTGAAAAACTTTTTAACGACATTCAAAAGGCAAAAAAATTCATTTTTATTGATATTTATATTGTAAAAAACGACTTTATTTGGAAAAAATTAAAAAGATTGCTAATTAATAAACGCAAACAAGGCGTAAAAGTTAAGATTATCGTCGATTCCTTTGGGACTTACTACATAAAAACACGGCAATGACTTGAATTAAGAAGTCAAAAAATTGAAGTTCTTTTGTTTAATGCCTTCAAAGTACCTTTTATTTCAGGGCAAAGTTTTTATAGAAACCACCGAAAAGTTTTTCTAATTGATGGAAAAATTGTATATACTGGTGGAAATAATATTTCTGAAGAATACTCAGGTTTTGATAAAAATTATGGCTACTGAATGGATTTAAATCTTCGACTTGAAGGCGAAATTGTCGAAACTTATTGCCGAAATTTCCTATTTCACTGGTCAAAATGAGGTAAGAAAAATATTTCTAAATCTGAAATTAATAATTTTTGCAAACTTGAAGAAAACAGCGTCCAATCTACTAAAATAAAAAATTTAGGCGTTGTTATTCAAAACGGGCCAAATTTACCTGACTCATTGATTGAGGGTTTTATTTTAAAAAGTATTTATTCGGCCAAAAAAAATATTAAGCTTTTTTCGCCATATTTTGTGCCAACACAAAAAATTATCGACGCATTAAAAGATGTTTTACTTGCAAAAATAGAGGTAGAAATTTTTATACCAGGCAGAAATGACATTTTATTGATCAAAACTTTTAATCACTATTTTGCATACAAACTGTTTAAAAAAGGTGCTAAAATTTACTTTTTTAAGGAAATCTTTTTTCACGGAAAAGCAATAATTATTGATGATAATATCGGAATGATTGGGACATCGAATTTAGATGCTAGATCTTTATTTTTTCAGTATGAAACCAATTTATTTTTTAAAGGTAAAATTTTAAACAAGCTTTTGAATCACATTGACTTACTTAAAAAACAAAATATTATTGTTGAAGTAAAAGAATTTAATAAAATTTCTAATTTTTTTAAGTTTTTAATTTTCTTTTTGAAAACTTTGGCTTAGAAATTAGCTTTTTTATAGTATAATTTAACTTATTTTTGGTTGTTAATCATGTTAAAAACAGTTTTAGTTATTTTTATTGCGATTTTTGGTTTCCTGATTGTTTTAGTTTCGCTAATTATGTCGCCACATTCAAACTCATTCTCAGGAGCACTAATCGGATCGAGCGATCTGGATTTATTCCAAGTATCAAAAGAACGTGGTATCAAAAAGTTCACAAAATGAGCAATGTTTATATTGGGCTTTATTTTTTTAGCTCTATCGTTAGTAATTAGGTTGTTGTAAAATTCATGGAAATTATATCTCACGAAAAACTCAAAAATTTTCTTAAAGATGAAAAGACTTTTATTGAAATTGTTAGAAAATTTAACGTGCCTTTTGACTTAAACCAACATTTGACGCACCAAATAAGCACTTTAATTGAAAATTTCCAGGTTTTCAAAACTCTGGAAGGCAAATATTATTGACCTAAATTCATAGAAACTCGGGTTGGTATTTTCCGCGCTACCCAATCCTCGTTTGGTTTTGTTGAAGATAAACAAAATCCAGCCCAAAAAAATAATATTTTTATACCCGGAAGATTTACTGCAAATGCTCTTGAGGGGGATGAAGTCAAAATCAATATTTATGTTGACAGATTCAAAAGTGATCAATTTTTCGGTGTTGTTACTAAAATTATTCAGCGAAACACTAAATTTTTAATCGGAAAAGTTGTTAAAAATGATAAATATTGAGATTTTGAACCTATTAATTTTAAGGGGAATTTTTTCTTTCGCTGAAATTCAACTCAAGATCTAGAAATCAATAATTTTTATAAAGTAAAAATTATTGATTATCAAAAAAATGTGCTAAAACTAGATGTTATTCAAAAAATTGGACACAAATCAGAGCCTTTTTTACATGTAAAAATTCCTATAATTGAGTCAGAAATTACTGACACATTTAGCCCAGAAGTTCTAGCTGAATCTTCAAAAATTGAACAAGAAATAAAAAATATCGACAAAAATAGAGTAGATTTGCGAAATGAACTCGTGGTAACAATTGATGGCGATGACACAAAAGATTTTGATGATGCCATTTCTATTGAACAAACAAAAGAGGGAAATTTTCTCTTAAAAGTTCATATTGCAGACGTCGCACATTATGTAAAACAGGATTCAGCAATCGATATTGAAGCCCAAAAAAGGGGAACTTCAATTTATTTGCCGCACATGGTAATTCCTATGCTGCCTGAAGAATTATCAAACGGAATTTGCTCTTTGATGCCTAATGTTGACAGATTTACTATCACAATGGAATCACTTATAAATAAAAAAGGTGAAAATTTATACATTAAAATTTACCCTTCTGTGATTAATTCAAAATGGCGGCTAACTTATGAAAAAGTAAATAATTTTTTTGCCGGTTCATTTTCATTTGGTGATACAGATTTAGAAAATATGCTAAAAAAGTGTTTGAATTTAAACGCTATTTTGTCAAATTTCAAGAAAAAACAAGGCTATATCGACCTTGCGCTTGATGAAGTTAAAATTATTTTAGACCAAGAAGGATATACACAATCCCTAAAAATAAAAAGAAGAGGAATTTCTGAAGAATTAATTGAAAATTTTATGATTAGGGCGAATGAAAATGTTTCGGAATTTTTAACTAAGAAAAAAATTCCGATTTTATACCGGATTCATGCAACCCCTGATCCTGAAAAAATAACAATTTTTAATCAAGTTATTAAATCTTTAGGCATACAACACAGCTTAAAATTGAATCCTACTTCTAAAGAGTTTGCACATAAAATTAATCAAATAAAACTAGAAAATAATGACAATTTTCTTAAATATTCAATTTTAAGAACGATGCAAAAAGCAATTTATAGCACTGAAAACGAAAGTCATTTTGGTCTTGCAGCTAGTTTTTATAGTCATTTTACTAGCCCTATCCGTCGTTATCCTGATTTATTATTGCATAGAATTATCCATAACTTTTTGTTTAAAAAAAGCGATGACATTGAAACTTATAAGGAAATTTTGGAAAAAAATTCCTACTCCACAACCGAATTAGAGCAAAAAGCATTTAATTTAGAGAGAAAAATTATAAATATAAAAAAAGCTGAATATGTCCAAAATTTGATTGGAAAATCCTTTAGGGCGCAAATAACTTCTATTATTAAATCCGGATTTTTTGTTGAAATTGACGGAATGTTTGATGCCTTAATAATTAATAAAAGTCTTCCTGATAGCGAAAATGATCCCTATGTGTTAGCGGAAGATAATTTTTGTTTATACAATAAAAAACATCGATTTAAATTAGGTGAATTTATTGATGTTAAAATTGAAAGCGCCAATATTTGAGACGGAAAAATTAGCGCTGTTTTAACAAATTATTAGTCTTATTTGTAAAAAAAATGCTGTAAATTACAGTGTTTTTTTAAATCTAACACTCACGAAAGAAAAATCTATTTATTAATCAAATAAAGCAAACTAAAAAAACTAAAATTTTTAACTCGAAAAGCAAAATATGAAATATTTAAACTACCTTTTTTTAGTTAAAACGCTAACAAAAATCATAAAAAAATACAACTGCTATTTAAACTCAATGCAAATAGAAAACTCATTTTTGTTTGCATTGAGCCTAAAAAAATATGTGAAGTTTTGAAAGAACAATAATTAAAGGCCCTAAATTTATATAGATTTCTAAACGGTTAAATTTAAGGCATACCATCATATTTAAAAATATAATGGATAATTCGCATTTTCTGATTTTTTTATGGCAAAAACATAATTAATTCCCCCTTAATTCAATATCAAAATTTATTAATTATTCTTAACTGATTGTAATTATACCTTAATTTTTTCTTAAACCAAGCATAAATTAGTATACTAGTTTCAGACCATTCGAAAAAAGGTGTGTCAAAATGAAACAATACAAATTCACAATTGAAGACAAATTTAGATACATAAAAATTGCCGAATCTAAAGGATTAAAAAACGCAATTTTGCATTTTGCTGAAGAATTTAGAGAAATTTACAAAAGCAAATCGAAAAGCAAAAAAGCGGATAAAGAATGAATGCTGCATATATATGCTAATAATTTGATAAGAAATTGGCAAAAAAAGTTTTATAATAATGATATGAAAAGTTTGATAAGTGTCCGCGGGAAAATCAAATCACCGCGCAAACCAAAGAAGAAATATACAATTAACGATCTTTCTGAAAATGATCGTGAAGTTTATCAAGAAATAATGGAGAATGTTCTTAGAAGATACGGGATTGACCCCGCAATTGTTCTTGAGGAGCTTAAAAAGCGAAAACAAGAACAAGAAAAAGATAAAGGTAAAATCGAAAATTGCACTAGAATTTGTAGTGTTTTTAACATTAATCGCACTTCGATTTATGAAAAGATAAGGGTGAAAAAACCACCAAAGAAAATGATTTATGATGAAAAGTTACTTGAGTGAATTCGTGAAAATTTCAATTTAAATCGAAAAGTTAAAGGGGCGCGACGTTCTATATAATATTTACATAAATCAGGGAAATTATGTAAGCACGTACGTGTTTCAAAAACATTACGAATTTTTAGGATTAAAATCTCTAGCTTATAAAAAGCAAGGAAAACCAGCACCAAAAGAGAAAAAGTTTACGCGAATTTGGACTGAAGATCATATAAAAGGTGACTTTTCCTCAGAAAATTTTGGCGAAAAATGGTTTGCTGATATTAAATTTATCAAAATTAACAACGAATGATTTTACCTACACTCAATTATTGAAACAAAATCCAATTACCTGCTAAATTTTTCAGTTTCTAAAACAAGATTTTCAGAAGAAACTATAAACTTAGTAAAAGAAACAATTAAAAAGTATAATATTAAACCAAAATTTTTCCATTCAGATCATGGTGTGGAATATGCAAACTACAAATTTGCTAATTTTTTAAAACAAAACAATATCCAACAATCAATGTCCCCAAAAGGTTATGCCCTTGCAAACCGGCCTATTGAATATTTTTATGCAGTTTTTCAGCGAGAATTGCTTAATATTGAGGGCGAAAATTTTGAAAATGTGCCTACCGCTTATCAAAAAATAAGTTCATTTATTGATTGGTATAACTATGAAAGGCCTCAAAGTTGCTTATCATATAAAACTCCAAGTTATTATATGAGGTAAATTATTTGTCCAAATTTTTAAAATGAACATGCTAGAAAAAATTAACAAAAGTGGAGCAATCAAAATCATAGAAAAAAAACTAATTGTCTGAGATTTTTCTACTTATTTATTTCTTAAACCAAGCATTTTTTTTTTTTTTTTGCAAAAGGCTAATTTTAAAGTAATAAAAATTAAGATTTTAGCGTTAAAAAACCCGTATTTACGGGTATTTTTCATATTTATATTCACTAAACAGTAAATTCTTATCATCAAACCGGGAAACTCAACTGTTTTGACAAATTATTAGTCTTATTTGTAAAAAATACTGTAAATTACAGCGTTTTTTTTAATTTTTACTTTTTTTCCTAAAGATTTTATTTTTGAGTTTTTTTGAAATTCAAGGCTGAACATGATCATAAAGAGAGACAATAAAAATTCCAATGGGGCCGACAAAAATAAAAATATCTGCAAAATTAAATGTCCCACTTGACCTTACAAATGGCAGAAAAAGCAAGTCTTTTACATGATTATCATCCAAAATTCGGTCAATTTCATTGCCTCAATTCCCACCTAATAATATGGCCATAAAAATTGTTAGGGAATATTTTTTTGAAAAGGGAATCAAAATCAAAAGTAACAAACTTAATAAAAAAGCAAAAATATGAATACCTGTAAAACCAATAATATTATTAATGCCCGAAGTTACACCTTGATGCAAAAGCGGACGAAAACCAATAAAACCTCATGAAATTATTTTGACAAACCCTTTATCGGTTGATTCTCTATACTCATCATAGGTAAAAATTAAATTTTTTGTTAGTTGATCAATTAATAGAGTAACCAGAATAACCAAAAAAGCAATCAAAATGTTAATTAATAAGCGTTTTTTGCCGATTTTAATATATTTTGAATTAATATATTTGATAACGAGGTTAATTTTTGTTTTCATTCAAAACCTCAAAACAACGGTCACAAACATCCTGAATTTTTTCAAAATGGTTTCAACATCTTGGACATTTAGGTCAATTAAGATTATAAATGCTTATTTTGTCCTTAAATTCGACTTTTGCAACCATTAATAATTTCACAAGATCAAGTGATTTTAGAAAATTTGAGGAATTAGAATCTAAAACAATAGCAATTTCATTTGAGCGATTTATTTCTTTTGATTGAATTTTTTGCTCAATTAGTTGATAAACAGAGTTTTTGACATCAAAAAATTCAGTTCATTTTTCATCTAATTTTGGATCAAAATTAGACTTTTTAAAGAAATTTTCCAGGTGGATTGATGTTTGCTTTTCACTTTTTTGAACAAATTGATAAATTTCTTCGGCTGTTGTTGGCATAATTGGCGCGATTGCAATATTTAAAACCAATAAAAGTTCATAAAAAATGTATTGAATTGAGCGTCTTTTTACTGAATTTTTTGAATCAGCATACAAAATATCTTTGACAATAGATAGATAAAAATTAGAAAATTCAATTATAAAATTATTAATTATTTTTACAACACGAACAAAGCGATATTCATCATAATACTGAATTATTTCGTTTTTTAGCTTTTGAATTTTATTATATATAAATAGGTCAACTTCTTCTAATTCATATTGTTTTGGTTCAAAATCTGCTAAATTTGTAATTAAAAATCGAACTGTGTTGCGAATTTTACGGTAAATTTCAACATTTTGCTCAAAAATTGACTCTGAATAAACAATGTCATTATAATATTCGCTATTTGCAACTCAAAGTCGAAAAATATCACAACCATACTTATTCAAAATTACAAGCGGATCAACTCCATTTCCTCTTGATTTTGACATTTTGTTTCCTTTTGAATCAACGACAAAACCGTGAGACAATAATTTTTTATAAGGTGAAAAACCAAAATATATCACCGAATTTATTAAAGATGAGTTAAATCAGCCGCGATATTGATCAGATCCTTCTAAATAAATATCAAAAGGAGGCTTTTCATTGTTAATATTTGCGGCCAAAAAACTAACACCTGAATCAAATCAGACATCCAAAATATCGTTTTCTTTTGTTCAGCCTAAATTTTGATACTTAGGAGGTAAAAGTTCGTCAGCTGTTTTTTGATATCAGATTGAAGAGCCAAATTCTTGAACTTGTGAAATTATATGGTCAAAAATTTCTGGCTTATCTAAGACGGGATTTTTATTTTTATCATAAAAAATAATTAACGGTATTCCTCAACTTCTCTGGCGCGAAATTAGTCAGTCTTTTCTGTCAATTATCATTTTTGTTAAGCGGTTTTTGAGTCATTTTTCAGGAAATTCAATTTCATTTATCGCTGTTTCAAGCTCTTTTTTAATTTTTTCAACAGAAACAAATCACTGAGGTGTACCACGATAAATTACGGGCTTTAATGTTCGCCAATCGTGAGGAAATGAGTGAGTGATAAAATTTAATTTTAAAAGTGATTGTTTTTCTTTGAGATATTCGGTTATTGATTTATTTGCCGAATCATAAAATTGACCAGAAAATTGTCCTGCTTTTTCATTAAATTTTCCATCATCTTCAACATGCATAACCATTTCAAGGTCATTTTCTCGACCAATCCAGTAGTCATCTTCACCAAAAAGCGGCGCAAGATGAACAAGACCCGAACCAGCATCCAAAGTAACATGGTGACCTGAAACTATAGGGCAAACTTTGTCAAAAATAGGGTGAAAATACTCGATATTTATAAGGTTTTTTCCTAAAAATGCGTCAATAATTTCATAAGAATTTCACTCAAAACTTGAGGTTAATGTTTGTAATAATTTTTCTGCTAAAATGTAAAAATTTGATCCAACTTTTACTCTAACATAGTCAAAATTTAGACCAACAGCAACTCCTGAATTTGCAATTAGTGTTCAAGGAGTTGTTGTTCAAATAATGATTTTATCGCCGCTTTTTACAAAATTGTTGCCATTTTTAACATCAAAAGCAACAAAAATTGAGGGAGAACGGTGATTTAGATATTCAATTTCGGCCTCAGCTAGGGCACTTTGACTTGAAGGAGATCAATAAATTGGCTTTAAAGCACGATAAATTAGACCTTTTTCGGCGATTTTTTTAAATAATTTTAGTTGCTTTGCTTCATAATGCGGGTCATTTGTTTGATAAATTTGGCTAAAATCTGTTAATAAATTCAATTTTTCAAACTGTTTTTTTTGAACTAAAATTTGTGAATTAGCAAAATCATTGGCTTTTTGGCGAATTTCTAATGTCGATTTTGTCTCAATTTGGTTAATAATTTTATTTTCAATTGGAAGACCGTGAGTATCTCAACCTGGGACAAAAGGTGAATAAAAACCAGACATTGATTTATATCGAACTATTATATCTTTTAAAACTTTATTAAGAGCATGGCCAATATGAATGTCACCGTTTGCATAAGGAGGTCCGTCATGAAGAATAAATCTTGGATTATTAATATTTTTTTTTAAAAGTTTTTGGTAAATGTCTTCATTTTTTCAAAATTCAGTAAAAAATTTGTCCTTTTGAGGCAAATTAGCTTTCATTGAGAAATCTGTGGAAAATATATTGAGCGAATTTTTATAGAAATTTTTATCCATTGTTTATTCCTTTTCAATCTTTTCAAGAATTAAATTTATGTCAATTTCACTTATTTCTTGAAGTTTAGTCTTTAAAATCTTACTAGAATTTGCTTGATTTTGTTCAATAAAATTTGGTAAATTTTCGTTATTTTTATTAGCTGTTAAAAATAATTTATAATTTTTTTTAGGATTAGGGTCAAAATTGATAAATTTTTGGATTGGAACAACCTTTAAAGTGGTGTCAAAATCGAAAACTTGCAAATTTTCACTATAAATTTCGACACTTTTTGGAATTATAGAAAAATCAAGTTTTGAATCAAAGCTTTTTGGAGCAATTGTTCTGTTACCAAAATGAAGTTTTTCTGATGCAATTTTTTCAAAACGCGAATAATTATCAATAACTGCGATTTCCTCAGAAGAATTAATTAAAACAGATGCAACAATTTTTTCATTTTTTTGAAGTTTTAAAATTTTTACACCTGAAGAAATACGACCATAAATTGGAACATCTGAAGCACTTATTTTTAGTGCGCGATTGTGTGACGTGATTAAAACGATGTTTTTTAATTTATTTTCTAAAAAAATGCTAATTAATTCATCACCTTCTTTGGGTTTAAAGCAATTTATCATATTATTTGGTCTAATTTTTGCTATTTCTTTTAGTTGCATTCTTTTTGCATAACCAAATTTAGTTATAAAAAGCAAAAAATAATTAGAATCTAGGTCATCAAGAAAAAAAGAATTAATTAATTCGTGATCATTTTTAAGGCCAAGAGAAATTTTTAAGTTATTGGGGTTATTTTTTAATGTTAATTCTTCAAGTTGATGAGCTAACAACATCCCAACATCACCTTTATTTGTTAAAAAAAGTCCTTTTTGACGTTGATTAATTTTACCTTGAAAAACAAAAAAATCTTCTGAAGGTAACTGAATTTTTTCAATTTCCTCGACTGCATGATTTTTTATGTTCATTTTTTTAAAAAGGCCACTCTTAGAAACTCAAAAATAAAACTGTTCATCCTTAATTAAATCTTGATGGTTGATTTTTACTTGCAATTCTTTGTCAACTATTTTAGTTTTTCGTGGAGAACCATAAATCTTAGCAAAATTTTCAAGCATAGAAATTAAATGAAGATCAAATTCTTCCTTATTTTCAATAAGTTTTTGAAATTCTTCAATGTTTTGGGCTAAAGTTTTTGATTCATTTAAAAATGACTGCTGTTCAATTTTAGATAATCTATACAAACGCATCGAAGCAATTGCTTCAGCTTGAACTTCGGTAAAATTTAAATATTTAACTAAATCAGCAATTACGCCCGCTTTTGAATTATCAGATTTACGAATAATTTCAATTACTTCATTAGTTATATCGGCAACTTTTAAAAAACCTTCTATAATTTCAAGCCTTTTTTTGCTTTTAAAAAGTTCATAATTAAATTCACCTAGTTTAACTTTTCTTAAATGCTCAAGAAAATAAGCAATCATTTCTTTAATTGATAGTAATTTTGGTGAATTATTACAAATTGCTACCGAATTATAGGAATAATAAATTTGCATATCTGTTTTTTGCAACAAATAATTAAGAATTAATTCGGCGTTTGCATCTTTTTCAAGTTCAACAAAAATAAGCACGCCGTTCTGATCAGATTGGTCAATAACCTCTTTAATTCCGCTAATTTTTTCTTCAAATCGAATTGTATCGATTTGTTGAATCAAGTTAGCCTTTGAAATTCCAAAAGGAACAGAGGAAATTTCGATCACTTTTTGCTTGTTTTTTTCAGAAATTTTGTATGATGATGAGATTTGAATTTTTCCTTTTCCGGTTTCAAAAGCATCTAAAATTCCGGCTTTTCCATAAACTATTCCGCCAGTGGGAAAATCAGGGCCTAAAATAACTTTTGAAATTTGGGCGTTTGTAATTAAAGGATTTTTGATCATTAAAATTACAGCTTGGATAACTTCAACTAAATTATGAGGAGGTATTTCGGTAGCAAAACCACTTGCAATTCCGATTGCCCCGTTAATTAACAAGTTAGGAAAAATTGCTGGTAAAACCGTGGGCTCTTTTTCACTATCATCAAAATTAGGATAGAAATTTACGACATTTTTTGATAATAATTCAAGTAAATGTTCACTAATTTGGGCTAGTCTAACTTCGGTATACCTCATTGCAGCGGGGGGGTCATCATCAATTGAGCCTTTATTTCCGTGCATTTCTACAAGTGGAATGTTAATTTTTCACTCTTGAGACAGCCGAACTAGTGCATCATAAATCGATGAATCTCCGTGAGGGTGAAATTTACCGATTACATCTCCGACAACTCTGGCTGATTTTTTGTAATTTTTAGTATTTTTTAGGCCTAGCTGCCACATTGAATAAAGAATTCTTCTCTGAACAGGTTTTAGTCCATCGCGAACATCGGGAATTGCTCTGTTTTGAATTATATATTTTGAGTAGCGCGTAAATTTTTCAGCCAAAATTTGATCTAACTTGGAGTTAATGATTAAATCGAAATTTTTACTCATAGACTGGCTCCTTTAAATTGTCAATAAAACTATCTTCAAGTGAAAAGTCAACATTTTCTTGAATTCAATTTTTACGCAAATCAGCTCTTTCTCCCATTAAAATGCGGAAATTTTCCTCAACTTTTTCAAGGTCTTCGATAAAAACTTTTTCTAAAATTCGTTTTTCAGGATCCATTGTTGTCTGTCAAAGTTGGGACGCATTCATTTCGCCAAGACCTTTATAACGTTGAATTTGAGCATTAGGATGTTTTTTTACATATTCATGGAATTCTTTTTCTTCTCAAATATAAATGTCTTTCTTATTTTTTTCACTAATTCGGTACAAAGGCGGTTGAGCAATATAGACAAAACCATTTTCAATTAAAGGACGCATGTGATAAAACAAGAAGGTCAAAATTAAAATTTGAATGTGAGCGCCGTCGTTATCAGCATCGGTCATAATAATGATTTTGCCATAATTTAAGTTTTTAAGGTTAAAATTCTGACCAATTCCAGTTCCTAAAGCGCTAATAATGGCAATAATTTCTTCATTTTTTAAAACTTCGATCAGTCTAGTTTTTTGTGAATTTACAATTTTACCTTTGAGTGGTAAAATTGCTTGAAATTCACGATTTCGCGCAAGTTTTGCTGAACCACCAGCTGACTCACCTTCGACTAAAAAAAGCTCACGATTCATAGCTTTTTTTGAATTAGCAGGAGTTAATTTTCCTGATAAAATCCGTTTTTCTTTGGCCACTGACTTAGAAATTTTTGTTTCTGTTAGACTTAATTTTAACTTTTCTTTTTGCTGATAAACATTTAGTAAAAAAGTAATAATTTTTTGAGCAGTTTCTTTATTTTGAATAAAAAAGGACATTAAATTTCTAAAAACGACCTCTTCTGTGACTGTTTTTGCCAAGACTGTTGCTAATTTATTTTTAGTTTGACCGACAAATTCCAAAATTGGTTCAGGAATTCGCAGCGATAAAATTAAGGAAAGACCAACTTTTACATCATTAAAGTCAAAAATTTGCTTATTTTTCAGCAAATTATTTTGTTGACCATAAGTATTAATCGCTTTTACAATTCCAGCTTTTAGACCATTTTCATGACTTCCGCCCAAATTTGTTTTTACGTTATTAACAAATGAGATAATATTTTCCTGTTGAGAATCAACATACTGAAATGCAAATTCTACTATGATTTCTTGACTTTTTTCTTTAAAAGCGATAATTTTGTCATGAATTTTTTGGCTGTCTTTGTTTAAAAATTCAACAAAATTTTCAATTCCTTTGCTAAATTGAAAAGTTTTTTCAATACCGTTTTTTAGATCAACAAACTCAATTTTTAAATTTTTAACTAAAAAGCAAGTTTCCTGCAACCTTGAAATTATCATTTCAGGATCATATTCCTTGTGCGAAAAAAATGAAAAATCAGGCAAAAATATTATTTTTGTGCCACTAATTTTGCTAGGTCCTAATTCTTGGGTTCTATTTTCAATTTTTCCACCGTTAATAAAAGATGTATAAAACGATTTTTGGTTACGAGAAACAAAAACTTCCATTTTTTTAGATAATGCATTCACGACTGATGAGCCAACTCCGTGGAGTCCGCCGGCTGTTTTATAAATTTCATCAGAAAATTTAGCTCCTGAATGAAGTTCTGTAAAAACTAATTCAACACCAGTTTTACCGGTCTTTTTATGAATTTCAGTTGGAATTCCGCGACCATTGTCACTAATTTCAACTGAATTATCAAGATTTATTACCACTTTAATTTCATTTGCAAAACCAGCAATTACTTCATCAACTGCATTATCAAAAATTTCTCAGATTAATTGATGAAGTCCGTTAATGTCTGTAGAACCTATGTACATTCCAGGTCGTTTTTTTACAGCTTCAAGCCCTTTTAAAAGTTTAAGTTTCTCAACTGAATAAGTCATATAAGCCTTTCTGGGTTTTATACTAAGAATTTTATACAAAAATAAAATAATAATTGAAATTTTAAAGTAAACTAGTAAGAAAGTGGTAAAATTTACTATAAAAAAAATTTTAGTCAATTTTTTTAAAAAAATTAGACTAATGAAATGAGGAATAAAATGAAAAAAATTGCAATTAACGGCTTTGGAAGAATCGGTAGATTAGCACTTCGCCAACTTCTAGATCTTAAAGATGAAAATTTAGAGGTTGTTGCAATTAATGATCTGACTGATGCATCTGTTTTAGCTCACCTTTTAAAATACGACTCTGCCCAAGGAAGATTTTCTGGAACTGTTAGCGTTTTAAAAGAAGAAGACAAGAATTATCTTGTAATTAATGACAAAAAAATTCACGTTTTTTCAGAAAAAGACCCTGAAATGTTACCTTGAGGACAACTAGAAATTGATTTAGTTCTTGAATGTACAGGGCGTTATGCATCAAAAGCTGGGGCTACTTTACACCTTAATGCTGGTGCAAAAAAAGTTCTAGTTTCTGCTCCTGCTGGAAATGATGTAAAAACTATAGTTCACAATGTAAACTGCCACACTGTTGATGAAAATGATAAAATTTTATCTTCTGCATCATGTACAACAAATGCGCTTGCTCCACTTGTAAATGCGCTTGAAAAAGAATTTGGAATAAGCCATGGATTTATGACAACAGTTCATGCTTATACTGCCGACCAAAGAATTCAAGATGCTCCACATAAAGATCTAAGAAGAGCGCGTGCTGCCGCTGTTAACTTAGTACCTTCTTCAACTGGTGCTGCAAAAGCAATTGGTCTTGTTGTGCCATCCTTAACTGGGAAATTAGACGGAATTGCAATAAGAGTGCCGGTAATTACAGGTTCTTTTGTTGACTTAAGTGTTGAATTAAAATCATCACCTTCTATTGAAGAACTTAATAAAGCAATTAAAAAATATGAAAGCGAATCCTTTTATTATTGCGACGAACCTATTGTTTCTAGCGACATTATCGGGGACACACATGGTTCAATTTTTGATGCAACCTTAACAAAATTTGTTGAAGTTGATGGTAAAAGATTATACAAACTATACACTTGATACGACAATGAATCTTCATTTGTTGCACAATTCGTTAGAGTTATCAGATACTTTATTCAAAAATAGATAATTATTTTACTTTAATCAATTCAAAAAGTGTCCGGTTTTTGGGCACTTTTTTAACTTTTTGGCAAAAGTTAATTACCTATTTTAAAACACTGGCAAAAGTCAATTTATCATAAAACAGCAAAAATCACAAAAAAATACAACTATTATTTAAACTCAATGTAAATAGAAAGCTCATTTTTACTTACATTGAGCCTAAAAAAACATATGAAGTTTTGAAAGAACAATAACTAAAAGCCCTAAATTTGTAGATTTCTAAACGGTCAAATTTAAGGCATTCCATCATATTTAAAAATATAGTGGATAATTCGCATTTTCTGATTTTTTTATGACAAAAACATAATTAATTCCCCCTTAATTCAATATTAAAATTTATTAATTCATTCTTAAGTGATGTTTATTATAACACAATTTTATTTTAAACCAAACATTTTTTTTTTTTTTTTGCAAAAGGTTAAATTTAAAATAATAAAAATTAAGATTTAAGGATTAAAAACCCGGATTTGCCGGTATTTTTGCATATTTATATTCACTAAAAAGTGAATTTTTGCCATCAAACCAGGAAGTTCAGGAAAATAGATAATCATTTTATTTCCAATAATTAAAAAAGGCAAATTTTCATTTGCCTTTTTTTATAGAGTTTTATTATAGAAATTTTTTAGAGATTAGAGATTAGAGATTAGAGATTAGAATTTTTTATAGATTTTTTTATTGAGAACGACGAGAGATTATAATGAATTTTGTTATTCACAAAAATAAAATATAACTTATAAATTATAACAACGAAAGGAGATTTTACATATGCATGAACATATACATAATGATTTTGTAATTCACAAAAATAAAAGGAAAAACTAAAAACGAATGTAAACACACATAATAAATTTTGGTTTTACACAAAAATAAAATTTAGCATATAAATAAAAATTTAGAAAGGAGGTTACAAAACATGATTTTAGAAAAAATAAACTTTAACGTATAAAAAAATTTACAAAGGAGTTTACTAAAAATGCTTTTACACAAAACCAAAAAAGAAGAAATTGAAAATATAAATAGAAAGGACGTTCCAAAAATGATTTTACAAAAAAATAAATAAAAATTAAGAAAGGAGTTTACTAAACACTGATGAAAACATAAAAAAATAATTTAATAAATAAATGTTAGACACGCAATTTATAAATAAAAAACAAAAATAAGGAGGCAATAAAGATAAACTATTTTTTAATGTATCATGCTTTAAAAGAAATAGAAAACGAAAACGAAGGGTTTTGGCGGGCCAGACAGGATTTGAACCTGCGCGGGATTTCACTCCCCTAACGCGTTAGCAGTGCGTCCTCTTCAGCCTCTTGAGTACTGGCCCATATTTTTATAATTATATCATAAAATATTATATAATAAAATAAAAAAAATAAAAGGCAGAAAAATGAAAATTTTAGGTATTGAAACCTCTCATGATGATGCATCTGTTGCTCTTTTATGTGATGAAAAAGTTGAAATAATTTTAACAATTAGCCAAATTGAATTCCACCAAAAGTTTGGTGGAACAATTCCAGAACTTGCTGCTCGCGAACATTCGCGAAATTTAGCAATAATTTTAGAGAAATTATTGCAAAAACGTGTTGATTTTTCCACGGTTGATGCTATTGCCTACACAAATAATCCAGGATTATTGGGTGCTTTGAAAATAGGATTTTTATTTGCAAGTGCATTAAGTCTTTATTTTAATAAGCCTTTAATTCCAGTTAACCACCTTTTAGGACATTTTTGGTCGGCAAATATTGAGGATGAAATTGTTTTTCCAGCACTTTCGCTCTTAATTTCCGGAGGTCATAGTCAATGAATTTTGGCTAAAAACGAGAGTGAACTTGAAATTATTGGCTCAACAGCGGATGATGCTCTGGGCGAAATTTATGATAAAATCGGTAGAAATTTAGGCTTAGTGTTGCCTGGTGGACCAAAAATTGACCAAATTTGACAGCAAAATCGGCAAAATATTGGTGAACTAATCAATTTCAGTTTGCCAAAAAGGCTTGCAAATCCTTTGGATTTTTCTTTTAGCGGACTAAAAACTCAAGTCATAAATTTTACTAACCAAATGAAGCAAAAAAATAAACTTGATTTAAAAAATGTCGAAAAAATCGCTGTTTCTTTTCAGGAAACAATAATAAAATATTTAAAAAGACAGCTTGATTCTGTTTTAAATGACAATGAAAATATAAAAACCTTAAGTTTAGTTGGCGGCGTTGCAGCAAATTCTGGAATTAGAGCATTATTTAAAGAATATGAAAAAAATTATAAAATTGTTATCCCAAAAAGGGAATTTTGTACCGATAATGGGGCTATGATCGCAAAAGCTGCGCAAATCGAGCTAAAAATTAAATCGCAAAAACAAAAATTAGAATCCCGGTAGCGACAATTGCTCAAAAAGATAAAGCATAAAAAAAGATATGACTGTCTTGTTTTTTCAGTTTGTAATTCAAAATTAAGTTTTCTTGCATCGTATTTTGAATTTCTTTGTAACGGTCAACTCTTTTTTCACCTACTCAAACAGTCAAAATTCCAATCGCTGATAATAAATAAGGTAGAAATCAAGTATAAATTCTGTTTGTAAAGTTAAAAATATCTAAATTTAAAGAGTTTGCTTCATCAAAAAAGCTTTTGAAAATTAATTTTGTTATTAAATCAGCCGAACCAACGCCACCTGGAGAAGGTGAGAGGTTGTTTGAAATTTGTAAAAGCGTAAATCCTGATATAAATTTGAGATAATCGTGAAAATTGATGTTACTTAGATCTAAACCTTGTTCTTTTAAAGTGATAATTAAAATTACAAAAGAGAAATTTATGAAAAAAACTGGTAATTTATAAAGTAAAAGTATTTTTGCCAACAGTTTTTTATTAGACAAAACTTCCATAAAATGGTTTTTGAAATTATCAATTAAAAATTGAAAACGGTATTCTAATCGTTGTCTGTCCTCAATTTTTTTTAAAAAATTGAGATTTAAAAGTGAAACAAATAATTTAATTAACAAATATTGCAATTTTTTTCAAACAGAAATAATTATAATTATTAATAAAACTAGAACGTTTAAGAAAATATTGACAACAAGTCAAGCAAAGAAAATGATTTTTTCCCAAGAGTCTAAAATAAAAAGGTCACGATAGTAAATAAAACCAACTGGAATTAAAATCAAACTGACAAATAAATTAAAAACCTGATGAATTAGGGCATTATATGTCAAGGTTGCGCTGATATTTTTCAGTGGATATTTCTTTTTTTGCAAATATCAATAGTAACTTATTTCGCCACCAAATGAAAATGGTGTAGAAAATTGCATAAAAGTGGCGATAAAAGTGGCGATAAAAAGGTGTCTAAATCTCGTTTTTACCTTTTGATATTTAAAAATCCGCCGTAATTGCAAGGTTGAGGTTAAATTTCAAAATAAAAAATGAGCAATTGCACCAAGAAGAACTAATCTATTTACCCGAGATTTGAAAAAAAACTCATAAAATTTAACAAAAATTTTTGTAGGCGAGCCGTCTGCAAAGCTAGAGTTGTAGAAATTATAAAATAAAATAATTAAAATTACGATAATAGTTGTTATAAAAATCCCAAATTTAAGAAAATTCTTCGTTTTGTTGTTTTTTGATGATACTAGATTTTTATTTGCAAGTTTAATTTTGTCAATAAGAAGGTTTTCCAAAAAAACGGCTTCTTTTTCGGTGTGATTTTTTGACAAAAAATTTGTGTAGAGTGTTAATTCTTCTTTTGGTTTAAAGTAAATTAGTGTGTAAAAATCGTTATTTTGTAAGTTAACTTTTAATTTTATCGAATGTTTTCCTGAATCTGAATTTGAAATGTTGTATCCTTGTGGGCGAAATTGAGCGTCACTTTCATTTACAAGCAAGTTTACAATTTTATCAAAAGTTGACGGAGTTGCTTTCATTCGGTACTTATATTGAAAAACAAAATTCAACTCATTTTTCATCTTTTGAATAATTTCAAATATATTTAAATTATTTTGTGTGTAAAATTCAAAAATTTTCACATACCAGAGAATAGAAAATTTAGTACTAATTCCGTATTTAATTGAATTTTCAGAAACTTTAGGAACAAAATGAACGCTTTTTGATGTTATAACAACAACTTCATCGTCAGTTTTTTCTCGAATTTTAAGTAATTCAGTTTCTGAATTCTCATTATATTCACAAAATTTTGTGATTTTAGCACCGAATTTCTGCTCAATAAACTCAGAAATGTAGTTATTAGCTTGATGACTTATCAGAAAATATTTCCCATTTTTTCAATTTCTTTCAAGAAAATCAAGCACTAACAGCTGAAAATCATTATCTTTTATAATATTAAAGTTAAGTTTTTTACGAACTGCAGTTATAATTTTGTTTTTTTTGACTCAAAAAATTACATTTGTCATAAATTTAGCACTTGTTGTGATCTTTTTTCAAATTATTGAATTATCGCTAACTTGTCTTGTAATTTTTTCAATCGGAAAACTCTTTTTTATTGGTAAAAATTTACTTTTTTCAGTATCAAAATGATCTTTTAAAAAATTAGTTAAAAAGGTTGACTCTGAATCATAAAACTGGTAAAAATTTGCTAATTTGTAGAAATCTAAGTCAAAATAACTGTAAAATTTCAAAATATGGTCTGAATTAATATGAAATTTTGGCGTTAAATAAATTTGTGAACTTCTATAAAAAAATGGTTTTTGCTCAGTTTTGTTGATTTTTTTTTCTTCTTCAGCCGTCAAAAGTGTTAAGTTTTTTTTATAAAAGGTTAAAACTGTTAGATTTAAATTTTTATTTGACAAATTAACTTCAATATTTATGAAAAAATCAAAGTCATTATTTATAAAATAATGACGCGCTAAACTTTGGGAATATCCAAATTTTTCTTCAAAAATTAAAATTTCTTTGTTAGGATCAGAGGCTAAAGCATTGTAAAAAATTGATGCAAAAGCTATTCCAAAATTGTTGGAACTACTATTGATTAAAATTTTCTGATAGTTTTTTTCCTTAACAAGATCAGAAATAGTTGATGCTAAACTAAAAATATAGTTTTCATTTATTGAATTAGGTTTATTACCAACAAAGCCGATAATTTTAGAATTGCTTAATTCAAGTGGAGAGTCATAATTAAAAAAAATCAACTTTTGGTCTTCTAGGTTAACATCGCGATTAATTGCTAAATATTTCATAAAATTTTATTCAGTTTCTCGTTGAGAAGAAAAAAGATCAAAATTTTCGCTTTGGTCAGGATCTTCAATAATGTCTAATAAATCAAATTCTTTAAATTTAGGCAAATCCTTGGCCGATCTTAGTTTGAAATAGTCAAAAAACCTCGAAGTTACACCATAAAGTGTAGGATTTCCAGGGCTCGGAGCCATTCCTAACTCCTCAATTATTCCTTTTGCTAACAGTGAACCTACGATATAATCAGAATTAATTCCGCCACGAATTTGGGCAATAACACTTCTTGTTACAGGTTGTTTATAGGCAATTATAGCGGCGACCTCAATTGCTGCATTACTTAGACGGTATTTTTTTTCATTTCCGACAAAGTCAATAATAAAAGGTTTTAAATCTTTTGCGGTAACAAATTTAAAAATATCAGCAAATTCAACAACAATTATACCTCTTTTTTGACGGTTAAATTCGACTGCAAAATCTTTTAAAAGTTTACGAGCTTCATTAATTTTTGATAATTTAAGTGCACTCTGAAGTTGTTGAGAAGAAACTCCTTTTTCACCTTGAAGATACAAAATTGCCTCAATAATTCTAGTTTTCATCATAACCCCCACGGAAAATTGATATTTTTGAGAACTGTTGTTCTTGTTTTAAATGTAGAAGTTGTTTTTTTGCCATTTCGAGCATTGAAATCATGGTGATAACAAAATGTTTCATTGTCGGAAGTGAAAATAAGTATTCAAAATCTATTTCATTTTCCTTTTTTAATAGATTTTTTAACCATAAACTTTGCTCGTCAGCTGTCACCTGGACTTGTTGGGTTTTAATTTTGATAAGATTTTTGGCTTTTGTTCTGTCAAACATTAATTTTAACACCTTATATAAATTATGTACTGACGAGTGTCCATCAAGTTGACTTGGGTCCGGAGGCCTGCGAAAATCACTATAATCTGAGGTATTTTTTTCAAAATAATCGTTACGGTGTTCTTGCTGTTCTTTTAACATATTTGCAATATTTTTGATTTGTTGATAGTCATATAGTAAAGCTAAAAATTCAAGTCGATCTTTTTCATCTTCAGGTTTTAATTTTTCTTCTTTACTTGGTAAAAGCAAAATTTTTGACTTTAAATGAACTAAAGTAGAAGCAATAACTAAATATTCACCGGCAATTTGGATATTTTTTTCTTTTAAAATTTGAATTATTTTGACATATTGAGTTGCTAAATCAACAAGGTCAATATCTAAAATATTTATGTTTTTTGATTTTACTAAATCTAAAAGTAATTCTAAAGGTCCTGAAAAATTAGCTAATTTTATATCGTAATCCATTATTTTTCACCTTTGTAAAAATCAATAATAGTTCTTTTTGTGGCTAAACTCAAGGATTTACTTGTCTGGGAAATAACAGCGCCCGGTTTTATTGGTTTATGAATGAAAATTTCGATATTTTTAAATTTTTTAGTCTGATTTTTGTCTGTATTTTTTTTAACTACTTTAATTGAAACAGGAACAATTGCAAGACCTGATTCCTTTATGGTTTCAAAAATTTCAATTGGAAAATTTAATTCTGTGTCATGCAAGTTCTCTTTTGCAAAAATAACTCCATAAGCACGTTTTTCACGGATTGATTTTAAAAAATTTTGAAACTTTTTTACATTTTCTTGCTCATTTTCAACTAAAAACTGTGAATCAAGAGAACCAAAAATTCATTTATTTTTACGGGAATAACGTTTTTTTTCAAGAAAAAAACTAACAATTGGATTAAAATCTTCTTCAGCTTTTGATGGGTTTTCAAGTGCTGAAAATAATGCAAAATTGTCGGAAAACTGATTTTGATTAGAAATTAAGATTGATGCATTTTTTGGTAAATTTTCATAACCAAAAACTTTAATTTTTATGCCAAATAATTTTAAAATGAACTTTGAGTAACTTAAAACCAAATCACTTCTATATTGAGGAGAAAGTTCGACTTTTTTTTTATAATATTTTTTCCAAACAGAGCGTATTTTACGTATTTTAAATAGTCAGATTATTGAAAAAATAGCAATTCGCAATTTAATTATCATTTCATTTTTGCTTTTTCTTTTTAAATTTAGTTAATTAAAATTTATAGAAATTTAATTATGATTATATAATTATACCAAAAAATCTAAAATTTTAATTAAAAACAGTTAAAATCTATTTTAATAGAAATTAAAAAAATAAAATGTTTTATTTTGATTGAAGAAAAAGTGATTTAGATGCAAATTCATATTTTTTTATAGTTTATATTGGGCTAATTTTAGGTCTCCTAGGCGTTCTTGTGTTGTATTTTTTCCGTAAAAATTTGGAAACATGGTACGTTCACAAGAACCAAATTCAATTTAAGGTTAGTTTATTTTATAGAGTAAAAAATTGGTTTGTTTTTATTGGTGTTTTGATTTGATTTTTTTCATATATTAGTCGAACAATTTTACTAGAAATTAATGATTATCTCTATAAATGAGAATATCTACCGCTACATTTGTGTCGACTTATTGTTTTAATTTGTGCCTCTTTAATGATTTTTAATAGGACAAATTGGGCAAAATACATAGTAATTCCTGGTTTTTTGGGCTCAATTTTAGCTTTATCTTTTCCACAAATTGGCTTTGATGTAGGAATTGTTATGGATGACATTGAATTTCAAGGAATAAAACTTGACCAAAATGTTAGTGGATCCGAACTAATAAATTTGGCAAAAACTAAGAATTTAGGTATAAATTGGGCGCCTGATAATTACTTTTTTTGAGAGTTTATTTTTAGTCACCTTTTAAGTTTGGTTTTACCATTTTTTTTAACATTTATTAATGGTAAAAACTCAAAATTGGATATAAAAAGTTTCTGAAAATCGATATTATTTACTTTTTTAATGGCAACTTTCACTTTTTTTCTAAGTTGAATAATTGAAAAAATAATTGAAAACCAAGGTGATAATCGACTTAAAATAGCCTGAAATGGAAATTGATTTTATATGGGAAAAGATGGGCAACCAACCATTGGCGAACTAGGAAAATGACCCTGGAATTTCCCGGTTTTAACAATTATTTTCCTTTTTGCATTTTTTATTGTCTTTTTGACAAAAATATTCCTTGAAAAATTAAATTTTTATCTTCTAATTGTTAATTCAAAAATTGAAATTAAGTGCAAACCTAAAAGTTGAAAGCAAGTTTTAAGCCAAAATAACCTTAGCCAAAAGTGAATTAAATTATTAACAAAAAGCTAAAATCTTAACTAAAAAAGCAAAATTATAAAATGTCTAAACTACCTTTTTTAGTTAAAATCACTGGCAAAAATCAATTTATGGATAAAATAACAAAAATCATAAAAAAAATACAACTACTATTTAAACTCAATGCAAATAGAAAGCTCGTTTTTATTTGCAGCGAGCCTAAAAAAACATATGAAGTTTTGAAAGAACAATAACCAAAAGCCCTAAATTTAAAGATTTCTAAACGGGTAAATTTAAGGCATTCCATCATATTTAAAAATATAATGGATAATTCACATTTTCTAATTTTTTTATGACAAAAACATAATTAATTCCCCCTTAATTCAATACAAAATTTATTAATTTATTCTTAAGTAATGCTAATTATAACATAACTTTATTTTTAACCAAGCATTTTTTTTTTTTTTTTGCAAAATCTTAATTTTAAAATAATAAAAATTAAGATTTTAAGGCAAAAAACCCGTATTTACGGATATTTTTTTTATATTTATATTCACAAAAAGTGAAGTTTTTCTATCAAAGCGGAAAACTCACAAAAAGTGAGTTGAATTATTGTCAAAAAACTAAAAAAACCTATAAATTTATAGGTTTTTTTAGTTTTAGTTTCAGCAAAATTGAATTTTTCTTGACTCTGGGTCGATTATCTCAAAATTAATCAAAATTGAATTTTGAGAAAATTCCTCAAGTTTGTTTGCCCATTCAATTACAACAAAATTTTGCTCAAAATAGTCTTGAAATTCGTCGAGTTTTGATGAAAAATTGTCAAGGTCAATATGAACTAAATTTTCGTAGGCAAACATAAAATTAAATGACGGGGAAATAATTTTATCTTTTATCCCGATTTTTCGTGCAAATTTTTTGGTAAAATCAGTTTTTCCTGAACCATACGGCCCAACTAAATAAATAAATTGAATTTTTTTACTAATAATTAAATTAAAAATAATCTCCAAATCAGAGGAAGTTTTGGAGATTATTTGTTGGCAAAAATGGTAATTTTTAGCTATATGTTCAAAGTTCATAAACCCTTAGCGTGAAGTTTTCATGAAAAAACTGAATGGATCACGGATGTCAAATTTGGACTTAGGTTCATAATTTGAATTTGTTCCAGCAGGAATTTTGTGGCCGACAATTATGTTTTCTTTAAGTCCTTCTAGTTTGTCAGCTTGTGATGAGATAACTGAATGAACAAGAATTTTGGATGTTTCTTGATAACTTGCCGCGGCCAAAAATGAGTTTGAAAGTAGCGGAATTTGTTTAGCACCTTTGACAATTATGTTTCCAAAAGCAGGATTTTTTCCTTCAGAAATAAGCTGACCATTGACTTCTTGATAGTCACTAATGTCAACAATTGATCCAATGAAGAAATTAGAGTCTCCGCTTTCAGTAATTTGAATTTTTGAGAGCATTTGGCGAATAATAATTTCAATGTATTTATCAGAAATAGTTATTCCTTGCATACGGTAAATTCTTTGAATTTCTTTTAGCAGGTAGTTTTGTAGTGTTCTAGCATCAGAAATTGCCAATAATTCTTTCAGAATAATTGGCCCTTCAACAAGTTTTTGACCTGGAATAACTTTGTCGCCAACTTGAACTCGAAGTTTCTGATTTTGCTCAACACGGACGATATGTTCAGCTTTTTCACCTTGAGCATTTTTATAGTCAATTGTAATTAAAAGTCCTTTGCTTGTGGCATTTTTTTCCGACAGATCAGAAATTTTAGTGATTGTTCCATAATAAGGTGAAATTTTTGCTGGCCGTCCTCAAGGATGTTCGTGAGAGTCAATTAGTTCAATTAGACGGGTAAATCCACCTGTAATATCTTCAACGTTGGCAACCCCTCCGGTGTGGAAAGTTCTCATCGTTAGCTGAGTTCCTGGCTCACCAATTGACTGAGCAGCAATAATTCCGACAGCCTCACCAATTGAAACTAAACGGTTTGTTGCCAAATCTTTTCCGTAGCATTTTTTGCAGACACTATTTTTGATATGACAGGACAAAATTGAACGAATTTCCACTTTTTTAACACCAGCATTTGCGATTTGTTTTGCAATTTGGAGATTAACAAGTTGTCCGCCGCTAGCAATTTTATTTCCTTTTGAATCATAGACATCTTTATTTAAAAAGCGACCTTCGATTCTTTCAATTAAAGGAACAATTATTGTGTTAGTTTTAGTGTCAATTATGTCTTTAACGACAAAGCCAAAATCTGAAAAACAGTCGTCGGCTGCAACAACAATGTTTTGGGCAACGTCAACCAGTCTTCGAGTTAGGTAACCTGATTTTGCAGTGTTAAGCGCTGTATCGGTTAGACCTTTTCTAGCTCCGTGAGTTGAAGAGTAAAATTCAAATGAAGTTAGACCTTCGACAAATGATGACTTAACTGGAACTTCAACAATTGAACGAACAACACGTTCGTTTTCAGCATCGACTTTCAAGGCCTTAACGTTGTTGGCCATCAAACCACGCATTCCGGCAAGTTGAACGAAGTTAGAAATATTACCTCTAGCTCCAGATTTCATCATCATTACCAGCGAGTTGTGGGCTTCATTTACGATTGATTCATTAAGGTCGTCTTGAATTTCGTTCTTAATTTGGGTTCACTTTGCAATCGCCAGAACATATCTTTCATCATCAGTGATTAGACCTTGGTTGAAAAAGTTATTAAGTTGGCTAATATATTTTTCACCTTCGGCGATAAATTCGTGTTTTTTAGGTGCGACTTTAATGTCACTAATTGCAATTGAGGTTCCTGAAATTGTTGAATAGTGGAATCCAAGATCTTTAATTTTATCAAGAATTGAAGAAACCATGTTGTTGTATTTGAACCAAATTTTTTCGAGGAGGTCAACTTTTTCGTGATCTTCAAAAACACGGTAAATTTCGGCTCTTCCGGCTTGTTGTTGGCGTTTAAATAACTGGTCAAACTCAAAAATTGTAAATTCAGAAAGTTTTGCCAAGTGAGAAATTGGTAATTTTTCTCCTTTGTAATCACGAAGTTTTTCGTAAATTAAAATACAGTCTTGGTAATTTTCAAAGTCTAACTGGTCAATAACATTGGCAATGTCTTCTTTTGCAAGAACTCCATCATAGGTGTCAAAAATTTGACGAACAATTTTTGCAATTGCTTTTTTGTTTAAAGGTTCATTAATTTGTAAATTTTGAATGTAATCACGGAAATTTGTACCGTACGGCAAGACATATTTTTTAATTTGACGGGGATAATTTAGTTCTAATTCATCAACATTGTGGTCAAAAATAAATGGGAAATTTTCAGGGAAAATGTTATTTAAAATAAATTTACCAACTGTTGAAATTATGTGTCCGCGTGAATTTTTTCCAACCAAAGGTTTGACTGACTCAAAAGGTAAAACGACTCTTGCATGAAGTTCTACAGATCGAAATTCATAGGCTTTTAGCATTTCATCATAAGATGAAAAGAATGATCCCTCACCTTTTGCACCAGCTTTTTCTTGCGATAAATAATAAAGTCCAAGCACCATGTCCTGAGAAGGATTAACAATTGGCTCACCATCTTTTGGCCCTAAAATGTTTTTATCAGCAAACATTAATTCTCTAGTTTCGCGAACAGCTTCAGGCGAAATTGGAATGTGCACGGCCATTTGGTCACCGTCAAAGTCAGCGTTAAACCCGGCAGTAACTAGTGGATGAAGTTGAATTGCCTTTGCTCGAACTAAAACTGGTTCAAAAGCTTGAATTGAAAGTCGGTGCAAGGTTGGAGCACGGTTAAGAATTATCGGTCTAGTTTTAATAACTTTTGCAACATGAGGTCAAATAATTGGATTTTCTTCTTCAATCATTTTACGGGCTGACTTAATTGAGCCGACTTTTTTTTCTTGAATTAAATTACGGATAATTCAAGGCTCAAAAAGAACAGCGGCCATTTTTCGCGGCAGACCAGCTTGGTGCATTTTTAGTTTTGGACCAACAACAATAACAGAACGACCTGAATAGTCAACACGTTTTCCAAGTAAGTTTTGACGAAATCTTCCTTTTTTCCCGGTAAGTGAGTCAGAAATTGACTTGAGTGGACGGTTTTCTTTTGTTGTTACTTGGTTAGTTGTTTTTTTCTGATTGTCAATCAAAGCATCAATTGCTTCTTGAAGCATTCTCATCTCATTTTGAATGATAATTACAGGAGCTTCGGATTCTTTTCATCTTTTTAGACGGTTATTTCGAATTATAATACGACGATAAAGTTCGTTACAATCACTTGTTGAATGACGAGAGCCATCAAGTTGAACTAGTGGTCTTAAATCGGCCGGAATTACCGGAAGATTTTTAATAATCATTGATTTAGGGTCTTGACCTGAATTAATAAAAGCGTTAATTACTTGCAATCTTTTATAGAGTTTGTCGCGTTTTTGGTTTTTTATGACAACTTTTTTGTTTTGGTGAGATTGTTTTTGTAAAACTGCAAGTTCAGCTTCTACCTGTTTTTTTTCAGCATGTAAGTCTAATTTATCAAGCAAATACTCAATTGCTTCAGTTCCAGTTGCAATTCGGGCATCAGAAAATTCTTGAATTACTTCATTAAGTTCATAATAATCAATCCCGTATTCACGGCCTATTTTACTTGAGGCAAGGTCAGTTAATTCTGAAAGAGCCTCAGCAACTGCTTCGTATTCATCAGTTTCGGGTTCATAAGTTTCAAGAATTTCGACAAGCGCATTTTTGTAAATTAAACCTGCCTCGGAAATGTCAATTATTTTATTTTTTTGCAATGATTTTAGACCACCAGTTTCAAGAACAATGTGAGACTTATAATAAATAAGTTGTTCTAAGGCTGTTTTTGAAATATTGGAGGTTAATTTATCGCCTTCATAAACTTTTAGACCTAAAAGTTTTGCAACAATCGAGTGATCGATTTTGAAAAATCAAAAGTGCAAAATCGGCGTATTAAGTGCAATATGACCCATTGCATAACGACGGGACAATTTTGACATTATTTGTGATTTTGAAATTTGACACTCTTTTGTGGCAATACAGAGTTGATTTTCGTTTGCTTTACGGTATTTACGTCCACAAATTGAACATTTAAAATCAACAAGTGGACCAAAAATTAACTCATCAAAAAGTCCGCCTCTTTCTGGTTTGAAAGTTTTATAATTTATTGTCTCAGGACGGGTTACTTCACCACGAGATCAGTCAAGGACATCTTGAGGGGTTGCAAGTGCAAGGGAAATTTTTTCGATTGAATTTTCGTAAATTTTTGCATACTGGCGAGAAACCTTTGTGTTCATTTTTTAAATTCTCCTTTAAAAATAGGCATAATTTGCTTTTAGTTAAAAAAGTAAATTATTCCCTCAATTAGTCAAAATCGATGTTTTCTTCATCAAAGTCATACTGATCGTCGTTGTAGTCAATTTGACGACGTCCTTCACCGGGAAATTCATCATTATATTCATCAATAATTTCTGATGGAATTTCGGCAAATTCAAGATTATTTGTTGTCTCAACTTCTGGTTCATCAAATAGATGTTTCTTATGAACTTCCAGTTTAATTAAAAGTCCACGAAGTTCGTAAGCCAAAACATTGAATGACTCAGGTGTTCCTGGCCGCGGAATTTGGCCGCCCGAAATTATATTATTATAAAGTAAATTTCGACCTTGAATATTATCAGATTTATAAGTTAAAAGTTCTGATAAAACAGAGGCAGCTCCAAAAGACTCAAGCGCTCAAGTTTCCATTTCTCCGAATCTTTGTCCACCGTTTTGTGATTTTCCACCTAAGGGCTGCTGGGTTGTCAAAGAATAAGGACCAATTGATCTTGCATGCATTTTATCATCGACCATATGTTGCAATTTAAGCATGTACATGTAGCCAACTGAAACTGGATTTTCAAAAGGTTGACCTGTAATTCCGTCAATTAATTTAAATTTTCCTGACTGCGGAATATTAGCTTCTTTAAATAAATCTTGAATGGTGTCAATTTTGATACCATCAAAAACAGGGGTAACAAATTTTGTATCAAGTTTTTTTGCTGCCATACCAAGATGAAGTTCTAAAACTTGACCGATATTCATACGTGATGGCACACCTTGGGGATTTAAAACAATGTCGATAGGTGTTCCGTCTTCTAAAAATGGCATGTCTTCAACTGGAAGAACAACAGAAACAACACCTTTATTTCCGTGGCGTCCAGCCATTTTGTCGCCCACTTTGATTTTTCTTTTTTGGGCGATCAAAATTTTGACCAGCATTCCAACACCTTCTTCAAGATTATCACCTTGATCTCGTGAAAGAATTTGGACGTCAATTACAGTTCCACCTTCACCGTTTTTTACCCGGAGTGAGGTGTCTTTTTGTGCTAAGGCTTTTTTACCTCAAATTGCGGCCATTAATTTTTCTTCGGCTGTTGGGTTGTTTTCTCCTTTTGGCGAAGTTCTTCCGACTAAAATATCACCAGTATCAACTTCTGAACCAACAATTACAATCCCATTTGCATCAAGATGAGCACGTGATCTGGCCGAAGCATTTGGCACTTCAGCGGTTAGAATGTCATTTCCTGCCTTAGATGAACGGAATTTTATTGTCTGTTCTTGAATGTGAATTGAGGTAAAAACGTCGTCTTTTACGAGCTTTTCACTAATTATGATGGCATCTTCGTAATTGTAGCCATATCAGGTACTAAAAGCGACAAGCACATTTTTACCAAGAGCGAGTTCACCATTTTCGGTTGACGGACCATCACAAATTAGTTGGCCTTTTTTAACAAAGTCGCCGACTTTTACAGTTGGTTTTTGTAAAATTAATGTTTCTTGGTTTGATTTTTCAAAAGCCCGTAAAAAATAGGTTTTTGTTGAATTTTCGGAGTTAACAACGATTTTTTTGGCATCAACAAAAATAACTTTTCCATCTTCAAGGGCGCGAATATTTGTTGCTGAAAAACGGGCAATATCTGCTTCAATTCCTGTTGCAACCAGTGGTGCCTCTGGTTTAATTAATGGAACGGCTTGACGTTGCATGTTTGAACCCATAAGTGCACGGTTAGCGTCATTATTTTCCAAGAAAGGAATTGCTGAAGCCGAAATTGATGTCATTTGCATTGAAGAAACGTCGATATAATCGACTTGATTTGCATCAAGAACAAGATATGTCTGATTTTTACGAACTGTTAATTTGTCAGCAATAATTTTGTTATTTTCATCAATTTCGATTGAAGACTGAGCAAAACTAAGACCAAATTCTTCGGCTGCCGTGAGTCAGTGAACTTTGCTAAAATCAACAACACGATTTGTGACTTTATAATAAGGAGTCATTATAAAACCATATTTATTTGTGCGTGAAAAAACTGAAAAGTTAAGAATTAGACCGATATTTTGCCCTTCAGGAGTCTCAACAGGACAAATGCGACCATAATGAGTTGCATGAACGTCCCGAACCTCAAATTGAGCAGTATCACGATTTAAACCACCTGGACCAAGTGAAGTTACCCGTCTTTTATTGGCGGTTTCTCCTAATGGATTAATTTGATCCATAAATTGTGATAATTTTGAGGAGTTAAAGAAATTTTTAAACTGATTATAAATAGGTTTGTTATTAATAATTGATTTTACAGTTAGCTGTGATAAATCAGATTTTGAAGAAATTCTTTCCTTACTGTTTTTTTCAATTTTAGTAAGGGCAATTAAAAACTGATTTTGTAAAAGTTCACCAACACTAACAATTCTTTTATTAATTAATGAATCAGGATCGTCATTTTTCCCTAAATTGTGCAGTAAATTAAAGTAATATGAAACAATTGCGATTATATCTGATAAAACTAAAGTAGTTTCGGTCAAACTTGGATCTGTTGCAATTACGCTTACAGGCTCAGTTTCTTGAATCATCGCTTTTTTGTTTGGTCAAACTTTTACAATTGCAACATAAATTCTTTCGCCAAGACGTTCATTACGGCTAATTTGTAATTGACGAGCATAAATAGATGAATCTACACCTTCAATTGTGGAGAGTTCAAACTCAGAGTTATTAAATTTTTCCTGAATTTCAATAGCAATTGAGCGACTAATGTAAAGTCCTTTTTGGTATAAAATTTCGCCTTCTTTATTTACTAAATCTTCTGCAAGATAAGTCTGTGAGATTCGGTCAATTAAATTCAACTTTGAATTTAACATGTAACGACCTGTTGCTGACAGATTATAACGTCTTTCATTGAAAATAATTGATGGAATTAGGTTTTTTAGACCATCTTCAGTAACACGGTCATCTTTACGAATAATACGATAAATTGACTCAAGATTTTCGTCAATTGAGTCGATTTTGTGACGGCGAATTGATTCTTGTAATTCTGGTGAATTTCCAAAATACTTACGAATTGTTTCGTTTGTAAAACCAAGACTTTTTAAAAACGCCATTAAAGGGATGTTTTTATGTTTATCAACACGAAACTTAACTGTGTCAACTTGGTTTCCAGTAACTTTGTGGAAAATTTCCATTCATGAACCAAGTTGCGGGATAATTTCGACCTTATTAAAAAGGTCATCAGCTTGACGATTTCGAACATTTTCACGGAAACAAACACCTGGAGAGCGAATTAATTGTGAAACAATAACTTTTTCAAAGCCATTTATAATAAAAGTTCCGCCTTGGGTCATAAATGGAAATTCAGAAAGTAAAATTTCTTGCTCTTCCATTTCCCCATCTTCAACTTGAATTTTAACTAAAGTAACATAAACTCTAGCAGCATAAGTTTTACCTTTAATTTTAGCTTCACGAATTGCTAAATATTCATTTTCAGGTTTTTCAACTCTAATTGAATCAGGACGAAATTTAATTTCCAATTTACCGTTTGAAGAAACAATTGGAAAAATTTTATCAAAAGCTTGTACAATTCCAGTGCTTAAAAACCAGTCAAAAGATTCACGCAAGGAATCTAAGAAATCTGGCGTTTCTAGTGTATTATTTGTCTTTCCGTAAAAACGGCGCTGGGTTCCTATGCCATAAGATTTTAGCTTAAATAATTGGTTCATGACTCACCCCTTTTTCCCCTTTTTTGTTTAGGTTATATATTATATTTAAAAAGCAAAAAAATCAAAGCGTTTTTATACAAAATTTCAAAAAAATTAATAAAATATTAAAAAAATATTTTATTTTAGTAAAGTAAAAATAACAAAAAAGGCGTTTAGAACACCATTTTTGCTTTTTAAAATTAATTTTTTGAAATATTAATCAATAGAAACTTCAGCTCCGGCTTCTACTAATTTAGCTTTGTATTCCTCAGCTTCTTCAGGTTTTATTGCTTCTTTTATGACAGAAGGTGCTGCATCAACAAGTTTTTTAGCATCCATCAAACTTAATCCAAGCATATCTTTAATAACTTTTATAACAGCAACTTTTTGTTGTCCTGCTGCTTTTAGAGTTAATTTAACTTCAGTTTTTACTTCAGCGGCAGCTTCTGGAGCAGCTGCAACAGCAACAGCAGAAGGATCTACCCCAAATTCTTCTTTAAGAGCGTCAACAAATTCCATTACTTCTTTAATTGTCATTTCTTTCAATGACTCGATGAATTGTTCTTTAGTAATTTTAGCCATTTTTTTCCTTTTTTATGCAGTTATTTTTTGTTCATCTATTAATAATTTAAGTCCAAAAGCCAATTGTTTCAGTGGGGCTTGAAGTGAAGAAGCAAGCATTGTAATTGCTTCAGTGTAATTTGGAAGTGAAGCAATAGCGGTATTTTCTTGCGGTGTAACAACACTTTTTTCGTAAATCCCACCTTTTAATATTAATAAAGGTTGATCTTTTGCGACTTTTGTAATAATTTTAGCGGGTGCAATTGGGTCTTCTAGACCAAAAGCAAATAAATTTGGACCCACTAATTCTGATTTTAGATTAGAAAAACCGAGTTCATCTGCTGCAATTTTGAAAAGTCGATTTTTATAAATTCTAGTAAAAACACCTGATTTCTTTAGTTCCTGACGCAAACTTTCTAATTCAGCGACTGAAAGTCCGCGATATTCAGCAATTGCTAAAGAAGAAGATTTCTCGAGTAAATCTCTAATTTCAGTAATTATTTCTGCCTTTTTTTGGCGAAAAGCGTTCAAATCTAGACTCCTTTCTGTTTTAGGAGCAATACTTTGAAAATACATTCAAACAACAAATTAAGTCATTCTGACAGTTATTATCTCTATGTATTGCGTTAAAAATTATATCAGAAAGAAAAAAATTTCCAAGTAAATTAGTAAAAAAATTAATAATGGGTTTTTTGGCTTTAAAACAATCACTACTTCAAACTAATACCAAACACTAAAGCCGCCATAAAAACGTTTTAATGTTTGGTATTGATTTCTTAAAGAAGTGTAATTTCTAATTTTTTAAGTTATTAATGTAACTTATGCAATTTTTGGAGTGACATTGTCTAGTGATTCTTTTTTGTAGTTGCGGGCAAAAAATAAAAACATTACCATTGAAAATACATCAAAAAACGGTATGAAAAAGCCAATAATTGCTGTAATTTTAATTACTGAAAGTTTTAGTAATTTTGCTGAATTTTGTTCTATATCCATAAAAATTTTGTTAGGAAAACTTACTTTTACGATATAGGCAATAGTTAAAACTCGGTTTACAATAGTAACAAAAATTCAAACAAATATAGTTGCTAAAAGTTCAGAACCAATAACAAATAATTCGCGATTTGAAAATAATGTGCTAAAGGCGGGAATAACAAATAAGAAAAATAAAGTAGCGCCCAATATAAATTTAATAAGACGTGTTGCTAGTGATGAAAAAATTAGATTTTTGACATTCGCCACAGGTTTTATTGTTTTACTAATATTCATAATATAATAAATTATAGTTTATTCTTGTTTAAAACCTAAGAATTTATTTTTAAATATTTAAATTCCTGTGGTTCCGTACTTTAGACTTTAAAAATATTGTAAATTTTAAGGTGCAAATATTTGTTGCTCGAAATAAAATTTGAATAAAAATTCAAAAAGTTGAACTTTTTAAATTTTTTGATATAAAAGTGTATATTTTCAATAAATTTCCCTTTATTTTATAAGTAATGTTATAATTAATTATGGATTCACAAATATTCAATAATTAGGATTTTTTATGACAAAGGCAAAAAAAATATTTTTTAAATTAGTGCGTTCATTATTTATTTTAGCGCCGGTATCACTAGTTACTTTTAATACAAATTTAAATAACACTTTTAACTACCAAAATACTACTAATTTTTCAAATGTATCAAGCTATGATGTCCATGATGTTTATCTTACTAGCTCATCTCTAGAATCAGAGGGCAAAAAGATTAATATGGGTGTTAATCGATTTGATATTTTTATAAAAAATATAGATAGTGGTTCACTTAGAGATCTAAAAGAAGCTCTAAATATAAAGTTTAAAACAGACTTCCCTATAAAATATGACGAGTATACTGGGGTTCTTTCGATAGCGCATGTTAAAAAAATAGACAACAAAAAATTACTTGAGTTCATAATTGATTGACTTAAAACAAACAAGATAAATTATAGGAAAATTTATAATTTTAATACCAACACTTATTATGATGATTTTATTAAAAACAATAAAAAAACATTAAAAAATATCGTTAAACCAAATGCATTAGTTGGAAGATATAGTTACCCATATTTTTATTCTGAAACCGAAAATGTTCAAGCATATAATATGGTTGGTTTGAATATCGAAGACCGATCTAAACACTTTACAAGATTTATTGACTCAGACGTTAAAGTGGGTATTTTAGAGTGGGGAGGCGTAATTGAAGACAATTACTATGGTTTTACTTGAAACAAAAGATTTGGTAATGACTTGTGATGAAGAAACCATTGGTTATACGGCGAAAGTTATTCACGTCACGCTTCGCAGGTTGCTGAAATTATTGTTGGGAAAAAGGGAATCAACCCAACTTTAGGCCTTGTTTCTGTTGAGATAAGTTTAAATTGGAATGGTATATCCGGCGAAATGAATTATCTATTATATTACACAAATATTGTAAATAATAGTTGAGGTATTGTGCCGTTTATCTCTAAATATAATTGACTATCAGAATATTTTGATAGTTTAATATATAATAATAGCGAATTGATAAATGTTGTTTCTGCTGGAAACGACTTTAAAACAAAAAAAGTGTTGGCTGATATTGCTTTGTCGCGAAATAGTGTAGTTGTTGGGGCAATTGATTTTAACGAAAACAAAACTAGTTATTCACAAATAGGAAGTGATTTAAACTATGTTTCAGTAGTTGCGCCCGGTACATACACCTTTTCTGAACAATCACCAGTCAAAGATGAAAGTGGTAAAATAGTTGATTATTCATATCATGCAAGCGGAACAAGTTTTTCTGCCCCTGTTATAACAACGATAGCTGGTACATTAAAACAAAAATTCAAAGGTTACTTTGATTTAGGTTCTGATTCTTTAATTTTTAAAACCTCTTTAATCGCAGGATCCAGAAAACCTAAAAATTCATCAACAATCTATAGTCCTGAAACAGGGTATGGCATACCACAATATAAGAAAATTGAGGAAGCTGTCCAAAACATTCTTGTGTTTAAAAATGTGAAAAAATCAAAAAATAGCATCGACAACCAAAGAAGAGTTTTTTTCCACAAGGGAGATAAAATTCGAGCAACTCTTGGCTTTCTTTATCAAAATCAAAATGATAAAACAGATGTTGACTTAAAAATATTAGATGAAAATAATAATGTAATCAGTCAGTCAACTAGTGGTAGCAGAAATCTTGAAATTACTGAATTTGAAATTCCAAAAACAGGGTATTACAAATTCCAAGCATATCGTTATGATTCTAATGAAAATAATCTTCCTGAGGTGGTTATAACTTATGTCAAAAAATAGTAAAGGAAATTTTTGAACTTTTTTCTCCCTTGGAACCTGGTTTTGAATCCAAAGCTCGATTTTAGTTGGTGTAGGTGGGTTTTTGCTTTATACTTATGATGTTCAAAATCAAAAACAGTTGTCAAAAATAAGTGCATATCGATTTTGAAATGATAAAAAGAATGTCTTAACATTTGAAGGCGAATATCCTCGTTTTTTTATAGATAACATCCATAAATTGACTGATGAAGAATTAAAAACAAAAACAAACTCTAAAGAATCGTTGAGTTTCCATGATTTTAGAGATGAGTATGTGTTTGTTTATGAAAATCATCATAATAAAAATCAACTTTCATTTAAAAAGGAAAAAAAGGAAAGTGAAAATAATAAGCAATTACATAACACTCATTTAATTAAAAATAAGCAAGATCTTGTTGATTTAATTATACCTGATAAGCAAAAATTATTCTCAACAACTCATAGACCTCTTATGGGATATCTTGATGAAAAACAGGTTAATGAATTAAGTGAAACAATTGATTTATCAAATAAAGATGCAATTATTTTAAATAATTATGTTAGTAAACTTTCTGGTTCTTGGGGTGACCGAAGAGCGAAGGGGTTAAATCTTGTTGATTTTAATTTTAATGAAAATACAAAAACAATAGAATTAAAATGGAAATTCCAGGACTACCGCAAAAGATCTGTAATTGTTCCAGTAGTAGGCTACTATGATTGGTTTAAAAGTTATGTTCTTCTAATTGACAAAAATAAAATTGATAGTCTTGATAGCATAAAGTTTACATCTACCTTTTCTTAAAATTTTAGATAAATTTTTTAAATCTTCATCATTTTAACTTGGAAATTTTGAACAAAAAGTATCTAATATTTCCAACTTTGCTTCATTAGATTGGACTTTTGGTGTTGCTTAGTTGAGATATTTTGCTCTTTGTGTTTTAGTCCTATACCTCAATTTATTCCAGGAATTTATAATTATAACTAGTAAATGGACCAACAAGGTATCTATTTGATTTAATTAAAATCTAAATTTTATTCTTGTTATTCCAGTTCACATAATCTGTCTTAATAAAAAACCGCCATAATATGGTAAATATTGGCGTTTTTTTAATAATTTTGTCAAACTAAAATTAAGTTGCTGTTATTTGATTGTGCAATGAGTTAAATTCCTCTAATGTTTTGATTTTTATGTACTCTATCTTTTTAATATCAGTATTTCCAATATCTATTTTTTCAAATTTTTGGAGATCATTTATTGTAAAATTATCTGGTTCAACGGCAAAATTAGGAAACAAATCTTTATAATTAAAGGTATAAATTTTAATTATATCTTTGTCTATCTTTCAATATAAAATCTGATCGTCAAAAATAATTTTTGGATTTTGTTTTTTAAGTATGAATTTATTAAATTCTTCAGAGTTGTTATCCTTGTAAGTGAACAAATTTGAAGGGTGAAAAGCATTGCCCCAATCCCAATTTTTTAATTGCGAAACATTAGTAATGAATTTTTTTGTCTGTTCTAATGTAGAAAAAATTTGGTCTTCTTCAGTGGTTTGGTTTGATGGATCTAACTCCTGCATAGCATATAAACGAGTAAGTTGAAAAGGGTTTTTCATAAAAATTTCTTGCTTTTTTAAAAGAAATTTTTTAAACTCGCTTGCTTCTTTATGGCGAATAATTTTATTGTAAAGTACAAGATCTTCAATATTTTTAATATGAATATCTAAATTACGGTCAAAAACATGTTTGTTTGACTTATCTATAATTTTGTAAAAAATGTCAAAATCTGTAGTTGTTGTATTTGGACGATCAGAGGGTCTAGGAACAATTACTCTTGGTTTTTTTATTCCTGTTATTACTTTTGGTGTCCTTGCTCTTTGTGGACCGGTGTATCTGTACTCTATTCCTGAGTGAAAAAAATTTTTAAATTTTGAATCAAAAGAAATAATGCTTGTTTTTCCATCATTTTGGTTATTTTGGAAAATATGATTAGGATTTAATGATGACATTTTTGATTTTGAATTAAACGATGAACCGTCAGCAATATCTTGAGGGCGTATATAAATAATAACTGATTTTTTCTCAAAAAAATCAGGTGTTGACAAAATTCTTTTACTTAGTTTTTCAATTTTTAACTTAGAAATAAAAGATAAGAAATCATTTTTATTATCTAAGACAACGAAATTGTCTGCAATTTTCTTGTCTTTTAGTTGTCCTTGATCCCAAATAACATTAAATTCCATTGTGTCTTCGTTTTTGGCGCTCTCAGAATAAAAGAAGCCTGACAATCTTCTTAAAGCGATATTTTCACGTAAATCATCAAATCAATAGTCTTCAAATAGGGAGTATTTTTGAATTAATAAATCTAATTTTTGAGGTTGTTTTTTCAAAATGTTATGTCAATATGGGTTGTTTAGTCATAAAAGTTTATTAAGGTCAGTTATTTTTTTAGTGTCTGAAATACTAAAAAATTTTTTATTGTTATTGTTAAGAACCACAGCAACCGAAACCGCGGCAGCGGCACCTAAGTTAGTTAATATAAATCCTAATAGAAAAATTTTTTTATATTTTTTTAAATCCATGCTAGCCTTGTGTTTTTTTATATATATTGCTAAATTCTTCGAGTGAATTTACTGTTTTTAACTCAACATTTTTAATATTTATATCGCCAAAATCAATTTTTTCAAACATTAGTAAATTTTTATAATTAAATTTTTCAATGTTTTTTAAGGTTTCTGGAAAAATTGATTTGTAGTTTAAAGAATAGAGCGTAATTTTGCCTGAGTTTTTGTCAACTTCTGAATAAAAAACTTCATCAAGAAAAATTTCATCTACATTTTGAGACTTGAGAATGAATTTATTAAATTTTTCAGGTTCATGAATATTTTTGCTAGGAATAAATAAATTGGCGAGGTGAAATGCTTCTTCTCATTCAAGGTTTTTAGATAAATTTTTATTATAAATAAGTTGTTTTGCATCGTCAAAATCTGAAAAAATTTCTGTTTTGGGTTCATTTTTTGAATACTGTTCATTTTTGGACCCATATAATGTGGTTACCTTCGAATTATTGCTCGCTAAAATTTTCTCTTTTTTGTTCATTAAATCTAAAAAAGTCACAAATTCTGGTGATGTTTTGTCTAGTAAGTTGTACAAATATAAATCCTGAATTTTATTTAATTTTATAGTTGATAATTCGTTTGTTTTTTGGAAATTGTCTTTTGGATAAAATTTAAAATAAACAGCAAATTCATCCTCAAATTCTGGAATTCCTCTCCTATTTTTACTTACATCTTTATAATTAAAAAGTTTTTCTGGTATTGAAATAATAAAATTATGATTTTTATAAGCTAGAAATTTAATAGGGGACAAATTAGTGGGCAAATACTTTTCATTTATAAGTAATGGGTTAGCTAATTTTTTCCCGTTAATATATATAAAAAATAAATTTTTAGCAAAAAATTCATTATCGTTTTCGTATTTTAAAAACGGTTCTTTGAGATCGGTTTTTTTAAAAAATTCCTTATACTGATTAAGACCATCGATAATAAAAAAATTTTTAGTAAATATTTTTTTGTAATCAACAAAACTTCAATTTCCACTTAATTTTTGAAAGTTTTCACCTTCAGTAGTAGCTTTGTCATACTCTTTGGAGAAAAAGGCAGACAATTTATCAAATTCTTTGCCGTTGTAAGTTTTAAAATTGTCGCCTTCAAAATATAGATATTTTTTGATTATTTCTTGAATTTTTTCATTGTCGCTCAAAAAAATCGGCATTCAGAGACTATTTTTAAGTCAAATAGTCTCTTTTTTATCCAATCTTATTAAATCATTATAGGAAAAAATGTTGGATTTTAAAGCTTCACTGTCCTTTACGTTTATAGTGAACAAATTATTATTGGGAGAAATGTTAGATTTTAAATTTTCATTATCGTTTATGATTATAGTGAACAAATTATTATTTTTATTTTGAAGGGCAAAAATTATAGCTGGAAAAATCCACGGTAAAACAATTAAAGGTGCTAAAAATAAATATTTTTTGTTATTGAATGACATGTGAAACCGCCAAATCATCATCTATCGAATTTTCAAACAAAGAGGATTTATTTTTTTTAACAACTAACCGATAAATTCCTGTTTTTTCAGCTGTTTATCTTATTAATTCTACATTTGATTTTTCTGAATTTCCAGGGTTTAATTCAATGTTTTTTCAAAGCCCTCCTTCATATCTTTAAAAATTAAATTTTAATGACTAAATAATGTATTTTTTCTTAAGCTAAAAAGAAGGAAAAGAATAGGATGGTCGAGAATAAATTTTATATTTTCACTAAAAACTAAACTATGAATGGGAAGTAAATTATCTACAATATAAATTATAACAATTTTAAATGGCTTTGAGCAGAAAAACTAAAATTAAAATACAAAATTATAATTTTAATAGAAAAACTTAGATTTATGATAAATAAATATAAAAACACTTTTACAACAAAAATTTTTGCAAAAGTGTTTTATTTATATCTTGAGTTTGGCAGTTTGATACAAAAATTCACTTTTAGCGAATATAAAAATGCAAAAATACCGGTAAATCTAGTCTATTAATTTAAAATTAAATTCTTACTTTTTTTTAGTTTTTGTACTTTTTGCAGTTTTTGCAGTTTTTGTACTTTTGCTAGTTTTTGCAGTTGCTCCACTTTTTGTAGTTTTTTTACTTTTTGTACTTTTTGTACTTTTTGCAATTTTTGCACTTTTAAGAGTGCTTTTTTTGTTCAAACTTGCTTTTGTTAAATTAATTCTTTTTGGACTAGTTGTTTTTTCTTTATTTATATCTGGATTTAGAAATGTTTCAATATCTAAACCTAATAATTCCATAATTCGTAATTCGTCCATTGCATCAAGTAAGGCATTATGTGTTTCAACATAACTTTGATCTTTGGTTAACATTCTGTATATATTTTCTGCATTTCATCCTCTTTTTAAATCACCGTTTTTAGTTAGTTCTACGTTTAATGGGATATGTTTGTTGAATTGCTTGAAATCGCCTTTTTTAGTTTTTTCTGCATTTAATGGGATATGTTTGTTGAATTGCTTGCTTTTAGCGAATATAGAAATATCGTTATGCTCGAATGATTTGTGCAATTCAGGCAAATGTCTAAAATCAAATTTTGTATATGAAAACCAATTTTTTACTTCATAAGATTTCAAGAAATGAATTAGTTGAGCAATCATTTCTTGGCGTGTTTGAACAACATTAATTTCTTCTCTAAATTCAAGGGGAAGAGGAGCTCAAATATTACGGGCATACATTGCACCTACTTTTAAATTGTTTTCTATTATTCAATATTCTTTATCAAATCATTGAAAATTAGCACTATCAGCAATTACAACTCCAACAGAAAAAACTTCATTTTCATAGTTTGTTTCTACATCAATTACAGCGATATTTTTATTCACGTTAGTAATTTTTTGTTTTTTAATTACTTCCATCTGATTCCTCAAATTCTCTTTGACTTTTAGGTTTATAAACTCCTTTTGAAATGGTTTGTGCAAGTTTTTCGCTAAATTCTTCTCGATTTTTAATTCTAATTTCATGCATTTCGTTATTACGAATATTCCACAATATTCCTTTTTCTTTTTTTAAGGCCAACATATATGAAGCAGTTTGTAAAAAATGAGCAGTTGTTAAATCGCTAACAAATTTAAGTTCATAAACTATTTCATTTTTGATAACATCAGCAATTCCCTGAGCTTTTAATGTAACATTATTATCACTAAAGTCCATTCAACATTCTTGTTGAATTGTTTCGTCTTTTTTAAGCACTTTTGATAATCTTTTATGCATTTGATCAACAGCATTATCATCAACAAAATCGGGCTGCGTTTGTTTAATGTATCTTTCTTGTTGTGTTTTCAAATAAACAAAAAAGAGTGTTAAATCTTTTATTGAATTTCTTTCTTTGATGTAATTTTTATACTCGAGTGTTAACTTTTTTTGCATGTTTGGCGAATCTCAATATCTAGTTGCGATAAAAAACTCAATTTCTTTATCTAAATCCCAACCGTCAAAATAAGATGCTTCAAGATAGATCCCTATACATGGTGTAAGATCAATTAAATCATCATGTGTTTGTACTTTTATTTCGTTTGTATCTTCGGTTTTAATTTTTTTTACTTCAAGCATTTTTAACATATCTTGAAGATCAATATCAAACTTGTGATCAAACATTTCAGACATTAAAAATAAATCATTATCTCTTTTTCTAAAATTTTTGTATTGCTTGATGATTTCTTCATTTAATAATGGGATTGACTCTTTTGGATTTAAAAAGATGATTTTTTCTTTGCCCCTACTTGCCGCTACACAAAATATGTTTTTTACAATTTCATAATTTGCAGTAATTTTATCTAAGCGGTTTTCTCAATAATTTATGGTAAAATTAAAAATAACACAAATAGGTTTTTCCAATCCTTTTGAGCTATCATATGTTGTAAAAATAGCTGAATTTTTTTTGGGAGACAAATTTGCGTCTTTTTCTCTTATAGAAGCATAAACGGTTTTTTTATTAAAAATATCACTATGATTTTCTTCAAGATAGTTTAATACTTCTGCCATTTCTTCACTAAATCCCGGCCCTAAACATAAGATATCAGCAGGTTTTTGTGTAGACAAAAATTCCTTAATTTCTTCCAGTTCCATATATTCAATCTGGCAATTTTCGTTGACTCCATTAATTGTTTTATCTCAGATTCGCCCTAACATATTAGCATGTTCTTTTGGCATTCTGAAGGAAAATGTTAAGCTAATTTGTTTATATGATTCTAAAAATTTATCAATAAAATCAGTAACATTTAATTTTGTGTTATCGTAAATTTTCTGACTCATATCCCCAACAGCAACAATTTGTATGTTAGGATTTTCTTGTTTTATTTTTTCCAATAACAAAGATATTTCTTCAGTAATATCTTGATATTCATCAATTAATAGAACATCATAAGCCCCAACAGAAATGTTATTTCTTAAAAATATTCTAATTGAATCTGCAGGGGAAGAATTAATACCATTTCTTCACAAAAGTCCGTATGCAAATCCGTGATAATTTTGTACCTTAACATTTTTGTTTTTAATCTTGTTTTTAGCTTCAATTTTTAATAGTCTATTATAAGTTAAGTACAAAATTTTTTTATCAATAGGAAATTTGTCACAGAGAACTTGAATTACCGATGTTTTTCCACTTCCAATACAAGCATCAACTAGGATGTTTTCACCTTTTAATGCTAAATTAACAACATTTTGTTGTTCTTCTGTGAGTTTTTCTGCAATATTTTCAGTTTTTTGTTTTTCTTTTGTTTTTCTAGCCATAATTCTCTTAGTTATTAAGTTTTTTTATAGATTAAAACAATAGAAAAAACCGTGTCTAGTTTTTTCTATTGTTTTGCGATTCAAGAAACCCTATAAATTTTAGGGCTGTTTGGAAAAATTAACCTAAGGAAATTATAGCATAAATTTTTAACAATTAAAACTGTCAATAAATGATTTTTATATTATTTTTAACTGTTTCAGTCGCCAAAAACATCAACTTTTTGTGAGTCTTCAAAGCCATTTGGAAAGAGATAAGTTTTAATTCCTTTATTTTTATAAAGTTCTTGCATTGCTTGAAAATATGATTTTCGCTGGTGTTTTGACCCATAAATTAGGTCATATTTTGGTAAATTATATTGTCCGTAATAGCCTTTATAGTCATTTCCATATGATCTTAAATTTAAACTAACAGCAGTTGAAGCGCGCGGATCAGTTGCAAAAACTAATGAATATAGTTTATTATCTTTATATATTCCAGTTCCTGACATTCCTCCCCCACCGGTGAAATTATCAAGCAAAGTGCCTAAACCTCAAAATAAATAAGGAGTATGACTAAATACATTTTTTGATGAGTCAAATTTAGTAATTTTAATAAAACCATTACTTACATAAGGCATTGCAATAAAAATATCAGTCAACCCAGGCTTATTCATAAATGAGCGATAAGATCTTGACCAAGAAAGATCGCCACCGTCTTTCCACTGTTGGTTAGAAGGATCTTGATTAAAATAGAGGCCATTGTCTTTATTTACATAAGGACTAACGCTATGTTTTCTTGATTCTCAAGCATTTTTATTTTTAAATTCATTTAAAGTTTGATGTGTTTCTGCTTCTGTAAGTGGAAAACCTAGACCATAAAACTGATTTGCTGGCAGTTTTTCATATTGTTCATCTTTTAAAAAGTCGGCATCAGAAGTAATTGCTGTTGATTTGTCGTTGGTTTTTTGGTCTTGGTGTTCATCATACCAGTCTTTTGTGATTATTTTTGCTTGCTCTTCGTTGTCAAAGGTGACTTCCATAATTGCAAAATCAAGCAATTCTTGCATATTTTTGTATTTTTCTTGATCTGTAAAGTCACTTAGTTTTTTGTCAAAAACATTAGAGCCAAAGACAATTGTTCTAACATTTAGTTCAGCATCTTTTGGAATTTCTTGATTATTGTTAAGTTGATCGTCAATTACAGCAAAATTTTTTGAACTTTCAAGTTTTTTTCCGGCATTATGAATGTTTGAATTTTTTGTTCGCACGGTAAGATTGACTGTGTCATAATAACTCTCGCTGCGGGGCTCGCCAGTTGTTGGCATTATATTATTTAGACTGACAGAATCTTTAATTTTTGTAAAAACGAGACTTCATGTATTATATTGACGGTTATGAGTGTTATAAGCATTATCATCACGGCCATAAATTTTACCTTCATGATAATCATTTGCAACTTGAAGTCGATTTAAAACGTGTGCATTTGTAATAAAATACCAAGTCAAAGGATATTTATTGTTATCTTCTTTTTTATAGTCGATAATATTTAGAGTCCCTCTGTGCAAATTATTAAAATGAACTATTTGATCTGGGGGTAAATAATCAGGCTCACCCTCTTTTCCGTTGTGAGTTCTTAAAAATTGACCATTTCTAAAAGCAACAGAAATTGCACTTTTTGTCAGTTTTTTATATTCTTGGTTTGGCAAAATCCGTGGCAAACCAACTCTTCCAGGCCCACCTCTTAAAACTTGCCCAGTCTGAGGATCAAGATGAATTGCCGGGGACGTATCACCTTTATGATGTTCGGGAATATCAATTCCTGTTATGTTTCCAGAACTGTCATATTTTGGCAAGACAAAAGTTCGCTGTGAAGCATTATCATATAAAGGCTGATTTGCTTGCTTGGCTTTTTCATCTAAAGATGATTTTAAATTTGAAGAGACTTTTTTAGTATTACCAAGCGGATAATCACTAAGCCCATCAGGGTCATCAAGTCCGATGACTTTAGCCCCGCCGCCACCGTATTTTTCAAGGTAATATCTTCATTCATTATCAGGAAAATCATACTGATATTGGTCTTCAACAGTTCGTTTTCCATCTTTTACAATTGCTCAATTTTGACCTTTTGGGGCAACAGCATTTAGTTGTTCATAATATTTATTAACTCGATCTTCGGGGATTTCAGGCTGGCTTGGCCGGGGTAATTCTCTTGATTTTTCAATTGGTTTTAGAATATCTAAAAAAGATCCAATTATTAATTTAGTTAAATTATCAGTTTGGTAGCCAGTTTTTTCAAGCTGAAAATCCAAAGTTTTTTTGGCACTATCTCAGTCAATTTGCTTTTTTTCTAAGTCTTCATTTTTAAACAATTGAGACAATGAAGACTTGACTTCATCAAGAGTTTTTGCAAGATTTTGGTAAGAAGTCTGAGATGAACTAGCTTCAAAAGTTGAATAGGCTGTATTTATTTTATCTTCAAAACTTTTTTGGGTGTTTTGATCAAATTTGGGTTGTTGATTTTCAGTATTTGATTGACTGCTGCCCCCTGGTTTTAGATCTTTTTTTGGCTGCTCAGTTTTAATTTCGTTGTTAGTTGTGCATGAATAAAAAACAAAACTACTTAAACCAAGTCCAAAAAGTAGGAAAAGTGCTTTGTTTTTTACTAAAAAATTACTTTTTTTCATTTTTCACCACCAAAAAAATTAAATTAAACAAGCCCAGAAGAACTTGAACTATTTTGGCTACCAACAAGAACTTGAGCTGTTCCAATTGTTAAGCCAATTTGGCTTCTTGCTTTTTCAGTTTCTACAAAAATTTGGCTTATATTATTTCCTGATCCATTTGCAACGGTTATGAATTTGCGTAGTTGTTCAATTGAATCGCCTGTTGGTGATCCAGAAATATAAACAGGATAAGAATTAATTTGTCTTCCGTCAATTTTTACATCAACTCTTGGACTACTTCCAGGGACAGATTCTGAAAATCTTTCAGTAAATTGGGCACCGTCAAGATCAGAAAATTTAAAGTTTAGGCTGTTTGATCTATTAGAATTTGAACCTTTAATTATTAATTTGGTGAACTTTAATTTTCTAAAGCCAGTATAATTTTCCTGAGCAAATGGGTCATCTTGCCAATTTTTAACTTTTTCGTTAAAAGTTTTGTCAAATTGATCAAATTTTATGCCTTTAAAAGTATTTACATCTGTTTCTGAAAAATCAAGCGTGGTTGGTCAACCACCTTTTCCACCAAAATTTCCTTGGAAAACTCGCTGATTAATTTTTGAGTCAAAAACTATCGAGAGACCCTCGTTAATTTTGTCAACAGTGTCACCTTTTTCTCATCTTAGGCCTGAAAAAACTATTGAACCGCCGATTTTTCCTTGAGATCGATCAAAAGTTGCTTGATTATTATAGTCAAAACTAATAAAATCAACATTTTTTAGACCATTAGGATTAATACTTCATTCATCACTTACTGAATTAATTTCTGTATAAATTGACAGTTCTTTTAATTTTTTATTTTCAAGACCGCGTAAGGACTTGGTGGCATTTGTATTATTTAAAAATACTGAAACTGTATTAATTTGACTAGGAATGGCTTCAAGAATACTTGAGGCATTTTGTAAAGAGTTAGCCTCGCCAATATTTTTTATTCTTATAGCTTGAACTTTGCTGTCCTTTTGCGAAATTTTTGCCATAATTTCTTGAAATTTCTCAAAAGCATTATTATCATTAGCATCAAGTTGAATTAATTTTAGAGGTTGGCGATTTTTATCTTCATTATCTGAATTAGGGCTGTATTCATAAACCTTAATTGAATTAGTAAAATTGCTACCAATTTCTGAAGAAAACTGTGAACTTACATCAGATTTTGTCCAACCGGGAAATTCACCATTGGAAATATTCCACGGACTTAAAGAATACCAACTTGGAGTATTAAAAGTACGGCTTTGGTTATGTTTTTTTAGTCTATTTAAGGTTGGATTTTTACTTTCATCTTCATATTCTCAGACATTAATCGAATCAAGCGAAGGAACCAAACCTTGTCTAAGTGATTTTAGCTCTTGCAAAGTAAGGGAAGTTTTTTCTGGAAGGTTTTTTAAATATTCTAAATACTGTTTTTCGCGATTTAAATTATATCTAGGAAGATCGATTTGTCGTTGATAAGCTTCTTTTCAGAGATCTCGTCCTGCTTGAGTTTTAGGAATTTTACCGCGAATATGATCTTTATCAAAATCTTCTTTATAGGAACGTTCAATTTCATTGACTTCAGCTTGCAAGTTTGCAACTCGAGATTGAATAGTTTTTATTTCGGCAGCAAGACCTTTTTTATACCTTTCAAGGGCATGCTGAATTCTTGACTGAGAAACGCCAGGAACCAGATTTTGACGAGTTGTCGGAACTGGCGATGAATTTTGAACGATTACTGGTGATCTAGTTTGAGTATTTGGGGTTGAAATCTCTGCAGATTTCCTAGGAGAGAGAGAGAGAGAGCGACGTGGCGTCGAAATTCTCTGGATCGGAGTTTCTTTTTTGGTTATAACTACCGGTTCTTTTATTTTTGTTTCTTTAGGAATTTCTTGTTTAATTATCGGTTTGGGTGTTTCTTCTTTTGGTTTAACTAAGTCCACTTTAGGTCCGTTATTTTCTTGAGGTTTAAAATCGGAATTAACGACTGGTGAGACAAAAGTTAAATCATTTGGATTATTTTTAATTACAATCGAAGGAGACAAAGAACTATAGTGAATTTCATTACTGGAGCTAATAAAATTATTAACTAAGGAACTAGCAAAAGAACCTCCAACTAAAACCATAGCGGATGAGGCTAAAATTATTAATTTTCTTCTTCTTGGAACATAAATTTGCATATTTCCTCCTTATTATTTTTCATATAGGATATAATAATTATACAAATTTTTTATTTTAAAAAATAAAAAAGATACTACAAATTTTGAATTTGTTAGTTTATGTAGTTTTAATTGTCCTTTTATTATTAATTTAATTATTTTTGCCAAAAACAGTCAAATTAATAATTTTGTCTATATTTTTTTAAATTTAAGAAACACCTCGTAGTGAAATTTTAAAATGAAAAATTTTAAAAAGGGCGGAGCCTTAGTATAAATTAATATGCCAACTTGCTTTTTTAAAATGTGATTTTTTATAGAAAGTTCAAGTATATATTAAAAATTTTAAACCATTAATAATTTTTTTCAAGTAAAAAATGAATATTTTATACAAAAAGAAGTTCAAAAGGATTTAAATTTTGCCAACTTATGGTAGTTTGTTTCTGTTGTTTAGTCATTTTAAGTCTTTTTTAAAATATTTTTCTGAGTTTGCTAGCGGTCTAAATATTTGAAATAGGTATGATTTTTATTTTGATATCTTAATAAAATAGTAAAAAAATTGTAATTAACTTTTGCCAAAAAAATTAAAAAAGTCCCTAAAACCCGACACTTTTTAAGATTACATTATCAAACTGGGAAACTCGCATAATTTAGGAATTAATGTTATTTGTATATAAAGAGTCAAGTCGCCACACAACCTAAATTAATTTCTCCAAATCTTTTAAAATGAACATGATAGAAAAAATTAACTAAAGTGTACAATCAAAACTATAAATGAAAAACTATTTGTCTGATTTTTTCTACTAATTTAAACTTATACGTCGTTATTTACTGTTTGTTTGTCTTTTTCTTCATATTTATCTAAATAATTGTTTTTTAAATCATCAATTAGTTCAAGCCGGCTAACATTTTTATCAAAAACAATATTCTTATCCTTAGGAAAAGCCAAGATTTGGAAAGCCACTTTATCAAAACTAGATTCAGGGCTTCTAACAAAATTTAGTGTTAAATCCGTTTGAAAAATTGTTGTCAAAAAAATATTATTATTTTCCGTTTTTCTAAGAAGTAATTTTTCTCATTCCACTCTTCTTGGAACATCAGCAGGATCCGGTATAGGGTCGGGAGTCAACCTTCAAAATGATTCATAACCAATTCGCTCCCAAGTTTCGTAAATAAAAATATTATTATTTTTTAGAAATTCACCAAGTTTTTCGCTGTTTAGAAATTTTTGTTCAAAATCAGAAATTAGATCATTTTGGTCAATTTTTAATTTAGGATCTAATTTTAAAATTCGGTCAATAATTGTTGCCTTAAATTCGTCAATATTTTTAATAATTGCATGTTTTTTTGGTAAAAAACTGTTAGATCAAGGATTAATTTTATTTGTAATTAAATCAAGAATTTTTGGCTTTAAGGTTTTAATATTATTAATTTTTTGGCTAAAATCGATAATATCAAATATAAAAGATGATGAATAAGTACTAATCTTGTTTTTTGGCAAATTATACTTTTTTGCAAGTTTATTATAAATTTTTCTAGCTTCTCTTTCAATTAATATTTTCAATTTTTTCTGTTCTTCATAATCTATAATGTTATCGTCGGTGTAAATTCCTCCGTCAATCTCCCTAAAAGTGATTGTTTTATTTTTAGGGTAGACTATAACATTAAAAAAAGGCGAATCAGGAAAATTCATAGCGGGTTGAACTAATTCTCCTTCTATAACATAATCTGGTACAAGTCTTGTGGCTATAATGTTTGAAGAACCATTTTCTTCAAAATAATAGTGGCTAACACGAGTCTGCATTCAATTTCTGACATTTTCGTCTATTATAATATTGTTTTTTTCTAATACTTTTTCAAGAGGCTCTCCCTTTAGAAATTTGTCTTCAAATTCTGACTTGAGTTCAGAAGTATTAAATTTGGCAAAATTAGGATTATTTTTTATAATTTCTTCCGTTCTATTAATAATATTTTTTTCAAATTGCTCTAGGTTTTCAATTGTTATTATATCTTGTTCGCCAAGGAATAAATTTTTGTCCCGTTTTCCTTGGGGTTGATTATAAAACAGATTTAAGGCTGAAAAAGTACCATTTTTTGCATTAAATTCTTCATAATGTTTCGCTAGTAAATTTAAAAAATAGTTAGAATTATAATTTTTCGGATTGTTAATTTCCTCATCTATGTTAAAAATTTGTTTAGTAATAAAATGAATTAAATTTCCGCAGGAGGTTAAAAAAAATGCCGGAATTAAAAGGGTTGTTCCCAAAAATTTAGTAAGAATTAGTTTAGTTTTCATTGTCTACCAAATAAGAAAGTGCTAATTTGTCATCCACCGAATTTTCAAAAACGGAAGATCTATAATTTCAAACATTAATCTGATAATAACCAGATTCGTTTGACCTAAAATGGGTTTTATTACTAAAGTTTGCATAACATCAATATATTTGTTATTAATTCAATTTTGCCTTCTATCTAACTTATATCATCTAAGAAATTTCTAAATCATCTTTTTATTCATAATTAATTATATCAAAAATAGTTGTGATTCAATAAAAGTTGTTATAAAAACTAAATAAAAATTAATAGAAAAAATCAGCCAACTAGTTTTTTATCAATGATTTTGATTGTAGCACTTTTGTTAATTTTTCTACGGGGGTGTTCATAATTTTGCAATCTAAATATTTAAAATAGATATGGTTTTTACTTTGATATCTTAATAAAACAGTAAAAAAATTGTAATTAACTTTTGCTAAGAAAAATTAAAAAAGTCCCTAAAAACTGAGACTTTTTTAAAATTACCTTATCAAACTGGGAAACTCGGGGAAAAGAAACATGCAAAATTGACACAATAAATCAATTTTGCATGTATATAAAACAATTTAATAATGATTTGGCAAAAAAGTTTGATAAATCTATGGAAAATAAATCTGTACTAACCCGTTTTTTCCATTTTTCATTCTGGTAAATAATTTTTTATTACTGATTCGATTGTTTTAAGACGATTAATGTTTTTATTAAAAATAATATTTTTTTCTTTTGGAACTACCAAAATTTGAAAAGCAACTTTATTAAATTTTGACCACGGGAAAAAACCCGAAAAAGCATCAAAATCATAATCTGAATGGCTAATAGGTTGTAAAAAAATATTGTTATTTTCTTCATTTGTAATGATTATTTTTTCAAATTCTACTGTTGTTGATTTATTACCAGAATTTAAATAATAAGATTGAGGAGAACCATAGACAAATTTTTCTCATGTTTCATATATAAAAATATTTGAATTTTTAAAGATTTCTTCTAGCTTTTTTCCACTAAATACTTTCGTTTCAAAATCATTTGTAAATTCATTTTCATCTATTTTTAAACTTGGGTCCAATTTTGAAATACGATTAATTATTTTATCTTTAAATTCTTCTAAATTTTTAATTATTGCTTGTTTATTTTCAAAAAAATTATTGACTCAAGGGTCAAGTTTTTCAGCAACTTTATCGTACGGTTGCTTTAATTTAAAAAATTGAATTTTATTTTTCTTTTGGATAGACTTAATTTCATCAGAAATTTCATAAAATGTTTTATTTTTTAAATAATTCGGAAGAAAATACCTTTTTTCAAGCTCGCGGTAAATTTTTCTAGTTTTATTTACAGTTTTTTCGAAAGTTGCATTACGATCATGGTCAAAAATAATTTTTTTGTGTTTGGGATATAAAATAACCGTAAAATATGGATTAAACACTGGTTCAATCCCTAAATTCATAACCTGAAAAAAATGAACATTTTTCGCTTGAAAAGGAGTTATATTTATATAACCCTTCACTTTATCATGAAAATAATATTGTTCTGCATATAACTCGTCTTTTTCGCCAAAATGCTCAATAATTAAAATATTGTTCTTCTTAAGTGTTTCTTCTATTGTTGTGCCATTTAAAAATTTTTCTTCAAATTCTTTTTTTATTGAAGCAGCGCTAACAAAACGATCTATATTGGCGTCTTTTGTAATTTCTTTGGATTTGTCAACTATCTTTTCTTGAAATTCTTCAAGATTATAAATATAGAATGAGTCACTCTGACCAAGAAAATAATTTTGGGTTGTATTTTGGCTTTTATTTTTGTCTTTTTTTTCTTCTTGCAAAGAATAAAAAAAATTTAATGGGGAAAATGTCGCCCTTTTTACATTATTATCTTCATAATGTTCTTCCAATAAATTTAACAAATAGTATCTTTTATATTTATCATCATCACGATCTGGGCTTGGACTAGTAAAAATGAAATTAAAAAACTGGCCACATGAACTCAAAAAAAATGGTAAAGTTAAGGAACCTATAACTATAAATTTACTAAAAAAGTATTTAATTTTCATTGTCTACCAAATAAGAAACAGCTAATTTGTCATCCACCGAATTTTCAAAAACGGAAGATCTATAATTTCAAACATTAATCCGATAATAACCAGATTCATTTGACTTAAAATCTATTAATTCATCATTACCTAGGTCACTATTAGATGATGCTAGAGTAACTCATTTGCCATTTGAATTTAATTTTTGTAAGTAAAGATCATAATCAGAAACAATTTTATTATTTTGTCGGTTTTTAGTTGCGTTTAATGACAATCATTGCGTGTTAAGGTGATCTGATGATCATTTATACATATCAGCTAAACCTAAACCAGTTGCGGCTTTAATAGGAACTGTAATATTAAATAGTCCAGATACAACCCCGGTAATTGGCGGTAAAAATCACCATCAACTAGGTATATTTTGCCCTATTTTGTAGTCTTCCTTATTTTTTAGAATACCAGCATTAAACATTCAAGACAAAGAGGATTTAATTCGCTGATTTGAATTAACTCAAAACTTATCGCTAGTAAAAATACTTTTGCCCACATTTTCTTTATTGCCGGAAATAAAAGCGATATTATCTACTGCTTTTTTCATTTTTTCAAAATCAGGGGTTCCAGCCCCATACTTTTCATAATAACCATTCTTTTTTTTGACCAAACCAGTATGATTTGGACTTATTGCAGAAACAGAAAGAATCGATTTTACTGCCGGAATTCTATAATCATTATAATCTAAATTTGGTTTTTCTCTTAAAAGTGTTGATATTAATCCGGTTACAATAGGGGCTGCATAACTAGTTCCACGCACATATCTTTTACCATTGTTGAATTGATTTTCATCATAAAAAACATTATAAATCTCCGCTGGTGCTACAACTAAGGGTTTAGAAAATTGCGAGTATTCATCACTAGTTTTAAAATTAGAATAAGGAGCTATTTTATTTTTTGCTATGTTAAAATTACTAGAATTATCTTCGAGCGCTCCAACCACTATTGAATTTAGTGATAAACTATTTTCATCAATTCATGGATTATAACCATCTGTATTTTTGTCAGTTTCATCAGCGCTGTTGCCTGCGGCAAAGACATTAATTACGCCGTATTTTCTTGCTAAAAAATCAAGTAAATACGTATTCTCGTTGTAGTCTACAAAATGCGCATTCCCATTTCCATAGCTGTGATTTATTACCTTCACGCCTTTAGTGACAACCATTCATTCGATTGCTTTTTGTCATTCAGCATCTGTTTTATATATTGATAAATACAAATCCGACTTTTTATCAACACCTGCTTTGCCGCCTAAAATTAACGAAACTAGCGTTGAATGAGATCGTTTTTTCGTTTGATGCGATCTATCCGAAACTAGATCGTTTATAGTTAATTGATTTTCATTAAAATATACATTAAAATTTGGGTCAAATTTGTCTCCTAATTCTATAGCGCCAACCTTTGAGGTGATTTTATTTTGAGTTCCATTGTCTTTTGCTGCTTGTTTTTGAAAATTTACTATTGAAATATTTCTGTCTAACGAGTTGTTAAAAAGTCAATCATTAATATAATTATTATTTAACTGATAAGTATTTAATTCATAACTATCATCTAGCATTTCAACATATCTTGTTTGTACATCTTTTTCTTCATTTTTATAAACAATAAATCGACTGATAGTAGAATTTTCTAAGGAATTTTTAACAAAAAATTCTCGATCATTTTCAGTATCAAAATAAAACCAAACAATTGGTAACATTTCGCTGTATTTTGCTTCTTTATATTTTAAGTTTAACTTTTTAATTTTTTCTAAAAAATCAATATTAAAAGAAGTTATTTTTTTAGAATCAGTATCTAAAAAGTCAGGATTTAATAATAATTTTAATTCAAAATTATTATCTAGATTTTCAACCTTTGACGATTTATTTAACTTTTTAATAAAAGGGTCTCTTACATCGATTTTATTACTAAAGTTTGTAGAATACCAATATTGCTTATTATTATTATTATTATTTCAATTTATAAGGAGCGAACTGTATATTAATGGAATTGAAGCAAAACCAAAAAAATATAATGCAAATTTTTTAAATTTCTTAAATTTTTTAGCCATAAAAACCAAACCTTATTATGTATTTTATTTTCTAACTAACTTATATAAACTTAACAAATTTATAATTCATAAATTGGTAATTCATCTTTTTATTCATAATTAATTATATCAAAAAATAGTTGTGATTCATTAAAAGTTGTTATAAAAACTAAATAAAAATAGTAGAAAAAATCAGGCAACTAGTTTTTTATCAGTGATTTTGAGTGTAGTACTTTTGTTAATTTTTCTTCGGATGTGTTCATAATTTTGTGATCTAAATATTTTAAATAGGTATGATTTTTACTTTGATATTTTAATAAAACAGTAAAAAAATTGTAATTAACTTTTGGCAAAAAAGCTAAAAAAGTACCTAAAAACCGAGACTTTTTTAAAATTATTTCGTCAAACTGGGAAACTCAGGGAAAAGAAAAATGCAAAATTGAGACAATGAGTCAATTTTGCATGTATATGAAACAATTTAATAAGAAATTGGCAAAAAATTTGATAAATCTATGAAAAATAAATCTGTACTAGCCCGTTCTTTCCATTTTTCATTGTGGCAAATAATTTTTTATTACTGATTCGAGTGTTTTAAGACGATTAATGTTTTTATTAAAAACAATATTTTTTTCTTTTGGAACTACCAAAATTTGAAAAGCAACTTTATTAAATTTTGATTTCGTGAAAAAACGCGAAAAAGCATTAAAACTATAATCTGAATGGCTAATAGGTTCTAAAAAAATATTATTATTTTCTTCCTTTGTAATGATTATGTTCTCAAATTCTACTGTTGCTGATTTATTATCAGAATTTTTATTACCAGAATTTAAATAATAAGACTGAGGAGAACCATAAGCAAATTTTTCTCATGTTTCATATATAAAAATATTTGAATTTTTAAAGATATCTTCTAACCTTTTCCCACTAAATACTTTTGTTTCAAAATCGTTTATAAATTCATTTTCATCTATTTTTAAACTTGTATCCAATTTTGAAATACGATTAATTATTTTTTCTTTAAATTTTTCTAAATTTTTAATTATCGCGTGTTTATTTTCAAAAAAATTATTGACTCAAGGGTCGAGTTTTTCAGCAACTTTATCATACGGTTGTTTTAATTTAAAAAATTGAATTTTATTTTTCTTTTGGATAGACTTAATTTCATCGAAAATATCATAAAATGCTTTATTTTTTAAATAATTCGGAAGTAAATACCTTTTTTCAAGATCATGATAAATTTTTCTAGTTTTAGTTACATTTTTTTCGTAAGTTGTTTTAAAATCATGGTGAAAATAAATTTTTTGGTCTTTGGGATATAAAACAACGGTAAAATATGGGCTAAACACTGGCACAATCCCCAAATTCGTATACCGATTATAATGAATATCATCTGCTCGAAAAGGAGTCATATTTATATAGCGGTCCACTTTATCATCGAAATAATAATGTCTAGCCGATAATAGACTTTTTTCGCCAAAATGCTCCATAATTAAAATATTATTATTCTTGAGCGTTTCTTCTATTGTTGTACCATTTAGAAATTTTTCTTCAAATTCTTTTTTTATTGAAGCAGCGCTAACAAAACGATCTATATTGGCCTCTTTTGTAATTTCTTTGGATTTATCAACTATCTTTTTTTGAAATTCTTCAAGTGTATAAATATCAATTGAGTTTTTATTACCAAGGAAATAATTTCGAGTTTTATTTTGGGCTACATTGCTATCTTTTTTTTCTTTTTGCAAGGAATAGAAAAAATTTAATGGCGAAAATGTCGCCCTTTTTACATTATTTTCTTCATAATGTTTATCTAATAGATTTAAAAAATAATCTCCACGATATTTATGATTATCTTCATCTAGACTTGGCTTAGGCTTAGTAGAAATCAAATTAAAAAATGGACCACATGAACTCAAAAAAAATGGCAAAGTTAAGGAACTTATAACTATAAATTTACTAAAAAATTGTTTAATTTTCATTATGCACCAAATAAGAAGCAACTATTCTGTTATCCTCTGAATTTTCAAAAACGGAAGATCTATAATTTTTAACATAAATACGATAATAGGCAGATTCGTTTGACTTAAAATCTATTAATTCATCGTTGCTCAGGATGCTATTAGATCTTGCAACATCAACTCAATCGCCATTTGAATTTAATTTTTGTAAGTAAAGATCATAATCTGAAACAAAAGTACCACCTTGTCGTTTTTTTGTTGCCTCTAACGGCAATCAATCGTGGCTAACATTTCTGGTAATTGCCGACAAAAATCACCATCATCCAGATATATTTTGGCCTTTTTCGTTATTTTTTAGCAAACCAGCGTTAAAGTTTCAAGACAAAGAGGCTTTAACTCGATCATTTGAATTAACTCAGAACCTATTGCCAGTAAAAATAACTTCGCCCTCATTTTCTTTATTGCCGAAAATAAGACTAGTATTATCTGCTGCTTCTTTCATTTTTTCAAAATCAGGGGTTCCGGCCCCATATTTTTCATAATAGCCACTATCTTTTTTATCCAAATCAATATGATTTGGACTTATTGCAGAAACAGAAAGAATAGATTTTATTGCCGGAACTCTAAAATCATCACGAACTCAAAGTGGTTTTCCTCTTAAAAGTGTTGATATTAGTCCGGTTACAATAGGGGCTGCATAACTAGTTCCACTTACATATTTTTTGCTTTGGCCAGATTGATTTTTATCATCAAGAACATTATAAATCTGACCTGGAGCTACTACTAAGGGTTTAGCAAATTGCGAGTATTCATCACCAGTTTTAAAATTAGAATAAGGTGCTATTTCATTTTTTGCAATATTAGAATTACTAGAATTATCTTGGAGCGCGCCAACCACTATTGAATTTAGTGACAAGCTTCTATCATCAATTCATGGATTATCATCAGCTTTATTTCTGCCAAATTCATCTTCGTCAATTTTATCAGCACCATTACCTGCGGCAAAGACATTAATTACGCCGTATTTTCTTGCTAAAAAATCAAGTAAATATGTATTTTCGTTGTAGTCTTTAAAGTCCACAAGATTATTCCCATAACTGTGATTTATTACCCTTACATCTTTAGTAGCCATTCATTCGATTGCTTTGTGTCATTCAGCATTTGTTTTAAATATTGATAAATACAAATCCGACTTTTTATCAACACCTGCTTTGCCACCTAAAATTAATGAAACTAGCGTTGAATGATATGGTTTTTCTGCTTGCTTGGGTCTGTTTGAGACTAGATCGTTTATATTTAATTGATTTTCATTAAAATATATATTAAAATTTTGGTCAAATTTGTCTCCTAATTCTATAGCACCAATCTTTGAGTTGGTTTTATCTTGATTTTCACTGTCTTTTGCTGCTTGTTTTTGAAAATTTACTATTGAAATATTTTTATTTAACGACTCGTTAAAAAGTGCATGATAATCATCATTATTATTTAACTGATTATTATCATCTAACATTTCAACATGTCCTGTTTGTTTGTCTTTTCCTTCATTTTTATAAACAATAAATCGACTGATAGTAGAATTTTTTAGGGAATTTTTAACAAAAATTTCTCGATCATTTTCAGTATCAAAATAAAACCAGACAATTGGCAACATTTCGCTGTATTTTGCTTCTTTATATTTTAAGTTTAACTTTTTAATTTTTTCTAAAAAATCAATATTAAAAGAAGTTATTTTTTTAGGATCAGTATCTAAAAAGTCAGGATTTAATAATAATTTTAATTCAAAATTATTATCTAGATTTTCAACCTTGACCGATTTATTTAACTTTTTAATAAAAGGGTTTCTTACATCGATTTTATTACTAAAGTTTGTAGAATATCAATATTGCTTATTATTATTTCAATTTATAAGCAGCGAGCTATATATTAATGGAATTGAAGTAAAACCAAACAAATATAAGGTAAACTTTTTTAACTTTTTAAATTTTTTAACCACAAAAACCAAACCTTATTATGTATTAATTCAATTTTATTTTCTATCTAACTTATATCAGCTAAGAAATTTCTAAGTCATCTTTTTATTCTTAATTAATTATATCAAAAAATAGTTCTGATTCAATAAAAGTTGTTATAAAAACTAAATAAAAATTAGTAGAAAAAAATCAGCCAACTAGTTTTTTGTCAAGATTTTGAGTGCAGTACTTTTGTTAATTTTTCTACTTATTTAAGCTACAAATTAGACAGGAACTTCATATTAATTATAGTATTAAAAAATATAACTATATAACAAAAAGTGATAGACAAGCATTTATAAATAGATAATGTTTTAAGTATTTTCACAAATTTAAATTAAAAATATTGGATACATTGAAATAAAAAGGTGGAAATCCACCTAAATTCTTCAAACTATTACTAAGAATAAGTTTATTTATGTTAAAATTATTTTGAAATAAAAAGGTGGAAATCCACCTAAATTCTTCAAGTGAGGTAGCAAAATGATAATAAAACGTGATTTTTATCTAAACCAAATAATTGATAAAAAAGAGAATGGCAGAATCAAGATTATTACTGGCATAAGAAGATGCGGAAAATCATATTTATTATTCAATTTATATCGTGATTACCTACTTAGCAGTGGAATTAAAGAAAATCAAATTATAACAATTGCTCTTGACCAAATTGATAATATTGAATACCGAAATCCATTTAGATTACATCAATATATTAAGCAAAAAACAAAAAATATAAACAAAATGTACTACATTTTCATTGACGAAATTCAATTATCCGAAAATGTATCAAATCCCTATGTTGAGACTAATGAAAAAAATATAACCTTTGTAGATGTGCTTTTAAGTCTTATGAAACATAGTAACTTAGACATATATATTACTGGTAGTAACTCTAAAATGCTTTCATCAGATTTATTAACTCAATTCAGAGACCGCGGAGACCAAGTGCATGTAAATCCTTTATCTTTTGCTGAAGTTTATGAATTATTTGATGACAAATCAGAAGCTTTTGAACATTATTTTGTATATGGTGGTATGCCACATATTTATAAATTGCAAAATGATGAACAAAAAAGTCATTATCTAAAGCAGTTATTCAAGCAAACATATATTAAAGACATTCTTGAGCGCAACAAAATACATAATGAGCAACAAATACTTGAAATCCTGCTTGACTTTACATCTTCAAATATTGGTTCTTTAACCAACCCCTCTAAGCTTGCAAATCGTTTTTTGTCAGAAAAACAAATACACATATCATCAAATACAATTTTTAAGTATCTTAAATTTTTTGAAGAATCTTATATTATTCAATGCGCTTATCGCTACGATGTAAAGGGTTCTAAATATTTTTCAACCCCACTTAAATATTATTTTTCAGATATTGGCCTAAGAAATGCAAGATTAAATTTTCGCCAAATAGAAAACACACATATAATGGAAAATATAATCTACAACGATTTACTTCGAAGAGGATACAATATTGACATTGGTGTTGTAGAACATGAATTTAAAAACGGCTCAACAAGAAAAAAAGTTCAGCTTGAAATAGATTTTGTTATAAATAAAGGCCACAAAAGATACTATATTCAATCAGCGTTTAATATTGACAATTTAGAGAAAAAAGAACAGGAAATAACCTCGCTTAAAAAAATAAATGATTCATTTAAAAAAATAGTTATAGTAAGAAACAAAATAATTCCAAAACACGATGAAAATGGTATTTTATACATTGGTTTAGAAGATTTTTTACTTAATGAATCAATAATAGACTTATAATTTTTAAATAGCAACTTATTATTTAATAAATTTCTTAAGGCAATCAAGATGCTTTGATACTTAGTGGTATTTTGATTTTTAATTTACTAAATATAAACTTTAATTTTCTAATTATACATGCATAAATTAATAACTTAACTATAATAAAATGATTATATCGCGAGTTTCCCAGTTTGGTGAGATAATCTTAAAAAAGTGTCTGGTTTTAGGGCTTTTTTAACTTTTTTGGCAAAAGTTAATTACCTATTTTAAAATACTGGTAAAAATCAATTTATGGATAAAATAACAAAAATCATAAAATACAACTACTATTTAAACTCAATGCAAAAAGAAAACTCATTTTTATTTACATTGAGCCTAAAAAAATATGTGAAGTTTTGAAAGAGCCATAATCAAAAGCCATAAATTTGAAGATTTCTAAACGGTTAAATTTAAGGCATTCCATCATATTTAAAAATATAATGGATAATTCGCAATATTTGATTTTTTAGCCAAAAAACATAATTAATTCCCCCTTAATTCAATATCAAAATTTATTAATTCATTCTTAGTGAGACTTATTATAACATAATTTTTTCTTAGACCAAACATTTTTTTTTTTTTTTTTGCAAAAGATTAATTTCAAAATAATAAAAATTAAGATTTTATACCAAAAAACGCGGATTTACCATTATTTTTCATATTATATTCACTAAAAAGTGAATTTTTGTCATCAAACTGTGAAACTCAGGTCTAATTATACATGCATAAATTAATAACTTAACTATAATAAAATGATTATATAAGTCTAACAGATATTGCGTGGCATAAAAATATTCATGAACCTAAAGATGTTGTTAAAAACTGACTAAGGCTAAGAGATACAATTGAATTCCTTGGTCTATGGGAGACTATCAACAACACTAATTTTAAACGTGTCGAATTCGACACGTTTAGAAAGAAAAAAGGTAGCAATCCCTTTACATTATCGCCACAAAGATGGATTGAAAATACAAATGGGGTAAACCTGGACAAAGAAAGTTAACGCTAAGGTGTTGGCTTTTTTGTTCTAGTTTAGTTATGGTTGCATTTTTTATTTCCGAATTATTATAAAGAAGATCTTATTTTAAATATTTAGAAAAACCTAAACTGTGTTGCAAAACCATGAACAATTTTAGTTTTATTACCAAAAAACCTAAAGTTTATTTTTCACCTTTTTACAAAAAAGTAAAATGTGTTATATAATAAAAAAAATATTGAATTCAATAAAAGAGTTAATTATGAAATCTAAAATTACTAAATCTATCTTACTTTTATCTTCTTTTGTAACAGTTTTTGGTCTTACAATTGCTTGTGGAACTACCCCTGAAATTAAAACACCAGCTAAACAAAACGAAAATGCAAAACCACTGCCTAAGAAACCAAATTTAGATAACCAAAATAATTTATCTTCAGACAAAAAAGAAGAGCAAAATAATCAAGTTGAAGATAAAAAAAGTGAAGAAAATAATCCGACCTTAGAAAACGATAACAAAGAAATTAAATCCAAACCAGAAAATCAAGTTAAAACTCCTGATCCTACCTCATCAGATAATACAACTCAGGAAACACCGACAACTCCTGAAAATATTCAACCAACTTTGTTTCAAGAACAGCAAAAAAGTATTAAAAAAATTAACACATTTACTACACTAGCTTCTAGTTTAAAATTGCATTTTGCACAACAAATTAATGAACAAACAAGTACTCAAGATCTTAAAAAAATAGAAGAAAAAGTTAGTGAACTTTCTAATTTATCAACAAAATTAAGTGATACTATTAAGTCAGCAGAAGCTATAAAATCAACACCAAAATACACTTCTACTACTAACAATGCTGATAAATTATTAGATATTACTCTTTTAAAAGCGCAGTCATTTTTTCATAATCAAGAACTAGCTTTTTCAAGTAATATTAGTGATTTGGAATTACAAATTAATGCAGTACAAAAAGAATTAATTGATGCACAAAAAGCTCTAAATGGAACAGCAACAGATGAACAAATTAGTCAAATTAACACTTATTTAGAACAAGTAAATCCTTCATTTGATGAAGCAAAAATTAAACTTTATAGACTTGAAGACAAATTAAATCCAGTAGCTTTTGATGTTGAAACTACAAAATTATTGACTAAAATTGGAAAAGAAGGTTATTCTTTTGAAATTAAAGATACAAAATTGGATAATTCCAACAATAATAAAATTGAAATTACTTATCAGGTAACTAATGCGCAAGGACATAGAACAAGAATTTCAAAATTACTTGATTTTAAAAAAGATAATACCTATACTTATGATATCGAAAGTAAGATATCAGCTTTAGATACAAAGTTTCAATATTTAGATGACTTATATGATTTTGATAAAATTGCTCTTCAACAAATTAACAAAGAACACGTTGGTCAACTTCAAGATATTATTAAGCAAAATTTTAGATCTAAAGGTAATAAAGTTGATCACATTTTTCAACATGATTTGGCTCAAATTAGCTATGAAAATGAACACTTTAGTGCAAAAGTTAACTTCTTAGCACTAGGAAAAATAGTAAAGCAAATTACACTCCAAACTAAAGATAAAATAACTCTTCGATCTACTAGTATGACCAAACTTGAAAGAGATAAAGCGGACTTGCAACTTTTAATTTCTAGTTATCTTACAAATGTACAATGAAATAAAGATAATTTAAGTGGTAGTGAACAAATTTTGAAGGATTTACAACCTATCAAACAAGGTGTTGATCATCATGGAATTCCTTCAATATTGGCAGAAAAGGAGTTAAATAATATTTATAAATGACCAAAAATAGGTAAATATTCACTTTTTGTTAAAGAAGTACTTGATCATTCAAATATTTTTAATTCCAATCGTGGTGGAACAGTCAAACTAATTTTTGGAATCAAAAAGGACAATCAAGAACTTAATTTTCAAGATTGAGATTTAAAGATAACTGAAAGTGATTATAAAACTAAATATGCTAAAAATATGTGATATTTTCGACCACTTCGTACTAGTGATATTGAATTACCTTCTAATTGAATAAGTCCTAACTTTGATGAAGCTCATAAACACTTAATTGATAAAATTAACGCCTCTAATTTTGCTTTAAGAAAAACTCCTGGTGCTAAGGTTGGCAAAACAGAAACAGCTTTTAGTATTTTAAATCCTCAAGAATTAGTTGCACAATTTCCAAACAAAGACGCGGGCACCGTTTTGCAATATTTACTGCAACTAAAAAATAATCATGATGTAAAAATTGAAACTGACTCATTAAAATTTGAAAGTACATTAAATAATTTAGGAGCTGCTACTGAGGGAGATGCTTACGATAAACTTAATATTCAGGCCAAAATTGATGATTCAGCAAATGTTTTTGAAGTTAACAATAATAAGATAATTCCTGATGATGTAACAACTAATCAAGATAATATCGCCAATATCATTAATCAGTATTTTGTTGTTTACTATGATGTAAAATCAGAAAATACTGGTGAACTAAAATTTAAAGTTGGCTTTGTTAATAAAAGTGATCCTAACAAATTTTATTCAAATTCCAAAGATATCAAACTTGTGAATTTGTCAAATGATTTTCAAAATAATATATATCCTGAATTACTAATGAACAAGGTAAGTTTGCAAGATTTTAAATATGAGAATCAAAAATTGACCTGAAATCAAGCAACTCTTACACTAAATCACTATTCAATTAATACTAATGACATTTCAATTCATAAAATAGTAACACACAATGAAAACACTTATATTAATTTTAAATATACTTATCCTAGCAAGAAAAAAATAGTTGTTGGTAATAATTGATACAAAGTTGCTGGTTCAAATTCCACTTCACTCGAAGATATAAAAGATGCTAAATTTACTTGAACACATTCTGGTTTACATACCTTAATAATTGATAAAGGTACAACTATTCGAAATCGACAAATTGAATTTAGTGCCAAGGATGCAATTTGATCACAAAATGGAAAAGGTGCATCCTGAGTTTTAAAAGAAAAATATCTTGAAAAAATGTTAAAAAATGCTAAAAATGCAAAATTAGACTTAACAATTTATGGAAATATTTTAGTTCAAGATGATTTTCGTTATACAAGATTTACTAGTCCAGGAACTTCTGGAAGTGAATTTGCATTTGTTAATGATAAAGTAGTTTATTATAAATTTCCTTCATTTTCTGTTGATTATTTACTACTAAAAGAACAAAATAAACAAACCCTTGAACTTAAATTACCTAAAAGACATAATAACACTAGTAGTGGAAGAGGACAATCTATTCCTGAACTAACATTGTTGTTACATGTAACAAAACAATCTGATGGATTACACTTTATACTAAATTTAAAAGATGAGAAATACAGTATTATGGTAGGAAATCCAATTAATTATGTAAATACCACTCAAAACTATAATCCATTCAATAATGAAAATGAAAAATTCAAAGAAAACCAAGCCTTTATTCTATGAAATAGAGGTGCTGGTGTAAATGTTATTTATGAGAATTCTGAGCAACATGAAGAGTACACAAATCAAACTAATTTATTCGATTATAAACAGATTTCATACACTCAAGAAAATGCACCAATTCCTTTTTATACCGATCCTAATGTTCGAAAAAATGTTTATTTTCCAAACCAAAACGTTCCCTATGAAATTCATAATGGTTATTTACAAAACAATGATTATATAAATTATTCCACTATCAAATCAAATCCTCAATTTGAAAATAATTTCCAACGTGCACTTGCTTTTAGTTTTGGTTCTGCAACGATGATTGGAAAAGTAAATAATGATGAAAATGACTGAAAATTCTACTTTATAACTAATAATCACGTTGAAAATGTCAAAAATTTTGACCAGCTAAATAACTCAACAACTGGCTTACCAAAGACTTATCGAAGATATAGTTACATTGTAAAACCTTCACTTAATTTTGGAAATAATGTTAATGCTGGATTTAGTTACTGAGGTGGTCTATTAAAAGGTCCAAATTCTTCATCAAAACCTAGCGACAAAGAAGAAGACCCAAATTCTGGATTTCTACTTTCTCAAATTTGATCTGGATCAGATCAACAAAGTCGGGATGGAAAGGAACATAAAGGCCACAATATTGATGCTACTATTTTTGTGGTCGATGTTAAGCCGCTTTATGATGAAGCACTTGCACAAGGAAAATATGAGTATGCCAACTGATTAAAATCATGACTAGCGCTTGAAAATATGAAATTTAATTTCAATGGTATGGATTATAATATAAACCACCAGTCATTAATTTATGACTTTTCAATTGTTGGTTTCCCTTATGGAAAACAATCTGCATATGTTATTCACCGACCAGGTCTAAGCAATTATAATGTAATGTTAAGACATCAAAATGGCTATGTGCCTACATATTTTGATGCCGGAAATTCAGGAACTGGAATTTTAAGCACTGATAACAATTACATTTCATTAATTAACTCCGGAACACCTCGCAACAGTTTGCAAGGTTGAAATTATGCAACTCGCGGTTTTAACTATTTTGGTGTGAACTTCAATGGTGAACATCCATTGGATTTAAAAAATACTAAATCATTTGCTGCTCAAATTTTAAGATGGCATCTACTTGCACCCGCCAGTGCAAATTCGCCATGATTTTTTAACCCATTTAAAACAAACACAAAATAAATCAAAATGTCAAAAAAGTGTATAAATTTATATACTTTTTTAAACTATTTAATATAAAAAAGCAGTTCAATCTGCATAAGTTAGCGCACCAATTTCAGACGTATTCGAAAAAAGGTGTGTAAAAATGAAACAATAAAAATTCACAATTGAAGACAAATTTAAATACATTAAAATTGTAAACCCGAGTTTCCCAGTTTTAAGGCAAAAATTCACTTTTTAGTGAATATAAATATGAAAAAACACCCGTAAATAAGTGTTTTTTGATTTTAAAATCTTAATTTTTATTACTAGCATTTACTAGCATTTTAAGTAATTTTATGGTATAATTATAGATTATGAAAAAACAAAATAAAGATGGTTTTATTGAAGTAAACAAATTGTTTGGCAAAAAACCTAAATATTTTAAGGAAATTTCAAACGTGAAATTTGAAACAAGTTATTTGGAAACAATGAATATTTTGATATCTTAATAAATTACTAATAAAATTGTAATTAACTTTTACCAAAAAACTTAAAAAATTGCCTAAAACCAGATGCTTTTTTGAAATTACCTTATCAAACTGGGAAACTCAGGAAAGGTGTGTAAAAATGAAACAATAAAAATTCACAATTGAAGACAAATTTAAATACATTAAAATTGTAAATTAGTAGAAAAAAATCAGGCAACTAATTTTTTGTCAAGATTTTGAGTGCTGTACTTTTGTTAATTTTTTTTACGGGAGTGTTCATAATAAAAAATATTTTTTTAACTAAACATAATTTAATAGAAAAAATCAAAGCAGAAGATGAAAAGTTTTTTAGAAAAAAGCTACTCAAACAAAATCTGACCTTATTAGCAAAAAAATAAGAAAACCTTATAAATTTGCCAAGAGCAAATCACAAGTTTAATAAACAAAATCAAGTCGCTAATTTTTTCAAGAATTTTTAAGTCCTGAGTTTGTCAGTTTGATGGCAAAAAACACATTTTAGTGAATCTAAATATAAAAAAACACCCGTAAATACGGGTTTTTTGACCCTAAAACATTAATTTTTATTAGTTTCTAATTAACCTTTTGCAAAAAAAAAAAAAAATGCTTGGTTCAAGAAAAAATTATGTTATAATAACCATCACTTAAGAATAATTAATAAATTTGATATTGAATTAAGGGGGAATTGATTATGTTTTTTGCATGATAAAATCAGAAAATGCGAATTATCCATTATATTTTTAAATAATATAATGGAATGCCTTAAATTTAACCGTTTAGAAATCTACAAATTTATGGCTTTGGTTATTGTTCTTTCAAAACTTCATATGTTTTTTTAGGCTCGCTGCAAATAAAAACGAGTTTTCTATTTGCATTTAGTTTAAATAGTAGTTGCATTTTTTCTTTCGTGATAGTTAGATTCAAAATTCAGTGTTTTTGTTTTGATAGTTATTTTTCCTGAGTTTGACAGTTTGATGGCGTTACTAGTGATCCAAATATTTGAAATAGGATGATTTTTACTTTGATATTTTAGTAAATCAGTAAAAAAATTGTAATTAACTTTTGCCAAAAAATTAAAAAATCCCCTAAAAACTGAGACTTTTTTGAGATCATCTCATCAAACTGGGAAACTCAGGAAAAAAGACGACTAGATTTATATTTCTAGTCGTCATAAAATTTCTATCAACTAAAACCCCTCATAAGTACTAAATGCTAGTTTATATAGCGCTATAAGTGTATCATTATCTATATTTTTTAACTCTTCAAAAACTGTGTCTTTTTGAACTTTGAGTGATTTATTATTAGAAATGATTTTTTCAATTGTTATTGGTAGCTGCTCACATATTAATTTAAAAGAATTTTTATCTCCAGTAACAATTTCATAAAACTTATCGATTGATATTCTTCTTAATTTTTCATTAGAAGATTGTTTCACTTTATCAAGAGTAATAACCCACGGAATATTTTGAGATTTTTTAGCAATAACTTCTACTAATGCACAAATGCTTCTATCTCTATCTTTCGCATTCAATAAATGATTTTGCATCTTCATAAATGTTTTTGCCGATGATGAACTATTCATTGTATTATGTTTATTTTTCAGTTCAACATAATATGTTATATCATCGCCAGTAAAAATCACATCCCATCCCTCATCTGGAACTTCACATTTTTTTATATTCTTAAACATATTTTGATGAAAATATCCAATTATATTACTGTTAGATCTATCTCTTTGTTTGTGAATTTCCAATTTTATTATGTCTTCAAAACTTTTATCAAAAACATTTTTATCAAATAGTAATTTTATTGGATCAATTAAATTACTATTGAATTTTTTTAAATTTATACTCTCAAGCGTTTCATTATACTGCTTCAAAGTATTAGTTATAAGCTTTTCAAAATCTTCTTGTGAAATAAAATCTAACTTATAAATTTCCATATCTAATTTCCTCTAACTTCTCCAATATTTTTAAACCTACTTCTTTGGCTAAATTACAAGGAACCGCATTTCCTACTTGCTTGTATTGTGAACCCATTGGTCCTGTAAATATCCATTCGTCTGGAAAAGATTGTATTCTAGCATTTTCTCTAACAGTAAGTGGTCTAGTCTCTGTTGGATGACATCTATCGGTTTGTTTCATTTGAGGTGTAGTTAAAACTGTCAGTGACGGCTCATCTAGACTCAATCTCCTTAGTATTCCTGTTCTTCCACCAGCCATATACCAACAAGACTTCATATAGTCTTTAGCTATGTCTTCAGGAATATCTCTTCAATACCCACCTGGAGGAACTAATGAAAAAATATCTTCTTTTGTTTTTGAATACTTAGCCCCTAGACTACTTGGAACATCCCGTAAAATATCCGATAATACTGGTTTATATTTATATTTTGAAGGATACAAAAATTCTTTATCATTAACTAAATCATTTCTTATACCAACAACAATTAATCGTTCTCTTTTCTGAGCAACACCATAATCTCAAGCATTTAATACCTCATAGAATATTTTATATCCCTCTTGCTCAAAAATATTGATAATTGTGTTGAATGTTCTCCCATTATCGTGAGATAAAAGTCCCTTTACGTTTTCAAACAACAACATTTTAGGTTGCAATTTATTTAAAAAAACTGCATAGTGATAAAACATTGTACCCCTAACATCATCAAGTCCTAATCTTTTACCAGCATAACTAAAACTTTGGCAAGGTGCTCCACCAGATAATAAATCTAATTCTCCTTTTTTTATGTTAAATTCCTTTTCTAAATCTTTCTTAGCCACAATCTCTATATCTTCGCAAATAACATTCCATTTTGGTCTGTTAGCTCTTAGTGTATTAGCAGCATATTTGTCATATTCAACTAATCCAATGTGCTTAAATCCCGCCTGCTCTAACCCTAAGGCCAATCCTCCTGCACCTGCAAAAAGTTCAATACTTGTATACGCGCTCTTCATTAATAGATCCCCCTGGTTTACAATAACAAACAACTTCTCCAATATCCCGTTGAAGTGCTTTACATATCTTTTCGATATTTCTAAGTGATATATACTTATTCTTTCCCATATTCGCTATGCAATTTGTTGTTAAATTTGCTTTTTCTAATAAATCTTTTTTTCATATTAATTATAGCATTAAAAAATATAACTATACAACAAAAAGTGATAGATAAGTATTTATAAATAGATAATGTTTTAAGTATTTTCACAAATTTAAATTAGATATATTGGATACATTGAAATAAAAAGGTGGAAATCCACCTAAATTTTTCAAGCTATTACTAAACATAAGTTTATTTATGTTGAAATTATTTTGAAATAAAAAGGTGGAAATCCACTTAAATTTTTCAAGCGAGGTTGCAAAATGATAATAAAGCACGATTTTCATCTATACCAAATAATTGATAAAAAAGAGAATGGGAGCAATTAAATAATCTTGAATTTAACCCCCTCGAATTCGAGGGGTTTTTGAAAAAGGCTGGCAGTAATGCATTTACCTTATCGCCTCAAAAATGGATTAATACAACAAATGCAAAAGGGATATATGCAAAACTCAGAAGATATCGAGGGACTCTTGCACATAAATATATTGTATTTAAATTTGCTTCTTGGAGATTATTAACAACCCTAATTTTAAAGGGGTCGAATTCGACCCCTTTAAAAAGAAAGCAGGTAGCAATGTAAACTCGGACAAAAAAGCCAACACCTTAGTGTTAATTTTTTTTGTCCTGGTTTAAAACCGACATTTTTTTAAGATTATCTCATCAAATTGAGAAACTCGGGAAGTACATTTTTGTAAATAAACATAAATTCAACTAACAAAATTGCTATTTTTAAATAAATAAGAATGTAAAAAACAAGTTAAGAATTTTAAAAATAAACTTAAATTTTTTGTCTTTAAATTTATTAATTAACAAAAAGACCTACGATTTTCCTTCTATCTCAATAAATTTTTTGCTTTTATGACCACGAAAATCTACTCTTGCAATTTCATCATAATATTCAGTTCAATCATCAGAATCTCAAGAAAAGAGAAGGTGTTGTTGTAAAATTAATTCTTTCTCTTGTTGGCTATATAAATTAGTATTTTCTAGAAAGCGTCTAAAATACTCAAACTCATGGTCTGTTTCTTTTAGAAATTTATTCAAGGCATCCCGATATAAAATTAATTCTTCCATAGATGATCCAATCACATTTTTAGTTAAATTATTTTGCCTTGGTGGTCAAGAGACAAAAAACGCTGGATCTATGCCATCACGCAAAAAAATATCTTGTTCAAGTTTGACTAATTTTTCTTTGAAATAATATTTTAAAATTTCGTATTTACCTTGATAAATATTATTATATAAATTTGAATGGCCAAATCAGTAATAAATTTTTTGACCGTCAACATTCAATAAAATGAAATTTTTTAATGCAATTGGCAAAATTCGTGCTTCACCAGCTCCATAGGCGGAGTAGTAAAATGGTTGAAATCAAAAAACTGGCTTTTTTGAGTCAAATTGGGAAATTATTTCATCAAAAAGTCCATATTCTTGTCCACCAAAGTAAAAAATTTCAAAATTTTCAAGTTTTAGTTTTGCCCAACTTGGTAGAATAAAATAATCAGGTTTATCGGGGTAAAAATCTAGATCTTCAAGTCAGTATTTAGGGCCAAATAAAATTTGCAACAAATAGATTAATTCGATTTTATTTGTCCAATTATTTACATTATCATAATAAGTTTGGCCATCTTTACCAAAAAGTTCGATGCAATATTTTCGATACTCTGGGCCAAATTTATCAAATCAACTAAGAATAAATTTATCGCGATTTTCAATGTTTAAATTAAGCTTTTTAATGCCGTATTTTTCAAATTTTTTAAGCAAATTTTCATAAGTTTCAAAAGTAAATACATTTTGAATTGGTTCAATTTGGGTTTTTTCGCCAAAATTATAATTCTTTTTTAATAACAAATTATAGATTTTTTCTACATTTTGTCCTAAATATGGTTTATTTATATCTACAAACTTTGAATCATATTCATATCTATTTGATAGAAAATCAAAGATTTTTTCGTGGTAATTCGATAAATTTTTTGGCTTTGCATAAGGAACACTTTCCTGAATTTCCTTAATAATTAAAGCTTCAATTTCTCTCAATCTGCTTTTTGATTTAAACATTTTTCAAAAAATAGCCGAATAAGAGATTGAAAATTCGCATTTTTCAACATCATCAAAGTTTTCAAAGACAACAACAACTTTTTTAAAAGCTTTACCGTCGTGAAAAGTATACCAAGGATAAAGTTCAGAGATAGAATCAACATTTTCTTTTCCATTTTTACGACAATATTCATTGTCGTCTAAGTCGCCGATTAAACACCTAATATCATTATAAAAATGGAAATCTTTGAGATTTTTGGAAAAAAACGCGCTTTTTGGAATATTTTCTAGTTTTAAATTATAAACATAATCTTCTTGTTTATAATTTAAACTTATAATTCTTTCAATTGGATTAGGATTGTAGGTTTCTTTAAGGTAATCGTATAAAAAATTTGGAAATGGATAATTCTTATAATAACAATCAGACGTTGAATCCACATCATCCTCAGCCATATTACCAGTTGAACAACGACTTTTAATATTAATTTCTATATATTTTAGGTTAATTAATTGTTTTTTTGCCTTGGATATTAAATTTAGTTGGGATTCCATATAAAAAATGCACCTTTTCAACATTTAACATATTATTATTATTATTATTATTATTATTATTATTATTATTAATAATAATATAGTAATTTATAAAAAAGAAGGTTTTTCAACCCAAGTTTGATTTTGAAATTCTCTAAATTCAACAACATCACCTTTAAATTTTAGTTTTGGTACACCTTTTTCAAAATAGAGCTAAACTTTTTTGTTAACAAATTTAAGCAAATAACTATTTAAAATTAGCTGACAATATTGATTAATTTGAATTTCAATATCATCTGATTAGGAGGGGCTAAATTAGTGCTTGTTTTGTTTAGATATGTTTGGGATTTTTTAATATTCGCATTAATAACAAGCGAATTTTCTTGGTTTTTGGTTGAAAAAATTTTGGCTAAATCATCAAAATTTAGCGATTTTTTTGAATTTAACAAATCTAAATAACGGGCTGTGAGTTTAAAATCTGAATAGCTTTTTGTACTTTGAAAATGTCAAAGTATGCTAAAAACACCTAGACTTAATAATGAAAAAGTAATAATATTAACAATGAACTTAAAAAGTTTCAGTTTTTTATTCATGTTTTCTCCCTTTTTATATACTATATTCAAATTCTTTACTCATTAAAATTATAGCATACACTAAAACTTTTTAGGGAAAATTTCATTAAAAATTCAGCGTCTTAAAAAAATTGATAAAAATTCAAGCAATTTTTGCAAATAAACAAAATTTTTAGTCTCGAAGTTTTTCGCCGTCGAAAAGATCAGCGAACATTTTCTCATCATCAAGTGCTTTCTCGCTATAATCACCGCGAAAATCTGTTTTTGAAATTTCTTCAAAATAGTAATTTTCGTCTCTAGAATTTCAAGAAAAATCAAAGTGTCTTTCTAAAATCAATTTCTTTTCTTGTTGGCTATATAAATCCGAATTTTCTATAAAATCATCAAAATACTTAAATTGATGAGTTGTTTCTTCATGAAATTTTTTAATTGCATCACAATATAAAATTAGTTCTTTCATAGAAGATTCAATTACATTTTTATTTAAATAATTTGATTTTGGTGGAGAAGCAAAAACAAACTGCGGATCTTGGTTATTTCGCAGAAAAATATCTTGCTCAAGTTTGACTAATTTTTGTTTGAAATAATATTTTAAAATTTCGTATTTACCTTGGAAAATATCGTCATATAAATTTGAATGGCCAAGTCAGTAGTAAATTTTTTCACCATCAACATACAATAAAATGAAATTTTTTAATGCAATTGGGGAAATTCAGCCGGTGTTGGTACTATAAGCAGAACGATAATACGGTTTAAACCAAAAAACTGGTTTTTTTGAGTCAAATTGTGCAATTATTTCATCAAAAAGTCCGTATTCTTGGCCGCCAAAGTAAAAAATTTGGAAATTTTCTAGTTTAAGTTTGGCTCAACTTGGTAAAATAAAATAATCCGGTTCGTCAAGGTCGACATTCTCGGTGGGGAAAAAATATCTAGGACCAAATAAAATTTGCAGCAAATAGATAAATTCAATTTTATTTGTTCATTTATTCAAATTATCATAATAAAATTGACCATTTTTACCAAAAAGTTCGATGCAATACTTTCGATATTCTGGGCCAAATTTATCAAATCAACTAAGAATAAATTTATCGCGGTTTTCAATGTTTAAATCAAGCTTTTTAATCCCGTATTTTTCAAATTTTTTAAGCAAATTTTCATAAGTTTCAAAAGTAAATACATTTTGAATGGGGTTAATTTTGGTTTTTTTACTAAAATTATAATTCTCTTTTAATAACAAATTGTAGATATTTTCTACTTTTTTGCCTAAATATGCTTTATTTATATCTACAAACTCTGAATTATATTCATATCTATTCGATAAAAAATCAAAGATTTTTTCGTGATAATTTGCTAAATTTTTTGGCTTTGCATAAGGAACGCTTTCTTTGATTTCCTTAATTATCAGATTTTCAATTTTTTTTAGTTCATCTTTTGATTTGAACATTTTTTGAAAAACTCCAGGAAAAGAAATTGAAAATTCACATTTTTCTGTGTCACCAAAATTTTCAAAAGCGACGATTAGTACTCTAAAATCTTTAGTCTCATAGGGAGTGTCCGAAAAATAGGGTTCTCATTTACATTCATCACTTAGATTTTCTTTTTTTCGACAATAATCTTTATCAGTTCATCTACGGGACAAACACCTAATTTCATCATAAAAATCAAAGTCTTTCAGTTTTTTCAAAAAAAAGACTGTTTTTGGGATATCTTCTAGTCTTAAATTATAAACATAATCATCACGTTTGTAATCTAAGGCAATAATAGTTTCAATTGGATTGTCTACAACCGCGCAAGAATCCATGACATAAACTCATAAAAAGTCTGGAATTGTTCGATATTCATTATTACAATCATTGGGAAAATCTTCATCGGAAAATATCCGTTCAATTAAGCAATAACTTTTAATATCAATTTCTAAATATTTTAGCTCTTTTAATTGTTTTTTTGCTTTAGACTTCAAATCTAATTGGACTTCCATATAAAAAATGTACCTTTTCTACACTTAACATTTTATCCCTGTCTACATGTTCACTATTAAGTCTTACTCTTCTTACATGATAACCTCGAAAAAAACTTTTGTATATGATTTTGGATTAGATTGTTTATCAGGAATCTCAAAAGCGTTTTTAGGGTCAGTTCAATCAATAGAATCATAAGCAAGTCCACTTCCGGTAACAAAAGGACCTTTAGTAAAACTAGGATCCTTATTTAAATTATTATTTCATGATGCTAGCCATCATTTTCCTACAATCAAATTTGCTGTATCTCTTGTTTTTTCAGCCAAATTTTTCATAACTCATCAATTATATGAATAAAAATCAATAGGTGAATTTAGTTTCTTATCCATAATTTTAAGGTCATCAACATTTTTAATTATTTTTTACTGAACTAGGCAGGAAAATATCAATAACAATTTGAGTAAATTTTGATTGAGCTAGCAAACTTCCAACCGCTCAAAGTCAGGCACATTTTTCCAAATAAACATAAATTCAACTGACAAAATTGCTATTTTTAAATAAATAAGAATGTAAAAACAAGTTAAAAATTTTAAAAATAAACTTAAATCTTTTGTCTTTAAATTTATTAATTAACAAAAAGACCTACGATTTTCCTTCTATCTCAATAAATTTTTTGCTTTTATGACCGCGAAAATCTACTCTTGCAATTTCATCATAATATTCAGTTCAATTATTAGAATCTCAAGAAAAGAGAAGGTGTTGTTGTAAAATTAATTCTTTTTCTTGCTGGCTATATAAATTAGTATTTTCTAGAAAGCGTCTAAAATACTCAAATTCATGGTCTGTTTCTTTTAGAAATTTATTCAAGGCATCCCGATATAAAATTAATTCTTCCATAGATGATCCAATCACATTTTTAGTTAAATTATTTTGCCTTGTTGATCTAGAAACATAGAACTCCGGATCCTTACCATCACGCAGAAAAATATCTTGTTCAAGTTTGACCAATTTTTGTTTGAAATAATATTTTAAAATTTCGTATTTACCTTGATAAATATTATTATATAAATTTGAATGGCCAAATCAGTAATAAATTTTTTGACCGTTAACATTCAATAAAATGAAATTTTTTAATGCAATCGGCAAAATTCATGCATCACCAGCTCCATAGGCGGAGTAGTAATATGGTTTAAATCAAAAAACTGGCTTTTTTGAGTCAAATTGGGAAATTATTTCATCAAAAAGTCCATATTCTTGTCCACCAAAGTAAAAAATTTCGAAATTTTCAAGTTTTAATTTGGCCCAACTTGGCAGAATAAGAAAATCAGGCTCATCGGGATAAAAATCTAGATCTTGAACTCAATATTTAGGACCAAATAAAATTTGCAACAAATATATTAATTCGATTTTATTTGTCCAATTATTCACATTATCATAATAAGTTTGGCCTCTTTCACCAAAAAGTTCAATGCAATACTTTCGATATTCCGGTCCAAATTTATCAAATCAACTAAGAATAAATTTATCGCGATTTTCAATGTTTAAATTAAGCTTTTTAATCCCGTATTTTTCAAATTTTTTGAGCAAATTTTCATAAGTTTCAAATGTAAATACGTTCTGAATTGGTTGAATTTGGGTTTCTTCGCCAAAATTATAATTCTCTTTTAATAACAAATTGTAGATATTTTCTACATTTTGTCCTAAATATGCTTTATTTATATCTACAAACTTTGAGTTATATTCATATCTATTTGATAAAAAATCAAAGATCTTTTCGTGATAGTTTGCTAAATTTTTTGGTTTTGCATAAGGAACACTTTCCAGAATTTCCTTAATAATTAAAGCTTCAATTTCTCTTAATTTGGTTTTTGATTTAAATATTTTTGAAAATACAACTGGATAAGAAATTGAAAATTCGCATTTTTCAATATCATCAAAGTTTTCAAAGACAACAACAACCTCTTCAAAACTTTTGCCATCGTGCAAACCATACGAAGGATAAAGTTCAGAGATAAGATCAAGATTTTCTTTTCCATTTTTATCACAATATTCATTGTTTGCTCAACCGCCAATTAAACACCTAATATCATTATAAAAACCAAATTTATTGAGTTTTTTGGAAAAAAACGCACTTTTTGGGATATCTTCCAGTTTTAAATTATAAACATAATCTTCTTGTTTATAATTTAAACTAATAATTCTTTCAATTGGATTAGGATCGAAGAAGTCGCTAAGGTAATTTGATAAAAAATTTGGAATTCTATAATACTCATAATTACAATCAAGCGATAAATCAACATCCTCATCAATCATGTTTTGAATTGAACAACGACTTTTAATATTAATTTCTATATATTTTAGTTTAATTAATTGTTTTTTTGCCTTAGTTACTAAATCTAATTGCCTTTCCATATAAAAAATGCACCTTTTCAACATTTAACATTTTTTCTCTTTCTATAAATTCCTTCTTGTCGAATTTTCCCTTTATCATTCTTGCTCTCCTTACATGATAACTGGGGAAATATATTTTTACGTATGATGGTATATTTTCATCTTTACTTGGATCAATATCAAACGCATTTTTAGGGTCGGTTCAATCAATAGCATCGCTAGCAAGGCCTTCTCCAACAACAAAGTGATCTTTAGTAAAACCGGAATCTTTATTTAAATTATTATTTGGATCAATTGACCATCTATTTCCCACTATCAAATTTGCTGTATCTCTTGTTTTTATAGCCAAATTTTCCATAACTGATCGATTATATGAATAAAAATCAATAGGTGAATTTAGTTTCTTATTCATAATTTTAAGGTCATCAACATTTTTATTATCTTTTACTAAACTAGACACCAAGTTATTAATAATAATTTTGGTTAATTCTGATTGGGCCAGCAAACTTCCAACCGCTCAAAATAAGGAACATTTTTGCAAATAAACAAAATTTTTCTAGCAAAATATTTATTTTTGGATAAACAAAAATAAAAAACCTAAAAAATTTTAAAAAAAGAATTTAAAATTTTTAGTCTCGAAGTTTTTCGCCGTCGAAAAGATCAGCGAACATTTTCTCATCATCAAGAGCTTTCTCACTATAATCACCGCGAAAATCTGTTTTTGAAATCTCATCAAAAAAGCTATTTTCATCTCTAGAACTTAAAGAAAAATCAAAATGCTCTTCTAAAATCAATTTCTTTTCTTGCTGGGTATATAAATCCGAATTCTCTATAAAATCGTCAAAATACTTAAATTCATGAGTTGTTTCTTCTTGAAATTTTTTAATTGCATCACGATATAAAATTAGTTCTTCCATAGAAGATTCAATTACATTTTTGTTTAAATAATTTGATTTTGATGGGGAAGAAAAAACAAACTGCGGATCTTGGTTATTTCGCAGAAAAATATCTTGCTCAAGTTTAACCAATTTTTGTTTGAAATAATATTTTAAAATTTCGTATTTACCTTGGAAAATATCGTCATATAAATTTGAATGGCCAAATCAGTAATAAATTTTTTGCCCGTCAACATACAGTAAAATGAAATTTTTTAGTGAAATGGGCGAAATTCAGCCAGTGTTGGTGCTATAAGCCGAGCGATAATACGGTTTAAATCAAAAAACTGGTTTTTTTGAGTCAAATTGGGAAATTATTTCATCAAAAAGTCCGTATTCTTGCCCGCCAAAGTAAAAAATTTGGAAATTTTCCAGTTTAAGTTTGCCTCAACTTGGTAAAATAAAATAATCTGGTTCATCAAGGTCGACATTCTCAGTGGGAAAATAATATCTAGGACCAAATAAAATTTGCAACAAATAGATAAATTCGATTTTATTTGTTCATTTATTTAAATTATCATAATAAAATTGACCTTTTTTACCGAAAAGGTTGATACAAAATTTTCGATACTCAGGGCCAAATTTATCAAATCAACTAAGAATAAATTTATCTCGGTTTTCAATGTTTAAATCAATCTTTTTAATCCCGTATTTTTTAAATTTTTTAAGCAAATTTTCATAAGTTTCAAAAGTAAATACATTCTGAATTGGTTGAATTTGGGTTTTTTCACCAAAATTATAACCCTGTTTTAACAACAAATTGTAGATATTTTCTACATTTTGTCCTAAATATGGTTTGTTTATATCTACAAATTTTGAATTATACTCATATCTATTCGATAAAAAATCAAAGATTTTTTCCCGATAATTGGATAAATTTTTTGGCTTTGCATAAGGAACGCTTTCTTTGATTTCCTTAATTATCAGATTTTCAATTTTTTTTAGTTCATCTTTTGATTTGAACATTTTTTGAAAAACTGCAGGAAAGGAAATTGAAAATTCACATTTTTCTTTGTCATCAAAATTTTCAAAAGCAACGATTACTGTTCTAAAATCTTTAGTCTCATAGGGAGTGTCCGAAAAATAGGGTTCTCATTTATACTCATCACTTAGATTTTCTTTGTTTCGACAATAATCCTCATCAGTTCATCTACGGGACAAACACCTAATTTCATCATAATAATCAAAATCTTTTAATTTTTTCAAAAAAAAGACTGTTTTTGGGATATCTTCTAGTCTTAAATTATAAACATAATCATCACGTTTGTAATCTATGCCAACAATAGTTTCAATCGGATTATCTACAACCGCGCAAGAATCCATAACATAAACTCATAAGAAGTCTGGAATTCTTCGATATTTTTCATTGCGATCACAGCGAACATCTCTATCAGAAAATATGCTTATAACTGAATAACGAGTTTTAATATCAATTTCTAAATATTTTAGTTCTTTTAATTGTTTTTTTGCTTTAGACTTCAAATCTAATTGGACTTCCATATAAAAAATGTACCTTTTCTACACTTAACATTTTGTTCCTTTTTAGATGTTCATCTTGAAGCCTTACTCTTCTTACATGATAACTTGGAAAGAAAACTTTTGTGTATGGTTTTGGATTAGATTGTTTATCAGGAATCTCAAAAGCGTTTTTAGGATCGGTTCAATCAATAGAATCATGAGCAAGTCCGCTTCCAGTAACAAAAGGACCTTTAGTAAAACCGGGATCCTTATTTAAATTATTATTTGATGATGCTAGCCATCATTTTCCTACAATCAAATTTGCTGTATCTCTTGTTTTTTCAGCCAAATTTCACATAACTGGCTCATTAAATGAATAAAAATCAATAGGAGAATTTAATTTTTCCTTCATATTATCACGGTCTCTTTTATTTTTATTAATTTTAGCTTTTATTGAACTAGGCAGAAAAGTATCAATAACAATTTGGGTTAATTTTGACTGCATTGTTAAATTTGAAACGGCTCAAAGTCAAGCTGCAGTTTCTGGAATTGCTTGTTCGCTAATAACAAAATAAGATTTTAAGCCTTCAGTGTGAAAATTAAAAAATCAAGCTGGATGAATTCCAGTGTATTGTCTTAATTTTTTCTCATCTTTTACAACAGAAAGATTTAAAGTCGTTGTACCTGCTATTGTTTTAATTCTAGACTTACTTTTTCCTTTTGTCAATTTATCTAAATCAACTTCAATTGAGTCAGTACCTCTTGAAACAATAGGACTATCATCATCCTTGTGGACAGGATGGGCAGGCCGATTATTATTCCATCATCTTCCAACATCACTAACAATATTCGGAAAAAAGACCGAAGCAGCAATACCAATAACCGAACCAACGATAGCAGCTCCAACAGCATATCAAAATAATGCACCAAGACCAGCAGCAGGAGCAGCAACTGCTGCTGCTGGTGCCACAGTTTTTTCAACCCAAGTTTTATTTTGAAGCTGTCTAAAGTCAAAAACATGCCCTTCAAATTTTAGTTTTGGTACACCTTCTTCAAAATAGAGTTCAGCTTTTTCGTTAACCAATTCAAGTGAAGAACTATTTAAAATTACCTCACCTTCTTGATTAATTTGAATTTGAATATCATCTAGATTGGGAGAGTCTGAATTAGTACTTGTTTTGTTTAGACGTGTTTGGGTATTTTTAATATTTGCATTAATAACAAGCGAATTTTGTTGGTTTTTCGCCGAAACAATTTGAACTAAATCATCAAAATTTACCGGTTTTTTTGAATTTGATAGATCTATATCACGAGTTTCAAGTTTAAAATCTGAATAGCTTTTTGTATTTTGGAAATGCCAAAGCGGCCCAAAAACACTTAGCGTAAGTGAAGTGACAGCGACAACATTAGTGATAAACTTAAAAAACTTTAACTTTTTCTTCATGTTTTTTCCTTTTTTTATATACAATATTAATTCTTTATTTTTTTAATTATACTATATATTAAAAATTTTTTAGGAAAAATACCTAAAAAATTGTTTTTTAAAAGAATAAGTTATTATGCTAATCAATGGCTAAAAATAAACTGTACTAAAATTCAGGCATATTTTCCTGAGTTCGCCAGTTGATGGCAAAAACTCACTTTTTAGTGAATATAAATATGCAAAAATACCCGATAAATCCACGTTTTTTGACGCTAAAATCTTAATCTTTATTATTTTGAAATAAACCTTTTGCAAAAAAAAAAAAAAATGTTTGGTACAAGAAAAAATTATGTTATAATAACACTCACTAAGAATAAATTAATAAGTTTGATATTAAATTAAGGGGGAATTAAGAATGTTTTTGCCATAAAAAAATCAGAAAATGCGAATTATCCATTATGTTTTTAAATATGATGGAATGCCTTAAATTTAACCGTTTAGAAATCTATAAATTTAGGGCTTTTGGTTATTGTTCTTTCAAAACTTCATATGTTTTTTGGGCTCGCTGCAAATAAAAACGAGTTTTCTATTTGCATTGAGTTTAAATAGTAGTTGTATTTTTTGATGGTTTTTCCCTGTGTTTTAAACTAAAAAAGCAGTTTAAAAATTCTTTTTAGTTTACGTTATTTGATTAGTAGGCAGGTTTTTTCTTTCGTGAGTGTTAGATTTAAAATTTAGTGTTTTTGCTTTGATAGTTATTTTTCTTGAGTTTGCCCTCAAACTGACAAACTCGGATTTTTTTAATTAAGCAATTAGTTAATAAAAAAAATCCTTATTTTAAAGAGTTTTTTGTTGGCTCTCTAAAATAAGGATGCTGATTAGCGCTCTCAAAACTGAATAGTAACATTTTTATTAAAATACTTTAAGAATTAACTTTTTAAACTTTGAATTTATTAGTATTAGTCAGCTGAATGTATTACTACACTTACACCTCTAACCTATCAACCTCATAGTCTATAAGGAATTTCATAAGGAATACTCATCTTTGAGGAAGCTTCCCGCTTAGATGCTTTCAGCGGTTATCTTTTCCGTACTTAGCTACCCAGCTGTGCCTTTGGCAAGACAACTGGAACACCAGCGGTACGTCCACTCCGGTCCTCTCGTACTAAGAGCAGCTCTCATCAATATTCCAACGCCCACATCAGATAGGAACCGAACTGTCTCACGACGTTCTGAACCCAGCTCACGTACCGCTTTAATTGGCGAACAGCCAAACCCTTGGAACCGACTTCAGCTCCAGGATGCGATGAGCCGACATCGAGGTGCCAAACCTTCCCGTCGATGTGATCTCTTGGGGAAGATTAGCCTGTTATCCCCGGGGTAGCTTTTATCCGTTGAGCGACGGCCATTCCACAATGAACCGCCGGATCACTAAGTCCTGCTTTCGCACCTGCTCGACTTGTAGGTCTCGCAGTCAACCACACTTTTACCTTTATGCTCTGCATATGGTTTCTGACCATATTGAGTGTAGCTTTGAACACCTCCGTTACTCTTTAGGAGGCGACCGCCCCAGTCAAACTACCCACCACGCACTGTCTCACTTCCAGATAATGGAAGCTGGTTAGAAAATCAATTTATTAAGGGTGGTATTTCAAGGTT